>CAJTFB010000010.1 GCA_910575665.1 Eubacteriaceae bacterium
GTCCAGGAAAGGAAGCCGATATACCGATTGCTCCATCATTATAGCAGTTTAAGCAACAAGATGGGTAATTCCTTACTGGCTGTAAGGGATATTAACCATAAATATATTGTAGTAGAAAGGGGATTTGGTGTTTGGAAATCTTTTGAACATCATACAAGATAAGATGATTATTATTTCTGGAAAAAATGAATACGAATTTTACGAAAATTTGAAATTAAATTTAAACGAAGGTAATATTGTTTGTAGTAATAATCATGAGTATTTTTGCAAATATTCTGTTTTATTGAATTTCTCTGGTAAACGTAAATTATTATTTCATAATAAGAAATTAGGAAGTAACTATTTAGCTATGCTTTTGGAATTTTTAATGGTAATTGGAAATTTTGGAAAAGAAAATATAGATAGATTAAAAGTAATAAAAAACTTTTATCCAAGAAATTATTTGTTGAATTTGGATTCTTTCGAACTTCGGGATGGGGAAAGAATATTTGATTGGCATGGAATCAATCAATTGAAAAGAATCGTTGATATTTTGAAAAAAGAGAAGCAGACATCCAGAGGAATCCTTTTCTTTCTTGACGTAAAGGATACAATTAATGTTGAAAGTGAGTATTCACAACCTTGTCAACATTGGTGGCAATTCTTGTATAAAAATAATATGCTTTATATGAATGCTTGTTTTAGATCTTTGAGTTTGGAAGAAGGATTATTTTTAATAAACTATTTTGAATTAAATATGTTTTTGCGTTTGGTGGCAAAGTGGCTAGATGTTGAATGTGGAGATTTAAATGTTTTTGTTGGGCAATTAGTTACTAAAACCGAAAATAGTAATTATATAAAGGAAGCTTTGGAATGTGAAAGTTGGAAAGAAAAAAAAGATGTTAGAATTTCAGATTTAGAAATATCTATCGAATATATGCAAGAAGATGCTAATAACGCTATAAAATTTGTGCAATTGGATTTTAGCTACAAATATAGATACCTGCGTGAGCGTATTCGTAGCAAATTGATACAAGAGTGGGTTGATTTGTTACATATTGCATATTTGATAAATAATTATAAATATGAGGAGGCTATGAATTTATATAACAGAGTTGAAAAAGATGAGTTCAAACTTGCATGCGCAACTTCATATCTAAGGTTATTAGAATCTAATAATAAAGAGAACTCTCTATTGATTCAAGAAATCCTTGGAGTAGTTAAAAAGGATGCAGAAGTTTTTTGGGAAAATATTGGATGAAGAAAGTACTGTAAATTTTAATTTAAATTAAGAAAGGGAAAATACATATGCTTACATATTATCAAAAAATCAGGTTACAAGAATTATTAAACTATTTGTACGATAATAATCCATTTTATAGAAATAGATTAAAAGAAATAGGCTTTGAGCTTCTTGAAGAAAATGATTTAGACCAAATCTATTCTAGATTACCTATCATTACTAAAGAAGATATTTCAAACAATTTGTGCCAATATATTGATATATCTTTTAGAGAAAATTTTGAAACGGATAAGGAATTTGAAGATTACATTTTTCAACTTACAAACTATAATAACAATTATTGCCGAAGTTATAAAAAAAATAATCGTTGTTGGAGCATAGATCTAACTTCTGGTTCAATGGGAATTCCGCTTCCGGTTATAAAGAGTGATCAGGAAAAAATGATTTTTGCCATTAGATTGTTAAAAAATAGAAAAATGTATTATTATGATGCAACGATAGAAAACGGATTTTTGCTCGCCCATGAGGTGGATCCATTTATAAGTCAATTTGAGTTTAGAAAAGAAGGATATGATTTTCGAGAAATAGTAGAGTATTTTTTGAAGAAAAAACCTAAATGGATATTTGCTACAGCAAATACAATAAAGAAAATGACAAAAGCAATAAAGAAGTTTAATTTAGTAGATCAAGTTGCACAGGTGAAAGTTCGGTTTATAGAAGTTACAAGTGAGAGTCTAACAGAAGTAGAAAAAAAAGAGATAGAGGAAGTGTTTAAAAGCACCATAGTAGATCAATACGGGAGTCGAGAGTTTTGGAATATCGCATATATGTGTGAATGTAAAGAGATGCATGTTTATGATTCTAATCTTATCGTAGACATATGTGATGAACAGGGACAAGTTTTAGAAATAGGACAAGAAGGAAAAATAGTAGTAACTAGTTTGGTTGACAAATGTACACCATTTGTTAAATATGATTTGGGAGATAATGCAAAGATTATTAACAAGAAGTGCAAATGTGGTTCAAGTGCCCCCATTTTACAATTAACTAAAATTAGTCCAAGAGAAAAATTGAAACACACACCTTATTCAGGAACAAAGGTTTTTAGGAGAGTATTAAAAGCTATATATGCTTCCTTGGGGATAAAATACAGCCGTGTAAAGATTATACAAGATGCAGATTATCATCTTAGCGTTTTTGTTATGGGATGCGAAAATGAGGAAAAGTTTAAAGAAAAATTTCTTGCTGTTTCAGAAAATATAATCGAAGAGTTGAGTTATTTCACTATTGATTTTTTCTTTGGTGCTACATTTGATTCCCAGAAAGATTTTTTGAAAGAACAAGTATTTATTTGTAAAGTATAGACGATACATTAGAATAGAGAGGATAATATTTATGGAAAATAAAATAGATAAAATATTAATAACTGGTGGAGCTGGTTTTATAGGGTCACATTTAGCGGAAACAATGTTACAAAGAGGGATGGAAGTTATCGTTGTTGATAATTTGTCAACGGGTAAGATGGAAAACATTGAGCATTTATTAGTTTATAAAGGATTTAGATTTTATAAGGAGGATATAAGGAACAAAAGCAAATTGAGAGCTATATTTAGTTCAGAATTGCCTTCTATTGTCAGTCATCATGCAGCACAAAAGTCGGTTCCCAAGTCTGTTGAAGATCCTAAAATAGATTTTGATATTAATTTGGTAGGCCTAATAAATGTCTTAGATTGTATAATAGAATACGATGTTCGTAATGTGATATATGTATCTTCAGGTGGTGCACTATCTAAAGAAATTATGTATAACGAGAAGTCCAAAGAAATTGACTTTCCCCAATTGCTTTCCCCATATGCCTTGAGTAAATTTGCAGGGGAAAAGTATGTAGCTTTTTATTCAAAAAGGTATGGTTTTGATTTTTCCATATTAAGATATGCTAATGTGTATGGTCCTAGGCAAGTACCAGAAGGGGAAAGTGGAGTTATCCCAATATTTATAAATAACATTTTAGAAGAGAAACCTTCTATTATAATGACCTTTACTGATATGCCAAATGGATGCACAAGAGATTATATTTTTGTTAGTGATGCGATAACTGCTAATGTTCTTGCAATTGCCAATCCAACAAATTGTGTCGTTAATATAGCGTCAGGTCAAGAAGTATCTGTACGGGAAATATATGATTGTATTGAAAATGTATTTGATATAAAAATTCCAATTAGCACAGCGGGACCGCGCAATGGAGATATAAGGAGATCTGTATTAGATGCTTCACTAGCTGAGTCTTTATTAGGCTGGATCCCAAAAGTAAGCTTGGAGCAGGGAATAATTACTTTAAAAGAGTTTTTGGAGCAAAATAGAGCTGGACATTGTGAATTAGTTCATGAAGTGTTTGATAATGAATCTTATGGATATTGATATAATTTGAAAAAAAGTACTACTTTATTCAAATAAGGGAAATTCGGAATAAACTGATAGATTTGTGATTGAAAATGTCTTTTTCTTCATTTTATGTGTAAAAAACCCCTTTTCAGCAAAAAAATTCAAGTTTTTGTTTGGAATGTTATATAATGTTTCCTGAACAATATGTAAAGGAAAAATGCATTATTATTCATTGTAAAAATGATTTAAAAAGACTAGAATTTTTTTATAAGGAGAGTTACAAGAAGATGAAAGAAATAAAGAACAAAGACATTGGGTATCGAATTATGGAGCTTCGTCTTGATCGGGGATATTCCAGAGAACGGCTGGCAGAAAGAGCAGGAATCTCTTCCAAATTCCTGTTTGAAATTGAGCGTAATGAAAAAGGATTTTCTGCAAATACATTGATAAATCTGGCAGAAGCTTTGGATGTAAGTGCTGATTATATCATGACGGGACATGGAAGTACCAAGTTTGATGAAGGGATTGCAGAGGCATTGGAAAAGTTTGAACCGAGCATTTTAGAAAAGGTAGAAGATTTGCTGAAGCTTGCATACGAGATTGCTCACTGTAACTAAAGTGGATTATAATCACATACTATGATTATAAAGCGCTTATCTTTTTGGAGATAGGCGTTTTTAAATGGAGGATGTCCAGAACACAGGCAAAGGAGTGAGTAAAGGAGGCGTTGGAAATAATTTAAAACTCAGACTAGCCATTTCACCCAGAATTTGGTACAATGAATCTACCGGTTATGCTGCTAAATGTAATGCTGAATTTGTCAAAAAACAGAGAAAGGGGGAACGTAGATTAATCACGTATCAAATTCGGTTTTACATTTAAGTAAGAAGCAATAAATTTTGCATAAACCAAATGGGGATTTACAAATTATGGAAAGGAAGGTATCATGACGAAACAAATCAAATCAAAATTGTATGTGGTGGGTATGCTGATCATCTTGGGGATGATCGCTACACTGACGAGGTTTGACGAGACCTTTGCTGCCGATAAGTTGGTAAGTGGTTCTGTGAGAAGTTCTTCAAACAACAATCCGATTATGGATCATAAGTTTGCAGCAGATCCTTTTGCCATGACTTACAACGGAAGAGTGTATGTTTATATGACCAATGACAGCGAATGCTATGACCGCACGAACAAAGATGGGAGCGGCAATCCGACAACTGCTAATAAGTATAGTACCATTTCGACGCTTACCGTTTCATCTTCCAGCGATTTGGTGAACTGGGTTGATCATGGGGAGATCAATGTGGCCAATATTACATCATGGGCGAGAAATTCCTGGGCGCCATCTGTGTGTTGCAAGCGTATCAATGGCAAGGACAAGTTTTTCCTATACTTCGCTGACAATGGCAACGGTATCGGTGTTCTGCAGGCGGATTCGCCGATTGGACCATTTACTGAGCCGCCGACAGGAAGCCATCTGATCCGCAGAGGATCCCAGGCTGCCGAGGGAGTGGAGTGGTTATTTGATCCAGCTGTGCTGGTTGACGATGACGGAACGGGATATCTGTATTATGGAGGAGGCATACCAGGAGGTGATAATGCTTCCCAATATCAGAAAAACTATCCTGGAACTGCTAGAGTGGTACGTCTGGCAGATAATATGGTTCAGCTTGCAGGAAATGCGGTGACGATCAATGCGCCGGGTCTCTTTGAGGACTCTGGAATACATAAGAAGAACGGAAAATATTACTATACGTATTGTTCTAATTTCTCAAATAACCTTTCGACGACGGGCAATGGAAACATATGCGCTATGGAAAGCAATAGCCCGATGGGACCATTTACCTATGTTGGAATCGTGCATGAAAACCCTTATACATATTTTAGAATTGGTGGAAATAATCATCATGCCTTTTTTGAGTTTAATGGAAGCACCTATCTGACATACCATGCACAGACATTGACCAAAGCGTTGGCATTCCCAGATCATTGTCAGGGGTACCGCTCGACGCATATGGATAAGGTTTCCTATGATTCCAATGGACATATCAAAATGGTCAAGGGAACCTATCAGGGCGTGTCACAGACGAGAAATCTCGATCCTTACGTGCGGAATGAGGCGGAGACCATTGGCTGGAGCAAGGGTCTGAGAACTAGTATGACCTGGCAGCCAGGTTCCTTTATCCAATCCTCCAATATGAAAGTTTCCCATATTCATAACGGGGACTGGCTGGCTGTATCTGACGTCGACCTGAAGACGGGGCTGAAATCGATCGCGATAGGTGCCCAGCCTGTAAATGGCGGCGGAAAAGTAGAGGTAAGGCTGGATAGCCAGTACGGCACCAAACTGGGAGAAGTACAGATCTCCGGCAGTTCAACAGCATGGAAGGAATATACCGCTTCCCTTTCAACAGCGACAGGTGTACACGATATCTATTTTGTTTTCACAGGTTTATCTTCAGGCGAACTGTTCTATCTGGACTATTGGAAGATGTCGAGAACAAACACCACAGTAGATGTGCCCGCACCATCCGGGGACGAGCTTGTAAAAAATGGAACCATCGAGGATGGTATGACGAACTGGAGCAGTTTATATGGCTGCAATCTGAGCTTGGGATATGTGACGGTGCACTCGGGAAAACTTTCCCTCAAAGCATCCGGCAGGAAAATGACGTCCGCCGGGGCAGTGCAGGATATGACAGGTCGTCTTGAGAAAGGGAAGACCTATCAGGTCAGTGCAGCGGTACGATACAATGTATCAGAAAATCCGGGCGCAACCGGCCAGACGAAGTTTTTCATGAGCATCATTTACGGGGACGGAAAGATCGAAAATATGGCATCTGTGACAACCGCAGGTGACAAGTGGGCAGTGATCGACGGTAAATATACCGTTCCAGCGGGGGCTGATCTAAGCAGCGTCAGGGTATTTATCGAGACTGCTTACAAGGCAGATCCTGCTGCTCAGGATCTGGTATCCTTCTTTGTGGATGACGTATCCATAAAGAAAACGGCGGATCCGACCCAGAGCGGCAGTGGAGTACCATCCGACGGCTGGTATTATATTAAGAATACCAATTCCGGCAAATATCTGCAGGTGGCAGATAACAAAGGTGGAAACAGTGTAAATGTAGTGATCGGAACAGGCGCCGCATCCGCAAGCCAGAAATGGTATGTTACAAATCTCGGAAACGGATACGTGACGTTGAAAAACGGCCTGGGATATATGCTGGATGTAGAATATGGCGCCAACAGCGACGGAGCCAATATTCAGACATATTCAGCAAACGGGGCAGATGCCCAGATGTTCAAGATCCAGAAAACATCTACGACAAATATCTTTGGTATAACGACCAAAGTGACAAAGGATACAAAGGGACTTGATGTGTACAACTTTGGCAAATCCGATGGGACCAATGTATGCCAGTGGCAGTATAATGCAACATCGAACCAGACCTGGAGTTTCGAGGCATGCAGCAAGTAATACAGTTACTGTGGGCTGAGAATTAAAAAGAAAAAAAGCCATGTGCAATAGCGATAGCAATCGCTGACGCGCATGGCTTTTTAAAATTACATATGAAATCTCATCATTTGGTTGTAATCGTAGAGGCATCCCATGAACTGGAAAATAAGAAGAGTGCAACACAGATAAGTATCAATATTCCCAAAATGATGAAACAAACCATTACTTTCTTTGAAATGTCGATACTTGTGGCTTCCACATCACTGACTTCCCCGCAGAATAAATTCTTTATTTCCTCTGAGGAGCTTTCTGGATGATTGCCCCAATAGGCAGACATTTCATTGAACAGATTTTTTCTGTAGTTTCTGCCCTCAAAAAAGGGATACTGGGAAAGGGGGTATGCTTGTCTGGCAATCTTTTTCAATTCTTTTTTCTGGTTCATAGAAGTCTCCATGGTCAACTAAAGGTTCCGTTTTTGCTGCATGTAATCGAAATAGTTTTGCTTTTTATCAATGTTCGACGTCTCACTTTGATCGTTCCCGTGGCGGTGCTGCCGGAGTAGGAGTGCTTTTCATCGTATAGGGAATAAGCGGAGTTGTAGATCGACAGCTTTGCTCTGGCATCTGCGCACACGGCGCTGAATCCGGTAATGTAGCGGAAGGTTCCCGTTAGGGAATACCGCCAGCAAAGGGAATTGTTGGAATTATAATATTCGAAATGCTTCGTTCTGTCTACTGTGGCAGCGATGCTGCTATAAGGGCTGACAGAAAAGGGGGACATAGAGGGTGTTTCCGTTATCGTTTCTACATAATACCCTCCATCAGCGTCTCTGGTGATGGTTGTTTTGGTCGTAGGCATCGGGGTGGCTGCCGAAGCAGTCGGTGGAATTGTGAGGCAGGCGGTCAGTGTCAGCATAAATAAGCAGGTTAATATTCTTTTCATTGGTATCATCTCCTTAATCAAATGTGTACTCCCCATAAGGAGTAAAATCCGGTGGTGGCGGGCTGGTATCTGTCGTATCCCTTTGGTCCATGTATTCTATGTAGTGTCCTTTTGAGTGATCAAAAGAATTTGTGACATAATCGATGGTAAATAGCATGATCGATATCGTTATGAGGACAGAGAACAGGATAACAAGCCGGTATAATAGGATACTTCGTTTTTTTAACATATCAGCGGAAGCAAAAGATTCGCGAAGTTCTTTTGGCGTTCCAAATTTATGAACGATATCATCATAGGAACAGCCGGGATGAGATTCCACATAACACAAAAGAGCGTCTTCTACATCCAGAAGAAACTGCTTCTTTAGTTTTTTGTCCCCGTAATAAATATGTTTTGCTTGGCGAAGATATTTTTTAAACACTTTATTATCCAAAATCTGGTCCTCCATCACAATATTACCTGGTATTTTTTATAATCTTATCTACAGCACCAGTTATGGATGCATACTCTCGTTTAAGATTCTGCAAGTGTTCCTGGCCTGCGGGCGTGATTTCATAATACACACGCGTGCGGCGGACACCTACTTTTACCTGGTTGCAGATCAAATATCCATTTTGCGTCAGGCGATATAATGTGGGGTACATCGTGGCCTCTTTCAGTTCATACTCACCGTCACTGTATTCTTCGAGTTCCTGAGCTAACTGATATCCGTATTTTTGTCCCTTTTGTAACAAAAGAAGGAGAACAAGTTCAATCGTACCCCGCTTCATATTATTTTGCTTTCGAGTTTGTTTTGTCATATATACCAGCCTCTGGTTTGTCAATTATTTTATGTTACTGGTAAGAGAGAATACCTTTATTTTATACGTAAATAAAGAAAAAGTCAAATGTTTTATAAAAAAAATACTTTTTACTAAATAGTATTTGACATATATATATTATTGTAGTATATTTATATCAAGTGATGAGAGGGAGTAAGAAGAGAGAATGTTCTTGTTGCTAATTTAAAAAGTCCAGCTAATAAATGTCAATAGAAAAATGGGAAAAATTTTCTCCTAAAAAAGGGCGCACTTATCCCTTGGTGAAAATACCCTGTTTAAAAAGATATTGATTCGTTGGCTTTACAGTATTTTATGCGGCTGTGTCGCATTTTGCAGCATTATATTGTTTCATATGCTCCTGTGGAGTGATGATTTCAAAAGGCTTGTTATCCCTGAGTATTGCAAATATCATGTTGCATACCTTGTGTGAAACAGCACCCATTGCCACAAGCTTTGGTTTTGTCCCACATTTTTTGAGGTAGTAATCACGGAGTACTGGATTTTTAGCTTCACCCGTACGGGATACACTGATACTTTGTAAAGTTAGTGTATGGATAACACGCCTGGCTATGGCAGAGCCTCTTTTGGACATTTGAATTTTGGTACCTTCAAATTTGCCGGATTGTTTTACTGCCGGATCAAGGCCAAAGTAAGCAAAAAGTTGTTTTGGCTTTGAAAATGCAGAAAAATCCCCGATCTCTCCCATGAGGGATACGGCGGATAAGAAACCAGCGCCTTTGAATGTTTCAATTAAGTGAATCTGCTTCACAAAATCAGTATCTTCATTAGCATTCACGAGTTCGTGCATTGATTCCAAGATGCCGTTGATCTCTTCATCATATTTGCGGATGAAGCTGATATAGAGCCGGATCCGCTTGATGTTGCTGTCAATGATGTAACCGAACTCATCCGCCTCATTAGCAGCCTTGATGATGGCATTATACTTGTCTTGGGCATAGGTAAGTCCAAAACGGGCAGTTGATTTGATGATATCAATAATCTCTTGTCTGTCTGCTTCAATAAAGGCAGACGGGGATGTATATGCCTCCAATAAGGTAAGGGATGTATTGGTTGTAACCTTGGAGAAAATGCCAAGATACTGTGGAAATGCCATACGCAGTTCACCCTGGAGCTTGTTCACGTAAGCGCTGCGGTTATCCACTAAATCGTAGTATTCACGGCATAAATTGCGACAGTTTAAGGCAAGATCAGACGGCATAAGGGAAACCTTTAAATCAGGTTTCAAACCAACCAAAGCAGCTTTTTTAGAATCAAAACGGTCATTATGTACTTTTCGTATGTTGATATTTGTGCTATTCTTAGTGATGATAGGATTAATAACGGAGCAGTTAAAACCCTTATCACGAAGATAGCAGAAGAGTGGGTAATGATAAATTCCCGTGGATTCGAGGAAAATGCGACTTTCCAAAGAATACAGATCTTCTGCTTCTTTTATTTTAGAAACAGCGGCTGTAAGGGAATTCATGCTATTGTGTAGGATTTTAAAAGGTTTTCTCACAAACTGTTGGTTTGGAAGTGCGACAGACATCCATGAGAAGTCAGCGCCAACATCAATACCAACAGATATGAATAATTCATCAAGATTAAAAATAACTTTGTTTGACATGAGCAAAAGCTCCTTTCTGATAGGAATCCATTTCCAGTCTGGCAGGTACACAACCTAGCGTGTTATACGGGTATATATTCAAGAATGGTAAAAAAGCGGCATCAGGCCTGGTTCTGACCATGATGGCAGTATGTATGGTTTCATCCATGGCTCAGGGAGCTGTCGATCGGCATGGATCAAGAAATAGAGATTCAAAAGGTTATTACAGTTATACGAAGGTGTCAGGCCACGATGACAATGGATATGGGTATAAATTGAAGGTGGAAGCCAGAATGGCGGAAGGCGATTGGAGTTCCCGCATGGATTATGGGATAGTTGATATCCGTTCTAAATCCAGTAGTTATTTTGCAGATGCTTGGCACCGTTATCAAATCGGCAGTGGTAACAAAGTAGAGTGGAAGCAAAATTAATTATGGTTTTGCGTTCTTTTGTTTCTTTGATTTCGGTTAGGAGTTGTCTATGAGGAAAATAAAATTTATCACCGAGGAATTTTTCCGGAGTTTCCATAAGAGTCTGCTGAAGAATCTGCTGTTAATGGCTATGTTTTCGATCAGTCATGTGATGATGGTGATCATGGCATCCTACTATTTTGATCTGGGAGACCGCTATCTTGGTTCAACACAGCAGCTGGGGGACAGAATCTGGTGCCCTTTGGAGCTTATGTCGAGTGAAGACAGCGAAATCGAAGATAGTCTAATGACGGTTACGGACTGCCGTAATATGATGGATTATTACGAAACCCTCAGGTTATCTAAAGATTGTCCCATTATTTCTGTGGATATACCAGACCTTTATATGAAAGAAGAAGATGTAAAGTATTTTTTTGGTGACAGAAGTTATAACAATTTTAAGCCAGAACCTGAGAGAGAGGCAGTTATGGCAGAGTTTGAGGATGAGGGGATATGCAGTCTGATACATATGAAAAGTGCGCGGATTGATTTGGGGGCTTACCGCTGCTTTGATCTAAGGACTCAGGAGGGAGAGGGCTTCACGGAGCAGAATCTGAGACTGGAGCACTGGTCGGATCCCATTCCCATCCTCCTGGGAAGCGACTACAAAGGGATCATTGAGCCAGGGACTGAGTTTAGTATCCAGTGTTGTTTCTATGACTATCCCTGCAGGGTGGTGGGCATATTGGAGAAGGGAGCTGTGATCCCGCAGTACCCGGCTTCCGCTAATACCGATTTGAGCCAGTTGGATTCCCAGATTCTTTTACCCTTTGGGATTCAGGTTTCAGAACCTGCTGAGACGGTAGATGAGATCAAAAAATATGCGTATCTTGCTTTATTAAGTTTGGAAGCTGGAATTGCACAGATTCCGGAAGGAAAAGTGAAAGAACAGGTCGGAGTGTTCCAGGATGTGGGAAAAAAGTTTGAACTTCCGCCGGTTCATGTGGTAGGTACCACCATGGGAGTGGATCTTCTGCGGAAGGAATCCGTGGTCAGTATTAGAATCCTGTTGATCCTGTCTATTACCCTGTCCTGTTTTACGCTGTATGGTATTTTTATCACTTTTTATGACAAGATACAGTCTAACAGCAGGGTATATGGCATTTATTTGATGAATGGATGTTCTCTAAGCATGATCTTGATTCCTCTTCTGCTGGAGATTGTCGTGACCCTCCTGCCCGCAGTTTTTGTGAGCAGATTGATGTTTGTAAGAGAGGATGCGAACGTGTATTATAGGCCGGAGGCCATCATGAGAGCGGCATATGTGATCATAGGTCTGGTATTTTTGATTGGCATAGGGGTTGTTGCGTTTTTGATGCGGGGCGTCGACACGGAGCATCTGATCCGCCAGGAGGACTAAAGGAGCATTCAGTTGGAGATGTTAGAGAAATTATCAAATTGAAAAACGAAAGGAATGATAAATATGAAGAAAATATTGAAGAATGGAAAAAAAGCGGTAGCAGGCCTGGTCCTGACCATGATGGCAGTATGTATGGTTTCATCTATGGCTCAGGGTGCTGTCGATCGATATGGTAAAAGAGATAAGGATAAAAAAGGCTATTACAGTTATACGAAAGTGTCAAGTTACGATGACAGAGGATATGGGCATAAGTTGAAGGTGGGAGCCCAAATCGTTGGAGGAGAATGGAGTTATTGGGAAAATAGCGGGACGGCAGATATTCGTTCTAAATCCGTTAGTTTTTTTGCGGATGCCAGACATAGTTATCAGATCGGCAGTGGTGATAAAGTAGTTTGGATCCGAAACTAATTTGGATTTAGCGCCCGTTAGCTTGTTTGATTTAGTTTAGGAGTTGTCTATGAAAAAAATAAGATTTATGACCGAGGAATTTTTCCGGAGTTTCCATAAGAGTCTGCTGAAGAATCTGCTGCTGATGGTTATATTTTCCATCAGCCTTGTGATGACGGTGATCATGGGATCCTACTACTTTGGTTTGGGAGAGCGTCATCATGAATCGACGCAGCAGGTAGGAGACAGAACCTGGTGTCCCTTGGATCTTATGACAGAAAATGACAGTGAGATTGAGGAAAGCCTGATGACGGCCACGGGTTGCCAAAACATGATGGAATATTATGAAACCCTCAGATCCTCCAAAGATTGTCCTATTATTTCAGTGGAAATACCAGGTATTAATATGAAAGAAGAGGATGTGAAGCGTTTTTTTGGTGGCAGAAGTTATTTGAATTTTCTGCTGGAAACGCGGAGAGAGGCATTTATGGCAGGGTTTGGGGATGAGGGGATGTGCAGCCTGCTGGATATGAAGGGGGCTCGGATCGATCTGGGTGCATACCGTTACTTTGGTCTGGGAACCCAGGAGGGAGAGGGCTTCACGGAGCAGAATCTGAAACTGGATCACTGGTCGGACCCCATCCCCGTCCTCCTGGGAAGCGATTACAAGGGGATCATGAAGCCGGGGGATGAGTTCAGCCTATGGTGCTGGGGATATGTTTACCCCTGCAGGGTGACGGGTATCTTGGAGAAGGGGGCTATGATCCCGGAGTACCCGGCTGCAGAAAATACTGATTTCTGCCAGCTGGATTCCCGGATACTTCTGCCCTTTGGGATTCAGGTTTCAGAGCCTGCTGAGACAGTAGATCAGATCAAAAAATATGCATATCTTTCTTACCTGAGTCTGCAGTCTGGAATCGCACAGATCCCAGAAGGAAAAGTGAAAGAACAGGTCGCGGTGTTCCGGGATGTGGGAAAGGAGTTTGAACTTCCGCCGGTTCAGGTGATAGGTACTACCATGGGAGTGGATCTTCTGCGGAATGAATCCATTGCCAGCATTAGAATCCTGCTGATCCTGTCTGTTACTCTGTCCTGTTTTACGCTGTATGGTATTTTTATCACCTTTTATGACAAGATACAATCCAACAACAGAGTATATGGTATTTATCTGATGAATGGATGTTCTCTAAGTATGATCCTGGTTCCGCTTCTGCTGGAGATTGCTGTGATTCTTGCTCCCGCGGTTTATGTTAGCAGACTTGTGTTTGAAAGAGAGAATTCCAATGTGTATTATATGCCGGAGGATATCATACGAGTGGCATGTGTGATTGCAGGTCTGGTGTTTGTGTTGGGCATTGGGGTTGTTGCCTTTCTGATGAGGGGCGTCGATACGGAGCATCTGATCCGACAGAAGGACTAAAGGAGGGAACATGGAAATGGAAAAGATACAGATCAGAGAGGTATGGAAGACCTTTGGTAAAAAAGAAGCACGCGTTGAGGCGCTGCGGGGAATTACGCTCTCGATCCAGGAGGGTGAAATGGCAGCCATTATGGGAAAAAGTGGTTCTGGCAAATCCACCCTTCTAAATATCCTCGGTGGCATGATGTCAATGGACAGCGGGGAGTATTTGTATGATGGAAATGCAGTTAATTTCAAGAGCCAGCGGGATTTAACGAGATTCCGGCGCAATGAGGTTGGATTTGTGGTGCAGTACTTTGCTCTCATAGAGGATATCACTGTTTTTAAAAATGTGGCACTTCCCCTGAAGTATCAGGGATACTCCGGGCGGAAGATCAAGGAAATGGTGATGGATGCCCTGAGAGAGCTGGGCATCGAGGATAAGGCAAAAGCGTATCCTTCAGAATTGTCGGGAGGGCAGCAGCAGAGGGTGGCGATTGCGCGGGCCATTGTGAAGCGACCCAAAGTGATTCTGGCAGATGAGCCCACCGGGGCGCTGGATGAGGCCACAGGGGAAGAGGTACAGAATATCTTCCGGAAGCTGAATGAAAAGGGAAACACCATCGTTATTGTCACACACGATGAGAAGGTGGCAAGAAATTGCGACAGGGTCATCTATGTGAAAGACGGCAAGGTGCCAGGAACCCAGGAGGAAGTGAGAAAAGGATATAGCGGGGGAGGGGATGCGTGATGAAAATTGCTGGAAAGAGGATTCCCAAAGGAAACCTTCTTTTATTTTTTAGTTTTACCGCCATCTCCCTCTGTCTTTTGTTGATCGTATCTGCGGTCCGCGCCGAGAAGGTGAATCGTCTGAATAAGTACACGATGTATTCGGGCCATCATAAGGGATTCAGTATCAGTGGTGGGGATGGTGTAGAGCAGTGGGAACCTGTGATTTCGGAGCTGGTATCCCAGAATGAAGGTTTTACTCTTTATGTGCCCATAGAGGATCCAGGGATTATCGTGAAGGGAATCTGTACCTGGGGGGATGACAGGGAGGTACCGATTCTTTGGGGGGATTATTTTGATTTCTCCACCTCGTGGACGGATACGCCCAGGGCGGTTTTGGGCAGCCAGTATGAGAAAGATATTGTGGAACGGAATGGGAAAAAATACTACGAATTTAATGAAGTGGATTTTGAAGTGATCGGAATCATGGGTACCAAAGATGAGAGCCGGATCAATCAAATGCTGCTGATTGATTTTAAGTCTGCCGTCGGTATCACTGGAGTGGAGACAAATTATGTGCTGGATGGTGAAAAAAGTGATTTATTGGGGATCGGCCAGCAGATTTATGACAACATGCCCTTCCCTTCGAATGTGATCATCTCTTTGGAGGAGACAGAGGCAGTTTCCTTTGTGGAGCGTTTTTTGGCGCCAGATGTCATAATGGATACGATGTATATAATGATTCTGATCAGTTTTTCGCTGAGTACGGTTCTGGTCACGCTGATCTGGCTCCGTTTTCGCAGGCAGTTATTTTTTGCGTGGAAGCTGTGTGGTTATGACAGACGTTCGGAGCGGATGGAAATATCCAAACGGTTTTATCTGACCACCGGAGCGGGTTTTGGGACGGGGCTGGTTTTGATGTGTGTCATTGTCCAGGGCATGTCGGAAATTCACCTGGCGTTCCGTGATATTTTGGGAGCTTTGGCCATAACGGTTGGTATGGGGACGTTGATTCTATTTTTCTGTTATTTTCTGGATCGAAGAAAAGCTGGGAGCTAGCTCGACGGCGCAGCTTAGGCGTTGTAACATTCACTGAATGCAGGGATAAAGTCTCTAAGGTAACATATTTTTAATATCATCAGCTGTTTTTATTATGCTTAGTTGTAAAAAGGCTGTTTTTAGTAAATAAAAGCATTTCTGGGCGCAAAAAAGTTTATACTGATTTCCAGAATAAAAGGTGAAAAAAGTTAGGAATTATAGTACATTGTTGTGAGAATCTATCTTTGTTATACTTTTCGCGTAAGGAGTGTTACCAATATGAGAAAAAAGATAAGAGACAAGGAAGTGGGACTGCGCATTATGAATTTGCGTCTTGACCATGGATATTCCAGAGAACGGCTGGCGGAGATGGCGGGAATCTCTGCCAAGTTTTTGTTTGAGATTGAAAGGAGCAAGAAAGGTTTTTCAGCGACGACGCTGGTTCGTCTGTCAAAGGCACTGAATGTCAGCACAGATTATATTATGACGGGAAATGGTAACGAGCGATATGAAGAAAGACTTGCGGCTGCACTGGAACGCTTTGAGCCGGATTTTTTAGAGCAGGTAGAAGATTTATTAGAATTTGCTTATGAGATCGTTCACAAAAAGTAAAATATTTTTCCTAAAATACTCTGCAAAATTATAAATACAACAAAACGGTATGGAATTAAATTGTATTTACTCCTTATAATAGTATAAAAAGGCGAGGTTGTATTTATGAGCAGAATGAAACAATTGAGAGAAGAAAAAGACATAACGCAGGAAGAACTGGCTTTTGTTCTGGATATTTCACAGCAGCGGATCAGTAAGATTGAGAGAAATAAAGCGCCGCTTAGTGATGAGCTTATCATTCGCTGTGCCAGATATTTTGGAGTGACAGCAGATTATTTTCTGGGGATAAGTGACATTCGCCTTGAGATGGAAGTAGATGAAGCGAAGCCGCTGGGACAGGACGGAGCAGGTTTTCGGGAACTTGTTTACTATTTTACGCGTATGAATCCAAGGGAACAGGAAGTTCTGGTTGCAATTGAAAAGCTGCTTTGTCGTCTGACGGATAAAGAATAGATAATTTGCTATGCTCTGATTATTTATTCTTTTTCTTTATGGAGGAAATTCATGAATGTACTGATTTTGGAAGATAATGAAGTGGCAAGAAATGCCCTGGTTAAGATCGTAAAATCCTGTATGAATCAGATTGAGGTTTTTGCTTTTGATAATAGAGGTGAAGCTTATATGTGTGCTATGGACAAAAACATCGATCTGTTTCTCGTGGATATCATACTGAATCCGAAAGAGAGAAATGATACTTCGGGAATACGCTTTGCCAGCGATCTCAGGGATAATATCCGTTATAAGGCAAAGCCTATTATATTCATAACTACCTTGTCTGGCTTAGAGGGAGCGCTGCTCAGGCAGGTGCATTGTTATGATTATATCGAAAAACCCATTGACGCGCCAAGGGTAAGGCGGCGTATTCTTGAGGCTCTCGATGCCATTGTGGCAGAGCGTAAGCTAAAAAAGCCAGAACAGCTTTCTTTACGTTATGATGGGGTTAATTTTCCAGTGATCATTGATGAGGTCATCTATATGGTCAGCAGGAGGGGAGTATTGTACATTTATGGGATAGAGGACCGGATTGAAATTCCCAATCTTCCCATGAGTACCTTTTTAAGCCGAATCCGGGATAATCATTTCCTGATTCCCATCAAAGGGACAGCAGTCAATATAAGATATATCAGGTCTGTTGATTTTTCCCAGAATAAAGTCTATTTAAAACGGACGAAAGATGTGGTGGACATCGGGGGAAGGATGAAAAAAAGGTTTAGAGAGGAATTTGAAGAATGTTTTCGTTTGATCAATTAGTGGTTCACGTAAACAGTCTTTTGGAAATTACCAGTGTGATCATGCTTATCCATGTGCTGAATGTCGGTAAATCCAGGTTCAGACTGTTGAATTTTGTGCTGTTTTATATTTGCCTCATTACATACCTTGTCTGGGTCAATCTTTTTATGGAGAGTAAGGAATTATTTGCTCTGGGGTATATTATCCTGCTTTTGTTCGCAAAATGGCAGTATCAGATGGCGATATTGCCGGGAGTGATTATTGTGGTTGGTGCAGTTGTAACGGTTGGAATCTTAGAGATGATTTATTATGCACCAGTTAGTCTGTTGAGTATGTTACATGTTTCAGACAGTTTGATTTCCTTTTTTGTGGTGTTAGCGATGTCTATAACCGTCTTTCTTACACATAAAAGAATACCGGTATATAAGGTTCATAAACTTTTGTTTCAGCAGGAAAAGTACTCCTTTATTGTGAGCAGTATATGCAGTGCGGCTGTGATCTATGCCATTATTTCTTTCAGCGGAAGCAAGGGGCTTACGTTCTCAGAATATTTTTATGTGATCTGCTGTGTGGCGATTATTGCATTATCCTCCTATAAGCTAAATAAGTACCGCTATGAAGTCAAGCTTCGGACAGAGTACTCAGAGAAATATGGTGAGGTGCTGGAGCAGATCCGGGAGCGCCAGCATAAGTTTTCCAATCAGCTGAACGCCATCTATGCCCTTCACCAGCTCTATCATACCTATGAGGAACTGGTAGAAAAGCAGAAAGAGCAGACGAAGGAACTGGGCAAATACATAATGCCGAACACCGTTATTATCCTAAAAAATCCTATCGTGATCGCCCATGTGTATCAAAAGATCTGCGAGGCGGCAGATCATGGCATCCGGCTGCATACCAAATTTACCTGTGAGCTGGAGAGCGTGTCCATACCGGACATCTATCTGGTGGGATCATCGGGACACTTTTTGACAATGCCATGGAAAATATCCTCGAAGAGCGCCCCGAGGCAGAGATGTATCTTGAGATTACGGGAAAAGAAGACCATGTGATGATCGAGGTCTGCAATGAACATCCGTTTATTCACCAGTCGGAATGGAGAAAATTTCTTCAGAGAGGTTATTCCACGAAGGGAAAAGGCAGAGGACTTGGACTGTATCATCTGAAGAAACTGATGGCGAAATACGATGGTGATATCCTGATTCAAAATAAGTTGATAGATGAAAGGCCATATTTTTCGATTGCGGTAAAGATACAATAAAAAGAGATGTCCCGCCGTAGTAAATTGTGGGACATCTCTTCTTTCTGATTCAGTCTTTGTCTTCTGGATATTCCGGCTCTCCAAAGAATACAAAACTGGTGCCGTGAAACCGCATAAATGCGCCGAGGGCAAGACACAGGCTGCAGAGACTATACAGGGATGTTTTTGTGAATTTTTTCATAATGTTGTTTCCTTTCTTTTATTAGTTTGGCAGCGACAAGCTGCAGTATTTGTAAAATACTTACCCAGAAAATGAGATTCCGAAAGGGGAAGTACTTGACATTCAAAAGCAGGAGTATATAGAAAAGTAACACGGCACAGGCGATGATGCGGAATACATTTCCCTTTTTCCTTGAGGGGGCGGGACGCCTGTCCGAGGAAACCGGACCGATGATGCCAATGATAAAGATACCGGCTGTCAGGCATAGGATCTGAATCCATAGGGAAAGGAAACACAGCTCTGCTAAAATTATTGTGCTCAATAAAAATGAAAAGGTAAAGAGCAGACAGGACAGATAATGTGAAAGATGAATCCCACCAGTGAAATTACGTATGGATAGAAGTACTAGAATAGCTACCAATAATTCCTTCTGGCGGTTCATCAGGGAAAACGCAGTAAACAATATAGCTAATTTGCTGGTCTCCGATATAAAACTGATGATCACATAACGGATTCTGGCGATTTCCAGCTCAGTAAAATGGAATTCCCGCGATAAATACGGGGAAATATCTTTGAATGCTGACATTTTTGTTACCCTCCGAGGAAGAGAATAGCATAAATGGATTTTGGTTTTTGGATATATCGCCAGAGGTCTATATTTTGTATGTATTGTAGGGACAATGAAATATAAAATGTCAAAAGAACTACTTTATGAATTGCCCTGGTGACTATACATATCCGGTGGAGTAAATGCTCTTAATATGTAATGGATTTGCAGAAAAGTTGGGTTGAAAATATTTCCAATCCATTATATAATAATATTTAGCTCGGCGCCGCCGAGCTAGAATGGCAGGAGGTGATGAGACTTTTGAATAAGAAATTTGACAATAAGTATGTATATGCTGGACTGACTGCCTTTTGTGTATTGATCGCAGTTTTGATCTGTGCTTTTTTATTTTTTAATATGGATGGGGTCATGGGCATTTTAGGAAAGATAAATTCGGCACTGATGCCAGTATACATTGGACTGGCAATGGCATATCTGCTGAGCCCGCTGGTGAATGTGGTGGAGCGGAATATTTTTATTCCCCTGTTCCGAAAGATGATCAAGAAGCGCAAGGCTGTCCGTGGGATAAGCCGGGCGGTTTCGGTGGCAGTGGTTCTGGTAATGGCGCTGGCTGTTTTGTTTTGGTTGACGATGCTGGTTCTGCCAGAGGTGGTGGAGAGCATTACAAATCTTGCGAATAGTCTTCCTGAGTATTACCGTAATATCGTGAATGTAGCGCAGGAACTTAGCGGCAAGCATCCGGAGATTGCGAATTACTTAAAAGAAACATCCGAAACCATTTATGTGCAGCTGATCGGATGGATGCAAAATGAACTGATCCCTACCAGTACAGAGGTTTTGGGGACCGTCTCGGATGGATTGATGGATGCGCTGGGAGTGCTTTTAAATCTGGTGATCGGAATTATCATTTCAATCTATCTTATGGCTGGAAAAGAAACATTCTGTGCTCAGGCAAAAAGAATGCTGTTCTCCATTCTTCCGTTGAAATACGCGAGATTGACACTGGAGATCGGGAAGGATATAAACCGTTCTTTTGCCAAATTTTTTAGTGGAAAAATAATCGATTCTATTATTGTGGCGATTATTACTTTTATTGTTCTGAGCATTGCGGATACGCCCTATACTGCGTTGATCAGTGTATTGATCGGGATTACCAATATAATTCCGTTTTTCGGACAGTATATAGGAGCTGTTCCAAGTGCTTTTTTGGTTTTTCTGGTAGATCCGGTCAAAGGAATTATCTTTGTCATTCTGATCATCATCATACTTCAGATAGATGGCAATATCATAGGGCCGAAGATCATAGGTGGATCGATTGGACTGGGAAGCTTCTGGATCCTGTTTGCGATTCTGGTGTTTGGCTCCCTGTTTGGAATTATCGGAATGATCTGTGCTGTTCCAGTGTTTGCCGTAGTATATAGAACCATAAAGAACTGGAGTGCAAGACGGTTGGAGAAAAAAGGGCTGCCACAGGATACCCAGAGCTATCATAGGATGGGGAGAGTCAATCAAAAAGAATAGGAATGGATAAGAAATTTAAAAGGGCTGCCGCAGAAAAGAGCTTATTCTGCCGGCAGCCTGTTTTTTATTTAAAAACTTTTGATCCAGTTGATCAGGGAAGGGTAATGTGTCTGGTTGTACACGTCCTTTCGCATCTGGTCTGTGACTGGACCTTTTGATTCCATGATTGCGATGATCGCTTCCTGAAGTCCCGCAACTTTTCCGTCTTCATAGGTCTTTTGGGAGTCTGGAGATGGAGTGCTGTTGGTGTCGGCAGTGTCAGCCGCTGCTTCCGGTTTCTTCTCCATAACCATCTTTTCGGGTTCGGTCAGTGTTGTGGGTTTATTCAATGGTTCCAATATATCTTCTACTTCGGTAGAATCCTTGTTTTTTTCTCCCAGCAGGGGAACCCAGATATCACCGGAGTTTGCCCGGACGTTCACTACGATATTTCCATTTACGGCAGATACAGTCTCACCGGATAGTTTTCCGATGTAGGTATTCGCACTGCCGGCAGGGACCGTCATGACAAAGTCACTGTCATCATTGTTTACCGTTACAATTGCGGACACGCCGTCCATATTTCTGGAAAAGGCATATTGTCGGTTGGTGAGGAGCAATTCCCTGTAGTCGCCGTAAGAGAGTGCGGGAGTTTCCTGTCGGATGGTTCCCAGTCTGGCGATGAGTCTGGTGCATGGATTCTGTGACAGGGCATCGCTGAAATCGTCCAGGTTCAGAGCCGGACGCAGAGAGGCATCGGAACCCCGTTCCTTTTTTCCCTCTATGGCAAATTCAGAACCATAGTATATAGACGGAACGCCAGGGAGCGTGTACAGGAGTATATGAACGGGAGCAAAATGAGCTTTATTTGTAAGTTTTGTATAGATCCGCTCCACATCATGGTTATCGACAAAGTTATAAAGTTTCAGACCCTCTGGTCGATTGCCCCCCATCTCATAGAGGCGTTTTACCGTATGGGCAATCTCAAAGAAGTTGTGATCGTTGTGGCCGGAGTACAACGCCTTGTGGAGATGATAATTGGTGACAGAATGTAGAGTTCCCTCGTTGACCCAACGGGTATAGTCGCCATGGATCACCTCGCCCATCAGCCAGAAATCTGGTTTGACTTCATTTGCCACGTGGCGCAGTGCTTTCATATATTCAAAGTCCAGCACATCGGCGGCATCCAGACGGATTCCGTCGATATCAAATTCACTGACCCAGAAACGGATCACATCACAGATGTAATCCCGGACCGCAGGGTTGTGCTGATTCAGTTTTACGAGAAGATTGTAACCGCCCCAGTTTTCATATGAAAAGCCGTCGTTGTATTCATTGTTTCCGCCAAAGTTGACATTGCAGTACCAGTCGCGGTAAGAAGAATTTTCCCGGTTTTTGCGGATGTCCTGGAAAGCAAAAAAGTCTCTTCCAGTGTGATTGAAGACTCCGTCTAGAATGATGCGGATTCCCTCTTTGTGGCACGCCAGCACAAAATCTGTCAGATCCTGGTTGTCACCGAGGCGGCTGTCTAATTTCTTGTAATCGGTAGTTTCGTAGCCATGTCCTACGGATTCAAACAGCGGACCGATATAGATCGCATTGCACCCGATCTCTTTGATGTGGCGAATCCAGGGAAGCAGCTCCCGTAAGCGGTGAACTGGCTCACCGTAGCTGTTTTCCTTTGGTGCGCCACAAAGACCCAAGGGATAAATATGATAAAAAATCGCTTCGTCGTACCAAGCCATAATAATCCTCCTTCATTGTATCGTTTACTAATCTAAGAGACACACCCTAGTATATCATATTTAAAGGTGTTTTAGAAGAAAAAAGTTTTTTTGGTTTCCCGAGACGGAAAAATATGTTATAATCAGTAGGGGGTTCGGCGTATGCCGGAGTCCGTATGCGAAGGTAAAGTGAGGGTTTACGAATGGAGGGAATATAAGTTGAAAGGAAAAAAAATCATCCCGGTTCTGGCCGGAGCCAGTATATGTCTGTGTCTGACCTCCTGTGGGCTTTTGCCAACGGAGGAAGAATTTGATGCGGCGCCCGTCGTGAAAGAATATGAGGGGGCAGATTTTAATAAAGTCTCAGTGGAGAGAGGGAACCTGGTAAAGACAGAAGAGATCTCCGGTAAATATAAAGGAACGGTAAGAGAAGAGATCCAGACGGACGGAGTGGGTGTTGTGAAAAAGATATATGTCCAGAAGGGACAGAGGGTGAAAGCAGGGGATAAGATTTTGAGTTATGTGCTCCAGGGCAGCGAAAATACGCTGCGAGAGGCGGAGAACAAGATTGAAAAAATGGAACTGCAGATCCGCCATGCGAAGCGTCTGATGAATCTCGAGATTGAGAAGCAGCAGAAGACTGGCGGAAGCAAGAAGGAGATCGATGGCATAAGGCAGCAGTATGAACAGGAGATTCGCTCTTACGAGTCTAGCCTGAAGCTTACGCGTATGGATGCCAGGATTGCCAGAGAAGAGATCGAGGCAGAGGAGATTACAGCATCGGTGAATGGTGTCGTCACTTTTGTGGATCAGAAAGCCGAGGGAACCTTTGGGGACAGTTCCGAACCTACTGTGATCATAGAAGGGGCAACGAAAAATCGTTTTGAGGCGAACAGCAAGTACGCTTCCTACTGTAAGGAGGGAGATGTGGTTACGGTGGAAGTGAAAGGAATGGAGTATAAGGCAACGATCCGAAAGGATAAAGATTCCACAGACAGCATCTATTTTTATCCCAATAATAAAGTGAATCTGGAAGAGGGAACCACCTGCATCTATAAGGTTGTACTAAAAGAGAAAAAAGACGTTCTGTATCTTCCGGTCTCCATCGTATATACCATGGGAGATAAACATGTGGTTTATTACGAAGATGAGAATGGCCTGAAAACCATGAAGGAGGTTACGATCGGGGAGACTATCAATAACTCGGTGGAGATTCTTGGCGGGCTGGAGGAAAACGAACAGGTGATAGCAAATTAGGTGCAGAAACATGACCTGCACAGAAACGGAGAATGATATGAAAAAGATCGTGGGTGTGTGTATGGCGGCCGTTCTTCTTCTGAGCGGCTGTGGTGAGACGAAGGCGTTGGAGGTGCCAGAACTGATCAAACCTGTGGGCGTGGACATGGATACCGCGGAGGTGGTGAAAATGGATCTGAGCGGAGTGGTAGCATTTTCTGCCCAGATCGTGCCCAGTGTGGAGGAACTTTCCTTTTTATCTTCGGGAAGTATTGAGAGTCTGAATGTATCCATTGGTGATAAAGTAAAGGAGGGGCAGCTACTGGCCTCCCTTTCTGTGACTTCTGGTAAAGCAAAAGATCTGAGAAGTGAGATCGAAACCTTGAGAGCGCAAAACGAAGATAGAAATAAGCAGGGGCAGTATGATATAGAGATGCTGGAGGAAAATATAAAGGAGCTGCGAAAGCAGCTTGCGAAAGAGAAAGATTCGTCCCGGAGAAAAAAGGTTAAGAAGCAGATAGAAAGTGCAAAAATGGATGTGAAGATTGCGGAGGAAAAGCTTTTGCAGCAAAAGGAACTGCAGCAGCTGGAGATCCGTCAGAAGGAAAGACAGCTTACCGAGCTGCAGAAAAGCACAAAAGGAGCTAAACTGTATTCGCCGATAAACGGAGAGGTGATTGGAACAGTAGGAGGTAGCGGTTATATGGTGCAGGGAGGAAATACAGCCATTCAGGTGGCAAATATGGAGAAACCCAGGCTTAAGACAGCCTTTGTGTCCTCCTCTCTGATCGCCAAGGCGAACCGCTGCATTGCGGTGATCGGCGGGAAAGAGTACGAGATCGAGATTGAAGAACAAGAATTGTCGAGAGAAGAAATTGAGCGGGGAGTGGTTCCGGAGAATTCCTGGTTTGATTTTAAAGAGGACCATGTATCGGCGGAAGTGGGGAACTCTGCCGCTGTGGAACTGCATACGGACTCTGTGAAAGACGCCCTGGTGGTGCCGGTGAATGCGCTGCTGGGCAGCGGGGAGGAAAAATACGTATATCTCGTAGAGGGAGACGCCAAGATCAAAACAGCGGTAACCGTAGGGACGCAGACAGACGCATATGTTCAGCTTGTTACGGGAGTGAAGGAAGGGGATGTTGTATATGTGGAAAGCTAAGTTGATTTCGCTGTCTGTCCTGGCAGCCCTTGTCCTGACTGCCTGTGGAGGCGGGAATGGCAGCGGCGACGGGGAAGTTCTATTGTATGAGGAAGAGGTATCTGGTGGAGCGGTGGAAGCTGCTGAGTCATATGAGACCGTAACCGTTCGCAGAGAGGATTACCAGGAGATTTATTCCGATACGGGAGAGCTGGAATATACGGATATTGAGACAGTTTATATCGATGAAGAGGACGCTGTATTGGATTCGATCAAGGTGAAGAGGAATCAAAGGGTTCGAAAAGGGGATGTGTTGGCAGTATTTCATCTGGAAACTTCCAAGACCAAGCTGGAAAAGCAGAGACTTGTGAACGAACAGGCGAGAGCACAATTTGAGTCTGGGCTGGGCAGCCTGAATAATAGTTTGTCCCAGGCAGAGCAGGAGTATAAGCGTCTATCCAAGAAGTCAGAAAAGAAAATGAAGAGCCTAGAGATCAAAAAAATACGTAAGGAGATCGAGGCATATAAGAAGGGAGAGAAGGAACTGCTTGATCAGGAAAAAGCGTATGCCACACTGGTGAGAATGCAGTCCAAGACGAATTTAGTGGCTAAAAAGAGCGGTGTGGTTACTTCTGTCAGCAGGGACAAGGTGGGAGAGGAGATTGATTCCTCCCAGAAAATCGTGGAATTTCGTAATAATGACAAATGGCTGATCAAGGTAAAGGATCCAGAGTCTATGCTGAGATATAATATGAGTGTGTCAGTTCGCCTTGGCAAAAATATGAAGAATTACGAGCATGAGGTGGCGGGCAAGGTGGTGACCGCCAGTGACCTGACGGGAACCGATGAGACGGATTCGGGAGGGGACAAGGTTGTTTATATCGATGTAAACGATGCGGACAAGAGGAAGTACGATTTTGAATCGAACAATATTTATATTCATGCGGTATCCTTTGAAGTCAAAGATGCACTAATGATCGATGCCAGAGCGGTGGATACGGAATCGGTGGGTTTTACCAATAAATCCTTTGTGTGGGTCTTAGAAAACGGAAATCTTCATAAACGGTTTATCGTAAGCAATTATAAAAATGAAAAGGACTATTTGGTGGCTCAGGGGCTGTCCGAGGGTCAGACACTTGCCATAGTGGAATAAGAAAGGAGGGATTTAGGTGATTCGTTTTATTAAGCAGAAGTTGATACATAAAAAATGGATGGTTGTGTGCCTTCTGATCGGAAATATTCTACTTGCCGCCATTGCCAGCAGCAATCCGATGTATCGGGATGCCGCACTGGAAAAAACGTTGAAGTCCAAGTACTCAGCATACATAGAGAAAAAAAATGCCTATCCAGGTGTCATTACATTTCAGGCGTCGATGGATGCCGGTCGGGGACACGAAGAAGATTTTATAGATATGAAGAATACGGCAGAGAAATCTGCCGAGACGCTTGGGGTCGATCAGAAATATCTCATATCCTTGTATGAGACTTCCAAACTAAGGGGAGATTTTGTTCAGTCCAGAGGTAATAAGTCCTCGACAAAATCTATGCGTATCGCGGCATTGACTGGGATCTCCGATCATATTAAAATCCTTGCGGGGGAAAATTGCGGAGATCAGCTGCTGGAGGATGGATCTATTCCGGTGATCCTCAGCCAACGCGCTATGACTAAGCTGGATGTAATTTTGGGTGATGTGATCGAGTTTGCCAAATTAAAAAAAGCAGATGACACCAATATGAAAATAAAGATCGTGGGGGTATTTGACGCCAGTGATTATGAAGATAGTTACTGGGTAAAGGGACCAAGTGATTATTATCTGGAAGTATTTATGAATGAAAAGCTATTTCAGGAGATGTTTGTCAATCTGAAAGATCAGCAGCACAGCATAACCGCTCTCTGGCATCAAGTTTTTGATTATGAAAATGTACGTCCTTCGGAGATCAATACTCTTGTGGAGCGCACGGAGGAGCTGTGCGGTATGTCAATGAGCCGTTTTACTAATATCAAGGAACCGGATTATCTTGAGGTTCTCAGAGAGTACCAGACGGCGGCAAAAAAAGTATACACTACGCTGCTCATTCTTCAGATTCCAGTGCTGGCGCTGCTTCTTGCCTTTATTTTTATGATTTCCAGGCAGATGCTGGATTTGGAACAAAATGAGATCGCTCTGTTAAAGAGCCGTGGCAGCAGTAAAAAGCAGATTTTGCTCATTTATTTTCTTCAGTCACTGATCTTGTCAGTACTGAGCAGCATCGTAGGTGTGCCACTGGGCTATTTTATGACAAAAGCCCTTGGATCCACCAATGGATTTCTGGAATTTATACAGCGTAAGGCGCTGCAGGTGCGCCTGAGTCCAGAGGTGCTTTTGTATACACTGGGCGCCATACTGGTGTCTGTTGCCTTTATGGTACTTCCGGTGATCAAGGATGCCAATGTGACGATTGTCAACGTCAAGCATAAGAAGAACAACAATGACCATAACATATTCAGCCGGGTTTATCTGGATGTGATTCTGTTGGCGGTGTCCCTGTACGGACTGTACTCCTTTACTGCCAGGCGCAATGAACTGATGACAAGTATGCTGGAGGGGGATTCCATTGATCCCTTCCTGTTTATCTGTTCTTCCCTTTTTATCATCAGTGCCAGTCTGGTGGGCCTGAGACTTCAGCCCCTCTTGATCAAACTTGTGTACTACATAGGTAGAACATACTGGAAGCCTGCATTTTTTGCCTCCTTCCTGCAGATTATACGGACAAGGAAAAAGCAGGGCTTTATGATGGTATTTTTGATGTTTACGGTTTCTCTCGGTATCTTCAATGCCACCGTGGCCAGAACGATTCTCTCCAATTCCGAGAAAGGGATCCGGTACAGCACCGGAGCAGATCTGGTGCTTCAGCAGCCATGGGAGGATAACTCGCTGGCGCTGTCCTATTATCCAGACCTGGAACTTACTTATACAGAGCCGGATTTTGGCGTGTATGAGAGTATGGAAGGAGTGAAGTCGGCGGCAAAGGTATATCGCAATGATGAGATTGAAACTTCCTATAATAAGAAAAGTGGGGACAGTGAAGTCCGTACGACATTGATGGCCATTGATACAAAAAGCTTTGGGGAGACGGTTTCTGATTTCCAACAGGATCTGCTCCCGGTACATATCAATCGATATTTGAATGCTATGGCAAAACGTACAGATGCGGTGCTGCTGAGCATGAATTATCATAAGAAGCATGGAATCGAGATCGGTGACCGCATCTCTTTTACCAACGATGAGGGAGTAGAGGCAGAGGGAGTTGTTTATGGATTTTTTGATTATTTTCCCGGCTATATCGCCCAGACCCATTCGCTGAATGAAGAAGAGACCCTGGTTACTACAGAAAATTATCTGATCGTGGCCAATCTGGCACAGATCCAGCACACCTATGGGCTCCGGCCATATCAGGTGTGGCTGAAGACTGCTGGTACTTCCCAGTTTATTTACGACTATGCCAGGGAAAATAATATTTCATATACCACCTTTGAGGATGTATCTTCCAAGATGATAGCGGTAAAAAATGATGCGCTGTTTCAAGGAACCAATGGAATTCTGACCATGAGCTTCATTGTGATCCTGATCCTGTGCTGTACCGGTTTCCTGATCTACTGGATTCTGTCCATCCGGCAGAGAGAGCTTTTGTTCGGTGTGTTCCGGGCAATGGGCATGACAAGGAGAGAAGTCATCCAGATGCTGATCAATGAGCAGATTTTCAGTTCCGGTGTTTCCATTCTAATCGGAACTATGATTGGTCTTCTGGCATCACGGATGTTTGTGCCGCTGGTACAGATCTTCTATGCTTCTACCGATCAGGCGATACCGCTGGAGGTAGTGAATAAGGCGCTGGATATGGTAAGGCTTTTCAGCATCATTGGAATTGTGATCATCATTTGTATGATTGTTCTAGGCAAGCTGATATCCAGGATCAATATATCCCAGGCACTGAAACTTGGTGAGGACTAATGGAAGCGAGGTAAGGACATGGAAAATATTATTGTTACAGAGAGTGTGAAACAGAGTTTTCCGGTGGCTTCCGGGGGAGAGTTTGTGGTGCTGCACGATATCAGTATCCAGATTCCGGAGGGAAAGCTTACGATATTGAGAGGGCGTTCCGGCTCCGGCAAGACGACTTTAATGAATATACTGAGCGCTCTGGATTATCCCAAGGCGGGTGAGGTCATTTTTGACGGAAACAATCTGGAAAAAATGAGCGATGCCCAGAGGGAAGAATTCCGAAAGACCAATGTGGGATTTGTATTTCAGTCCGTGGCTCTGATTCCTATGATGACAGCCTATGAGAATGTGGAATTTCTTCTTCGGCTGGCGAAATATCCGGGGAATAAGCGCAAACGTGCGGAGGAATGTTTGAAACTGGTAGGGCTTGGACAGCGTATGCATCACATGCCCCAGGAGCTGTCCGGAGGAGAGCAGCAGAGGGTGGCCATCGCCAGGGCGATTGCCCATAAGCCCCGGATCATCTTTGCCGATGAGCCGACAGCAGAGCTGGATACCGCCACCGGGCTTCAGGTTATGAAGATCTTCCGGGAGCTGATCCAAAAGGAAGGGGTAACCATCGTAATGACAACTCATGATATGGGGCTGTTGGAGATCGCAGACTGTATCTATCACTTGGAGGATGGTGAGATTATCAATGAAAAATAAAGTGTTGGAAAAGATCAGGGATTTCCGTCACATCAACCGGCAGGCATCGGGAAGTCAGGAGATGGAAGAGCTTCATGTGCCGGAAGATGTGATGATCGAGTGTGACGGTCTGGTGAAGATTTATAAAACAAAAGATATCGAGGTTCTGGCGCTGCAGGGACTGGATCTCACGGTTCGCCGGGGAGAACTTATGGCGATTATTGGAAACAGCGGCAGTGGAAAATCTACATTTTTAAATATGATCGGAGGCCTGGACCGGCCATCGGCGGGAAAGCTGTACGTAGATGGAAAAAATCTGTTTCAGCTGACAGAAGAAGAATTGGTGGACTACAAGCGTAGTGCAGTTGGTTTTGTGTGGCAGAATAACGCCAGAAATCTTCTTCCCTATCTGACAGCCTGGGAAAATGTCATGACGCCAATGCTGTTCCGGCAGGATTCCATGACGGAGGCAGAGAAGAAACAACGGGCAGAAGAGCTTCTGGAGCTGGTGGGCCTCTCAGAGCGGAAGGACAATAAACTGAGCCAGTTGTCTGGAGGGGAGCAGCAGCGAGTGGCCATTGCCATCGCTCTTGCCAATAATCCGAAACTTCTGCTGGCGGATGAGCCTACGGGAGCTGTGGACCGCCGGACTGCGGACGATATCTTGGATATGTTCCGGCGGCTGAATGAGACGCTGGGAGTTACGATTGTGATCGTGACCCACGATAAAGAGCTGGCGTCTAAGGTAAACCGGGTTATTTCGATCCGGGATGGAAAGACCAGCAGTGAACGCATCATGAAAAGTGAATATAAACAGCGGTTGGAGGATATTACTATTAATTGGAACGAAGAAGAGGTTCAGGAGGAATTTGCTGTTCTCGACCGCGCGGGAAGAATCCAGATACCATCCGAACTTCTCCGGGAAATGGGGATGAAAGGAAACAAAGTAAAACTGGAGCTGGTAGATGGAAAAATTGTCATTGAAAAACCAGAAAATTAGTGTTACACTTTGACTATTAAAATAATGGGAGGTTAGAGTGAAATGAATCGGCATATAAAAGCAAGAAGGAAAATCAGTAGAAATTTTAACCAACGCAAAGGGAAAAAACAGAATGTGATTCTGGCAGTATCCGTTTCGGCGGCGGTCGTCATGATATTATTGTTATCCATTGTGAAGATATACTCAACGGTGAAAAACAACAGATCAGGAGACGGACCGAATGCCCGGCAGGTGCAGGCAACGGCTTCTCCAGTTCCAGAATCGGTGGAGGCAGCCGCCCAGCCCACGCCCACGCCTGCACCTGTGATCAGGGATAAAGCAGTTGCTCTGACCTTTGATGATGGTCCTTCCCGCGCAAACGACGGGAGAATTGTGGAAACATTACAAAAATATGGCGCCCATGCCACATTTTTTGTACTTGGGGACAGGGCGAGAGTGGATGGCGACATTCTTCAGATGTACCTGGCAGCGGGCTGCGAGATTGGGAGCCATTCCTGGAATCATCCCCAGCTTAGTAAAATGAAGTGGGACGAGATAGAGCGGCAGCTCAGCAAAACGAATAAAACGGTCAGCAAACTGACAGGGGGATATCAGATCCAGCTTTTACGGCCTCCCTATGGGTCTATCAGCAATACCATGAGAAAAAAACTTGACATGCCGATGATCCTATGGAGTCTGGACACACTGGACTGGAAGACAAGAAATACGAAAAAGATATTTAGGGAAGTGAGAAAAGAGGTAAAGGACGGGGATATCATACTGATGCATGATATTTATAGCACTACCGCCGATGCGGTGGAAAAGGTAGTGCCCTGGCTGCAGAACAAAGGGTACGATATACTTACCGTCAGCGAGCTGATGGAAAGAAAAGGAAAGAACATAGAAGGTGGAAGTGCATATCTGAATGGCAGATAAATTAGAGCAAACAGGAGGCTGATATGAAAGCATTTATGGACCAGGATTTTATACTGAATACGAAGACGGCAAAGAAATTATTTCACGATTATGCGGAGACCACTCCGGTTCTCGATTATCATTGTCATCTTGATCCAAAGGAGATCGCAGAGGACAGACAGTTTAAAAATATAACAGAACTTTGGCTGGGGGGCGACCACTATAAATGGCGTATCATGCGTTCTAATGGTGTAGAAGAAAAATATATTACTGGAGACGCGCCAGATGAAGAGAAATTTCAGGCATTTGCGGAAGCCCTGCCGAGAGCCATCGGCAACCCAATGTACCACTGGTGCCATCTGGAACTGCAACGGTATTTTGGGATTACGGAGCCTTTAAGTGGAAAGAACTGGAGGAAGGTCTATGACATCTGCAATGAAAAACTTCAGAGACCAGAGATGTCTGCGAAGAATCTTATCCGCATGTCCGGCGTGACACTGGTGTGCACTACCGATGATCCGGTGGACGATCTGAGATATCACAAGCAGATCAAGGAAGATCCAGATTTTGAGGTTCAGGTGCTTCCGGCATGGCGTCCGGATCTTGCTATGTCACCGGAAAAGGATGAATTTGCAGCTTATATGAAACAGCTTTCGGATATGAGCGGCGTGAAGATTACAGATTTTTCCACTTTGCAGGAGGCGCTGATAAAGCGTCTGGACTATTTTGTAGAAAATGGCTGCCTCATCACAGACCACGGGTTGGATTATGCCCAGTATCGTCCGATCTCGGAAAATGAGATGGATGAACTGGTAAAGCGCAGTCTCGTTGGAGAGAAGCTGGAGCTGGAGGAACTTCTTCAGTTCAAGACAATGATGATGCTGTTTTTGAGCAGGGAGTATGCGAAAAGAAATCTTGCCATGCAGCTTCATTATGGGGCAAAGCGGGAGAACAATGAGCGGATCTATCAGAGTGCCGGCGCCAATGCGGGGATCGACTGTATCAATGAGAAGGGATTTTCCGCTGAGGTGGCAGATTTTCTCAATGCCCTCTGCCGCACAGACGAGCTTCCCAAGACAATTCTGTATTCCCTGAATCCGGTGGATAACGCGGTGATCGGTACGATGATCGGATGTTTTCAGGGAGATGGGATCCGGGGAAAGATCCAGCAGGGATCTGCCTGGTGGTTTAATGACCACAAGCTAGGGATGACAGAGCAGATCACCTCTCTGGCAAGTCTAGGGCTTCTTGGAAATTTCATCGGTATGCTGACAGATTCCCGAAGTTTTGTCTCCTATCCGAGACATGAATATTTTCGGCGGATTCTTTGTGACTACATTGGCAAATTGGTAGAGGATGGAGAGTATCCCGAGGATTATGAGCTGTTGGGTGAGTTGGTGAAGGACATCTCATATTATAATGCAGTGAGATATTTTGGATTTGATTTATCAAATTAAGAACAAAGGAGAGCGGAATGAAATTTAATTTAGTGAAAGAAGGAATTGCGGCAGGTATCTGTCTGTCACCAGATTCCGAAGATATAAAAGGACTGGTTCATGTGGCGGGGATCTTTGCTGGTGATGTAGAGCTGGTGACCGGCGTGAGACCGCAGATCGAAGAAAAGTTGACAGATCAACCACAGGTGATCGCAGGAACCATTGGCAAGAGTCCTCTGTTGCAGCAGATGGAAAAAGATGGTGTGCTTGATAGCTCAGAGTTGAAAGGAAAGAGAGAATCTTTCCTTGTTCAGCTCATTACATATAACAACACAGAAAAACTAGTGATCGCGGGGACGGAGACGATCTCCACCCTTCACGGGATCTATCATCTATCAAAGAAGATCGGTGTCTCTCCCTGGGTATACTGGGCGGACGTAAAACCGGCACACAGGGAAGAACTCATTTTTGATGAGAACATAAATTTTATTTCTAAAGAGCCGTCGGTAAAATTCCGTGGTTTCTTTATGAACGACGAGTGGCCATCCCTGGGTAATTTTGTAGAAAACACTTTTGGGGATTTTAATGAATTTTTCTATGAGAAGGTATTTGACCTTTTGTTGCGTCTGAAAGGAAATTATTTCTGGCCGGCGATGTGGTCAGCATCCTTGCCGCTGGATGGTTCTGAGGATCCTCTTGCTATCATAAAGTTGGGGACGGAACTGGGGATTACCATCGGGCAGTCCCACCATGAGCCATTGATGCGTGCCAGTGAAGAGTGGGATAAGGTGAAGACCGAGGAGAACAACGTAGGGTACGGAAAGGACTGGAATTACTATACAAACAGTGAGGGGCTTTACCGCTACTGGGAAGATGGTGTGGAGAGGGACAAAGATTTTAAACATATGATCACCATCGGTATGCGGGGAGAACGGGATACGATGATGCTGGGACCGGATTCCACCATACAGGAAAATGTAGAGCTGCTGCGCCGCATCATTACGGACCAGAAAAAGATCATTCATGATAAAGGCTGTGATGACATGCCGAAGATGCTTGCGCTCTACAAAGAGGTGGAAGGATTTTATTACGGCGGCAACGGCGTAAAAGGGCTGCAGTCCTGGGGTGGGCTGGAGGATACTATTCTACTGTTGTCGGATGATAACTTTGGGAATGTACGGACACTTCCCACGAAGGAGCTGAGAGACAGAAAAGCCGGCTGGGGCTTATATTATCACTTTGATTATCATGGCGGTCCCATCTCCTATGAGTGGGTCAATTCTACGCCGCTTCCCAAAGTATGGGAGCAGGTATCCATGGCCTATGATTATGGAATACGGGATCTGTGGATCGCCAATGTAGGGGATATCCGCCCGGATGAGCTTCCATTGTCCTTTTTTATGGAGCTGGCTTATGACTTTGAGGGCAGGGGAACGGATCACAAAAATGAGACGGATCAATTCCTCGCCGGCTGGGTAGAAGAGCAGTTTGGGGCTTATGTAAAAGACGATGCATGTAAGGCGGAGATCGCCGATGTGCTGAGAGAATATACGAGGATCCACGGGTTGAGAAGACCGGAGTCGATGAATCCGAAGGTGTATCATGTCTCCCATTACAATGAGACGAAAAGAATGATCCGCCGCTGCGAGGCGTTGATCCAGAAGACAGATTCGATCAAAGAGAAGATTCCGGCGGAATCCGCAGATACTTTTTATGGTTTGGTTTATTATCCGGCGGTGGCGGGAATGAACCTGCAGCTTATGAGTCTCTATGCGGCGCTGAATCACTGGTACGCGGAGCAGGGAATCACGGCGGCAAATGATTACGCAGACAAAGTCAAGACCGCTATCGAATATGATGCGGAACTGACCAGGTATTATAATGAAGAGATGGCAGAGGGAAAATGGCAGGGCATGATGATGTCGAACCATGCCTGCTTTGTCTCCTGGAATGAAGAGGGCTGGCATTTTCCAGAAGTGGAAGAAATTCCAGTGACTCAGATTGTCAGAATGCTTGTACATGCAGAGAATGCCGATTGCTTTGTGGAAACTGGAAAGACCAATCTTCCGGAATTTACCCAGGCAGGAGGGGAGCATTACTGCATCGAGATCGCCAGTGGGGGCGGCGAGTCCTTTGATTTTACCGTGGAGGCAGAAGACGGCATTATTGTAAGTCCCTCTGGCGGAAGAGTTTCCAATGAGATTGTCAGCATCGATGTCAGTGTAGATCCCTCGGCTTCTGCTGATTTTGAAAAGACTGTAAAAATAAAGGGAGCAAAAGAGACGATCGAGGTAGCAGTGCGATACACCACAACTGTAGAAAAGCTTCCTTGTGGTACCTTTATCGAGAGGGATGGTATCGTTTCTATGGAGGCGGAAAATTTTGTGGATTCCGAAATCTATGGAGAACATCATTTTGAGAATTTAGAGGGTTATGGAAAAACAAATTCTGCTATGAAGATCTATCCTACCATCGGAAATTTTGATGAGATCGGAAAGGCACCGAGTTTGACTTATTCGGTCTATGTAAAGGAAGCTGGGGAGTATTCTTTGAAAGTGATTACCACACCAGAAAACAATCTGGAACACGGAAGGACGGTACGATATGCCGTTGGTGTTGGAGATGAAGCTCTGGTGGTGGGAGATACGATACTCGCAGAAAATTATGAGATCGGTGGAGGGCCTTGGGACCGTGCCCATGGTTGGGCTGAGGGCGTCCTCAACAACTGTCATTACGGTATCACCACTCATCATCTCAAGGCCGGAGTGAATGAGATTCGGTATTATGGTGTGGAGGCTGGTCTTGCCCTACAGAAGCTCATTCTATATAAGGGAGAGCTTCCAGAATCCTATCTGGGACCGGAGGAAAGCCCACGGGTGTAACAAAAATTTATAAAAAATTAATGAAATATATCTTGTAATCAGAAGATCGCTCCGATAACATTATAAAAGAAAAAATAATGTATCAGAAAGGATTTGATCTAATGAACAAGAGAAGGATAGCGCTGATCCTTTGTTTTGCATTGACGCTTTCTATGTTGATTAAGCCAGAGCTGTCAGAAGCAAAAACGAGTAAGCCTAGACTCAACAAAAAGAAAGTGACCTTGTATGTTGGAAAGAGTGTCCGTCTCAAGGTTAAGGGAACAAAGAAAAAGGCGAAGTGGAAGAGCAGCAACAAGAAAGTAGCGGCTGTTTCTTCTAAGGGGAAAGTTTCAGCAAAGAAAAAGGGAACTGCCCGCATCACAGCAAAAGTCGGCAAGAAGAAATTGGTATGCCGCGTGACTGTTAAGAATAAGAAGAAACCTGTACCTACACGTACAGGTTCTGTAAATACAACCCCGGGGACAGTGCCATCGGCGCAGCCGCAGGTCACTTCGGATCCAGGAACAAAACCGGCCCCGAGTGCGACAGCAACTGCGGATCCAGGAACGGAGCCGACCCCGAGTGCGACAGCAACTGCGGATCCAGGAACGGAGCCGACCCCGAGTGCGACAGCAACCGCGGATCCAGGGACGGAGCCGACCCCGAGTGCGACAGCAACTGCGGATCCAGGAACAAAACCGACTCCAAGTGCGACAGCAACTGCGGATCCAGGGACGAAACCATCCCCAAGTGCGACAGCAACCGCGGCTCCGGGGACAAAGCCATCTCCAAGCGCATCGGCAACTGCAGATCCGGGCGAATATCCAACCGAGATTGTCAGCATGAAGGATACCTATGATAATATCTTTGGAAAAACAGGTACATGTATCAATCTGGTGCAGCTGCAGGATCCTGAAACATTGGAATATGTGAAAAAACATTTTTCCAGTTTTACCCTGGAGAACGAGATGAAACCGGATTATCTTATGCCTGGCTGGCTGAAACCGATCAGCACAGAAGAGGCTAAGAAAAAGACGGGTGACTATGTGATTCCGGAAAGTTACAAGGAGACCACGGTTCCCCAGTTTAATTACGATACCGTAGACAAGGTACTTAAGATTGCAAAGGAACACGGTTTAAAGATACGTTACCATGTGCTCGTATGGCATTCCCAGTCACCGGAGTGGTTCTTTAAGGAGAACTACAGCCAGGAAGAAACAGCAGAATACGTTTCAGAAGAAGTGATGTATGAGCGTATGCGGATGTACATCAGCAGTATGATCCATCATGTGTATACACTGGATAACGGGGCATATAAAGACGTTGTCTATACCTGGGACGTGGCAAATGAATATTTCAGTAATACCCCGGATAAAAACTGGGCGGCAGTATTTGGTAACAGAGAGAATATTGAAGGCACTACCAGCACCGATAGACCGGCACTGGGAACCAGACCTACTTATATCAAGAGAGCATTTGAGATGGCATACGATGCTTTGGCAGAATTTGGACTGCAGGATAAGGTGCCACTGTTTTACAATGATTTTAACACCTACTTTACAAAGGAAAAAATCATTGAGATGATAAACTTTATCAATGAGGATCGCAAGGTCTGCAGCGGCGTAGGCATGCAGAGCCATCTGGCGCTGGCGAATCCTACTGTGGATACTTATATTAATACAGTAGCAGCATTTGTCCAGGAGGGATTCCAGGTGCAGATCACGGAACTGGATGTAGGATGTACTCCGAATAGAGAAGAAGATGATCCAGAACCTACAGAAGAAGAGCTTGCAGCGGCATATCAGAAGCAGGCAGAATATGTCAAAGAGCTGACCAAACAGCTGATCACGCTGCAGAAATGGTCCGGCAATAAGATCACAGGTCTGACCTGGTGGGGACTGTATGATGCTATCTCCTGGCGGAAACATGAACACGTGCTGATGTTTGACAAGGATATGAATGATGCGAAACCGTCATATTATGCCTTTATGCAGGCAGCGAAAGAAGTTCCGGATGAGCCGGTGAAGCCTTCGGTATCTTCGGCAGTAAAACTTGATTTTAATACCCAGGGCTCCTATGAAAGTGAATCAAAGGATGCGGTTTGCCAGCTCAATGAAGATGGTTCCCTGACCATTACATTTACAGCCCAGTACGCAGCGGTTCGGTTTGATCTGCCGGCATCCTTGAAAAAGGATAGTCCGTACAAATCTGTTGTACTTACTTATACGAGTTCAGGAGGCGATCTTAGCCATGCGTTCTATACAGAGGCAGGCAAGAAAGTAGAGTGGGGCAGCAAGATTAAAGTATCAAAGGATGAGAAAACATGTGGGCTTAATACGGCGGCAGAGTTCACTGTGAATGACATTCTTCAGGGATTCCAGATATTTAATGGCGGTGAGGCATCTGCGGAAAAGCCGATCACGATAACGATAAAATCTCTGATATTTTATGAGAAGACAGCCTATTATCCATGGGAGCTGAACCCGGATGAGGTTCAGACTCCTGAGCCGGAGCCGGAGCCGGATCTGGATGCTGCACCGGAAGGGGAGGGATGGCAGTCTCTTCCCCTGGATCAGATGTCAGATGGCAGCAAAGAAGGCGGCAGGGTAGTGCTGAATAATATAGGACAGGTGACGATACCATTGCCACAGACCATCGAAGGCGATGGAAAGAAACTGGAGGTAGTGGTAAAAGGTACTCTTGGTACCGGCTCCCAGGGAATGCGTATGTGGCTGGCAAATGGTACAGGAACGGCATCTGCCCAGTATTATTATACGAAATCCCAGGGTATTGGATTCGGCGGTGCCGGTGATCCTGATGTGTTCTTTAAGACAGGGGCATTTGAGCTCCAGAAGATTTTGACCGTAGGACACACCGAAGGAGAAACAAGAGTGACAACTGCCAACAACCTGCTTCTGAAGGGACCTTCCTACAATGTTAATATGCTGGAGGTAACTATTTACGGCATTTACGTCCGTGAGGTACAGGAATAAAAATATAATATAAAAAGCGATAGACCGGTAAGAACGATATTCTGACCGGTCTATTTTTTATGTATGTTCTGCCAGTGGCTTAGCGCGGTGTATTTGGCTGTCAAAAGCAAAAAAAAATGTAGCATATTCCTTTGCTTTATGTTAAGATATTCACGAGTGTTTGCAAAAAAATACCGGGAGGATTTGTTATGGCTGAAAAATGTATTGAGCTAAGAGGCATCACCAAAGCATTTGACGGACAAATCGTTCTAGATAATATGAATCTTGATATTCATGAGAATGAATTTGTTACCCTGCTTGGCCCCAGTGGCTGCGGCAAGACAACGACGCTGCGGATCATGGGAGGTTTTGAAAATGCGGATGTGGGAGAGGTACTGCTCTACGGTGATGATATCGCAGGGGTGCCTGCCAATAAGCGTCCCATCAATACCGTATTTCAAAAATACGCTTTATTTTCTCATATGAATATCGAGGAAAATATTGCATTTGGTTTGAAAATAAAAAAGAAGTCAAAGGACTATATTAAAGATAAGATAAAGTATGCCCTGCGGCTTGTAAATCTGGAGGGCTATGAGAAACGGATGCCGGACTCCCTGAGCGGCGGTCAGCAGCAGAGGATCGCCATTGCGAGGGCGATTGTGAATGAACCGAAAATACTTCTATTGGACGAGCCACTGGGGGCGCTGGATCTGAAACTGCGCCAGGATATGCAGTATGAACTGATCCGGCTCAAAGAGGAGCTGGGCATCACTTTTGTATACGTGACCCATGATCAGGAAGAGGCGCTGACGATGTCAGATACTATAGTGGTCATGAACCAGGGGTATATCCAGCAGATCGGTTCTCCGGAGGATATTTACAATGAACCCCAGAATGCCTTCGTGGCAGACTTTATTGGAGAGAGCAACATTATTCCGGCGACTATGGTAAGAGATAAACGGGTAAATATACTGGGCAGGGAGTTTGAGTGCGTCGATGTGGGGTTTGGAGAGAATAAGCCTGTGGATGTGGTAATACGTCCAGAGGATCTTATTTTGGTGCCGCCAGAAAAGGCAATGATACGGGGAATCGTGACCTCGTTAGTTTTTAAGGGTGTGCACTATGAGATGGAGATTGAATCCATGGGGTATACCTGGCTGGTGCAGAGCACCCGTCTTGCAGAGGTGGGGAAAGAGGCTGGATTGTGGGTGGATCCCTTCAATATCCAGATCATGAAAAAGCCGGAAAATGAGACAGAGGAGGCGTTTGCTGGTGATAGAATCGAGAAGAGTTAAGCGCCTGTCCTACCCTTATATCGTATGGATGGCGATATTTGTAATCGTACCGCTTTTGATCGTGTGTTATTATGGCTTTTCTGACAGGGATGGGAACTTTACGCTGGAGTATGTGAAAAGTATCGCTTCCCCAGTGCATTGGAAGGCGCTTTTGCTTTCGGTGAAGTTGTCTCTAATCAGTACATTGATCTGCTTTTTGCTGTCGTTGCCATTGGCTATGGTGATTCGCAGCCTGCGGCTCAACAGCAGTGGATTTATTATTTTTATCTTTATTCTTCCGATGTGGATGAATTTTCTGCTTCGTACCATTGCCTGGCAGTCTCTTCTGGAAAAGACTGGGATTATTAATACAATCTTATATGCCGTGGGGCTTCCGGGGCAGAGCTTGATCAATACAGAGGGCGCTATCATTTTGGGCATGGTATACAATTACTTGCCTTTTATGGTACTGCCGATTTATAATTCCCTGGTAAAAGTTAGTCAGGACACCTTTGATGCGGCGAAGGATCTGGGAGCAAACTGGTTTCAGATTTTGTGGCATATCACATTACCCCAGATATTTCCGGGTATCGTGAGCGGTATCACGATGGTATTTGTGCCGGCCATGACTACCTTTGTCATTTCCAACCTTCTCGGTGGCGCTAAGATCAATCTAATCGGAAACATCATCGAACAGGAGTTTACGACGGCAAATAATTGGTATCAGGGCGCGGGGCTCTCCATCGTATTGATGGTTCTTGTGCTGGGGAGTATGGCAGTCATGTCTCGGTATGATAAAGACGGGGAGGGGGCTGCGATATGGTAGAAAAAAAGAGAAAGACCTACCGGAGCCCGGTGCAGAGGCTTGTGGGTGCCAGTGGCAAGATTTATTTGTTTCTTATATTTGTATTTTTATATGGACCAATAGCCACATTAATCGTGTTATCTTTTAATGAATCAAAATTCAGGGGAAGATGGGGTGGTTTTAGTTTAAAGTGGTATGAGAGTCTTTTTTCTTCCAGAGAGATCATGGAAGCGCTGTGGACTACTCTGCTTCTGGCATTTTTATCGGCATTGATCGCGACGATCCTTGGGACAGCGGCCTCCTTTGCCATGAACCGGATGAAACGTCTGCCGAAGATGATCCTTATGACAGTGACCAATATCCCGATGTTGAATGCGGATATCGTGACAGGAATATCTCTGATGCTTCTGTTTATCGCAATGCGGTATCGTATGGGATTTAGCAGTGTTTTACTTGCTCATATTACATTTAATCTGCCCTATGTGGTGCTCAGTGTGCTGCCCAAATTAAAGCAGATCAATAAAAGTGTTTACGAGGCGGCACTGGATCTGGGGGCTTCCCGCGGATATGCTTTTATAAAGGTGATCTTTCCGGATATTTTACCGGGGATACTGACAGGTTTTCTATTATCTTTTACCATGTCCCTGGATGATTTTGTTATCACCCATTTTACGAAAGGTATGGGCGTCGATACACTTTCCACGAAAATCTATGCGGAGGTCAGAAAAGGAATTAAGCCGGAGATCTATGCGCTTTCAACGATCATGTTTGTGGCTGTATTTATCATGCTGGTTATAATAAATCGAAAAAACGGGAAAAACGAGAATAAAGAGAGGACATTCATATGAAACGAATTTTAACATTATTTTGTATTATGACGCTGGTTCTTGGCACCCTCACTGCCTGCGGAGGAAGTGGAGAGGAAACATCCGCTGGAGAGCTTTATGTCTATAACTATGGAGAATATTTTGATCCGGAAGCCCTGGCTCAGTTTGAAGAGGAGACAAGTATCAAAGTGACCTACGATGAGTATGAGACCAATGAGGTGATGTATCCGATCATTGCCAACGGGGCGGCGCAGTATGATCTCGTCTGTCCGTCGGATTATATGGTCCAGCGGATGATCTCGGAGGGAATGCTGGAGAAGATCAACTTTGACAATGTTCCAAATATTAAATATGTGGATCAGGTATATAAGGACGCGGCAAAGGGTTTTGACAGCGCCAACGAGTACAGTGTTCCCTATCTGTGGGGAACCGTGGGGATCCTTTACAACAAAAGGATGGTAAAAGAGCCAGTGGACAGCTGGGGCATTCTGTGGGATACAAAATATAAAGATAATATCCTGATGCAGAAAAGTGTGAGGGATGCTTTTGGAATCACGCTGAAATACTTGGGACATTCCCTGAACAGCACCGATGAAAAGGAGCTGGAGGAGGCAAAGCAGAAACTGATCCAGCAGAAACAGTCCGGTGTGGTCCAGGCCTATGTGGTGGACGAAGTGCGGGATAAAATGATCGGAAATGAGGCGGCGATTGGTGTCATTTATTCGGGAGAAGCGCTGACCTGTCAGTCTGAAAATCCAGATCTGGAATATGTCATTCCGAAGGAAGGCAGCAATCTTTGGATCGATGCCTGGGTGATCCCCAAAGGGGCAAAAAACAAAGAGAACGCAGAGAAGTTTTTAGATTTTCTCTGCCGGCCGGAGATCGCAAAAAAGAATTTTGATTATATTACCTATTCGATCCCCAACAGTGAGGGACGAAAGCTGATCGAGGAAGAGGAGTACCGCAACAGTACCATTGCTTTTCCGGAACTTTCTTCCCTCACTAATTGTGAAACCCTTCAGTACCTCGGTCCGGATGTGGACGATATATACAACCAGAAATGGAAGGAAGTGATGTCGAACTAACATTCGACAGGCGAATTAAAATTTACCAGGCGGATTTGGTTTTCTTGTTCCGTTGACGCAGGCGTCTTTTACAGGTATAATGGAAGTATCATTGGGGAAAGAGGTGTGAATTATGTATACTGTAGCATTGCAGGAATGTATTGACAAGATGAATCTGGAGTGCCTCACTCCGGAGGTGGAGCTGGAAGACATCAAGATCACCCAGTCGGATATCAACCGTCCGGCGCTGCAGCTGGCAGGTTTTTTTGATTATTTTGATCATCACCGGGTTCAGATCATCGGGCATGTGGAAAACACATATATGGAAAACCAGGGCATGGATTACAGCACAGAGATGATGGGAAGGATCATGTCCTACAAAGTGCCGTGTATTGTGTTCTGCCGCAATATGGAGGTGCCGGGGGAATTTCTGGAGCTGGCGAAGGAGCACGGCGTGCCAATTCTCAGAACCAAAAAGACAACCTCATCTTTTTCATCAGAGCTGAACCGCTGGCTGAAGGTGGAGCTGGCGCCCCGGATCAGCATCCACGGCGTGCTGGTGGATATTTATGGTGAGGGTGTGCTGATCACCGGCGAGAGCGGTATCGGAAAAAGTGAGGTGGCGCTGGAGCTGATCCATCGGGGACATCGTCTTGTGTCCGACGACGTGGTGGAGATCAAGAAGGTCAGTGATGAGACGCTGATCGGGACAGCGCCGGATATCACAAGGCATTTTATCGAACTCCGGGGAATTGGAATTATCGACGCCAAGGCATTGTTTGGTGTGGAGAGCGTAAAGAATACCCAGTCCATTGACCTGGTGATCAAGCTGGAAGAGTGGGATAAGAACCAGGAATACGACCGCATGGGACTGGAAGAAAAATATATCGAATATCTGGGCAATAAGGTGGTGTGCCATTCGATTCCTATTCGCCCGGGCCGAAATGTGGCGATCATCTGTGAATCGGCTGCAGTTAATTTCCGTCAGAAGAAGATGGGCTACAATGCGGCGATGGAAATGTATAATCGTGTCACCAGCAATCTGGGACAAAATTAAGAAAGGTTGTGCGGGATCAAAGAATAAATTTTACATCGGGGCGGATAATTTGGAGTGTTTTCTTGCTGGGACAAAATTAAGAAAGGTTGTGCGGGATCAAAGAATAAATTTTACATCGGGGCGGATAATTTGGAGTGTTTTCTTGCTGGGACAAAATTAAGAAAGGTTGTGCGGGATCAATGAATAAATTTTACATCGGGGCGGATATTGGTGGGACAACGATTAAATTCGGAATGTTTTCCCATACTGGCGAACTGCTGGAAAAATGGGAGATCAAGACGAGAGTGGAAAATGAGGGGGAAAACATTCTCCCGGATGTGGCGGCCAGCATTGAGGAAAAGCGGGCGTGGAACGATGGCAATATTATGGGGATCGGTGTGGGGATCCCCGGACCGGTGTCAGAGGATGGCACCGTACTGAAATGTCCCAATATTCCCTGGCCGGTGTTCAATGTAAAAGACAAGTTGTTTGATTTGACTGGAGTGGGAAATATACGGGTTGCAAACGATGCCAATGTGGCTGCCCTAGGAGAGATGTGGAAAGGTGGCGGAAGAGGCTATGACAGCATCGTGATGGTAACTCTTGGAACGGGAGTGGGCGGCGGTGTGATCCTCGGTGGACGAATTCTTACCGGAGCCAGAGGAGCTAGCGGAGAGATTGGGCATATGAAGGTAGAACTACATGAGACGGAACAGTGTGGTTGCGGCGGCAGAGGATGCCTGGAGCAGTACTCCTCAGCTACAGGAATTGTAAGGATGGCAAAAAAAGAGATGAAAGAAGATTCAGCGCTGGCAGCCTTGGAGGAGATTACGGCAAAGGATATCTTTGACCAGGCGAAGGCGGGAGATTCCTACGCTCTTTATATCGTGGATAAATTTGCCAAATATCTGGGAATAGCGCTGGCCAACGTGTCCCATGTGGTGGACCCAGAGGCATTTGTCATCGGCGGTGGTGTATCAAGAGCTGGAGATATTATCATAAATCACGTGGAAAAGTATTATAATGATAATGTGCTCTATGCGTTGAGGGATAAGGAATTTCATCTTGCGGAGCTGGGAAATGACGCAGGAATCTATGGTGCAGTGCGCATGGTATTGTAATAGAGACAGGAAGGGAAGATCAGTATGCGTATACTTGAACAGGAACCGCTGAGTGCCCATACCACCTTTCGGATCGGAGGGTCAGCTTCATTTTATATGATTCCGGAAAATGCAGAGGAGATAAGGGAAGGAATCCGTTTTGCCAAAGAGCGAGGACTTCCTTTTATTACCATTGGCAGGGGCAGTAACATATTATTTCCGGATGAAGGGTATGACGGTGTTGTTATTGAGATCGGCAGTGGAATGAATCAGATCGAATGTTGCGGGAATGGAGAGATCCGCGCCCAGGCAGGGGCGTTATTGAGCGCCATAGCCAGTGAGGCGGCGAGGCACTCCCTGACAGGGTTTGAATTTGCTGGGGGGATTCCGGGGACGCTGGGCGGCGCTGTGGTGATGAATGCAGGAGCTTATGGCGGAGAGATCAAGGATTGTATTGTAAGCGCCAGAGTGATGGATTCCGCGGGAAATGAATCTACACTGAGTCGAGAACAGTTGGAACTGGGCTATCGTACCAGTGTGATCCAGAGCCGGGGCGATTTGGTCTTAGAGGCGGAGTTTCAGTTTGAGACGGGGGATCCCAGAGAGATTCGAGAGAGAATGAAAGAATTGAACGCAAAACGGCGGGAGAAACAGCCTCTGGAGTTTGCCAGTGCCGGGAGCACATTTAAGCGTCCCGAGGGGCATTTTGCGGGAAAACTGATCGAGGATGCCGGATTGAGGGGGTATCGCGTCGGGGATGCCCAGGTATCGGAAAAACACTGTGGATTTGTGGTCAACCGGGGACATGCCACAGCCAAAGAGGTTCTCGCTGTGATCTGTGATGTACAGAGAAAAGTACTAGAAAGTTCTGGTGTAAAGCTGGAACCGGAAGTAAAAATAATCCGGTGAGTTAGAAAGGAGGAAGTCATGCGTTTTGTCATTGTAACAGGGATGAGTGGTGCCGGAAGGTCTTCAGCAATGCGGATTCTGGAGGATGGCGGCTATTTTTGTGTGGACAATCTTCCTGTGTCCCTGCTTCCTACCTTTATGCAGCTAACAGAGGATTCCAGCGAGCAGATTCAAAAGGTAGCGCTTGGTCTGGATATCCGCGTGGGAGAAGAGGCTCTGAGAGAGACCGCCAGCGTGCTCCGGGAATTAAGACGCGGGGGCAATCAGTTTGAGATTCTGTTCTTTGAGGCAAGTACTGCGGTGCTGGTAAAACGTTATAAAGAGACGAGACGTCTTCACCCGCTGGCAAAGGGAGGACGAATTGACTCAGGTATTGAGGCAGAACGGGAGCTTCTGATCGAATTAAAGAGCAGTGCGGATTACATCATTGATACCAGTACTCTGTTGATTCGAGATTTAAAGCAGGAGTTGGAGCGGGTTTTCGTAAATGAAGGGGAATACTGTAACTTTTATCTTACCTTTGTCTCTTTCGGGTTTAAGTATGGGATCCCCACAGATGCCGATTTGGTTTTTGATGTGAGATTTCTTCCGAATCCATTTTACATTGATGAACTAAAGCCTCTGACCGGAAATGATGAGGAGGTATACGACTACGTCATGAAATCTCCCAATGCCGAGGAATTTTTGCAGAAGTTAAAAGACATGTTGGATTTTCTCATTCCCAATTATATTATAGAAGGAAAGAATCAGTTGGTGATCGCCATCGGCTGTACCGGTGGAAAACACCGATCGGTCACGCTGACCAATGCTGTTTATAAAGAGTTTGAAAAATCCGAATATGGATGTAAGAAAGAGCATAGAGATATAGAGAAGGACAGGTTGAGGAATTTATGTCGTTTTCCGGAAAAGTAAAAGAAGAGCTTGGTGTCCATATCAGTCGGGCGAGACATTGTCAGATCGCTGAGCTGGCGGCGCTGTTTTCCTGTTGTGGTCAGGTGATTTCCGGGACGGATTTTGACGGAAAACAAAACTTTTCTGCGAAATTTGTCACAGAGAACTTGACAGTTGCGAAAAAATATTCTATCTTAATTAAGAAAGCATTTCATTTTCATATAGAAATGTCAGTTAGAGGTCATCAGTATCTGATCTATCTTTTGGATTCAGAGGATGCGTTGACTTTTTTTAAAGCTCTAAAATTGCTGGAAGGAAAGCTGCTGGTTCATGAGCTGATCGTTCAGAGAAATTGTTGCAGAAGAGCTTTTCTACGAGGATTATTTTTAGCCTGCGGGTCTATTACAGATCCAGGCAGGGGATATCATCTTGAGATGGCGTTAGACAACTTGGGCAAGGCACGAGAGGTGGTACGGCTTCTTTTGAGTTTCTCCATCGAGGCCAAAATTGTAGAGAGAAAGAAAAACTATATTGTATATTTAAAAGAGGGGGCACGTATTGTAGACCTTCTAAATGTCATGGAGGCACATGTGGCGCTTATGGAATTTGAAAATGTACGCATATTAAAAGAAATGCGCAATTCCATTAATCGCAAAGTAAACTGTGAAACTGCTAACATCAAAAAAACCGTTTCGGCAGCAACCAGACAGATCGATGACATACAATACATTAAGGATACTTCCGGGTTTGGAACACTACCTAAGGGATTGGCACAAATCGCAAACCTTCGACTGGAACATGCAGAAGTATCGCTGAAAGAACTTGGTGAGATGCTTGTTCCCCCGATTGGAAAATCGGGTGTGAACCATCGTCTGCGCAAACTGAGTGAGATAGCGGAAAATCTCAGAAACCGTGATCTCAATGAATAAAGCCATATGGATCATGTGGCAGCTTGGAGGATAAAAATGATAGAAAAAAATGTTGAAGTAAATCTTGCTGAGAGCGGAGCTAGACCGATTGCGAAGTTAGTACAGATCGCAAGCCAGTATCAGAGCAGAGTCAGTATTCGTCAGAATAGCAAAACTGTGAATGCAAAGAGCATTATGGGAATGATGACACTGGGGCTTGCCCTGGGGCAGAGTCTTGATGTAGAGATTGAGGGAGAAGACGAAAAGGATGCCATGTACAGTATTGAGCAGTATCTGCTTGGCAAATAACTAAGAAAAAGATACACCTTTCCGCAGGAAGTACGGAAAGGTGTATTTTACTAGGAAAGGATGGAACAATGAATTTTACGCATCTTCATGTTCATACAGAATATAGCCTGCTGGATGGCGCCAGTAAGATCAAGGAACTGGTGGCGAGAACGAAGGAGCTGGGAATGGACAGCATCGCCATCACAGATCACGGAGTGATGTATGGGGTGATTGATTTTTACCGGGCGGCCAAAGAGGCAGGGATTCGCCCCATTATTGGCTGTGAGGTATATGTGGCGCCGGGTTCCAGATTTGACCGGGAGAATAATCAGGGAGAGGAACGCTACAATCATCTTGTACTTCTGGCGGAAAATGATACTGGTTATAAAAATCTGATGAAGATCGTATCCAAGGGATTTATCGAGGGCTTTTATTATAAACCGAGGGTGGATTATGAGGTGTTGCGCCGATATCATGAGGGAATTATTGCCCTTAGCGCCTGCCTGGCCGGGGCAGTGGCTTCCAAACTGGTAAAGGGGCTCTATGAGGAGGCAAAGGCAGAGGCGCTAAAATTGCAGGGGATATTTGGAGAAGAAAATTTTTTCCTGGAACTGCAGGATCATGGTCTTTCCCCCCAGCAGACGGTGAATCAGGGGCTTCTCCGGATGCATGAGGAGACAGGCATCGATCTGGTGGCGACCAATGATCTTCATTACATTTATGAGACAGACGTAGAAGCCCATGATATTTTGCTCTGTATTCAGACCGGCAAAAAGGTTAGTGATGAGAATCGCATGCGCTATGATGGAGGGCAGTATTTTCTAAAATCCCCAGAGCAGATGGCAGAGCTGTTTCCTTATGCAAAAGAGGCGTTAGAAAATACATATAAGATCGCACAGCGCTGCCATGTGGAGATCGAATTTGGCAATTATAAACTGCCAAAGTTCGATGTGCCAGAGGGATATGAGGCGGAAGGATATCTGAGAAAGCTGTGCGCAGAGGGAATGGAAAAGCGGTATAGCAGCAGCGGGTATAACATGAATGAATTGAGAGACCGGCTGGCCTATGAACTGGATACCATTGTTAATATGGGATTTGTAGATTATTTTCTCATCGTATGGGATTTTATCAAATATGCTAAAGACCATGGAATCCCGGTGGGGCCGGGAAGGGGATCGGCGGCGGGGAGTATCGTCGCCTATTGTCTAGAGATCACAGATATCATTGATCCGATCAAGTACAATCTTCTGTTTGAGCGTTTTTTGAATCCAGAGCGTGTCACGATGCCCGATATCGACATTGATTTTTGTGTGGAGAGGCGTCAGGAAGTGATTGATTATGTGACGGAAAAATATGGTGAGGACCGGGTGGTGCAGATCGTTACCTTTGGTACGATGGCGGCCCGGATGGTGATCCGGGATGTAGGACGTGTGTTGGATATGCCCTATGCTTTTGTGGACAGTGTGGCAAAAGCGGTGCCTATGGAACTTGGGATCACCATCAGCAAGGCATTGAAGATGAATCCAGAATTGAAGCAGATGTATGAGTCAGATGAGGGAGTAAAGAAATTGATTGATATGTCTCTGCGTCTGGAGGGACTTCCGAGACACACTTCGATCCACGCCGCCGGCGTGGTGATCAGTCCCAACGAGGTGGATGATTTTGTGCCGGTTTCCCGTGCGGCAGACGGAACGATAACGACCCAGTATACGATGGTCACTCTGGAAGAATTGGGACTTTTGAAGATGGATTTTCTGGGGTTAAGGAACCTGACGGTGATCAAGAATGCCATCGACGGAAAATTCTCCCTGGATGATATCAGTTATGATGACCACAATGTCTTTGAGATGATATCGGCGGGAAAAACAGAAGGGGTGTTTCAGCTGGAGAGCGCTGGTATGAAGAGCTTTATGAAGGAGCTGAAACCGGAATCCCTGGAGGACATTATCGCCGGCATCTCTTTGTACCGTCCGGGACCGATGGATTTTATTCCGAAGTATGTCGCGGGGAAAAACGATAAGAACAACATTGTATATGATTGTCCAGAGTTGGAGCCCATATTATCTCCTACCTATGGATGTATCGTCTATCAGGAGCAGGTCATGCAGATCGTCAGGGAGCTGGCGGGCTATAGCTATGGCCGGAGTGACCTGGTGCGCCGTGCCATGTCGAAAAAGAAGGCATCGGTGATGGAGAAAGAAAAAAATAATTTTATCTACGGAAATGTAGAGGAAGGTGTGGAGGGCTGTATTCACCGCGGGATTTCAGAGGAAGTGGCGAGGAAAATCTACGATGATATGACGGATTTTGCCAAGTACGCCTTTAATAAATCCCATGCGGCAGCATATGCAGTGGTATCTTATCAGACGGCCTATTTGAAATATTATTATCCCAGAGAATTTATGGCAGCGCTGCTCACATCTGTTATGGATTTTACAGGGAAGATTACCGAGTACACCCTGACCTGCCGGCAGATGGGTATCGAGATCTTGCCTCCGGATATCAACGAGGGGGAGGCAAGGTTTACGCCCTCTGAGACGGGAATCCGCTATGGGTTGGCGGCGATTAAGAGTGTGGGAAAACCAATCATCGATGCCATCGTAGAGGAGAGAAGGGCTGGAGGTGCTTTTCTGTCTCTAAAGGATTTCTGTAGCCGTATGAACGGTAAGGCGGTGAATAAGAGGGCATTGGAAAGTTTTATCAAGGCGGGAGCCCTGGACTGCTTAGAAGGCACCAGAAAACAGAAAATGTGTGCTTATGCTGGTATATTGGATGGCATAAGCCAAGAAAAGAAAGTGACCATGACCGGACAGATGTCTCTGTTTGATTTTGCTGGGGAAGAAGAAAAAGAAGAGCTGGAGACGAAATTGCCGGAGGTGGGGGAATACGATAAAGAAATGATCTTGGGCTTTGAAAAAGAGGTTCTTGGGGTATATATCAGTGGCCACCCATTGGAGGATTATATTTCGGTGATGGAAAAAAATATTACTCGGACCACAGCGGATTTTATCGTGGCAGAGGGAGAGACTGCCCCGAAGGTGAAGGACAATGAGACGGTTGTGGTCGGCGGGATGATCGTGGATAAAGTGGTAAAGACCACACGGACTAATAGTTTGATGGCATTTATCACGCTAGAGGACCTGATGGGGACTGTAGAGATCATTGTATTTCCCAAGGATTATGAAAAATATCGGAGTCTGCTTGAGACAGATCGAAAGGTATTTGTCAAAGGTCGTATCACCGTGGAGGAGGACAAGCCTGCGAAGATGATCTGCCAGAAAATTGTACCTTTTGATGAAGTTCCTCAACAGCTTTGGCTCCAGTTTACAAATCGGGAGGCATATCGCAACATAGAGGAGTCCTTGTTTGCTTTGCTGGGGAAATACGATGGACAGGATACAGTGATCATATATCTTTCCCAGGAGAGGGCAAAGAAGCAGTTGCCAAACAGCCGCATGACGAAAGTGTGCCCAGAACTTCTGGAAAAACTTTATGAGGATATGGGGCGTGAGAATGTAAAAGTAGTACAAATGAGTATTGAAAAAAGTCTGTAAATGTCGTACAATAAAAAATGTATATCGTTTTTTAAAAATAAAAACTTATTATAATATAGAGCTGTTGTATTTGGGGCAGTGCAAGAATGGAGGATAATATGTCAGAAAAGGCTGTGAAAACAATTGGAGTATTAACAAGCGGCGGAGACGCACCGGGTATGAACGCAGCAATACGTGCGGTAGTTCGGTCTGGTCTGGCCAGCGGAGTAGAGGTAAAGGGAATCAAGCGTGGTTATGCGGGGCTCCTGGAGGAAGATATCATAGATATGGATACGATGAGTGTATCGGACATTGTTCAGAAGGGAGGGACGATTCTCTATACATCCCGCTGCAAGGAAATGACCACGCCGGAAGGACAAAAAAGGGCAGCAGATATCTGTCGCAAACATGGCATTGACGGAATCGTCGTGATCGGAGGAGATGGTTCCTTTCGCGGCGCCCAGAAGCTTTCAGAAAATGGCATCAATACCATTGGTGTTCCAGGAACCATCGACCTGGATATTTCCTGTACGGAATATACCATCGGGTTTGATACTGCCTGCAACACGGCGATGGAAGCCATTGACAAAGTACGGGATACATCGGCATCTCATGAGCGCTGCAGTATTATAGAGGTTATGGGACGAACAGCAGGACACATTGCTCTTTGGTGCGGAATCAGCAATGGTTCCGAGTACGTTCTTATTCCAGAGCGCTATGACAACGATGAAAAAAAGATCATTGAGAAGATCCGCGCCAAGAGAAGGATCGGAAAAAAACATCATATTATTGTAAATGCAGAGGGAATCGGGGATTCCTATGGAATGGCGGAAAGGATTGAAAAAGCTACCGGAATCGAGACCCGTGCCACGGTGATCGGCCATATTCAGCGAGGCGGTAATCCGACTTGCCGTGATCGTGTCTATGCTTCCGCTATGGGAGCGTTGGCGGTAGATCTTCTTCTGGATGGACAAACAAACCGGGTAGTAGCTTATCGAGATGGACATTTTTGCCACTATGATATTGACGAGGCTCTTGCCATGACGAAGGATATCGATGAGCATTTGTTCAGCATGACAATGCGCCTTTCCAGATAGCAGAAATTCCTCGATATTCTGTTGCTAGCAGAACGAAACAGAGTTCAAATTGGCACCGTCGAGAGAAATAAAAACAAAAAATTCCCAGCAGTTTTTATAAAACTGTCGGGAGTTTTTTGTAATCAATTATCTTACTTGCTATTTTGTTATCAGTTGGATTCTTCCTCTGTAGCATCAAATGCAGATAGATCATCTTCCTGCGTCTCTTCTGCTGAGTCGGAGTCCGTTTCCGGAACATGTATCGTTACATAATCTCTTTGCTCTGAGGCGTCATCCTCATCGTAAAGATCATTATCAAAATCATCATCGTCATAGTCCTCAAGATAATCTTTCATTAGAACATTTTTCAGGAAATACATGATGCCTCCTATCGTGGCGATTAAAGCACCTGCTCCAAGAAGAAATTTAAAAAATTTTTTCATATTCATCGTCCTTTCTGTCCGCATGCTTATTATAGCACAAATGGAAATTTATATACATATTTTACGGGAAAAAATAGAAAATGTAAAGGGTTTTATACAAATCGAATAATGAAATAAATTAAAAATATATTAATTTTGTGAAAAATTATAATTGTAAAATTCTTTTAGATGTTGTAATATTATCTAATAGGATAACAATTTCATTATTGTGTTACTATTTTATTTATCTTTATGGAGGATATCAAACATGGCAGTAGCAAAAACAAATGCACCAAAAAAATCCGAACCAGCCGATACCGTCAAAGATCCTGTTGAGACAGCAGTGACAAAGACAGCTGAGGTAGTGGCTTCACCAGAGAAGACAGAAGAGAAGAAGACAGCAGAAGTGAAAGAAGAGCCGGAGAAAAAAACAGCAGCGAAGAAAACGACAACAAGAAAAAAAGCTTCAGCAAAAAAAGGCGCTAAGAGGGGACCAAAACCGGCGGCAGAAAGAACCGTGGAACTTCATGTTCAGTACGGAGGAAGAGAAGTCGCTTATACAGATTTGGTAAACCGTGTCAAAGAAATGTGGAAAGAGCAGGGAAAACGAGAGACTTCTTTGAAGAGCTTGAATATTTATGTGAAGCCTGATGAATTCAAGGCATATTATGTGATCAATGAGGAAATTACTGGCGAGATTGATTTTTAATATTTTGCATTTGATGCTTTGCGTTTCAAAAAAATACAACTGGGGTTATGACTTATATTTTAAAACCTGGTGACCGTATATAAGGAAAAGGTCATCAGGTTTTTTGCGTGAGCTCCAAGTTTATAATATCTCAAACTGTTTTTTTAGATCCCAGTCCCCATGTCCTGGCATGATCAGGGTATCTTCTGAAAGAGCTTCAAGATATGGCTTTGTGACAGCGATATAATCTTTTTTACTGCCCTGGGGAAGCCGGGTGATGATTTTGTGCCCGTTTACCAGGCTGTCACCAGTGAAGACGATTTCTGGTGTCAATCCCTGTTGTGATGTCGTGAGGCGGATGCATTGACTGCAGTCGGAGTGCCCAGGTGTGTGGGTGATTTCTACCTGATAACTACCAAAGGGAAAGCTGATTTCTGACTCAAAGGTCTTATCTGGCTGACAGGAATAATCCAGTTCAAAAAAATCCATGCACAGTGCTTTCTCTTCTTCTGTTTTGTCCATGATCAATATATTGGAAAAGGCAGCGAGGTTTTTATGGGCATCTTGAATTTTGTTTCCACAACACTCTGAGCACAGGAGAGTGCTATTGACTATTTCACGCAGCCAGTTTATGCCAGAGATATGATCATAGTGACTGTGGGTGAGAAGAACCAAAGCGTGGGTAAGTGTATCTAAAACAGAAATGGCCTCGTCTGAAATAAGAGGATCTATGATCAGAGCTTCTTTTGGATTTTGGTCATTTATCATTATATACATTCGGGAGTCCAAAGCTGGCATAGAATAGACAAAGATTTTAGTGTTTTGTGTGGTGTAATGATTCATCGTCGTCCTCCTTTTAAAATTATTCTAGGGTGTGTCTGAAAACTGCTTTCTGCGGGCTGTGCGGCACAATTTGTAGGAGATTTATGCCGAATGAGGGAGGCGTAGCGGGCTACGTTGACCGAATGAGGTATAATCTCCTACAAATTGGGGCGTGTAGAACGTAGGAATGAGTTTTCAGACACGCCCTAAGCTGATATTAGAATTTTAACAGGGACAGGTGGGAAAGTCAAACTTTGTATGTGGGAATTTTCTATTATAATTTCATTGAATATAAAAGATAGATGTGGTAAAATGGGGAAAATATTTAATGGTTTTTTTCTTAGCTTGATGATGCCAATATAACAGGAGGTTTTAGACAGATGGAAGCATACAAAGAAGAATTTATCGAATTTATGGTTGAATCCGATGTATTAAAATTTGGAGATTTTACTTTGAAAAGTGGGCGCAAGTCGCCATTTTTTATGAATGCCGGAGCTTATGTAACGGGATCACAGCTGTCCAGGTTGGGTGAGTACTATGCAAAGGCGATTCATGATACATATGGTGATGATTTTGATGTGCTTTTTGGTCCGGCTTACAAGGGAATTCCTCTGAGTGTGGTGACGGCCATTGCGTTTCATAAACTGTACAGAAAAGAGATCCGCTATTGCTCCAACCGGAAAGAGGCGAAGGACCACGGCGATACGGGGATTCTTCTTGGCAGCAAGATCAAGGATGGGGACAAGGTTGTCATTATCGAGGATGTGACTACTTCTGGTAAGTCCATTGAGGAGACCTTCCCTATTGTCAAGGCACAGGGAGATGTGAAGATCATTGGGCTGATGGTGTCTTTAAACCGTATGGAAAAGGGGAAGACCGACCAGTGCGCGCTGGATGAAATCAAAGAGGTGTATGGTATGGAGACTGGCGCGATTGTTACGATGGAAGAAGTGGTTAGCCATCTTTATAACAAGCCTTGTCAGGGGAAAATAGTAATAGATGATGAGATGAAGGCAAAGATTGATGCCTATTACAAGGAGTATGGGGCATAAATAAGCTTTATGAATTGTAATAGATGATAAAATGAAAGCAAAGATCGATGCCTATTACGAGGAGTATGGGGCATAATAACGCCAAATTTATGTGTAGAAAATGCTGTCTGTAGACCAGCTCAGGGCTGACCTTGAGTAGAAAAGGTTTGTGGTCAGCATTTTTTAATGGAAAAAATATACAAGATATGGTAAAATGTCAAAAGTGATATAGAGGAGGGAGAAATATGGTTCAGATTCCTGAAAAGGTAGAGTATATACTTGATACTTTGAAAGCAAACAATTTTGAGGGATATGTCGTGGGAGGCTGCGTGCGGGACAGCGTGCTGGGACGGATACCTGGCGATTGGGATATTACCACATCGGCAAAACCAGAGGAAGTGAAAAAGATATTCCGGAAGACAGTGGATACAGGAATTGAACATGGCACTGTGACGGTGATCCTTGGGGGAGAAGGATTTGAGGTGACTACCTATCGGGTAGATGGTAAATATGAGGATCACAGACATCCTACAGAAGTAGAATTTACCCCTGATCTGAAAGAAGATCTGAAACGAAGAGACTTTACCATCAATGCTATGGCGTACAATCCAGAAAAAGGGATCGTGGACCTGTTTGATGGTATAAAAGATCTGAAACACTGCTGTATTCGATGTGTGGGAGAGCCGGAGGAGCGATTCTCAGAGGATGCCTTGAGGATGCTTCGGGGGATACGCTTTGCTGGCCAACTGGATTTCACGATTGAAGAGCACACACTGGAAGCGATACAGAAACAATCCGTATCCATTGGAAAGGTGAGTGTGGAACGGATCCGGACCGAGATCACGAAACTGCTTTTGTCAAAAAGACCAGATAAACTGCTTCTGGCTGAAAGGACGGGATTATGTGAAAGTTTTCTTCCTGAATTTTCTATGATGCTAGGGACGGCGCAGAATCATCCACATCATTCTTTTGATGTGGGTCATCACTCCCTGTTGGTAGTCAGGAATGCGAGAGAACTAGGGGAAAAATTACGAAAGAAAGAAGCGGGGATACCCCAGCCCTATGATGGAGATTTCAGAACAGAGAAGGTGGATACGATTCTGGTGTTTGCCGCACTGCTTCATGATGTGGGAAAGCCTCCTTGTAAGACGACTGACGAAAAGGGCGTGGATCATTTTCATGGACATGCAGAAGTGGGCAGCCAGATGGCACATAATATCATGCGTCGGTTGCGGTTTGACAACGATACGGTGAATATGGTCACGAAGATCGTCCGGTTTCATGAAAGACGTTATGCTGGCAGCCGGAAAGCAATGCGCCGGCTGATGAGCCAGGCAGGGGTAGAGGTTATGCCTTATCTGTTTATCATTCAGGAGGCGGATGTTCTCTCCCAAAGCGAGTATATGCGTGAAGAAAAACTGGCGCGCATAAATGAGGGAAGGCGTGTCTTTGCAGAGATTTTGAGGCAGAAAGAGGCGGTTTGTCTTCAGGATCTGGAAGTCACCGGTAAGGATCTGTTAGATCTTGGTGTTCCCCGGGGACCACAGGTGGGAAAAGTACTTAGGGAGCTGCTGGACATCGTAATTGATTCCCCAGAGAAAAATAATAGAAAACTTCTTTTGACAGAGGCCAAAAAACGTATTACAATAGAATAGGGTAAATGAAATGTATTTTAAGGATACTCAAAGACACGTCGATATGCAGATGAAAGGTTGAGGGATATATGTTTTCAAATGGAAGAAAAACAATAGGATTAATGATATTTAATACGTATGCCGATTTTCAGAGTCAGATCTGCTGGGGAATGGCAGAGCGTGCCGAACAGTTGGGATATAATCTTGCCATTATTTCCAGTTATGGAAGCTATGGTACCTATCAGGAATATTATCAGGGAGAGATGATGATATTTGATCTTCCGTCTTATGATGAATTTGCAGGGATTGTCGTTGCCTTTGATACCTTTAATATCCCAGCAGCAAGAGACCGTATATTGGAACATATTCAGGAAGAAGCGGACTGCCCGGTGGTTAGTCTCCGGGAAAGACTGGTGGGAGTAAATAATATTCTGATCGATGAACATCATTCCATGGAGGGAGTGATCCGTCATATTGTCGAAGAACATGGCAAGAAAGACATCGCTTTTATGACAGGACACCAGGGGCGGTTTGACGCCGAAGCGAGGCTTCGCTGTTTTCGAAAAGCGATGGAAAAGTATGAACTGCCTGTCAATGACCACAGGATATTTTATGGGGATTTCTGGCGGGAAAAGGGAAAAGAAGCCTGTGACTGGTTTGGCCAGGGAGGACAGTATCCGGAGGCGATCCTATGCGCCAATGACTATATGGCGCTGTCTGTGATTGATGAGTTGTATGAGCGGGGGGTAAGAGTTCCAGAAGATGTGCTGGTAACCGGTTTTGACGGAGTGGAGGAAGGTGTTGTTTACAGCCCGTCTCTTACAACACTGCATGTGGATTTTAAAGAAATGGCTTATGGCGCAGTAGATCTAATACACAAGCACCAGGATGATGATCTGGTGGAAGACGTCTTTGTCTCTACAAAAGTAGTCGCCAGGGAATCCTGTGGCTGCCTGGAAAGAGGCCATTCATCTACGATCGCACAGAGATGCGCCCAGCATAAGTTTGGTGCAAGATCAGAAAATCTGGAGATGCAGTTTAGTTTTATGGCGATTGATTTCAATCAGGTTTCTTCCATCGAGGAAATGCATCAGGTGATCTCAAAATACATATATAATATTGAAAATATTAAAAATTATGTGATCTGTCTGAGAGAGGACGTGGAAGAAAATAAAGTCAGATTCCGGGGGTACTCGGACACCATGCATGTACGTACTGCCATAAAGGAGCGGCTGGATATGGGAGAGGTGGATATTCCCTTTGAAAGAAAACTGCTTCTGCCAGAGGGGATGAACTCCGATGAACCGCAATGCTACTTTTTCTATCCCGTCCATTTTCAGGACAGTTGTTTTGGATACGAAGCCTACAGCTTTTTGAACCATGAAAGCTACGGGACAGCATATGTGCGCTGGACGATCGCGGTATCCAATGCAATTCATAACATATTGTCCCAGAAAAAGATGAATGATCTGATTGTAGAACTTGAAAATATGTATATACAGGATGTTCTCACGGGACTTTATAACCGGCGGGGCTTTGAAAAGTATGGAAGAATGCAGTTTTCCAAAGCAAGGGCAAGAGATAGTATCATCTGTGTGATTGGAATCGATCTGGATGGTCTGAAGCCGATTAATGATATCTATGGCCATCACGAAGGAGATTCTGCGCTTCGGGCAGTGGGCTATGCGATCCAGGAGGCTGCGATTCAGGGGCAGATCGGCGCACGCATCGGAGGGGATGAATTTGAGGTAATCTTCCCCTGCCGGGATAAGACGGATGTGAAAAATTGGATCCAGGTTTTTGAGGAAAGTTTGGATAAATTTAATCAAAAATCCCAAAAGCCCTATGATGTACATGCCAGCTGGGGTTATAAGATCGGTATACCGACGGTAAACGATACCATCGAGAGCTACATGAACGAAAGTGATGATATCATGTATAAAAATAAAGTGGCAAATAAGATGAGTAGAAATGAAGCGCTTCGATAAACAAAAGGGTGCTGCATGAATGTATTATGGGAGGAAAAGATGGATATAAATCAAAAAATAGCGGAAGAGCTTGAGATAAAAATATGGCAGGTAGATGCTGTTGTCAAATTGATCGACGAGGGAAATACGATACCTTTTATCGCTAGGTACCGAAAAGAACAGCATGGTGCGCTGGATGATGAGCAGCTTCGTAATCTCAATGAGCGCCTTACCTACTTGAGAAATCTAGAGGAGAAGAAAGAGCAGGTACTCGCCAGCATCGAAGAACAGGGGAAACTGACAGAAGAACTCCGAGAACAGATTCTGGCAGCACAGACCCAGGTTATGGTGGAGGATTTATATCGTCCTTACCGTCCGAAACGCCGTACCAGAGCGACGATTGCGAAGGAAAAGGGATTGGAAGGCCTGGCGAATATCATTTTGCTTCAGATGACAGATCGTTCACTGGAAGAAGAGGCGGCAGAATATCTGTCAGAGGAAAAAGGTGTAAGCACCGCCCAGGATGCGATTCAGGGAGCGATGGATATCATTGCGGAATCTGTGGCAGACGAGGCGGACTATCGGATTTATATCCGTAAACTGACGATGGAAGAAGGTGTCCTTGTCTCATTGGCGAAGGATGAAAAAGAAAAGTCAGTATATGAAAATTATTATGAATTCGAAGAAGCGGTCAAAAAGATCACGGGCTATCGGATTCTTGCCATTAACCGAGGGGAAAAAGAAAAGTTTCTCACAGTAAAGATTCAGGCGCCAGAGGAACGGATTCAGAGATATCTGGAAAAAAAAGTAATTACAAGAGAAAATCCGAATACCACGGAATGCCTGAAGGAAACACTGGTAGACAGCTATAAGAGACTTATCGCACCCTCCATCGAGAGGGAGATCCGCAATGAACTGACAGAGAAAGCAGAGGATGGGGCGATCAAGGTTTTTGGGAAAAATCTGACCCAGCTACTGATGCAGCCCCCCATCACTGGTCAGGTAGTACTGGGGTGGGATCCGGCGTTTCGTACCGGCTGTAAACTGGCAGTGGTGGATGAGACCGGCAAAGTTTTGGATACGGTTGTGGTCTATCCCACAGAGCCCCAAAATAAGGTGGCAGAGACAAAGAAGATTGTCAAAGGTTTTATTGAAAAATATAATGTGACGTTGATTTCAGTGGGAAATGGAACGGCCTCCAGAGAATCTGAGATGGTGATCGTGGACATGCTGAAAGAGATCAACAAACCAGTTCAGTATGTGATTGTCAACGAGGCGGGAGCATCGGTGTATTCCGCAAGCAAACTTGCCACGGAGGAATTCCCCAAATTTGATGTGGGGCAGAGAAGCGCTGTATCCATCGCAAGACGGTTACAGGATCCTCTGGCGGAGCTGGTGAAGATCGATCCCAAATCCATCGGAGTCGGACAGTATCAGCATGATATGAACCAGAAAAAGTTGAGCGAAGCACTTTCCGCGGTGGTAGAGGATTGTGTGAATAATGTCGGTGTGGATCTGAATACGGCATCCGCATCTCTTCTGGAATATATTTCTGGTATTTCCAAGCCTATCGCTAAAAATATTGTGGCATACCGGGAAGAGAATGGACGTTTTACCAGCCGTAAGCAGCTTCTGAAGGTGGCGAAACTGGGGCCGAAGGCCTTTGAGCAATGTGCTGGATTTATGAGGATCAGCGATGGGAAAAACCCACTGGATGCTACCAGTGTGCATCCAGAATCCTATCAGGCGGCAGAGGGGCTTCTGAAGATGGTTGGCCTTGCTCCGGAAGATATTCGCGGTGGTATTGTAGGACTTTCTCTTCTGGCAAAAGACCGTAAGGGGCTGGCGTCAAAGCTGGATGTGGGCGAATTGACTCTGGAGGATATTGTTAAAGAACTGGAAAAGCCAGGGCGAGATCCACGGGAGGAGATGCCCAAACCGGTACTTCGCACTGATGTGTTGGAGATGAAAGATCTCACGGAGGGGATGATCTTGAAAGGTACTGTGCGCAATGTTATAGACTTTGGTGCCTTTGTTGATATCGGGGTTCATCAGGACGGTCTGGTACATATTTCCAAACTCACGGATAAGAAGTTTGTGAAGCATCCTCTGGAGGTTGTCAGCGTGGGAGATGTGGTAGAAGTCAAGGTGCTGTCTGTGGATCTACAGAAGAAACGCATTCAGCTGTCGATGATCTTATAGGTTGTTTGGAGGTTTGTTTTGGATGAAACGAATACTTAGTATATTTATGGTGTGTATTCTGATCTTATCAGGATGTGGGAGTGAAGAGGTTCCCAGGACAAAGCAGGAGGTAACGATCGAGGAAAAAAAGGTCCGGTATAATGTAGAGGAGCTGTCGCTGCCAGATCCACTGCTGTCAGAGAATGCTCAGGGTAGTGACTACATCGGGGATGATTTTAGTGGATTTACAGCAGACGTCAATGGAAAGCCGGCGGTGTATTACAGCGATTTTACCAAAGAGGACGATGTCTATCAAGCTACCATAACCCGCTATAGTATGGATGAGAAAAAGAACTGGGATTCAGAGGAGCTCTGTGAGAATTCCCTCAGTGATTTTATGGATCAAAAGTTCGAGCAGACTGGATGGGTGAGGTGTCACCTGAGTCAATTCCGCCGGGGTGATAATGGAAGCCTGTATGGAATCTTTTTCTACTTTGTCAAAGAGGATGTGGAGTCCGAAGAGGGAAAAAAGGAAATGCTGGCAGAAAAATATTCTGTGCTGGAGATCGATGAAGAGAATGACCGCATCTATGAAATTCCTCTGGAGATCGGGCCGGCGCCCCGGGATGAAAATGACTTTGGTAAGGATGTGGACATAGAATGGCTCAGTGATTACCATGCCTTTGAAGATGGCAGTATACTGCTGCTCAGTTCCGACAATGGCGGTGGAACCGGCTATCTGATCGACAGTGAAAGTGGGCAGGTCAGTGAAGAACTTGGGAATGTGGTGACGGGGAAACGGAGATTTGTATTTGGTGAAAATGAGATCATCTTCTTTTCCAACAAGACCAATCTCTTTCAGGTTGTCAGTCTGCCGGATGTGACAGAGCTCAATACTTTCGGTTCCAAACTCAGTGAGGACGTCATGAATAAAGACTGGTTTTTCTACATGAATCCGGATACCTGGGAACTGTTTATGTGCAATCGGAGCGGTGTGTACAAGGCGGCGAATTACCAAAGTTCAGATGACGTAGAGTGGCTGACAGAAAAGACAGATATGAGTGAAGTGGAAAATGGAAGTGCAGACATATTAGATTTTTTTGTGGGGGCAGAGGATGACTTTTATATCTGCATGATGGAGACAACAGAGGAGTATGGTGTGAAGACCAGACAGTACCGAATGGTGTACTACGGCAAAGAAGGGGAATCCACTGAAGAAAAATGATAAAAGAAAAGGAGCTATCGCATCTATGATTTATTTAATCATTTTTGTGACAGCTCCTTTATTTAGCACAACAGGCCAATTGGAACCCTGTATTGTTCCAGGCTAACTGCTGGTAGTGGTATGATACACCTATGTCTATCTTGCCACACCTTCGGCGATCCGGCTCACGCCCACGTAAATTTCTGATATTTTGTACCATGTTCTGAGGCCTACGATGCCATCGGGAGTCAGTTTGAAAATACGCTGGAAGGTTTTGACTGCCTCTTGGGTCTGGGGACCGAAGACACCGTCAGCGGCAATCTTTGGAATCAGCGGATAGGCGCCGGAGATAACATTCAGCTGTTGCTGCATCTGCCGTACCTTTTCACCGGAGCTGCCAAGTTCCAGATTGTACTGGGGCCAGGAGGCAGGGATACCAGAAACTACATCTGTAGAATTGATAAACATAGAGCTTCCATAGTAGTTTCTGAGAATTTCAATGGCTGTGTAGCCCTGATCTCCCAGGGATTTACTTCCCCATTGCGTCAACTGTATTCTGTAAGGTATATATAAGGAAAACGCCGAAAAAACGTCATTCCACAACGAACAAATCAAAAATCATAGATTCCGATCTTTTATCAAATGTAATCTTACTACAGACAGACCGGATCGCTTCTCCCTTTCTGGCATTGTCATAATCTCCCTCAATGATATGTATCACATTTTCAATATTCGCCACAAGCAGTGCTTCGCTGTCTTGCTTTCCGGATGCCTTTTTAGGAGTAAGCTGCTTCTCGATCTCCTGGCGCTGTTTCTCAATTATTCTTTTATTTGCCTTGTATTCCTCCAGGCTGTCAATGCCATCAATATAGGCTATTTTAATTCGTTCTTCTTTTTTATCAAGATCTTTTAGCTGCGCACGAAGAGATTCGGTATCTGTGTCAAGCGTAGCTGCGGGAATCTTTTCATAGCTGAGTGTTTCAGAGACCAGAAGAGCCTTTAGCCCATCTAAAACATATTGTTCCGCCTTTGCTGCGGGAACATAGCTGCTCTTATCGCAGATGCCCTTATTGTATTTCCAACACTGAAAACACTTGTTAGATTTGCCGTTTGTATAGGCGAGAGAGGCTCCGCAGTTTGCACACTTTAAAATACCGCTGAGCCAGTGCTTGGCGGCGGCAGAAGGAACCTGGCGTTCAGAGCTGTGAAAGTGTTCATAGGATGACTGGAGGCGTTTTTGAGCCTGTTCAAAGAGGGACTCGGATACCAGTGGCTCATGCTTCCCATCCCGGATGATAACGTCACCATCTTTTTTCTTCCCTCTTGCGCGGGGAGCATAGTTCCAGCGGATCTTTCCCACATAAAAGGGATTCTGAAGAATATAATGTATGATACGACGTTCAAAGCGGTTCCCATTTGCTGTGCGGTAGCCGGCTCTATTTAAACTATAGGTTATGTTTGAGATACTTTCTTTTTGATTTACATACCGATCAAATATAATTTTTACAACATGAGCCTGGGCGGGCTCAATGACGGGGATCTTATCCTCCCCCATGATATATCCGAAAGGGATCTTTCCGCTGTAGCCCCCATTCAGTGCCTTCTGCATCATGCCGCGTTTTACCTCTCCGGATAAGCGGATCGAGTAATATTCATCCATCCATTCAAGGATGCGCTCGATCAGAGAGCCAAAGGGTCCATCCACAACGGGTTCAGATATGCTTACACAGGATACATTGCTGCGCTTGAGCAAAGATTTATACAGGATACTTTCTTCCTGGTTACGGGCGAAACGGCTAAATTTCCAGACAAGGATCACATCAAAGGGATGGTCTTTGCTCTTGGCGAGAGCGATCATTTCTTGAAACGCCGCCCTCTTGGTAGCATTTTTTCCGGATATACCGATATCTTCAAAGATATGCTCCTTGTTTATCACGATATCATGAGCTTTTGCGTACTCAAAAATCAAGCGTTTTTGCGCCTCTGGACTGTACTCGTCCTGGCTTTCCGTAGAAACCCGGATGTAAGCTGCTCCAAACTGCATAAAAAGTCCCTCCAATTGTATTTTTTTGTTCTGGAAATATTCTTTAAAATGTCTTTTGAAAGCCCCTACTGTTTGCGCGATTTGCGGAGATAAGCTTTTTATGTAAAAAAAATGAATAAAAAGGAAAAAAATGTTGCATAATCAATAAAAACATGTTATACTAACGAAGTATCTTATCAGCAGTGCCTTAGTACTGCCAGCTCCCTGTTCGCACAGGGAGCATTTTTTTGATTATTTTTGAATCTTTTGAATGAGAGCATCCTGAAGGACTGCTGAAAAATTTATATTAAGTGCCAATGCTTCTTCGTTCAGCCATTCGGGAATGCTTAGCGTTTTCTTGACTGCTTTTGAGTTGTGTTTGCGCCGGTATTCTTCCAGATCAAATCCAACTACGAGCAAGACCGCGTTTGAATCACGGACGATATCCGTTGGAGAAGATGGATCTGGAAGAGATGTTTTCTTCTTTAACAGATCTGTGATACACAATCCAAGGGCAGCTACAGCCATATCATAGGATTCTTCGATGGTGTCTCCCTGAGTAAGGCAATCGGGAAAATCGGGGAAGGATATCCAGAATCCCCCTTCTTCTGCGGTATAAAATAGAGCCGGATAAAATAGTTTGTCCATAGTGTACCTCCCAATCTGGGCAGGACTTATAAAAGTCCTGCCTGTTTAAGTATTGCCTGATCCAACCCTTTTTTTAAGTCGGTGCAGTGATAAGGAACGATCACCTGTTTGCCAGTTTACGTATTTCTCAATTTTATGTCATTGGCATCTTTTGTAGCTCCTTTCCTTATCATATACACATTATAACACGTATAATTACGTATATCAACAGCAATATATAATTTAAATTCAAGAATAGATTTTACGAAAAAAAGAGCCTGAGAAACAAATTCCCAAACTCTTTCTTATGACTGTGCGACAGTCATATAGTGATTATTTATAGTATATCATATTTTGGTAAACTATATGCTTTATTTAACAGATGGGGCTTTGACATCTAGATATTCCATAAGGGCATCTTGAAATATTTTAGAACAATTTACACCATCTTTGTCGGCTTGTGAAGCGAGCCATGCCGGAAGCGACAATGTTTTTTTCACAAAGTGATTATTTACACGTTCTCGGATCGGTGGCGTCAACTACCCATCACCTAAAGGTAATGGGCTTGTAACTGCCCAGTCGTAGTAACGGATTACACCTCCGACCTTTAACCCCGATAAATATTACTACCTAAAGTGGCGTTACATCGTAGGGTGGCTGACAGCACCCTTTACAGCAGAGTTTACTCGGCTGTAACTGTACCAGGTACTTGACTATCCTCAAGATAGTTGATTCCCATACGATACAGATTCATGGCTCCAATGCGGTCATCGTTAGACTTATAACCACAATTCTTACAGGTAAACAGATGCAGTTCCTTGTTGCGGTTAGCCTTTTCGATGTGTCCACATTTAGGGCAACACTGACTTGTGTATTTAGGACTAACCTTAATAACGGCAGACTGATTCTGTTTTGCTTTGTAGATAAGTTTCTGCTCAAGGTCATAAAACGACCACGATACAGACACATAACGGTCTTTGGTTCTGACACGTTCTGTAGCATTGCGGACACCTGACAAATCTTCAAGAACAAAGAGAGTGTGCTTCGGATTTGATTCAACGAGTGCCTTTGATACACAATGATTAACATCCTGCATCCAACGGTTTTCTCGTTGACCGATAGCTTTTATTCTTCGTCTTGCAGATGCAGTCTGGCGCATTTGAAGTTGTTTACGCAATTTAGAATAGTTTGCACGTTTCTGCTTAATGGCTTTGCCACTAACAAAACCAGACTTATGTCTACTGTTATACGTGGCAACAACAAAGTTGATGCCTCTGTCAATACCAACAACATTACAGATATCCGAAACGTTACTTTCTTCAACATCGTAAGTAACAGGGATATGTAAAAAATACTTTCCATGCTTATTTACAAGCTTGGCTGTGCCAAATTTATAGATTGTATGGTCAAAGTATTTAGACATACCTTCAGCAAAGTATGGCAGCTTAACACGACCATTCAGTGTATTTACTGAAAAGCAGTTTTGTATAAGAGAATAATCCCTGTTCCAAACAAGGTCATACTGCGGTTTCTTAAAAGATGGTTTAATCCATTCCTTTTGGTTTTCGAGAATGGTCTTATATTTTGCAATAACTGTCTTGAGAACAGACTGAGCCATCTGTGATTTAAGACCGAACTTTGCTCTTAGTGTAGAATATAATGCTCTGTTAAGCGAAAACTGCTTTAAGTCATGTGTACGGAATACATATTCTGAAACATAATTACAAGCATCGGAATATACAGACATGGTTTCGTTAAGCAAAACTTTGTCATTAGGTGTCGTAGATATTTGTATTTTAGCTGTGACGGTTATCTGTTCCATATATGCACTCCTTTCATTGATATTTCACTTAATATATTATATAATAGTAATTAGTGAAAGTCAACGATTTAGAGGTGTTTTTATGGATAATAGATACACTCGTCATAATAGGCGGAAATACAGTCTAAAAGCACATATAGTTCTTGTTACCAAGTACCGTAAGCAGCTTCTCAAAGGAACTATTGCTGGTGATGTAAAACAAAAGATTTTCGATATATGTAATTCTAATGGATGGGATATCATTGCTATGTAGACAGATAAAGACCATCTACTTATTACTTATGGCAGAAATATCCAGATTTTCTGTCTAAGCGGTATTGGAAGAAGAAAATCTTTTGGTCTGACGGATATTTTGCCTGTAGTATAGGTGAGGTATTATCAGCAACGATACAAAAGTACATCGAGAGCCAAGGTTGATGGCTACGAATTTAAAAAGCTCCTCCCACCGCCCAAGGGCAATGGGTTTCCGCCTACGACAACTGAAAGGATTTTTTTATGAAAGAGAGTTGTTGACATTGCTCCGGTCCGGCGTCTCCTGCACATTATTTATTCACTTCCGGCTTATCCGTCCTACCCAGCAGGTAATCTACGGAACAGTCAAGGTAGTCAGCAATTTTAGCAAAGTTTAGAGTTAAAATATCTGTTCCTTTACTGATTTTAGAAACAGTGTTAATTCCAAGTTCACAGGCAGAGAGAAGTTCTCCTAGAGATTTTCCTTGTTGTTTCGCCATAGATTTTATACGACTAGCAATCTCTTGAGAATTATACATCAAAATCACCTCACTTTTTGTGTAATTAAAAAATCACCTAAAAAGATGAAAAAACTATTGACATTCACCTTTATAGGTGATATAATATAATCAAGTTAAGGATAACACCTTAACTATAACACAAAAAGGAGGTAAAGCCAATGGGGAAGAAAAAGAAAAACGGTCACAAGAAGCCCTCTTCCGAAAAGATACTTCTTGCAACCGCAATTATCCAGCTTATAACAGCAGTTCTGGCACTGCTCCAGTACCTGTTATAAGCAACAGGGGAGGGAAACCTCCCCTACTAAAAAGATACCTTTTTTCTTGCTCATTGTCAATATAAATATATTAATCAAAAGGAAGGAGGAAAGAGGATGGAAATTTTAGGTATTGTGCTCAATGTTGGAATTATTATAGCGGACATCGTTCTGATTGTTTTACTCATCAGGAGGTGGAAAAAGTGAATGCAGGAGCTTCTATTGATTAAGTTGCACTTAGAAGAATAGAGGGGAGGGAGTAATATGTCTGTTTGATCTGGGAGGATAGCTGCATAGAGCGTGGGAACAATTAATAAACAAAAGTCCCGGAGGGGGTGCTCTGGGACTTTTGTAAATTATTGTGATATAAACTTATTATCCTCAAATGTCCCTTTATACACAGTACCATCAAATGTAATCTTACTACAGACAGACCGGATCGCTTCTCCCTTTCTGGCATTATCATAATCTCCCTCAATGATATGTATCACATTTTCAATATTTGCCACAAGCAGTGCTTCGCTGTCTTGTTTTCTGGATGTCTTTTTAGGAGTAAGCTGCTTCTCGATCTCCTGGCGCTGTTTCTCAATTATTCTTTTATTTGCCTTGTATTCCTCCAGCCTGTCAATGCCATCAATATAGGCTATTTTAATTCGTTCTTCCTTTTTATCAAGAATAATCAATAGGGCAGCAAGCGTTTGTTACGAATCACTTAAATTGGAAATTTTATTTATTTAAAGTTATATATTTTGCATTTACGCAAGGAATAGTCACAGAAGCACCCAATACAGTTTCATAGGTATATAGTCCCACTGACTCTCCGTAAAAAGTAACGATATCATCTTCCAAAAAACGTTTTTCAGAACTTCCCCAGTATTCTACATATACAGTATCATCCCAAAATCCATAACTCCCTTTTGTGACATTGATTCTATAAACGGCAGATGAAGTATCTTCATCTTCCATTACCTGGACTATTTCTCCGGTAAATTTAACCTTTTTACCTTCGTATTTGTCTGGAGTTCTGGCTAGTTTTTTATAAGATATATTTTTGCATTTCTGTTTGTACTGTTTTGCAGTTAAAGATGTACACTTAACGCTTAATTTGCATTGAACATTTTCATATGTTATAACAATAGTGCTCGTTTTGCCGGCTTTGAGTTCGGATGGACTTTTAATGGTATAATCTGTTATATCTAATTCGGTTCCATCGTCATACCCAGCAAAGACAGTTATTCCTGAGTTATCTTTAGCCAAAATAGTACCTTCCTCTGTTGAACCATCATAATCTGCAGTGAGTTTTACTAATTTTTTTGTAGTATTTGATGCAGATTCAGATTGTGCAACGTTGTTGGAAGATGAGGTGCTAGTATCTGAAGAAGTAGATTGCGAAGTTTCAGAATATGTCTGAGTCGCTTCTTTGTCAGGTTCATTATCTTGTCTGCTGGTTACAATACCTACAATCAGGAAGAACAGAATAACTATACCTGCAACAACATAAAATTTTGTTAGATCGTTTTTCATAATATTTTTTCTCCTTTGGATTAGTTTTTGATACACATATCTCGATTGCATCATACAAAATATGAGTAAATCATACCAAATCTGAGCAATTATGTCAAACAAAATAGTTCCATAAATTACCATAGTTTGACCGAATATACGATCGAACACATGTAAAAATTTCTTCCTGCCAATAGTTACAAAAAACCTGTAAATAGTTATAATCCTCTTCTGAAATAAAGAAGGGAAATAGTGTGTCTTTGATACACTATTTATTCATAAGATCCTGACAAAAGTCTTCCAAAACCTTTTTTGATTTTGGGTCTAGTTTTTTATATTTTCTCACAATATCTTTGACTAAGTCATATATAGGATTGTCTTTTTCAATTAATTCAGAAATAATTTCAGCTTCTTCTCCAATGGGTATTATGTACATATCTCCTTTTCCGGTCCGAAGCCACTCTTCGCTTACGTTAAACTCCCGACATACCGACAAGAGCATTTGCTCTGTTAAATTTCGATCACCATTTTCTATTCTTGAAATTGCGGAATCAGAAACACCTAATTTTTTTCCAAATTGTTTTAGTGTAAGAGCTTCTTTTTTTCTGATTTCTTTTATTCGTTCATTCATGGTCTTCCCTCCTCCAAATTAGAATAACAAATAAAATCACCGAAGTCAATAAAAAGTATTGACAAAATCACCATAGTAAGATAATATATCACCATAGTCAAGAAAATGCAATGCAAGGGGGTGCATGAAAATGAAAAACACTGATAATACAGAAGACATTATAAGAATAATAGCAATTTTAACACGGTTAAACAAAACAAAACTGTTGGTTGTAAATTGTGTGGCGGATGCTCTGGGAGCAGCACAACGGATCGAAGACGAAGAATCCAAAGAAAAAGTGTAAGGAAGCGTAACCCTACAAAGCAACTTGTATAAACATACAGTATATTCACTGAATGAGTCAGTAGCAACAAATAAACGAATTGAGAGTAAAACAATAAGAGAGGTTTTGAAAGAGAGCAAAGAGCGGCCCCGATTCCATGCGAAATCGGGGCAACCACTTAAGAGTGCTGTTTTTGCTGATAGAGGGCGGTTAAGGAATCTTGAAGCACCTGAGAAAAGTTAATATGGTTATTTTCGGCAAACGTATTGAGCCATGCGGGAATGGTAAGATTTTTTCTTACAGCCTTTTCACCATACTTTTCAGCATAGGCATCCATATCCAGAACCAGCATGCTTACGAAGCCGCCGGCTTCCGGGGTAATGTTTTCCAATGGGCTTGCTTCGGGTGCGGGTTTTCCGTCCTCCAGTTCGTCAAGAACCCAGCCGGATGCGGCGTCAGTACCCATAAGGATAGCTTCGGCCAACGTGTCGCCTCCACTTACGCATCCGGGGAGATCGGGAACTACTACAGCGTAAGCCCCTTTTCTTTCTTCATCAGGATAAAAACAAGCTGGATAAGTGAGTTTCATAAAGTGCCTCCTTTACTGTAGGCAGTACCGGGCTTTATAGCCCGGCCTGTTTGAAAATTTGTTTGACTATTTGTGGAGCAATGTCTCCGGGGTGGTTGGGGATTGTGACCTTGCCCGGTTTTGTTGGGTGGATGTAAGAGTAGTGAGAACCCTTTGCTTTCTTAAACTGCCATCCATCCGCTAAGATTATTTTTTCTATTTCCCGGAATCTCATTCTGTAACCTCCTTACAATTATATTATACGCATAATGCGCATAAAAGTCAAGAGGGAATTTGAAATTAAGAGAAAAATATAGGTACGGGTGATGTACCTGCATCAGTTTTCAGAATTGCGTGTGGAGGATTCGTGTTGTTCTTCTAACAAGCGTTGAATATATCCATAAAGATATTTTTTGTTTTCATCAGTTAGAGAAGAGTACAGCCTTGAAATTTCGGAATCAAGAGGATCAGCTTCGTCCTCGAATATAGGTTCATCTCCAGTCTCAATCCAGTCTCGCCTAACGTGAAATGTTCGACAAATATCTATAAGAACTCTCTCTGTGAGTCCAATCCGTCCAGTTTCTATATTACCAAGATTGGAACGAGAAATATTTATTTTAGTAGAAAAGTCTTCAAGAGTTAAAGTTAAAATTTTTTTTCTTAATTGCCTAATACGTTCATATGGCTCCATGTAAGTACCTCCTGCACGATATAAGAAAAGTATAGCACATAACAAAATGCTTGTAAAGAGAAAAAAATAACAAGAAATATCTTGACACAAGCAAAATTGAATAATATAATGATTGTAACAAGAAAAGAAAGGAGTAGAGCGAATGGAAAATGGAGTAGCGGAAATTAAGGAAGTAAAGGATATAAGCACCGCCTTAACAAGAGAAAACAAGAAATATGTTATTGCTGTAGCTAATGCTTTGCTTTTTTCACAAGAAAGTCCGGAACAGCCACGCAATCCCCCAATGCAGACGGCACTATTACAGCGGTAGGAGGTCGCCATGAACGAAAACGCAATGAATTTAAGCAAAATTATTGAACTGGGATTGGTCTAATGATAGGACGGAAATCTGGTGTCGTGACCGTGATATGCACGTTTTGGCGCATGGAAACTGGTATCAGGATAATGTCTTGGAATATATGCATAGAGAAATAGAAAGTTTCATATGGCAGGATGATGATGAGCTGTTTATTGACCTAAAATAATGCGGGTGGAGCCTTAACTTAACGAAGGGAGGGCTTAAGTAAATGACATTGGAAAGCGGGGTGATATGTATGCACTTTAAAGAGTTTTATACTTGCCCAAGCTGTGGCAGGGCAATAAGCGGGGAAGAAAAAGATGCTGCCTGTGCGGTAGAGACGCATAGGCAGCATTACAAAAAAACTAGCCTTGATTCTTTGGAAAATCAGAAACGAGACTATCTAGGTCTGGCAAAGAAATTCCACGTTCCAATAAGTTGCGCGATAGCGCATTATGATACTCTTTCAATGCCAGATATATGACACGGTACATTGAAGCAATTGTCATTTCATGTTCTTGCGCTTGCTGGACATCTGCGACGTCGCTGAATTTAGCGGCTGTATCTGCTGATTTGTGCATAAGATCAAGGGCATGGTTTTTAACGTACTCGTTCATAATTTTATTTTCAAAATCGTTCATAGCAGACTCCTTTCGTATGTACTCGGCATTGGCAGATGCCTGTACATACAGTATAAGGGACGATGGCAGGAAAAGCAAGGAAGGCATGATGAAGAATCCAAAGAAAAAGTATAAGGAAGTGCAACCCAACCAAGCAACTCGTATAAAGTGATGAAACTGAGGTGAAAAATAGTGGGAATAATTTCTGTGGAACAATTAATGGATTTCTCTGATTCTGTGTTAGTGGATATTTATAGGACTTTGAATCACTGGAAATGGTCGGAAACTCTGGGGGATAAGCCGGAGGGATGGGAAGAAATGCCGGACTATAAGAAACCATATATGGGTGAATGTAAAACAAAAGAAGAAGTTATTCGCCCATATATGAACATGATCCGGGCCAGAATACCAATGCAGAGGATTTATCCGGTTTAGTTATCGGTAAGTTTTAGTTTGCTTTTTAAAATATCTGTGCCGAGATCAATGGCGACGTTTGCAATAGCCTTGAAGGAAGCAGAGCCTCCAAGCTTTAATGCATCAGATAATTTGTATTCATGCCCTTGAAAGGTAAGATCTCCAATACACCTGATGATCGGCTCGGAACTGGTGTATGGGCACAAAAGAAACAGATTAATATAACCACCCTCATATAACCGCCAGCAGGTGTAAATTATTTGATTGACTGTATATTGCGGGAGCAGCGAAGAAAAGTCATGTATTGTCATCTTTACAAAACCTGGTTGCTGTTCAAGGGTTATAAGAATATCGCGGACACATTCGATATCTAATTTCATGGAATATTCCTTTCTTTTAATATTTTAGCATGGCAGTGCTAATAAGGAAATTATACCAGATGGAAGTGTGGGATGGCAAGTCGATTGATATTTTTGGAGTGAGGAGGTCAATATACAGTGGAACACTTTTCCGAAAAGGGAGAAGAGAAAAGCGACAGGAGGTGATATGTATGTGTTTAAAAGAGCTACGGGACAAAGTAATAGGTGTTGCTGAAAAATACGCTGATTTGCTGGGCAGGCAGATAGATAAGGTCTCAGAAGATGAAATGGCAACGATAAAAGATATCGAAGAAATCAACGAAGGTATACGGACACTTCATCATGCAGTTGGAACAATTTCCAAACTGGACGCCTGTTGTGTGTGGCATGATTCCCAGATTGCACCACCAAATCCATAATGTCCATTATTTAATCGAAGGAAGGAGGTATGAGAAGGTGGCGATAAACAGACATTCGTTGAGAATAAAAGCAGATGGATTTGATCCGAATAAGATCAAAAAAGCATGTGACTTTATTTTTAGGTATTTAAGTGAAGAAGAGTTTTGTTTATTAGAAATGGAACATGTGATGTCCTCAATGGGTCTCATATTGTCAGATATGCTAAAAGATGACCCATTGAGGAAAATAGCTGAATTTGGCTATTCTTCATCTGTAGACAGTGTATTTTCCTGTAAAGTTGCTTCGAATACGAAATCATAAATATTAGTATATAATTGCAATATTTTCTTTGCAGCCATACCGGAATTCTGCACATCACCTGGGACAAAAGCATTCTCAGGAAGTTTCTGGATTTCATGTTCACAAAAAGCGAGTGCAATATTATGTGCAGCAGTTTCTGGATTTATGTAATTTGCCATGTTTATTCTCCTTTCTTATGTACTCAGCATTGGCAGATGCCTGTACATACAGTATAAGGGACGATGGCAGGAAAAGCAAGGAAGGCATGACGGAGATTCCAAAGAAAAGGTATAGGGCAGCACAACCCAGCCAAGCAACTCGTATAAACATACAGTATATTCACTGAATGAGTCTGTAGCAACAAATAAACGAATTGGGAGTAAAACAATAAGAGAGGGGTGATTGGACTATGATGCCAAGATCAAGAGGGACCGATTGTGCAAGAGTGACTACGGTCATTGTTACAAAATCATTGCGTGGTTCTGGGACTGAGGAGGATCCATGTAGGACAGTAACACAATATTGGAGTTTTGACGGGAATCTTTTAGCTGAGAATGATCCAGGGGCAAAAGAAAAAGAGTAGTTCCCTACTCTGTTCTTTTTCGCTCTGATTGCTTGGCTTCATCAATACCTATAATATCGGTGTAAAGCGAATCCTGTTGATGGCGGTTTATGTACCATTGTTCCATGAGAAGTTCAATTAGTTTTATAAGTTTTTCTGCCTCACCTGGTTCGATATCAACAATTAGATTAATATCTTTTTCCATATGAGCACCAATATTCCCGATGCGTCGAACGCCATTAATTACTTTCCATTGAGTGGCAGGTATCTTTCCCTCTAACTGTTCGATTGCTTTGGAAAGATTTGACTCTCTGACGTTCCAGAAGTCTCGAATCATGCCTTGCAGGCAGCGGCGGGATAGAGTGGCGGACGCTTTTGGACTGAGATTTATAATAGCGCAGGATTCTTCATAATCCTGCCGGATTGCCTTTGGAATATAATCGGGAAATTGTTTAGCGAGTGATTTTGGACGAATGACAGTATTGATGTCCGATACTTTTGCGCCCTTCCCCAAAGCGAATATTGTATATTCCTTACAGTTTGGACACATATGGAATGCAATCTGAATACAGGATTCACCATAACCATAAATATCTGTATCATGATGATTTCTAAAGCCAGGAAATCTGTTTTGTAAAGTATCATCGGATAAAGCCATAATGTTTGAACAATATGGGCACTGAAAACTAGACATAAGACCATAACCTTTCATTACTATATTTTTAAGGATTATATCATATAGTTGACAGAAATGGAAGAAAAAGATGAAAACAAACAGATTAGGATTAAAAAATGAGCAAGAAGAGGAGGTGATATGTATGTATTTTAAAGAACTACAAGGCAAAGTAATAGGTGTTGCTGAAAAGTACGCTGATTTGCTGGGCGGCCACATTCGATGCAGAAGGAGTCGTCATCCTTGTTTTCCGCATGGCCTCTGGCACAAGTCCACATAAAAATTTCTCCTTTCCATGAATCATTGATATTGATTCTTTATGTACTCGGCATTGGCAGATGCCTGTACATACAGTATAGGAGAGGATGACTGAAAAAGCAAGGAAAGCATGATAAAGGATTCCAAGGAGTGTAATCCAGAAGAATATAAATCAATGAATTAGAAGGGAGGCTATACGATGGGAGAAAAAAGATACAATAATGATGGATTTAAAATTATCTTACATCTAACAGGGAAAGAAGGGCTGATCGATGAATGTCTGGAATGGTTAAGAACTAAAGGGTTGACAGTTGCAGAAGCCATGGAATTATTGGAGCTGACGCTCGCAAATGTTCGCAAGGCTTCTTTAGATAAAAAACTTTAGTTTTCCGGATGTGGAGACAATTCACTAAGGTATCGCATATATACCTGTTTGTATACAGTGACAAGTTGCTGGGGTTCATCAACATCACGCTTTTCCATATACCTCTCCATGTACAGAAGTGCAAGTTCATGAGCACGTTGTTCTACATCCATAAAAATTCCCTCTTTTTAATATACTCAGCTCTGGCAGGAGCCTGTACATTTAGTATAGGGGAGGATGACTGAAAAAGCAAGAAAGATAAAAACGGGAAAGAAAGACAACCCATATTGCATACTCTAAATAGAAGGGAGGTTTTCCATGAAATACATATATCGCGTAAATGGGGAAGAAAGATTTCCGACAATAGAGGAACGTCAAAAACTGACGAGACAGTTTATGGAAGGGCTTGGATTTAGACCGGTAAAAACAGACAAGAAGAACACTGTTAAGACGGTAAAAAACAAATAAGAGAAAGTGGTCCAATGGGCCACTGGAAAGGACAAGCTCAGTGAATCAATGAATAAAAAATTTAAACCAAGGCATACCGGTACCACTCTCATGCTTGCCGCTACACTCACTATCATCCAACTGATCAACCAGGAATGGAACGGAAATATCATCCGCTTAGAAGCCGAGATACAGCAGGAGGCAAAGAGCGGGATCATGCTACCAGTATATCAGGAAGCATTTGCGGAAGAAATACAGCCACTACAGTACCGATACATCAAAGGTTGTTCCCTTTCCCGAAAGATTCAGAGGCAGATCTTCCATGTCTGCGAGGACAGCAATCTCTCCTTTGAACTGGTCATGTCCCTCATATATGAAGAAAGCGGATGGGATCCGGGATGCATATCGGATAACGGGGAATCTGTCGGACTTATGCAGATACAGAAAAGATGGCATAAAAAGCTGATGGACAAGATAGGGTGTACTGATCTCACCGATCCAGTGCAGAACATCCGCGTAGGGACAGAGTTACTAAAAAGACACTTTTGTACTTATCTGGATCCAGCCTGGGCGCTTATGGCATATAACGGTGGAAAAGCTTATGCAGATCGTATGATTAAAGCAAACAAACTTAGTGCCTACGCTGTAAGAATACTACGCCGGGCCGCCAGATACGAAAGGAGTAATGGGATATGAGACAGATGTTGTCCGGAAGAATTATGGAGTTAGGAATTTTTTTAAATGGGTTTGAGGGAATTGAAACACATGTACTCCTGCATGGTAACACAGGATGCCTATGTGTGGAGGTCTACGAGGATAACGTCCTGACATATGAAAACAAAACTTTTATTACAAACGAGCGCGGTCTCCTGGAGATCAAGCAAGATATGACAAAAATGCACCAACAAGTCACAAAAAGCAAGAGGAGGTATCAATGATGGATGCATACTACCCAGACAACGACACAAAGGTCACAGATCCTTTTTATCTTTTTCTATGTCAAAACGGGCACCAAGAATGGTGTGTGACCCCCATTACTTACTGCCCCTACTGCGGAGCAGTGATCAAAAGCTGTGCTCCAGTAAACAAGAATAAAAAAGAAGCAGTCAGCTGCAACTGACTACCTCATAAAAATACTATACATATCTAAATTAATAATTAGTGTAGCATATTCATGAGTAAAAAGCAATAAGAAGTTTGAAAAAGCATGCTAAATAAATTGCGTGGAGGTGAAAATTGATAAAAGAGAGTGTGCTATTATCACATTATCCTATTATAAGCACCAAGGCTTTAACATCACGGAAGCCATTACATACAATTAAGCCTCCCGGTTTCGGGAGGCGGAAAGGAGCTGGGATGAAGCAGGCATACCTAAAATGGACTGCACAGGCTCTAAGCAAAGCCAGGGCCAAAGAGATCAAGATCTCCTGGAGTAACTAGATAGAACATTTTGACGTGTGCTAGAAAAAACAGTGGTGGGTAAACAACCGGATAATCTTCGGGAGCTGTATGAAGTTTGAAGAATTTGACAGGAGAAAAAGAAATGGAAAACGAAGAAATTGAACAGTGGAAGCAGGAGAAAAAGGAACAAAAACAAAGATTCACAGCTATGCAGAATCTGCCATATAAAGTAAAGGTAAAACGGGCAGAACAAAGAGTATATGAATTTTTGGACGAAATGGACAAGCGTGGCTGTAACGCCCATGTAAGCGTAGGAGGTCTGGACAGTATTACACTGTTACTCTTCATCCGTCACCTGGGGATAGATATACCAGCAATTTCCGTATCCGGCGTGGAGGATAAAAGCATTCAGAGGATCCACAAATCTCTTGGAGTAGAGCGGATCAAATCCTACAAAAGCAAAGTTGAGATTTTAAATGAAGTTGGATTCCCGGTGATCAGCAAACGGATAGCAGGGAAGATTGATCTGTTACAACATCCAACGGAAAACAACAAAACCGTCAGACACGCCATAATCACAGGCGAATGCGGGGAACAGGGGCATTTTGCAAAAAACAGCAGAATGCAGCTCCCCCAGAAATGGCTAAGGCTGTTTGCCGGAATGGCAAATAAAGAATATGGAACGCACTATTTACAGGCACCGTTTTTGGTATCAAACAAATGTTGTTATTACTTGAAGGAAAAACCCTGTGACGACTGGGCAAGGGAACACAACAGTTGGCCATTTTTAGGAATGATGGCCAGTGAGGGAGGACAGAGGGAAGAGGCGTTGATCGAGCATGGCTGTAACTATTACGGGAAAACAGTAATGCGCTCGGCTCCATTCGCTCCTTTCCAGCGTCAGGACATTTTACAGCTGGCTCTTGATTTGGAAGTACCAGTGCCGGAAATATATGGGCAGATCAAGCGGAAAGCAGACGGAACCTTATGCACTACCGGGGCACAGAGGACAGGCTGTAGCATGTGTGGATTTGGAATCCACCTGGAAAAAAGACCGCACCGCTTTGACCGCCTACGGGAACGGAATCCCGCAGAATGGGAATTCTGGATGTATAAATGTGTGACTGATCCAGAGACTGGGGAAAAGTTCGGCTGGGGGCGTGTCCTTAACTGGATCGGCGTAGAGTGGGAAGATCACCCGGCGGTACAGATATCGCTTGAAGACTATATAAAAACAGGGACACCTTTTAACCAGGATAACTCTCCACACATTTCCGGCAGCAGTGTTACAGGCGTCGGGAAAATCGACACAAACAGGATCCGTGTTTATGATCTTACTGCAAAAAGAGTTTACTTTGAACCGATAGGTCCCAATAAATAAAAGCAGGAGGAAACCAATGATCAATGAACAGGTAAAAGAATTAAGGGAATATGCAGACAAATACAAAACATCGCAAGAGGCTGTTTTTGGAACAATTAAAGTCTTGAATCAAGCCGCCGATACCATCGAATCTTTCTCTGCAAAGCTGGAGGAACCAAAGTGGATCCCCTACAGGGACCGTCTGCCAGAGGAACCACCAAAGATAACATTAAACGTAAAAGAAGTGGAGCAAATGATAGATAATCAAACATTGCAGGAATATATCGTTACAACCCATATTGGAGAACAATCAACCGCGTTATATTATGCTGGAGATGGGTGGTGGTATGATCGAGCCAGAGAGGTATTCGGCAGAGCGGCTGCATGGCAACCCTTACCGGAACCGTATAAACTAAACAACCCGGCAGCAGTGCAAAAGGGGGAAGAATCATGAATAGAGAAGAATTATTAAAAGCAGCCAGACCAATCCTTTTTAACACAGACATGGTCAAGGCAATCCTGGATGGTAAAAAGACCGAGACCAGGCGGACGATGAAACCTCAACCCTGGAACATTGGACAAGGCAAAGATGAGTGCAGGCATGAAAAAGGATTTTTTGATACAGGTAAAAATGAATGGGCATGTCGTCAATGTGGCTGCGGAATAATTCCCATGAAGGGAGGTTCGTATTTTCATGCACCGTACCAGCCGGAAGATATCCTCTATGTCCGGGAAACGTGGCAGCATCTGTACGAACTGGATGGCAATGAAGAGATCATTGACGGAACCGGAAGATATTATTATGCTGCTACAGACCAGCTACCATGTAATGGATACATAGATTCGCGTGGTGTAAGCCACGAAAATATACCCTGGAAACCATCTATCCACATGCCAAAAGAAGCGGCACGGATCTTTTTAAAAGTCACAAACATAAGACCAGAGCGCCTACAGGACATTGACGATAATGGCGTAGTAGCTGAGGGACTGCAGATAGGAGATCCCTTTGACGAGCTGTGGAATTCTACCGTTAAAAAAGCAGATCAAGACCGTTACGGATGGGACGCCAACCCCTGGGTGTGGGTGATCAACTTTAAAAGGCTGGAAAGTGAGGGTAAACAATGATTGTATCAATAAACTTCAAAAGTAGAGATATCACTTATTTCCACACTCAGTCTGATGGGCAAGCAGGGATTCGATCATATATCCAAATGCTATGAGATCGGCTGAAAGCCTCCTCAATTCTTCTTCACTCAGACATTCCGACGCCTGGCAGGCAAGAGTGGACAGAACATAGAGACTGGAGCATTTGCTTTTCATGAGACACCACCTAAAAGACACTTAATCAATTATATTCATTGACAGAAAGGACCGTGAATAATGAAATCACAAAGAACAATATATTACATAGGGCAAAGGATAGAAATCCCTTACGAAGAAAAAGAAGGACGAAAAATAGTCACAAAGTACAAAAGAGTACAGATCATAGACTTGTATACCAACTTTGCTCTCTGTAAAGTAAACGGACAATACAACGAGTGCTACCCATATGATGTTTTAGAGGTGGCAGTGTAAACTAAAAACTCAATATTGTCACGCAGTGTAATAATGATATTGATAAGAGAAAATTTGTATGTTAAGATATTAAGAATAGATAAAGGCTGAATTCGGATTAAAGAGTTTGCAGTAGTTGTTAAGCTCCATCAAAGGAGATTGGTTACTACTGTGAATGGAATGATTCACTGTTGCTCTTTGTGTCAGAAAATGGTGCTTGAGTTGTGGTGAGAAAAGCCTTATTGTGAGTTTGACATACAAAAATATTTGTATATTAAAGATACAGGCTGAATTCGGATTAAAGAGTTTGCAGTAGTTGTTAAGCTCCATCAAAGGAGATTGGTTATTACTGTGAATGGAATGTTTTGCTGTTGCTCTTTGTGTTAGAAAATGGTGCTTGAGCTGTGGTGAGATAAATTTAATTAGTGAAACAGCATGTATGGAAAGGAACATTTTTTCGGAAAAACTTTATCTTAAGATTGGAGGGTTAATTATAATGCCAAGACCAAATAAAGCTGGTCTTGACTACTTTGAGTTAGATTGTCACCTTGATGAAAGGGTAAGATTGATACAGGCTGAATTTGGACTAAAAGGATTTGCTGTAGTTGTTAAGCTCTACCAAAAAATATATGGTGAGATTGGTTACTACTGTGAATGGAATGAAGATTCACTGTTGCTTTTTGTGTCAGAAAATGGTGCTTCGAGCTGTGGTGAAAAAAACTTAATAAGTGAAATTATTACAGCATGTATCAAAAGGAACATTTTTTCAGAAAAACTTTTTTGTGAGTATGGTATCTTAACTTCCGAAGAGATACAAAAAAATTACTTAAACGCTGTGTCCAGGCGTGAAAAAGTTGAAATGAAAAAAGAGTACCTTTTATTAAGTGTACCCAAAAAATTCAAAAATGTAGTCATAAACCCAGTAAATGTTGACAGAAACAAAGAAAATGTTGACATTAATTCGCAGAGTAGAGTAGAGAAGAGTAGAGTAGAGAATATAAATACTTTGTGCAAAGCAGAAGCTTTGGCACTGTTTGAAGAAAAACTATGGCCATTATATCCGGTGAAGAAAGGTAAGGGGCAGGTATCTTTAGCTGCAAAGCAACGCCTTTTGAAAGTGGGATACGAAGAGATGGTTAGAGCAATAGACAGATACAAGGCAGAGCTTGAGAGAGATTGTGATTGGAGGCGGCCGCAAAACGGAAGCACATTTTTTAATAGCGGGTATGTGGACTATCTGGACGCTAACTATGTTCCAGGAAGAGACAGACTTAGGAAAAAGAAAAATTCGTTCAATAACTTTCCTCAGAGAGAATACGATAATTCTGTACAGTTGGAGAAGCAGTTGCTAAGAAATTAAAGGATGGGAGGTATTTATGGATCCAATATATACTCAACTGGTGAAAGAAATTGAAGAATTAACTGTGGCCATTGAAAACCTGAGAACCGAGATAGAAAATTATTTAAAAATGGGAAATGTCTTTAATGGCCCTTCTGGGATCAGGGGAATCGATTACACACAAGACAGGGTTAGCACCAGCGGAACAATGTCATTTAGTGATGTATTGAGGAGGATCTATGAAAAAGAACGGATACTACAGCCACAGATCAGAAGATTGGAAACTCTTAAAACGATTAAAATAAAATTTGAAGAATTATATCAAAGTGACAAAGATTTGCTAGAAGCAAAGATTTTTTATTTTAGAGTTATAAAAAAATACACTCAAAAAAAGACCGCTTTAGAGTTAGGATACTCTGAAAGGCAGATACAACGCATAGAAAAGAAAATTAATATTTAATAATATTAACCATGTAAAAAATAAAGGATGGTGGAAAATGAATACTGTGCAGCCGATACGTGACATTGAGATGGTAAATGATATTTATGAGTATCTCAATGGACAGAGTAAAAGGAATGGTCTGCTTTTTGCTTTTGGGATTTATACTGGTTTAAGAATATCGGATATCCTTTCGATCAAAGTGCGCCAGGTAAGAAACCAAAGATATATCTCCATACGAGAAAAAAAGACTGGCAAGGAAAAAAATATTCCTATCAACAATTTTTTGAAACAGTGTATTGATGCTTACATTGTGGATATGAAAAATTATGAATATTTGTTTTACGGGAGAAAAAGAACATTTCCAATGACAAGGCAACAGGCATACAACATACTCTCCAATGCAGCAGAGAAGTTTGGCATACAGAGTGTTGGCACTCATACCCTGAGAAAGACGTTTGGTTATCACATGTATCAAAAAACTCATGATGTGGCTATGCTAATGGATATTTTTAATCATAGTGATCCGGGGGTAACCTTGCGATACATTGGAGTAAATCAAGATACAAGGGACAAATTTTATATGGGTGTGGATCTTTTAGGAAAGTAACCACAAATATCGGAATTACAATGTTTACAAGATTTTTGCTTTACATAATTTGTGATTCGTATAGTCGAGCAAGCTGAATTTGTGGATTGAATTAAGAAGAGATTTAAAATTAAAAGATTTACAGAATTATAGATATGTCAAACTAATTTCTACAGCTGTAGAGCGTCGAAGCGCCAAGGTACTGTAAGAACAAATGTACGCCTTGCGGGACGTCGATCGCGGTTTCTGCCTAGTTTTAAAATCTGAAAATTGAAAACTGCCGTTTCCGATGTTTCTTGGATTCGATGAAAAAAAATAAAAGATGTCGTTGAAATGTCGTGTCGACCTGTGTTATTATGGTAGTGTGTGGGAAGTAAATCAAGGCAGCTGTTTATGTAGCAGCTGCTTTTTGCATGAAAAAGTAAAAAAAATAAAAGATGTCGTTGAAATGTCGTGTCGACCTGTGTTATTATGGTAGTGTGTAGGAAGTAAATCAAGGCAGCTGTTATTGTGGCAGCTGCTTTTTTGTGCGCAGATTTTGGAGGTAAGAATGAGTGAGGATAGAAATGTAACAAACATTTCAGCAGTAACAGTCAATGCGACTGTGCTCAGTGAATTACTTGGAGTTTCTGACAGGAGAGTTCGACAACTAGCCGAAGAGGGAATTTTGATTAGGGCTTCAAAAGGAAGATATAAACTGGCGGAATCCATGAAAAATTATATCCTGACTTTAAGAATAGCAAACCAGGACAGCGAAGAAAAGATTTATGGGGAAACGTTAGATCTTGATGCTGAAAAGGCTAAGCATGAGGTTGTGAAAATCCAAATGTCGGAACTAAAGCTCCAGCTTATGAAAGGACAACTACACAAGAGTGAAGATGTCAGGGCTGTGATGTGCGATATGCTTACGGCTTTTAGGAGTCGGCTAATGAACCAGCCGGCGAAATCAGCTCCAGTTTTGGCAAATATGTATGATGCTGGCCAGATTCAAAGTTATCTGGAAAAAGAAATGACAGATGCATTATTGGAGCTTCGGCAGTATGAACCAAAGGAATTTTACAACGAAGATTACATAGAGTTAGGGGATGATAAAATTGCAGGTCCACAAAATTGAATATAAAACAATTTATCTCTTCAAAGATATCTTTCAGATCCTTGAGCCACCCAAACCGATGACAGTATCTGCATGGGCGGCAGAACACCGCAGGCTTTCCAGGGAAGCCTCAGCAGAACCAGGAAGGTGGAATTTGGACAGGGCGCCTTATCAGCGTATTATTATGGACGCGATCAGTGACCGAACATGTCACAAGATTGTAATTATGACTTCCGCGCAGATTGGCAAAACGGAGATGCTTTTGAATGTAATCGGGTATTATTCTGAACATGATCCATCACCGATCATGGTAGTACAGCCGACGGATTCCATGGGACAGGCCTTTTCCAAGGACAGATTGGCGCCAATGATACGAGATACGAGGTGCCTGAAAGATATTTATGGCATGGCAAAAAGTCGAGACACCGCGAATACTATCATGCACAAACAGTTTCCGGGAGGTCATATCACTATAATTGGCGCCAATGCTCCATCCAATCTTGCCTCACGTCCTATTCGGATACTCCTTATGGACGAGGTGGACCGTTATCCGGCAACAGCCGGAACGGAAGGTGATCCGGTTGATCTTGCAGAAAAGAGAACTAATAATTTTTGGAACAAAAAAGTTGTTATGGTGTCTACTCCAACAGTAAAGGGGCTTAGCCGAATCGAAAAGGAATATAATCGATCTTCCAAAGAAGAGTGGTGTGTACAATGTCCATATTGTGGGAAGTATACACCTTATATTTGGGAAAATCTTGATTTTAAGAATATGATGATGGCTTGTGATCACTGTGGGGAAAAATTGACGGAAGACGAGTGGAAGGATAGACCGGGGATGTTTGTTGCCAGAAATCCGAAAGTTATGGATACTAGAGGATTTCACCTGAATGAAATGGCCTCTCCCTGGAGGCGGTGGGAAGATATTGCGGAAAGTTATAAGGCGGCAGTGCACGATTTAAAAGAAACAGGATCTGACTTTAAGCTACGCACTTGGGTTAATACTTCTAAGGGCGAATCTTACGAAATGAAGGGAGACTCTGCGGATAAGGATACGTTAATAGAGCGTCGCGAAGATTATTATGCTGAGCTGCCGGAAGGCGTGCTGGTTTTGACGGCGTCAGTGGATGTTCAGGATGACCGATTTGAAATCGAGGTGTGTGGATGGGGAAAGGGCTATGAATCGTGGGGAATCACTTACGATAAGATTTACGGAGATCTGGAAAGAGAGGAAATTTGGAACCAGCTGGAGGAATATCTTCAGCTGGATTTTTGTTTTGAAAATGGAAGCAATCTCAATGTTGCATGCACTTTTATTGATACAGGTGGACACCATACAACAAAAACTTATAAATGGTTAAAAAAGATGAAAAGTAAAGGTCGGATGATTTATGGTATCAAGGGTTATGGCCAAAATGGTATACCGCTTCTCCATAAAAAGTCCACCAATAATGATTATAAGGTGCCCATTTTCATCCTGGGCGTAAATGCCGGAAAAGAAACAGTTTTATCCAGGCTTTATATTGAGGAACCTGGTCCTGGATACTGTCATTTTCCCAAGAACATTGACCGGGGTTATGATCAAAAGTATATGAATGGTCTCACTTCTGAGCAGAAGGTGATTAAATCGGTAAATGGAAAAATGACAGTTACATGGGTAAAAAAACAGGGAGCAAGGAATGAGCCTTTTGACTTAAGAAATTATAATACCGCCGCTGTGGAATTTTTAAACCCCAATTTTGCGGTATTGGAGAAAAAGGTAAGTGAGGGAATCAATTACATGAAAAAGGGCAGTAGAAATACGAAAAAAAGAGCGGGGGTTATTAGCCGCGGAATAATGACATAGGAGGATTGGATGATGAATGATGACAAATTAGAAAGGCTCCAAAGATACAAAAAACAAAGAGAACTGTATCTGCAAGCGGAGGAGGAAATTTTAACTGGTGCTCAATCGTACTCAATCGGATCCAGGACAGTGACAAAAGGTAGCCTGGCGGAGATCGCAAAAATGATTGCCCATCTTGACAGTCAGATCACAAAGCTGGAAAACAGTGGAGGAAAGCGGCCTGCCTTTCGCGTTATTCCGAGAGATATATAGAGGAGGTACACAATGAATTTATTTGATACAATGCTGGAAGCTGTGTCTCCGGAAAGGGCATTGAAACGCCTTGATGCAAGAAACCGGCTGAGAATAGTGAAACAGATAAAAAATGCGGGCTATTCTGATAGCGGGGCCTCTCGAAAGAAAAGTTACGGTAAGGGATGGAGTGCAAATTCGAAATCTCCTCAGGAGGATATTGATAAAAATCTTCCAACCTTGCGTCGCCGAAGTCGTGATCTGATGATGTCGGCTCCGCTTGCCACAAGCGCTATCCGAACAATGCGGACAAATGTTGTTGGTTCTGGGCTGATTCCAAAGCCTAAGGTTGATTCGGATTTTTTAAAGTTGTCAGACCAAGAAGCGGAAGAATGGCAGAAAAACACCGAACGAGAATTTAATATTTGGGCGGAATCAAAATTGAGTGATGCCAGAAAGCTAAATAATTTTTATGCCAACCAACAGTTGGTTATGCTTGGTCAACTGGTAAACGGTGATGCCTGCTGTCTTTTTTCACTGGAAGATGGAGATCAGAAGGTGATGCCGTATGGGCTTCGCCTCAACATCATCGAATCGGACCGTATTTGTTCCCCAGAAAGCAATGGGAACAATGTTAATTTACTGTGCCAGAATCCTAAAAACAAGAACCGTATTTACAGTGGTGTCGAGATTGATGATAAAGGGGCTGTTGTGGCGTACCATATTTGTAATACGTATCCCAATTCTAATCTTAATTTAAAAAAAGAATGGATCAGGGTAGAAGCTTTTGGAAAAAAGACCGGAATGGAAAATGTTTTGCTTATTTTTGATTCTGAACGGGCAGAGCAGTACCGGGGAGTACCCCTTCTGGCGCCAGTCATTGAATGCGTGAAACAGTTGACCAGGTACACAGAAGCGGAGCTAATGGCAGCAGTTGTTGGCTCGTTTTTTACTGCATTTATTAAAACGACGCAGAGCAGCAGCGATGACCTTTTTACCGGCGTGACAGAAAAAGAGGATTCTGTGGCGGATAAAAAATATGAGTATGAGATGGGACCTGGCATGATCAATCGGCTAGAGCCTGGGGAAGAAGTGGATTTCGGAGACCCGAAACACCCATCTAGTAATTTTGATATTTTTGTTTTGACTATGGCAAAATACACGGGAGCTGCCTTAGAGATCCCGGTAGAGATACTGACTAAGAATTTTAATTCTTCTTATTCTGCTTCCAGAGCTGCCTTATTGGAAGCGTGGAAAACTTTCCGGATGAGGCGGAAGTGGTTGGTGGAAGATTTTTGCCAGCCTGTTTATGAGCGTTGGCTAATAGAGGCTGTTGCCAGCGGTCGGATCAAGGCACCTGGGTTTTTTTGTGATCCAGCTATCTACAGAGCGTGGAGTAGATGTCAGTGGAATGGTCCGGCACCGGGCATGATCGATCCAGTCAAAGAGGTGGAGGCAGCAGAACGAAAGATTGCTCTTGGCACATCCACAAGAGAAAAGGAATCTGTAGAGTTAAACGGAACAGATTTTTGGGAGAATATGCGACAACTGGCTAAGGAGCAGAGAGAAATTGATAAATATTTAGGAGGTAGTGATAATGATTAAGTTTTGGAATTTTGTTAAAAATCAGATGGACAACAGGTCGGTTGAGTTATTGTTGTATGGTGAGCTTTGCAGTGACGAACCATGGTATACAGATGACTATGTGGCATACCAGCAGTTTATCCAGGAGTTGAAAGCGGTTACGGAAGATACTATTCATCTTCGCATTAATTCACCCGGTGGGGAAGTGATGGCAGCCAATGCTATATTTAATCAGTTAAAAGACAGTGGCAAAAAGATCATTGCGCATATTGACGGAATGTGTGCTTCCGCAGCAACGATTCCATTAATGGCCGCCGAGAAGATCATTGCTTCCTGTAATGCTATGATTTTAATACATGATCCTCTGCTCGGCCTTTGCGGGTATTACAATAGCAAGGATCTAAATGAGATGTTGGAATACTGTGACAAAATCAAAGAGAGTATCATAGCTACATATAGAAGCCGAATTACGGATGTTTCCGAGGAAGAATTTAGCAACCTTATGGCGGAAGAGAGATGGCTAAGTGCCAACGAGGCGCAGGATATTGGTCTTGTTGATGAAGTGGCATACTCAAATATTGCTGATATAACAGATCGAGGAAAATACATTACGATCAATTCGGTGAAAGTCAAGAAAGAGTATTTTAAAAATATGCCGGTAAATCGCCGGGCAGGCGCAGAAATAGATGTACATCAAAGTAATGAAGAAAAAGGAGGAAACGAGCACATGGATGAAAAAGAATCATCTAAAAAATTTGAAACCGTGGAGGATATGAAGAAGGCGTATCCAGAACTCTGCAAGAATCTCAAAAGGGAGGCGATTGAAGAAGAAAGAACACGGTTAAAGGAGCTTGACGAGATCGGGTCAGCGGTTTCTGAGGAACTGTTATCAAAGGCTAAATATGAAGAACCGATGACTGCCAAAGATTTGGCATTTCAGGCGCTGGTTGCCGAAAAGAATCTCGGAGTAAATTTTATGGAGAAAATGAAAAATGATCTGCGATCAAGTGGAGCAGGAGAGGTAGAGGCAGCACCAGAGAACCTTGGAAAGAATTATGACGACGAAGGAAGCTGCTCATCTTCCGACTGCAAAAAAGTCGAAAAACTTACCAACGCGATCAAAGCAGCAAAGAACAGGAGGGGGACCAAATGAATCTTTTTGAAAAGGATGGAGAATTTGTGCCGGATAGTTTGATTTCTGGCAATAAACAAGGAGCACTTACAAGAGGAATCACTCTTGCACCAGGTCAGGGGGTTTTAAAGCGTGGTACATTGCTGAGCCGCAACGAAAATAATCTGGGTGTGATATTTGCACAGAGCAACACCGAGGGTTCGGGTGAAAATGTTGACGATGGTGCACAACAGAGAGTTACCCAGGAGAAGATTTGTCCAAGTGGAATCCTGACAGATGATACAGATACCGGGAGCAGTCAAGAGGGGGATCCTGTGATTGCCGAAGAGTATATTACGGGGGTTTTTAACCCAAATGCAGTGATAGCCAGTGAAGGAACGAATGTAAAAGACCTAACCGAGACATTGAGAATGCTCGGTATTTTTTTCGAGGAGGTAGTATAAAATGTCATGTAATTACACAACAATTGAAATGATGGAGGCGATAGAAATATCGCGTCCCTGTAACAATTTTCTGACGAGAACTTTTTTCCAGATACCAGAAACACATGTATCGGAAAAAATCGAGGTAGATGTGCGAAAAGGAAAACGCAGGTTGGCGCCGTTTGTATCCCCGCGGCGTGGTGGAAAGGTCATGACGCGTGAGGGATTTGAAACCAAATTTATCCGCACGCCGAAGATCGCTCCGGAAAGAATCCTAACCACAGATGATATTACAAAAAGATCCATCGGCGAAAATATTTATTCACGGGATACACCGGAGGAACGTGCGGATAAACTCCTTGCAAAAGACTTGCTGGAACTCAATGAATCCATTGAAAGAAGGAAAGAATGGGAGGCAAGGCAGGTGATTTTAGGAGGCGGATTTGATGTCGTTGATCAAGATGAAGGGCTGGATATCCATGTAGACTATGGATTTGAGAATAGAGAAGTCCTTTTGGGTAATGACATGTGGAGTAATGAAGCCTCCGATCCTGACAGTATTTTGCTGGAGAAAAAGCTGGAAATTCTAAAAGAATCCGGAATGAACCCTAATATGATGATTGGTGATGCTGAAACGATCCGTTTATACCTGAATCATCCCAAAGTTCAGAAGCAGGCAAATATTTTAAATATTAAAGATGCCGATATCAAACCACGCGTTGTAGATGACAACATCACCTATTACGGGCGGATCGCTTCTCTTGATCTTGATATCTATTCCTTTGATGATTGGTTTGCGGATGACGAGACAAATCAAGAAGAGGCTATGATTCCAAGAGGGACGATTATTTTGGCGAACTCGAATGGAATTGGCAAGATGCACTATGGTGCAGTAACGCAAATAGAGGAAGATGGCTTCAAGACATATGAGGCTGAAATTGTTCCTAAATACATCATTGATGATAAAAACGACACAGAAACCCTTCGACTGACGTCTCGCCCGATCCCGGTACCGGATGACGTTGCTTCATGGTACGTTCTTGTGGTTGATCAGGAATAGGAGGACTGGTATGAGCGAATTATACATAGCTAAAGTGAGGATTCGGGTATCGGGAGAAACATTCATGCCAAACGAAACGGTTCGTGGACTTCCTGAAACGTATATACGATTTCTTCTGAAAAAAGGTTTCATAAAACCAGCGGTGACGATGAATGAATCGGAAGCGGAGGAAGGACTTTTCGAAACAAAACACGATGGCATCGGTATTTTGCAGGAAGATAATGAATTTGACCCAGATATCGCAGTAGATGATGTGCCGGAGTTTTATTCAGAAGCACAGCTGGGGAAATTAAAAAGCAAGTCGGATATTGTTAATTATGCAGAAAGCATTGGATTGTCTGGCTTAGATGTAAACCTTCACAGACCGGAATTGATCGATAAGGTATTGGCTTATATCGAGGAGGCCCAGCAGAATGAAATTTAAAGAGATGGTTCGTAAAGATATTACGAGCGTTTTTTTAAATCCAGATGAATTTGGAGAACCCCACATGGTAAATGGGAGGGAGAATGTCAACATTATTTTTGATGATGTGGAATTTCTCAACCGGGAGAAGTTCAGGTCAGAAGTCAAAGATGACGGCACCAGTCTTGCCAAAACCATGTTTTATGTTAAGGCGTCCGATTTTGGGCGCCTTCCTAAAACGGGGAGCCAGGTCACAATTGACGGTGCGAATTTTCGTGTGGAGAAAGCGGTAAATGAGCAAGGGTTATATTCTATCACCATCCGGTCAGTGACAGCGCGATAGGAGGTGAAAATAGTGCCTACAATGGAAATCCATGTAACAGGTCTGGAGGAAGTAAAACGGAGCCTTGGGAATTTGTCGCCGGCAGCGAAAGATATTATGAAACTAGCCATCAATGAGACGGCGAAGGCTGCCAGAGGCGACCTTGTGGAGAAAGCTAGGCGGACGTATATGGTAAAGGCGGGGGCTTTTAATAAGTCCATGAAGTTAAAACGTGCCACGAAAAGCTCGCTTACGGCTATCTTGCAATCAAAAGGAAGACCTATCCCATTGAGGGGATTTGCGTATAAAAAGCATAATGTGGCCACAGGAGATCCGGCAGGGGCACACCAGATTCGGGGCAATAGAAACTTTCCCCTTGTCGTAGACGGTAGAAAAGCCTTTTATGCCCGAATGCCGCAGGGGCATACCGGCATCTTTGTGAGGATTGCCGGTTCTGCTGGGAAGGGTGGCATAAAGGGACGGTGGGAGAAAAACCAAAAAGGAAAGTGGGAACTACAACAACGTAGGACCCAGAACAAGAAGACAGGGAAAGACCTGAAACCGAGGGAACAGATTAGACAGCTTTACGGATCAGGTATCCCAGTTATGATTGCAGGTACCAGGGTTTATGACGAGATGAAACCTCAGATCGAAAAAAAGCTCCATAACAAACTAGAGAAGTATGTGGAACAGGCATTAAGGAGGCTTTAAGATGTTTACTAACTTTTTTCTTCAAGAAGAGATGGCGGAAGAATTGAGGAAATTGTTTTCAAAGGATCGCTTTCCAGACCGCAATGGTAAATTGACAGCTCTTAGTGTGTATGAGCAGTTCTTGCCTATCACGGATGCAGGGCAGGGCGAGGACAGCCAAGAGGATTTGGAAAATGGATTTTTGAGAGAAGGTCAGGGAGATATCCCGGTCCCGTATATCCAAGTTATTTTGCCAACTGGAAGGATTAACACAGTGAATAAGCCAGGAACAACAAACCTTCTTTTGTATTTATGTGTTTATGATGATGGAAAAGAGAGAAAGGGGTATCAGTACCTCATAAATATGATCCATCGGATTTGCGAGAGATTTCAAAAGAATATTTGCCTGGGAAACTACCAATGTAGGGAAGAGATCGTATGGGAATTGTCCGATGAGGACGATCACCCATTTTATTTTGGAGCAATATCAATGGAGTTTAATACTCCAACTATAAAAAAGGAGGACAGATACTGTTGAGTACAAAAAGCGACGTAGCGCCAGGAAAGGACGCTGCAAAAAAAATTGAAACAAAGGCTCCTGTAAAGGTCACGAAGAAAAAGAAGGAACCCATGATTTATCTGGGGCCAGACATAAAAGGAATCGCCAGATACTGTGATGTTTTCAGTGAAAAGGCCGGTTCTTTTTTTGATGAAAAAGCAAAAGAGGTTCCTATCCTTAGGGATCTTCTTTTCCCGATCAATGAGGGAGGAAAAAAGCTTGCCGAACTAAAAAATGGAGGACCGGCGTACCGGTTGTATCAGGCAGCAAAAGAACAGTTAATGAAAGGAGACAAGCGAAAAAATGAGCAAAGCATATAATCCATATTATCACGGTACCCGTGTGACGGAGAGCCCGACCCGCATGGCTGCTCCAGTAAAGGGAACATCAGGACTGCAGGTCATCATAGGGACTGCCCCGGTGCATCGGGGTGGAGAGTACAAAAATCTGGTAAACAAACCGATTCTGATTGAAAACTGGGATGAAGCGCTTGATGTGATCGGATATAGCGATGATTGGGGGAAATATACCCTGTGCCAGAGTATGTACGCATGTTTTAAAAAATATAATGTATCGCCTGTCATATTTGTCAATGTGTTGGATCCAGACAAGGATGTGATGGATGTGGACGAAATGACTTGGAAGCCTGGGGATGGAAAAGAATTTACGATAAAGAATCCTGAGATCGTTTGTGATACCATTAAGGTTTCAAATGGACAGGAAGAACTGGCAGTAGACACAGACTATGTTGTGTCAGTGGATGAGAATGGCTCCATCATTCTGACCCTTCTTAGCAGCGGCAGCCACTACAACGCAGAAACGTTGACGGTAAACGCAAAAGAAATCAATTATGAAGCTGATGAAATGAAGCTGCGGGTCATCGGGGGATATTCCATGGATGAAGGAAAAAACAAGGGGATTTCCTGCGTCAATGATGTATTTCCACTTTATCAGATGGCTCCGGGACTGATCTTAGCGCCAGGCTGGTCTCAATATACAGAGGTGTCCACGGCGCTCCAAGCTGCCGCAATAAATATCAATGGAGAATTTAGCGCAAATGCGATCGTGGATATTGATTGTTCCGAAGAGGGAGCCGTTAAATGTGAGGATTTTCAAAATCAAAAAGCGGCTCAATGCGTTGTAGACAAAAACACCATTGCCGTGTGGCCAAAACTTAAGAGTGACGGAAAGGATTTTTATTTTTCTTCTATATACGCGGCAGGTATCGCTTATCTTGACGCTGCCAACGAGGACGTTCCAAACCTTTCCCCATCTAACAAGTCTGCGCTTATCACAGCGGTGGTGTTGGAAAACGGGGAAGAGATACGGATCGACAAGCAGAGTGCAAATAACTATGTAAACGCTTATGGAGGCGTGACTGCGATCAATTATGGTGGATGGAAGTTTTGGGGAAACAATACAGCTGAGTTTCCGGCGACCAAGGATCCCAAAGACCGATGGATCTGCGCCAGGAGATTTTTCAACTATTACAAAAACCGTCTGATCCTGACAATGGCAAAAAGAGTGGATGATCTGGGGGACTTCCGTAAGATCACGGCGATCTGCGATGACGAGAACGTATGGTTTAATGCCATGAGCTCACAGCTATACATTGCAGGCGGAAAGGTGCAGTACAACGAAGAGGACAACTCGATCGACGACATAGTCAATGGAAGCCTTAAGTTCCGGGTGAAACTGGCTACATATCTGCCGATGGAGGATATCGCTTTTGATATTGAGTTTGATCCGGAAATTTTACAGAAAGCATTGAGAGGTGAGTAAAAAATGAATGTACAGGGAGTATTGAATAATTACAGAGTATACAACCATGGGAACCGGGTCATTGGAGCCGGCGATGAATTTCCTCTGCCGAGCTTTGATAACACTACTTATACGGTGACAGGAGCCGGTTTTTTGGGGGAGTTTGAACAGCCTGTAGTCGGCCATATCAAGTCCATAGAGACCGAGATCCCTTTCCGGGTCATGGATAAAGAAGCCTTTGAGATGATGGGAAGCAATATCAACCTGACGATCCGTGGCTCATATCAAGGCTTGAAAACAGAAGACAATGAAAACAAGTATACACCAGTACGGATCGTAATGAAAGGAAAAAACAAGAATTTCGAGGGTGGAAAACTGAAGCTTGCTGAGGGGACCGATACAAAGATCAAAGCTGAGCTCTGGTACATCCTTATCGAGATCGACGGAGAAACGATGCTGGAACTGGATAAGTTTAACTCCAAATACATCGTATGCGGAAAGGATATGCTGGCAGAAGTGAATAAGTTCTGTTAAATCTGTTGCTTTGAGATACATGGCGGGGATAGTGATAGCTACACGAAAGCGGTAAACCTTAACCGTTTCCCTGCCATTATTATAAGGTTTTACGGGAAGGTGGTAAATAATATGAATGAGATTATCAAGGTAAATTATGAAACGGAGCAGCCGACCGTGTCGGCAAGGGATTTGTATGATGTTGTTTCAAGCGATGGCGGAGTTAAAGGAACAGAGCGTTTTAGTAAATGGTTTGACAGATATTGCTCCTATGGATTTGCAGAGGGAACCGACTATTCAACCCTACACAAAAAAGTACGGGTTCAAATTGAGGGGGGTAGAGAGGTTCAAAGAGAAGTAGATGATTATGATTTATCTGTAGATATGGCGAAGCAAATCTGTATGCTTCAAAGAACCGAAAAAGGGAAAGAAATACGGCAATATCTCATTGACTTGGACAAGGCATGGAATACGCCAGAGAAAATAATGGCTAGAGCGTTAGAAATTGCCCATAAAACCATTGATGATATGAAAAAGAAAAATATTGCCCTGCTTGAGGATAATGAAACCATGAAGCCCAAAGCGGAATATTTCGATGAACTTGTCGACAGAAACCTTTTAACGAGTTTTCGTGTTACTGCAAAGGAATTTGGAATAAAGGAAAGTGCTTTCATTAAGTGGCTTTTAGAAAACAAATATATATTCAGAGATCAAAAGAAAAAGCTACACCCATACGCAAAATGGAAAGAGCAGGGACTGTTTGAGATTAAGGAATATAAGAGCAGACACTCAAAGCACGCGGGGACGCAAACACTTATTACGCCCAAAGGCAGAGAAACGTTTAGAATGTTGTTAAATGGTATTGACGAATAGTACTAAATATGGTACTATAGGATATGAGAAAGGAGAGCCGTTGATGCCCAACATAGAAAAAATATTGGAGAAAATGAAACGTAAACCAAATGGTATAAGGCCAGAGGAGGTCGACAAAGTACTTAGAGCATATGGCTATGAGCCCGCAAGGCAAAAAGGAAGCCATAAACAGTACCTTAATAAAAAAACAGGAAATTTAATTACGATTAAACAAGAAAATCCATTAAAAAAAGTATATGTGGTTGACGTACTAAAGAGAATAGAAGAATAAGCTCCTCGTGCTCTGGATACAATACCAAAAAGCAGTAGAAAGGAATTGAAAAAGTGAATGTAAAAGACTACATGGAACTACCGTACACAAGACTGGTACAGGAAGTAAATGATGAAAGTGGCCATTATTTTTATGGGAGGATTTTGGAACTGGATGGCTGTCAAAGCACAGGTGATACGCTGAGTGAATTATATGAGTCTCTCAATGAGGCTATAGAAGGCTATATAGAAGTTAAGTTGGAAAATGACTTGCCAATACCGACACCAGTATCGGGATCAGCAGATAATTATAGCGGCAAGTTTGTAGTTCGCCTTCCAAAAACTTTACATCAGAGATTGGCACTAGAGGCAGAAAAAGAAGGAGTAAGCTTAAATCAGCTGGCTCTTTACAAATTAACTAAATAAAAAGATACTTAAAAAAGTAAAGCGACCTCATTACCGGGGTCGTTTTTCTTATAAAAATTTTTAGAAAATATAGGAGGAATTTATCATGTCAGAAATCAAAAAACAAGAAAACCAGAATCAGAATGGGGATCAGGACAGAAACAAGAACCAGGAACAAGTAAACCCATTAAAAATCGATTTCAAGAAACCTTATACATTTGAGGGAAAGACTTATGATGGTATCGATCTCTCATCTCTTGAAGACATGACGGGAAGTGATTTTATCCGAATCGAAAAAGAGGTGAGGCAGCTCGGCATTAATAACCTTAACCCCGAGACAACAGCAGAGGGGGCGTACACGTATGCTGCCAGGGCGGCGGGGGTCCCCTTTGAGTTTTTTAGCAAACTCCCATTGAAAGAAGCACGCAGGATCAAGGCGGTTGTAGTCAATTTTTTATGGAGTTAGGATTCCGGGACGCAAAACAAATCAGAAAATGTGCAATACATCTTGGATTCCGAATTAATACATCATTGGAATATTTGTTAAACATACCACTGGTTGAACTGGAAGAAATTTTAGAGGAGGTGACCAAACTTGGCAAATGAAAAGGAAGTACAAATTAAGATATCGGGAAAAGTAGATAGTTCTTTGAATATGGTAAGTCAAAAGGTAGATAAGGCATTTTCAAGAGTGACGAAGATTGCCAAATCAGCTACCACCGCCTTGGGGGCGGCAGCTTCTGACGCGATAAGAGGATCCTTAGAAGTTGGATCCTCTTTTGAATCCCAGATGTCTACCGTTGAGGCGATATCCGGGGCGACAGAAAAGCAGATTGAACAGCTGGAGAACAAGGCTAAAGAAATGGGCGCCACGACCCAATTTACAGCGACAGAATCCGGGCAGGCGATGGAATATATGGCAATGGCCGGATGGAAAACCACGGACATGTTAAGTGGTATAAGTGGAATCATGGATTTGGCGGCAGCTTCCGGGGAAGATCTAGCGGGTACATCAGACATTGTAACAGATGCCCTTACTGCCTTTAATCTGAAAGCTAAAGATGCGGCGCATTTTTCGGATGTATTAGCCCAGGCAGCTTCCAATTCCAACACAAACGTGTCTATGATGGGAGAAACTTTTAAGTACGTCGCTCCTATTGCCGGCTCCCTTGATTATAGCGCAGAGGATACAGCGGTATCAATAGGGCTTATGGCGAATGCAGGAATTAAGGCCTCTCAATCAGGAACAGCACTGAGAAAGATCATGAGTGAGACTGCTGGAGGAATCACGCTGGTATCCAAGGCGTACGCAAAAGCAGGTAAAAAAACTGGTAAATATAAGATTGAAACAGCCGATGCAGACGGAAGCATGAAAGATTGGTCTCAGACCGTAGAAGTGCTCAGAGAGCAGTTTTCAAAAATGACCGAAGAAGAGAAGGCGATGAACGCGGAAAGTATAGCAGGAAAGACAGCAATGTCTGGACTTTTAGCTATTGTAAATGCCAGCGATAAGGACTATAAAAAGCTGACAAATTCCATCGACAATGCTTCTGGTGCAGCAGAGCGTATGGCAAAGATCCGTCTGGATAATCTCCAGGGGGATGTTACGATCTTCCAGTCTGCGCTGGAAGGCAAAGGTATCGAGCTGTATGACGAATTAAAAGAACCCATGCGGGATATCGTGCAGAGTGCCACGGACTGGTTGGAAGAAATTGATGTAGCACGCGTGGTGGATGATTTTAAAGATTTCGGCGGGGCAGTGCTGGATTTTGCAGAACCATTTTTGCAAGTAGGAGAATGGATGATTAAGAATCCGGACGCGGTCGCGGGTCCCCTTGCAGGCATTGGTAGTGCGATTGCCAGCTACAAACTGCTGGATACTGTTCCTAAATTGGGTAAGGGCCTCCAGGGATTGATAAGCGGGGTTACCGCTCATCCATACATGGCCGGTGGAGCATTGGTGGTAGGAGCGCTTACGGGAATTGGCACAGCTATCGTCAACACAGAAAGAGCGGCGGCGAATGCCAGTTTGGAGGATCATTTCGGGGATATCGCCCTTTCCATGGATCAGATTCAGAGCGCAGCGGATAACATTATCGGCAGTAAGACAATGGAGAACATAGAAGAATTCATGTCCTCTATAAAGATCTCAGAAGGTCTTGAGCGGGAAATGAAAAAAGCAGCTGAGGGCTTTGGAAAAATAAAGTGGAAGGTATCCGCAGGTCTGGAACTGGATGAAAAGGACATGGACGAGGCGAGAAAGAATGCACAGAACTATGTCCAGTCAGTACAGGATCAGATCGACCAGCAGGGATACACGGTCAACGTGGCGACAAAGTTTCTTTTTGGGGATTCTGAAACCGGGAAGGATATTATTGAACAGAATGATGGTTTTTTCGGAAGCTTGAAAATGGAAGCGGACGGACTTAATGCCAAGATTAATGATGTTATACAAAGGAGCATGAAGCCAAATCTAAAACCGATAAAGAAAGAGAAACTGATAAAGGAAATGAATAAATACCTTGAAGAGTTAAAAGATCTAAGCGCCAAGGTAGCAAAGGGCAAGGAAAGAGCGAGCTGGGATCTCATAGAATCAGATTTTTCGGGAAAGGATTTGACGCCAGATACATTCCAAAAACTCCAGGAAGCAACAAATAAAAATGTTGAAAAAGTGAAAAAAATCGCCTATGAGACAAAGCAGACAGTTTTTGATACTGCTGCACAGAAGCTTGAAAATGGCAACATGAGCGAAGAAGAGTATAAGCTGGAAAAAGAAGCAGCTGAAAAAGCGTATCGGAAAACTGTAGAAAAAGCAAAGAAAAAAGCTACAGAACTCCAGTACAACACGCTCATGGATACTTATGGAGAAGATCTCATAAACGGAGACATGAGCCGCAGTGATAAAAATGCTGTGCATGATATGGTTGTTGATATGATGGACGGAGCCACTGGAAAAATGAAAGAAAAGTTAGTAACCATTGAGAAAGCTACATCAGGGACGTACATCACAGATTTCATGGATGGATTTATGCCGGATGGAAAAGGACCCACTGACAGTGAAAAAGCTATGGACGAAGTTAGAAATATGGTAGCCGAACATAAGTATGGAAAAGGTGCTACGGCAAAAGAACAAAGAAAAGAAAAAGGGTTTATAGATCCTCTTCTTCTTTTTGGTTCGGCGAATGTTCCAAACGAAACACAAAAAATAAAAGAAGATAATACGGGCATACAGGGCCCCCCTGCAAATATTCTCGGTGGTTTTGTGGCAGCAGTTCCGACCGCTGTAGCAAAAATGGAGGAAGCGGCAAAAAAAGGAGGCATTGCCTCCGGGGAAGCATTTACAAAAGCGTTGTCTGATGAGATCTTGAAGATAAATCCAATAACTATACCGGTTGAGCTTATATCGCCAGTAGCACCAAGTACTGCAAAAAAGGGGAAAAAGAAGGGGGAGAAAACATCAGATGACTCTATCGTTGGATATGCCGAAGGAACCATCAGCACCAAAGCACACATCGCTGCCGTGTCCGAGGGAAACAAAACGGAGGCCATCATCCCTATTGATGGAAGTGCGCGATCCAGAAGGCTCTATGAAGCCACTGGAAAGCTCATGGGCTACAACAAAACATCAAGCCAGGGTGTGACCTTTGCACCTAATATAAACATCACGTTGACAGGAAAGGCCTCTGCGGAAGATAAAAATGAGATCAGAAACCTTGTTCAAAAAGAACTGGATAAGCAATATAAAAAGATGATCCGTGACAATAAACGGTTTAATATGAGACAATAGGACAATATGAAGTGACCCCACATTTGTAGCAACGTGGATTTACCTGTATACTAGAGTTTGTTAAGAACAATGGTAACAGGGATTACCGCATACAAAAGGAGGCCACTT
>CAJTFB010000011.1 GCA_910575665.1 Eubacteriaceae bacterium
TTCGACAGTCCCAAAAACATAAAACCGACAAAAACCTCTTACATATCTAATTCTTATCAGGAAAGTCTAAAATCCATAGACACAAGATTTTTTACAGCCTCATCTTTCGACTTTTTTTGTCCAAAGTATTGACATAGGTCCACTTCTTGAAAAGTACATTAAGTTAGCAAAAAATGTTGAACACCCAGAACAGAACGAGGATTACCCAGAGAGCATCAGAAAGAGCAAAGCTATGCAGGCACTTTATGATTATGTCGGTGGCGATGAAGTGTTAGCTATTAAACTGCATAGGGCTGTTATGGATAACAAGATGAGTGGATTTCGCGGCGATTCGATTAAAGAAAATCGAATTAAGAGTGCGTTATTTGCCATTCTCAATGATGATGCGGAGGTTGAACGACTGTTTAAGATTATTGTAAAGCAGGAGGAATATTAATAGATGAGTATTGTGATATCGGGCATATCGATTGATATTCAAAAAAAGAATATTAAAAACATGCATCTTCAGGTAAAACCACCGGATGGACATGTTGTGATCTCAGCACCGTCATCAATGGATGATAAGGCAATCGAAGTGTATGCTCGAACCAATCTCAGCTGGATAAAAAAGCAGATTGAAAAGTTTCAGCAGCAGAATCGAAGTGCAAAGCGTCAGTTTGTTAGTGGTGAAACAATGTATATCTGGGGAAAACAATATTTTTTGTCCTTTGTTCCAAATTCTCAAAAGAATGGCTTTGAGATACAGGGTGATAAAGTAATCCTCTCTATGAGAGAAGAGAGTACGGTTAGGCAAAGGGAGAATTACGTTCGTGAACAGTATCGCCGTTTGCTTAAGTCTGAGATAGAAAGGCTTCTGCCTAAATGGGAAAGGATAACGGAGCTTCACTGTGATTCATGGCAGACAAAATACATGGTTACACGCTGGGGGACATGCAACACCGATAAAAAGAAACTCTGGTTCAATTTGCAATTGGCTCAAAAGCCACTGGAATGTTTGGAGTATGTTATTCTTCATGAATTAATTCATTTGCGTGAGCGAACACACAATGCCACGTTTATAGCATATATGGATTTGTATATGAAGAATTGGAGAGCTATTAAGAAAGAACTTAATGATTCAAGATTGGATTATTATGACACTAGCATGTACCAAGAATAGTATTTGTGAGATAAAGGAGATGAAACCTAATGAAAGGTTCAGAATGTAGAATAATAGAAATTGGCTTTAGATGGCAAAATCCCACGCAGAGTGGAGCAAAAAGTTCTATGATGTGATTGTGCCATATCTTAGTATATGAATATTATGTTAGACGTTTGTGAAAGGAGGTACAGCACATGGTATTCAATTACTTTATAAAATGTCAGGTATGTGGAAGCATAACTAGAGTACGTTTACAGGTTGGTTGGCAAAAAGAACATCCTATTATCGTAACTTGCGGAAAATGTGGAACCTCCTTATTAGGAAGTATACAAATAGACCAAGATAGACCAGAATTAAAATTTGATTTTGATAATGCGGATAATGTTGATGATGAATCAGCGGATTATATGGTCGAATGTTCTGGTGAATTTCCAACGTTAAAACAATGCAAAGCTACAGAAGCAGAAGGTATAATAATAACACCATTTATACGTGCAATGAATAGTATGAAAGATGATGATTCATACGAAAAGTTTGGTAAGACGGTTTCTCAGCTTAAATCAACTGCTGATAAGTGGAAAGATTATAAAAGGATTATTGATCTATTCCAAAATAAAAGCGAGTATTTAGTTCAGGAAATTAAAAAAGAATTCTCTGGAGAGTATTTTCAATGCCGGGATGAGTCAGAAATATTAAGAGCTGTTCACATGATTGAGGTTCAAGGTTTTTATTCACCGCTTAAAAGAGAAATATTGGATAATTTATCTTTTAGTGGGAATATCTTGAGGCTAGATACTACACAGATGAAGAAATTAGTCGATTTTTTGAATTCGCATGATGGATTTCATCTCGATCAATTACAGTCAGTTATCTACAAACTGTATGGAGAATTTATAGAAATTTATCGAGAACTTATTCCGGCTCTAGTGATTCAGTATTGCAAGGAAGGTGCAATTGATTATGAACTTGAAGGGTCAACGACAAGTACTTTTGATAGTGTAAAGCAGTTCTATTTAGATGTATATGAAGCTTTAGGAACTTTATTGATAATTCCAGTGGCTCTTAATAATATAAAATATAGGTCTGATATACATCAGATGAATCTGGTTGAAAAGAAAGTATCCTCATTGGATGATTTTATTAGATTAACAAAAGCGTCGAGATATCATTTTTGTTTAGAAGAAGAATCGTATACTGAATTTTTAAACATTGTTGGAAATGCAAAATTGAGAAATGCTATTGGACATAATGATGTGGAATATGATACCGTTGAACAGTTGATTACTTACATACCGGATCCAAAGGACAGAACAAAAAAGAAAACCGAGTATCTTCTTGAATTTGAAAATGAAGCAGTTCATATGTTTCAAGGAATTTTAGTGATATCGGAATATTTATATCGATTAAGAGAACTATCACTTATGTACGAAGGAAAAGTCCCAATTATGTTTCAGGAGTCAATTAAGAAATCAAAGAAAATAGGACGGAATGCTCCATGCCCATGTGGAAGTGGTAAGAAGTATAAGTTCTGTCATGGAAGGTAAAATAATTGATAATTTATAATAAATAAGAATCATCCAAAACCTCATGGATAGACAAGGATATGTCAATAGATTCTATCAATCATTTAGAGGAATGGATGCACTTAAATAAATTATTATGATTACATGACAACAGAGTCCCCAGCTATGGTTTTAAATCATAGCTGGGGACTCCCCTTTCAATGTATCATTAACAAATATTTTTTACTTCTCCAATTCCTGCTGCTTCATGGCGCGAACCTTTGTGGAGAGACCGAAGAGATTGATAAAGCCTTCTGCGTCATGGTGATCATAGAGGTCACCGGTGGTAAAGGATGCGATGCTCTCATTGTACAGAGAATATGGCGAGGTGGTGCCGGCCTTGATGATATTTCCTTTGTAAAGTTTAAACTTCACTTCACCGGTAACGTATTTCTGGGTGGACTCAATAAATGCCTGTACTGCCTCGCGCAGCGGGCTGAACCATTTTCCCTCATAAACGATCTGAGCCAGTTTATTGCCCATGTCCATCTTCATGGCATAGGTGTCACGGTCGAGGATCAGCTCCTCTAACTGTTGGTGGGCTTCATAGAGGATCGTTCCACCGGGGGTCTCATACACACCGCGGGATTTCATGCCGACTACGCGGTTTTCCACGATATCTACAATACCAACGCCGTGTTTGCCGCCCAGACGGTTCAGTTCACGGATAATGTCAGAGACTTTCATTTCTTTGCCGTTTACCGACTTTGGAACACCCTGCTCAAAAGTCATCGTCACAACCTCTCCCTCATCTGGCGCTTTCTCCGGTGTGGTGCCGAGAACCAGAAGATGGTCAAAGTCTGGCTTGTTGGAAGGATCTTCCAGTTCCAGACCTTCATGGCTGATATGCCACAGGTTGCGATCGCGGCTGTAGCTGGAATCTGCCGAAAACGGAAGATCGATGCCGTGTGCCTTACAGTATTCGATCTCGGACTCACGGGAATCCATAGTCCATTTGTCGCTCCTCCAGGCAGCGATGATCTTCAGGTCAGGAGCCAGCGCCTTGATACCAAGCTCAAAACGGATCTGATCGTTTCCTTTTCCTGTAGCGCCGTGGCAGATCGCAGAAGCGCCCTCTTTGCGGGCGATCTCTACGAGACGTTTTGCAATGACCGGACGTGCCATCGAAGTTCCCAAAAGATATTTATTTTCATATACAGCATGTCCCTGTACACAGGGAACAATATACTCGTCACAGAACTCGTCGGTTACATCTTCTATGTAGAGCTTGGAAGCTCCACAGAATTTAGCGCGTTCTTCTAGTCCGTCCAGTTCCTCTTCCTGTCCACAATCCACACAGACACAAACGACTTCATAATCAAAATTCTCCTTCAGCCATGGAATGATCGCTGTGGTATCCAGACCGCCGGAGTAGGCAAGAATAACTTTTTCTTTCATGATAAGACCTCCGTAAAATAATTTAATCACAGCCCAAAGCAGTATCGGGCTTGTTTTCTTTTCTAAATATACAACATAAATGAATAATATGCAAGAGAAAAAATTATTTTCCGGCGGAAAAGTATCCCTAATAATAATTTATACTTGCGTAATATTTTCCAGAGGTGTATAATAAGAGTGCTTATGAATATATTGCATAAAAATAAGTTTTATACATAAAAATATTCATTTTGACAAAGTTTATGCAAAATCAAAGTTGGCTTTGGCACCATCGTCCCAGGGAGATTCGTCCTGGGATGTGCGGAAGACAGTTCTGAAAAAACAGGAGGATTTAATAAATGATAAAAGCAGGTATTATTGGTTCCACCGGATATGCCGGTCAGGAGCTTGTGAGATTATTGTTGCAGCACAAGGAAGCAGAGATCGTATGGTATGGTTCCAAAAGCTATGTGGATGAAAAATTCAGCCGTGTATTTGGCAATATGTTTCAGATCGTAGATAATCTGTGCCAGGGGGACGATCTTCATGCCCTTTGCCGGGAGGCAGATGTAATTTTTACGGCGACCCCCCAGGGCTATCTTGCCTCTGTGATTGACGAGGAAATTCTCAGTCAGTGCAAGGTAATCGACCTAAGTGCGGATTTCCGGATCAAAGATGTGGCAGTATATGAAAAATGGTATGGAATCCAGCATAAAAGCAGCCAGTTCATCGATGAGGCGGTGTACGGGCTCTGCGAGCTGAACCGGGAGAAGATCAAAGGGGCGCGGCTGGTGGCAAATCCGGGCTGTTATCCCACTTGTTCCACCCTTGCCATAGCTCCTATGGTGAAGGAAGGGTACATCGATACGAAGACACTGGTGATCGACGCTAAGTCTGGTACTAGCGGTGCCGGGAGAGGGGCAAAGGTTCCGAATCTTTATTGTGAAGTCAATGAAAATATTAAGGCATATGGTGTGACCAGCCACAGGCACACCCCGGAGATCGAGGAGCAGTTGTCCTATGTGGCCGGAGAGCCGGTTATGCTGAATTTTACACCCCATCTGGTTCCGATGAACCGTGGTATTCTGATTACGGCATACGCCAATTTAAAGCCTGGTGTGACGAAAGAAATGGTCTATGCTGCTTATCAAAAGGCATACAAAGAAGAGTATTTTGTCCGGGTTCTCGAAGAGGGGACCTGCCCAGAGACGAGATGGGTAGAAGGAAGCAATTTTGTTGATGTGTGCCCCAAGGTGGATGAGCGCACCGGCCGGGTGATTATGATGGGAGCCATGGATAATATTACGAAGGGTGCCGCCGGGCAGGCAGTTCAGAACATGAACCTACTCTTCGGGCTGGAGGAGACGGAAGGACTTCGCCTGGTTCCGGTATTTCCGTGATGATTCGTGAGAATAAGCCGGGGCAATGATTGTACTTAGTAACATACATAAAAATGATGTTGGGGCCCAAAGATATTTTGCCCCCAACGAATGATGGAGGAAGATATGATAAAACAGATGGATGGGGGCGTGACAGCAGCCCAGGGATTTCAGGCGGCAGGAGCAGCTGCCGGGATAAAATATGAAAATAGAAAGGACATGGCACTGGTGTACACAAAAGAACCTGCTGTGGCGGCGGGAACGTTTACTACAAATGTAGTAAAGGCGGCTCCTGTGTTGTGGGACAAAGAGCTGATTGAAAAAGGTAAACCGGTTCATGCTGTCGTGCTGAACAGTGGAATTGCCAATGCCTGTACGGGAGAGGAAGGAGAAGAGAACAATGCCCAAATGGCGGCAGCAGTGGCGGAGGAACTGTCTGTCTCTGCCCAGGAAGTCCTTACCTGTTCCACCGGCGTCATCGGGATGCAGCTGAAGATGGAGCCGGTAAAGAGAGGCGCTAAATTGTTAAAGGAGGCGCTGGCAGATACGAGAGAGGCGGCTATGGCAGCAGCAGAGGCGATCATGACTACGGATACCTGTCCGAAGGAATGTGCAGTAGAATTTGAGACAGAGGGAAAGAACGTGATCGTCGGCGGCATGTCTAAGGGATCTGGTATGATCCACCCAAATATGGCGACGATGTTAAGTGTGATAACGACGGACGCCTGCATTGGACAGGATCTTCTTTTGGAGACTCTCCAGAGCGTGGTGGGGGATACCTTCAATATGATTTCGGTGGACCGGGATACTTCTACCAATGACACCTGTATCGTGCTGGCAAATGGAATGTCTGGGATTTCTGAGATCAAAAAAGGGACGGAGGCATATGAAGCATTCCGGGAGGCGCTTCTGCATGTGGCGCGAGAGCTGGCGAAGCAGATGGCCGGTGATGGCGAGGGCTGTACGAAGCTTCTGGAAGTAAAGGTGGAAAATGCGGCGACAGTGGAGGCAGCAAAACAGCTCAGCAAGTCTGTTATCACCTCTAATTTGGTTAAGACCGCCGTCTATGGAAGCGATGCCAACTGGGGAAGAATTCTCTGTGCTTTAGGGTATGCCGGGGTGGAATTTGATCCGGAGACGGTGGATCTGACCATATGTGCCGAAGGCGAACAGGGCATGGAGTCTATCGTGCTTGTAAAAGACGGAGTGGCGACGGGGTACAGTGAAGAAGAGGCTACCAAGCTTCTCAGTCAAAGTGAGGTATCGGTGATCTGTGATATGAAGCAGGGAAATGCATCCGCTGTGGCATGGGGATGTGATCTGACCTATGATTACGTGAAAATCAATGGGGATTACCGGTCTTAATAGATAAAAAAACAGAAAGGTTATGGAGAACAATGGAAGAATTTATGCATGAGGTGCTGATCAAAGCGGAGACGCTGATTGAAGCGCTCCCTTATATCAGGGATTTTAATAATAAAAAAGTAGTGGTAAAATACGGTGGCAGCGCCATGCTGGATGAAAAACTCCAGCAGAGTGTGATCAAAGATGTTGCCCTGCTGAAGCTGGTGGGAATGAAGCCGATCATCGTCCATGGCGGCGGAAAGGAGATCAGCAAGTGGGTGAAGCTTATGGGTAAGGAGCCGGAGTTTGTAGAGGGGCTTCGGGTGACGGATGATGATACCATGGAAGTGGCGGAGATGGTATTAAATAAAGTAAACAAACATCTGGTGCAGATGATGGAGAAGCTTGGCGTCCGGGCTGCCGGAATCAGCGGAAAGGATGGCGGCACGATCCACTGCGATAAGAAAATGGTAAATGGCAGGGATATCGGTTATGTAGGTGATGTAAAAGAAGTAAACTGCGAGCTTATCGATACTCTTCTGGAAAATGATTTTGTACCGATCATCGCCCCCATCGGTCTCGGAGATGATTTTAAGTCCTATAATATTAACGCCGACGATGCGGCGTGTGCCATCGCTAAATCCATCAAGGCAGAGAAGCTGGCCTTTATGACTGATATAGAAGGGGTGTGCCGGGATGCTGGAGATCCCTCTACGCTGATGTCCGTGCTGACACTGGATGAGGCAAATAAGCTGATCGAGGACGGCTTTATCGGCGGCGGCATGCTTCCCAAACTGCGAAACTGTATCGATGCGGTAGAGGGCGGCGTGAGCCGGGTGCATATCCTTGATGGGCGGAGGGATCACTGCCTTCTTCTTGAATTCTATACGAAAAAAGGAATTGGTACGGCGATCATCCATAACGAAGAGAATCTGTATGCCCATGAAACAGAGTAGCGCAACGGCGGGTTCAAATTCGCGCCGTTGAGCTAATATAACATAAAGTGAGGTTTGTTGAAATGATGAAAAATAGCATAGATGAGGCGGAAACATATCTGATCCATTCCTACAACCGCTATCCGGTGGAACTGGATCACGGACAGGGAGTATATCTGTTTGATACGGAGGGAAAGAAATACCTTGATTTCGGCGGCGGTATCGCCGTATGCGCCCTTGGTTACAGCGATGAGGAATTTAAAGAGGCGCTGAAAGAACAGATTGACAAGGGACTGCATTTTTCCAATTACTTTTATTCAGAGCCATTGAAGAAGGCCGCCCAGGGACTGGCGAAGGCTACGGGGCTGGATAAAGTATTTATGGCAAACAGCGGAACAGAGGCCAACGAAGGGGCGTTAAAGCTGGCGAGAAAATATGCCCTGATGAGAGGTTACGCGGACCGGACGGAGATCGTCTCTATGAATAAGGCATTTCATGGAAGAAGTATGGGAGCGTTGTCTGTGACAGGCACCAAGAAGTACCGGAAACCTTTTGAACCGCTGATCTCTGGTGTTCATTTTGCAGATTACAACGATCTAAAGAGTGTGGAGCAGAGCATATCGGACAAAACATATGCGGTTATCCTGGAGGCAGTCCAGGGTGAGGGCGGTATTTATCCGGCGGAGGAAGCATTTCTAAAAGGCATCCGCGAGCTCTGCCATAAGCATGATATTATGATGATCTGCGACGAGATCCAGTGTGGAATGGGACGTACGGGAACGATGTTCGCCTATGAACATTATGGTATAAAGCCGGATATCGTCACGATGGCGAAGGGAATTGGAAATGGCATCACCGTGGGCGCTATTGCGGCGACGGAAGAGGTGGCAAAAGCGCTGGTGCCGGGAGACCACGGTACGACTTTTGGCGGAAATCCCCTTGCCTGTACTGCCGTCGTCAAATCTCTTGAAATATTTGAAGAAAAGAAGATTCTGGAACATGTAAATACCATGGGAAAATATCTTGAGGAAAAACTCTCCGGGCTTGTGGATACATATGCTGTGGCGAAGGAGACGAGAGGACTAGGGTTGATGCGCGGTCTGGAGTGCGATGCGCCAGTGGGAGAACTCTGCAGCAAAGCGCTGGAAAAGGGATTGATCCTGATGAGCGCCGGAACCAATGTGATCCGTTTTGTCCCTCCACTGGTGGTAGAGACATGTCACATAGATGAGATGACAGATATCCTCGAACAGATCCTTTCAGAATATCAGTAGTTTGGGTTATGCAAGGCCCGCGCAGTTAGTTCAATGGCGCCAATTTGTGCCGTTGAGTTAATTTGCCGGGCTTTTTTCTTTTCTCTGAAACTTTTTAATCTCTTTGGAGCGTCTAACAGATAGAAACAACACAGGGAGCTGACGATCATATTTGATAAATATAACTTACTGAATGATGATGCTGGCGCACTCCAGATCATCTGCCAGATTATATACATTTCCGGTTTTTAAGCCGACTACGGTTGGTCTCAGGACGGAGTGCTTGTTATTCTTAACCACTCTTGCGTCTTCCCCGATACTGAGTGTCACGGTGGAATTCACCGGATAGAGGATAACACTTTCTAGAAAACATTTCATGGCGGAGATATCAAGTTCCTCCGTCATGGACATGATCATCTCCACGGCGGTACGCTGTGAAAAAGATTTCTTGTAAGGGCGCTCTGTCACGAGAGCATCGTATACATCTGTCACGGAAAGAATTTTGGCAAAGGGAACGATCTTTTCAGCGGTGCAGCCAAGAGGATATCCTTTCCCGTTCATTTTTTCATGGTGTTGCAGCACCGACAGAGAAATAACATTAGAAATCTCTTTTTTTCCTTTTAAAATCTCATAGCCAAGGGTGGAGTGAGACTTCATAATGGAAAATTCTTCTTCGCTTAATCTGGCCGGTTTATTCAGGATCTCCAGCGGAATTTTTGATTTGCCCATGTCGTGGAGCAGCCCGGCGATTCCGATATCGTATACTTCTTTTTGGGAAAGCCCTTTGTTTCTGGCGATGATCATAGACAGTGTAGCCACATCCACACTGTGTTTAAAGGTGTATTCGTCACTGGTCTTTAACGCACTGATATCCACGGCGAGAGCATCGTTGTCATCGATAGCTTTCATCAGATCTGCGGTGATCTTATTGGCAGTATTGGTAAACTGTTCTGAGTTGGAATTGTTATAGAGATATTGTATCCCCTCAGAGACACGTTTTTTTACACTTTCAGAAAGCTTGACCTTGGCGGGATCCTTTGCCTTATATTTTTCTATATTATTGCGCACAAAATCTGGAAGAGGGGGTTCCGACCTGTCCGGTTCTGGATCTTCTTCCCCTTCCTGTATGTAGACACCAGTGATTCCGCGTTTTTTCATTCCATCGATAAGAAACTCGTCCAACAGGGTGCCGCGGGCGATCAGGGTGCGGTCCATCCGATCCTTGATTGTTTGATCTATTTTCATTCCCTCTTTTAGGGCGCTAATGCGTACATAATAACGTCTAATCAATCCATCCACCACCAATTTTTTCGTGTATCATATATCCAAAGCATTAGTTGTTTCACAACTCTCGCTTCTCCGCTACGCTTCGGTCGGTGCTAAACGAACGTTCACTGAACGCTCAGCACCCTTCAAATGCGAATAAGTTCGTCAGAACTTATTTTTCATGCAAGCATGAACGACATTTTGACCTTTTGACCCTAGCATCATGTCCAAAGTGTATAGTATACCTTATATATCGACAGAAATGGAAATATTATGAATATGAAAAGAAAACTTAAACTTGTAAAAATCTTTATGAGAAAAGAAATAATAAAGAAAAAGTGTTTAAAAACTTTATTTTATAAAGTAAAATAAATAATTAATTAAAAAAACAAAAAAGTACTTGAATTGTTATAAAAATTATAGTATAATGCATTCAGACAAAGGTGTCAGAGAAGAAATACATACCCAAAGTGTTTCTTTCTGGCACCTTTTTTGTTTCAGCAGAGATAGAAAGAATCAAATCAAATGCGCATTATTTTCCAGGGTATGGTGATGTCGGTCTTGTGAAGAAGCGTGAGAATGGAGGAATTGGTATGAGTGGCACATATATAGAGGAAACAAAAAGAAAAGCTATTGGTATGTATGATCCAAGCTTTGAACATGATAACTGCGGGATCGGAGCGATCGTTAATATTAAAGGAAAGAAAACTCATGACACAGTTAAAAATGCACTGGAGATCGTGGCTCACTTAGAGCACAGAGCCGGGAAGGACGGAGAGGGAAAAACAGGAGACGGCGTTGGCATCCTGCTGCAGATTTCCCACAAGTTCTTTCAGAAGGTGGCAGCCGGCATGGGCATTGAGATCGGGGAGGAAAGAGAGTATGGTGTGGGTATGTTTTTCTTTCCCCAGGATGAACTTAAACGAAACCAGGCAAAGAAAATGTTTGAAACCATTGCGGATAAAGAGGGGCTGGCATTTCTGGGCTGGCGTGAGGTACCCATCTCGCCCCGTATCCTGGGAAAAGCAGCGGTGGAGTGTATGCCGTGTATCATGCAATGTTTTATAAAAAAACCGGTGGAGATAGAAAAGGGGCTGGAGTTCGACCGAAAGCTCTATATCGCCCGCCGTGTGTTTGAGCAGTCCAATGAAAACACCTATGTGGTATCTCTTTCAAGCCGAACCATTGTATATAAAGGAATGTTTCTGGTGGCACAGCTGAGACAATTTTTTGATGATCTGCAGGATCCGGACTATGAATCTGCCATAGCCATGGTTCACTCCCGTTTCAGCACCAATACCCAGCCGAGCTGGCAGCGCGCCCATCCGAACCGTTTCATCGTGCACAATGGCGAGATTAATACCATCCGAGGAAATGCGGATAAAATGCTGGCAAGAGAGGAGACGATGGAGTCGGATCATCTGACCGGAGAACTTCATAAGGTGCTTCCGGTGGTAAATACCGAGGGTTCCGATTCCGCTATGCTGGACAACACACTGGAATTTCTTGTGATGAGCGGCATGGAACTTCCTCTCGCCGTGATGATCACGATACCGGAACCCTGGGCGAATAACCGATATATCAGTGATAAGAAAAAGGATTTTTATCAGTACTATGCCACGATGATGGAGCCCTGGGATGGGCCTGCCTCCATCCTGTTTTCAGACGGAGATATTATGGGAGCGGTGCTGGACCGCAACGGACTTCGTCCTTCCCGCTATTATATCACCGATGACGACCAGCTGATCTTGTCCTCTGAGGTAGGGGTTATGCCCATCCGTGAGGAACATGTAGTGAAAAAAGACCGCCTGCGTCCAGGAAAAATGCTTTTGGTGGACACGGTGAAGGGTGAGTTGATCGATGACGATGAACTGAAAGAGACCTTTGCGTCAAAACAACCTTATGGAGAGTGGCTGGATACCAATCTCGTGTGTCTGAAAGATCTTCAGATCCCGAATAAACGGATCGAAACTTACGATCCCGAGGAGAGCCTGCGGCTTCAGAAAGCATTTGGTTATACCTATGAGGAAGTGAAGTCTTCCATCCTTCCGATGGCAAAAAACGGTTCTGAACCTATAGCGGCGATGGGACATGACACGCCGCTGGCGGCGCTGAGCGGCCAGCCTCAGCCTTTGTATAATTATTTCAAACAGCGTTTTGCCCAGGTGACGAATCCACCCATTGATGCTATAAGGGAAGAGGTTGTGACTTCCACTACGGTATACATTGGGGATGCGGGAAATCTGCTGGAAGAGAAGGCAGAAAACTGCCATTCACTCAAGATTGACGATCCAATCCTTACGAATACCGATCTCCTAAAGATCAAGTCCATGCATGTACCTGGCTTTAAGGTGGCGGTTATTCCCATCACCTATTATAAAAATACCTCTCTGGAAAAGGCGATTCATCGTCTCTATCTGGAGGCAGACCGGGCCTATAAGGACGGCGCCAACATTCTGATCCTCTCCGACCGGGGAGTGGATGAAAACCATGTGGCGATTCCGGCACTTCTGGCGGTATCTGCCATGCAGCAGCATCTGGTCAATACGAAGAAGCGAACCTCCCTTTCCATGATCATAGAGAGTGCGGAACCAAGAGAGGTGCATCATTTTGCGACGCTGCTCGGATTTGGCGCTACCGCTGTCAATCCTTACCTTGCCCTGGATACGATCCGCAGTCTGATCGACAGCCGTGTGTTGGATAAAGATTATTATGTGGCAGTGAATGATTATAATTCTGCGGTTCTTCACGGTATTGTAAAGATTGCTTCCAAAATGGGAATTTCTACGATCCAGTCCTATCAGGGAGCCAAGATTTTTGAGGCGGTGGGACTGTCTAAAACATTAATTGATCCCTACTTTACGGGAACCGTTTCCAGGATCGGCGGACTGGATATTGAGGACATTCAGAACCAGGTAGAGATGCTTCATGATAAAGCATTTGATCCGCTGGAACTGGGTACAGATATCACTCTTGACAGTATTGGAAACCACAAGAGCCGCAGTGGAAAAGAAGAGCACCTCTATAATCCGAAGACCATTCATCTTCTGCAGGAGGCGACAAGAACCGGTGACTACAAGAAGTTCAAGGAATACTCCCATGAGATCGACCGTGAGGACCTTTACGTGAACTTAAGAAGTCTCCTTGACTTTAACTTCCCGAAGAAAGGAATCGCCCTTTCCAAAGTGGAAAGTGTGGAGGAGATCGTGAAACGCTTTAAGACCGGTGCGATGTCCTACGGCTCCATATCCCAGGAGGCCCATGAGACCCTTGCCATCGCCATGAACCGGCTTCATGGAAAATCAAACAGTGGTGAGGGAGGAGAGAGTCTGGAACGGCTCACCGTGGGAAAAGACGGATTAAACCGCTGTTCTGCCATTAAGCAGGTGGCTTCGGGACGCTTTGGCGTGACCTCCAGATACCTGGTCAGTGCCAAGGAGATCCAGATCAAGATGGCACAGGGCGCAAAGCCGGGAGAGGGCGGACATCTGCCAGGGAAAAAAGTATATCCCTGGGTGGCAAAGACGAGACACTCCACACCAGGAGTATCCCTGATTTCGCCGCCGCCGCATCATGATATTTATTCCATCGAAGATCTGGCACAGCTGATCTATGACCTGAAAAACTCCAACCGGGATGCGAGGATATCGGTGAAACTGGTGTCTGAGGCGGGCGTCGGCACCGTGGCAGCTGGTGTGGCGAAAGCCGGTGCGGGGGTGATCCTGATCTCTGGTTATGACGGTGGTACCGGCGCGGCGCCGGGAAGCTCCATTCACAATGCTGGGCTTCCCTGGGAGCTGGGACTGGCAGAGACCCATCAGACGCTTTTGATGAACGGACTGCGGTCTAAGGTGGTTATTGAGACCGATGGAAAGCTGATGACTGGGCGTGATGTTATGATCGCTGCTCTTCTTGGGGCGGAGGAATTTGGATTTGCTACAGCTCCTCTTGTGACCATGGGATGTGTTATGATGCGGGTATGTAACCTGGATACCTGTCCGGTGGGTGTGGCGACGCAGAATCCGGAACTTCGCAAGAGGTTTAAGGGAAAACCGGAATACGTAGAGAATTTTATGAGATTTATCGCGGAAGAAGTTCGGGAGCTGATGGCGAAATTTGGTGTGGCTACGTTGGATGAATTGGTGGGACGTTCCGATCTTCTGAGAGTGCGGGAGGACATTGATAATGAGAGAGCTGGAAAACTGGATCTCTCCGCGATCATCGAGAACCCTTTCGTGAAGGAGAAAAAGAGTAAGTTCAACAGCAGAGATATCTATGACTTTAAGTTAAATAAAACCATAGATGAAAAAGTCTTTTTGAAAAAATTTGCAGAGAATCTGGAGACCGGGGAAAAGAAGACCATTACAGCGAAGGTGACCAATATCGACCGTTCCCTGGGAACGATCTTTGGATCCCAGATCACAAAGAAACTGGGAGACAATCTGAAAGAGGATACCTTTAGGATAAAATGTACCGGAAGCGGCGGGCAGAGCTTTGGCGCCTTCATCCCCAAAGGGCTGACTCTGGAGCTTGAAGGTGACAGCAATGACTACTTTGGCAAGGGGCTTTCCGGAGGAAAACTTATCGTGTATCCGCCAGAAAACATCCAGTATAAGCCGGAGGATAACATTGTCATCGGTAATGTGGCGTTATATGGTGCCACCAGCGGTACCGCTTATATCAATGGTGTGGCAGGGGAGCGGTTCTGTGTTAGAAACTCTGGTGCTCACGCTGTTGTGGAGGGCGTGGGCGAACATGGATGCGAGTATATGACCGGAGGCTGTGTGGTGATCCTCGGTTCTACCGGAAAGAACTTTGCCGCAGGGATGAGCGGCGGTATCGCCTATGTTCTGGATGAGAACAGCGATCTGTATCTGAAACTGAATAAAGAACTGGTTTCCTCAGAAGCAGTGTCCAATAAATATGATGTCATGCAGTTAAAGGATATGATCACGGCGCATGTAGAGGCGACGGGTTCAGAAAAGGGTAAAGAAATTCTTGAGAACTTCAAAGAGGTTCTTCCGAAGTTCAAGAAGATCATACCTCATGACTACAAGAACATGCTGCAGAAGATTGCCATAATGGAAGAGAAAGGGCTGAGCAATGAGCAGGCCCAGATCGAGGCATTTTATGAGACCCAGAAGGAAATTTCCTGACAGCGACCCGGACAGGGGCCGAGGGGAAAGACGTTGCATTGCAGATATAATTAATTTATAATGAAGAAAGGGTTGAAAGATATGGGAAAACCAACCGGATTTTTAGAATACGACCGCAGGGGAAATACCGAAACCAGCCCCCTTGAACGGATCCAGAACTTCAATGAATTTCATGTGCCTATGGGAGAGGAGGAGCGCCGGTGCCAGGCGGCCAGATGTATGGACTGCGGCGTGCCCTTCTGCCAGTCAGGAATGATGATTGGCGGGATGGCTTCTGGGTGCCCGTTAAACAATATGTGCCCCGAATGGAACGATCTGATCTATCTGGGAAATTATACAGAGGCATTGGGAAGGCTGCTTAAGACCAATAATTTTCCAGAGTTTACCTCCCGGGTCTGCCCGGCGCCCTGTGAGGCGGCATGTACCTGCGGGTTGAACGATACGCCGGTCACCATTAAGGAAAATGAAAATGCCATCATTGAATACGGTTACGCGAATGACCTGATGGTGGCAAAGCCGCCTAAGGTGAGGACAGGGAAAAAAGTGGCGGTGGTGGGCTCCGGCCCCTCTGGACTGGCGGCGGCAGACCAGTTAAATAAGCGGGGACACAATGTGACGGTGTTCGAGCGCTCCGACCGCCCCGGCGGGCTTCTGATGTACGGGATTCCGAACATGAAGTTAGAAAAGACAGTGATCGAAGGCAGGGTTAAGATCATGGAAGAAGAGGGAGTAGAATTTAGAACGGGAATAAATGTTGGAGTTGACGTGAAAGCAGAAGAACTTCTGAAGGAATATGACAGGGTGATCCTCACCTGCGGCTCATCGAAGCCCAGAGACATCAAAGCGCCGGGCAGAGAGGCAGAGGGAATTTATTTTGCCGTAGATTATCTCACAAGGGTGACAAAACATGTGATGGACCCGGAGTATAAAGATGTGATCGATGCCAAAGGAAAAAATGTACTGGTGATCGGCGGTGGAGATACTGGAAACGACTGTGTGGGATCTTCCATTCGACAGGGGGCAAAAAGTGTAGTACAGTTGGAGATGATGCCAAAACTGCCGGAAGAGCGCGCCGACAATAACCCCTGGCCGGAGTGGCCCAAGGTACTGAAGACCGATTATGGCCAGCAGGAAGCCATCGCCGTGTTTGGCAGCGATCCGCGGATCTATGAGACCACGGTAAAAGAATTTATCAAAGATGAAAAGGGCTGTCTGACTAAGGTGAAGGCAGTGAAGCTGGCCTGGACCAGGGATGAAAAGACAGGACGCATGAACATGAGTGAAGTACCGGGCAGTGAATACGTTTTAGATGTAGATCTCGTATTGATCGCCGCTGGATTTCTGGGAACCCAGGAATATATCGCCGAGGATTTTGGCCTGAAACTGACTGAACGGTCTAATGTGTTTACCAAACCAGGTCAGTATAAGACAAATGTAGAACGTGTATTTGCTGCCGGCGATATGCACCGTGGACAGTCCCTGGTGGTATGGGCGATCCGGGAAGGCCGGGAGGTGGCGAGAGAAGTAGACGAGGATCTGATGGGATACTCGAACTTAAATTGAATGTAATTTAAAGGTAACATGAAGTGAGATGGATTGGGGAAGGACATCCTGTACTGTTTATAAGGAGGAGAAAAGATGGGAAATTATACCAAACAGGACATTATACGGTTGGTGGAGGAAGAAGATGTGGGATTTATCCGTCTGCAGTTTGTGGACAGTTTTGGCGGGTTAAAAAATGTGGCGATGACCAGTGATCATCTCGATCAGATTCTGAACAACCGCTGTATGTTTGACGGAGCCGCCATTCAGGGATATGACACCAAGGAATTATCAGAATTTATCCTGGCTCCAGATCTGGATACTTTTACCATTTTTCCCTGGCGGCCCCAGAGAGGAAGGGTGGCGAGGTTCATCTGCGATGTGCTCAATCCGGACGGCACGCCCTATGAGGCAGATCCGAGATATATATTAAAAAAGGTAACAACAGAGGCAGAGAAAGAGGGTTTTTCTTTCCATGTGGGACCGGAAAGCCAGTTTTTTCTCTTTGATACCGACGAGAACGGACAGCCCACGACAAATTCCAGGGAAAAGGGCGGATTCTTTGATATCGGGCCGCTGGATTCCGGGGAAAATGCGAGACGCGACATGATTCTTTCCTTGGAGGAGATGGGCTTTGTCATGGAAAGTTCTTATCACTCCAATGAGGTGGCACAGCACTGCATCGATTTTATGTGCGATGAGGGACTGCGCACTGCGGACAATATCATGACTTTTAAGCTGACGGTCCGCACGGTGGCGAAGCGGCATGGCCTGCATGCTACTTTTATGCCAAAACCGCGATATGGATTAAAAGGATCTGCGATGATGCTTAACATGTTTTTGAGCAAAGATGGGGATAATATATTTGCCGATGAGAGTGCGGCGGATGGCATGAGCAAAAGGGCATATCATTTTATGGCGGGCATCATTCGTCATATCAAGGGGCTCACTTTGATTAATAATCCTATCATTAATTCCTATAAACGGCTGGTGCCAGGTTACAACGCACCGGTGGAGATCACCTGGTCCCGCACCAGCAGAACTCCTCTGATCCGTATCACCAACATAGGCGTGATCGGTCCCAGAGTGGTACTGCGGAGCCCGGATGGCGCCAGCAATCCTTATTTGGTTCTGGCGGGCTGTCTGGCTGCTGGGCTGGAGGGAATCCGGGAGAAGTTGGAGCCGCCGGTGAGCATGGATGACATCAGCGGGGAACGAGATTCCCAGTTTGACATTTTGCCGAGATCGTTACGGGAGGCGATCCATGCTTTTGAAGAGGATACATTTTTACAGAATGTGTTTGGAAAAACTCTCTCTGAGATTATTATCAGCGAAAAGAAAGAAGAGTGGGAGGAGTTTTCCCGGCAAGTGACAGCCTGGGAGGTGGAAAAATATCTTGACCGTGTATAGTGTGCCAGCCTGGTATAATAGGAGGTGAACATCTGCCATGCGGATCCTTGTTGTGTTTCCGAATCTGGAGGATGCAAAAAAATTGAAAAATGTTTTAAACCGCGGCGGTTTTGATGATATACTAGCCTGCAATAGTGCGTCTCAGGTGATCAGTGTGGCAAATGATTCCGATGGAGGTATTGTGATCAGTGGTTATAAACTGCCAGATATGCACTACAGTGAATTGTTCGGTTATTTGCCGAGAGAATTTTCCATGCTTCTGGTGGCAAGCCCTGTCAGATTGGAGGACTGTTACAGCCGGGAGATTGTGTGTCTATCCATGCCGGTTCACTCCCGGGAGCTGATCAATACCGTACATATGATGACCATGGATCTCGCCAGGGAATTGAGACGGCGGAATAAAACGCTGCCGAAAAGGCGGTCGGCGGAGGAACAAAAAACCATTGATGCGGCGAAAGCTCTTTTGATGGAGCGCAATCAGATGACAGAAAGTGATGCGCACAAATATATCCAGAAGCTCAGTATGGACAGTGGAAATAATCTGGTGGAAACAGCGGAAATGATCCTGGCGTTTGAATAATGGAATGGAGGCAATACAATATATGAAAGCTTATTTGATTCTGGAAGATGGAACTGTATTTACCGGAAAAAGTATCGGAAGTACAAGGGAAGTGATCAGTGAGATCGTATTTAACACTTCCATGACCGGATATCTGGAAGTGCTGACAGATCCCAGCTATGCGGGACAGGCGGTGGCAATGACTTATCCGCTCATTGGAAACTATGGCATATGCCGCAGGGATATGGAATCAAAGAGATCCCGTGTGGATGGCTTTATTGTCCGTGAATTGTCCAGGCTCAGTAGTAATTTCCGGGATGAGCAGAGTGTACAAAAGTTTCTGGTGGAACAGGATATTCCGGGAATTGAAGGCATCGATACACGGGCTCTCACCAAGATTCTGAGGGAAAAGGGAACGATGAATGGCATGATTACCACCAATGCAGCTTATGATCTGGATGTGGTCACCAGCCAGTTAAAACAATATAGTGTCCTCGGTGTCGTTGACAGGGTGACAACAAAAGAAGTTGTGTCCTATCGACCAGGGGATTTCGATACAGATAGCAGCATTCCGATCACGAAGAAGGTTGCTATTCTTGACGTGGGGACGAAATTTAATATTGCAAGATGTTTGCTGAGACGTGGCTGTGAGGTGACGGTCTATCCCGCGCGGACGAAGGCAGAGGATATTCTGGCGGAGAACCCCGACGGCATCATGATCACCAATGGTCCAGGGGATCCAAAGGACTGCGGGGAAGTGATCGAGAACTTGAAAATCCTGTATGATTCCGATGTGCCGATCTTTGCCATCTGTCTTGGCCATCAGCTGATGGCCCTTGCCATGGGGGCGGATACCGAGAAGATGAAGTATGGACACCGGGGCGCGAATCATCCGGTGAAGGATCTGGAGACAGGCAGAGTCTATATCTCATCCCAGAACCACGGGTATGTTGTAAAAGAGGATACCATTCCGGAGGGAGTGGCGAAGACGGCTTTTGTCAATGTAAACGATGGAAGTGTGGAGGGACTGAGATATTTAGGAAAGAATATATTTACAGTGCAGTTTCACCCAGAAGCATGTGCCGGACCAAAGGATTCTGAAATATTATTTGAGCGGTTTATGAGTATGATGAAGGAGGAAGCGTGATATGCCTAAGATGGAAGGAATACAGAAGGTTTTGGTGATCGGCTCCGGTCCGATCGTCATTGGGCAGGCAGCAGAATTTGATTATGCGGGGACCCAGGCATGCCGTTCCCTGAAAGAAGAGGGGATGGAGGTTGTTCTGATCAACTCAAATCCCGCTACCATCATGACCGACAAAGATATTGCGGACAAGGTTTATATCGAGCCGCTGACGGTGGACGTGGTAAAAAATCTGATCCGAAAGGAAAAACCGGATAGCATCCTGCCCACGTTGGGGGGACAGGCGGCATTGAATATCGCCATGGAGCTGGAAGAGTGCGGATTTCTGGAGGAGGAGAAAGTACGATTGATCGGGACCACCTCCATGACGATAAAAAAAGCCGAAGATCGTCTGGAATTCAAACAGACCATGGAAAAGATCGGTGAGCCCATCGCTGCCAGTGAAGTGGTAGAGACCGTGGAAGACGCGGTGGCATTTACAAACACCATCGGCTATCCCGTGGTGATCCGTCCGGCATACACCCTGGGGGGCAGCGGAGGCGGTATCGCTGACAGCGAGGAAGAACTGAGGGAGATCTGCGCGGGTGGCCTGCGTCTCTCCCGGGTGGGACAGTGCCTCATCGAGCGCTGCATCGCCGGCTGGAAAGAGATCGAGTATGAGGTGATGCGGGATGCCGGCGGTAACTGCATCACGGTCTGTAATATGGAAAATCTCGATCCTGTGGGCGTCCATACGGGAGACAGTATTGTGGTGGCGCCATCCCAGACCCTGTCGGATAAAGAATATCAGATGCTCCGGTCCTCAGCGTTGAATATCATCACTGAACTAAACATCACGGGAGGCTGCAACGTACAGTTTGCCCTCCATCCGGAATCTTTTGAGTACTGTGTCATTGAGGTAAATCCGAGAGTCAGCCGTTCTTCCGCCCTCGCATCAAAAGCTACGGGGTATCCTATCGCCAAGGTGGCGGCGAAGATTGCCCTGGGCTATACTCTGGATGAGATCCCCAATGCCATCACCGGCAAGACCTTTGCCAGCTTTGAGCCTGCATTGGATTATTGTGTGGTGAAGATTCCAAGATTGCCTTTTGATAAGTTTATCAAGGCGAAGAGGACCCTGACCACTCAGATGAAGGCCACAGGAGAGGTCATGAGCATCTGTACCAATTTTGAAGGGGCTCTGATGAAGGCGCTGCGTTCCCTGGAGCAGCATATCGACAGCCTGGATATCGGCAGATATACAGACCGTTCCAAAGAGGAGCTGTTAGAGCGTATCCGTATCGTGGATGACCGGAGGATCTATATTATAGCGGAACTGATCCGAAAGGGAGCGAGCTACGATGAGATTCATGAGATCACAAAGATTGATCGCTGGTTTATCGATAAAATAGCCATTCTTGTGGAGATGGAGCATCGTCTTAAGAGGGAGACGCTGACGCCGGAACTTCTTGCGGAGGCAAAACGGATTGAATTTCCTGATAAGGTCATCGCCGGCTATGCCGGAATGACAGAGCGGGAAGTGCATGACCTGCGTATTGCCAATGGCATTACCGCCGCCTTTAAGATGGTGGATACCTGCGCGGCGGAATTTGAGGCGGCAACCCCCTATTATTACAGCTGCTTTGGCAGTGAGTGCGAGGCGGATGCGGTAAAAACAAAGAAAAAAGTGATGGTGCTTGGTTCTGGTCCCATTCGCATCGGCCAGGGCATCGAATTTGATTTTTGTTCAGTGCACAGCGCTTGGTCGTTAGAACAGAGCGGTTATGAGACCATTATCGTAAATAACAATCCGGAGACCGTAAGTACAGATTTTGATGTGGCAAATAAACTGTACTTTGAGCCTTTGACTCCGGAGGATGTAGAAAATATCGTAGACATTGAAAAACCCGACGGAGCTGTCGTTCAGTTTGGCGGACAAACCGCCATCAAGCTCACCCAGGCATTGATGGAGATGGGGGTTCCGATTCTTGGAACCAGCGCAGAAAATGTGGATGCCGCAGAGGATAGGGAGCTGTTTGATCAAATTCTGGAAGAGTGTGGGATTCCGAGACCGAAGGGGCATACTGTGTTTACCACCGAAGAGGCGTTGAAGGCGGCGAATGAGCTGGGATATCCGGTACTGGTGCGCCCTTCCTATGTGCTGGGGGGACAGGGAATGCAAATCGCCATCAATGACGACGATATCATTGAATTTATGTCCATCATCAACCGCCATATACAGGAACATCCGATTCTTGTGGATAAGTATCTGATGGGGAAAGAGGTAGAAGTGGATGCTGTGTGTGATGGTGAAGATATTCTCATACCTGGTATTATGGAACACATTGAGCGCGCCGGGATTCATTCGGGAGACAGTATCTCCGTCTATCCGGCCCAGAGCATAAAACCAGAGATTCAGGAGGTGCTGGTGGATTATACGAGAAAGCTCGCCAGATCTCTCCATGTCATCGGACTGATCAACATACAGTTTATCGTGTATCACGAGGACGTCTATGTGATCGAGGTCAATCCCCGTTCTTCCCGGACGGTGCCGTATATCAGCAAGGTAACGGGGATTCCCATTGTGAAGCTGGCTTCCCAGGTGATCCTGGGAGCGAAGATCAGAGAACTTGGATACGAGACAGGACTGGCGAAAAAGGCAGATTATATCGCCATCAAGATGCCGGTATTTTCCTTTGAAAAACTCCGTGGCGCCGAGATCAGCCTTGGGCCGGAGATGAAGTCCACCGGGGAGTGTCTCGGTATCGCCAGAACCTTTTATGAGGCGCTGTCAAAGGCATTTCTCGGCGCCGGAATCAATCTGCCAAAACATAAAAAAATGATCCTCACAGTGCGTACTCAGGAGCAGGAAGATGCAGTACCCATCGCCAGACGTTTTCTTGCCTTGGGGTATGAGATCTACGCTACCCTGGGAACGAAAAAAGCACTTGCCAGGGCGGGCGTCGAGGTGATCGGCATCAATAAGATTGAACAGGAAGCGCCGACGCTGATGGATCTGTTACTAGAACATGAGATCGATCTGGTGATCGATATTCCCAAGCAGGGAGAGCATTCCCACGATGGTTTTCTGATTCGGCGGACTTCCATTGAGACAGGCGTTACCTGTCTCACCTCCCTGGATACGGCAAATGCTTTGCTGACTTCTTTGGAACATGTGGATAAGACTCAGATGTCACTGATCGATATTGCAGCTATCAAGGGGCGTTAGTGTACACTAGTTTGTCTTTGCTGACAATTTGAACACATCGGAGGATTTTCCGATCACAACGATATGGTCATCCTTCTGAAAAGTATAGTCCCCTTTGGGCATGGGATCGATGGACTGTCCGTTTTTGATAGCAATGATATTGACGTTGTACTCCTGGCGGACATTGATGTCGATGATGGTCTTGCCGATCCAGTCTGGGATAATCGGAATTTCAAAAATCGAACAATCCGAGGTCAGTTCGATGTAATCGAATATATTCGTGGCATTGTAGCGAACCGCAAGTTTTTCGGCAATTTCTTTTTCTGGGTAAAATACTTCGTCAGCCCCAATCTTTTTCAGGAATTCGGCCTGACGGAGTCGTTTTGCTTTGGACACCACAAAGGTAGCCCCCAGTTCCTTGAGAATGGAGGTAATCTCCAAGGAGGCGTAAAAATCTTCTCCGATGGCCACAAAGCAGTAGTCAAAATTGTTCACGCCGATGCTTTTGAGAACGGCGGGATTGGTGCAGTCCCCGGCGATGGCGTCGCCAAATATGGTGGAGAGCTCCTGGATCTTTTCCTCGTCTTTGTCTATGATCATGACATCATTTCCTAACTCCTGCATTTTTGCGGCAAGGCAGCGGCCAAGCATCCCCATTCCAATTACTAATATTGATTTCATTTTTATTTCCTTTCTTTTTCGATAATATTATATATTTTAGTATTATGCCATCCTAATGAATTAGCCGATCAGAATTTTTTCCTTCGGTCGTTTGAGCGGCGGCTTTTTATCACATTCTCCAAATACCAGCATCAGGGTGAAACCGCCGATGCGCCCGCTGTACATAAGAAGAATCAGTATGATGTGGGACAGAGCGCTCAAGGTAGGAGTGATGCCCATGGTGACGCCGACGGTACAGGTGGCGGAGATCACTTCAAACTGAACGACAGAAAGATCTATACCCTCAATGTGGCAGATCAACATAGCGCCCAGGATCACATAGGCGAGATATACGATCACGATCACCGCTGCCTGCTTGACCAGATCCTTCCCCAGTCGTTTCCGAAATATCGTGCTATCGGAGTATCCGCGGGACATGGTGACCATAGAGATAAATATAACTGCTAGAGTTGTGGTCTTTATGCCCCCGGCTGTGGAACCGGGACTTCCGCCGATCATCATAAGGGCATTGGAGAGAAGGACGGAAGAAGGGGACATTTGGCTGTAGTCAATGGTATTGAAACCCGCTGTGCGCATGGTGGTGGAGGCAAAAAAGGATTTGATGATCCGTTCTGGAATGCCGTCACCTTTCATGGTATAGCTGGACTCAAAGAAAAAATAGCCCGCTGTTCCCAGGATCAGGAGAATTCCTGTGGTGATCAGAATCAATTTGGCGTGGAGAGAATATTTGGAAAAATGAAGCTTGTTTTTCAACACATCTTCCCATACCAAAAAACCGATGCCGCCGATAATGATCAGCAGGGAGAGAGTCATACCCACTAGCCAGTCGTCCTGATAGGCGGTAAAAGAAGAATAGCGTTCGTATTTTCCCATCAGGTCAAAGCCGGCATTACAGAAGGCGGACACCGAGTGGAACACAGCGTAGTACAGTCCCTGTCCCCAGCCCATCTGTGGGACGAACCGGATGGCGAGAAAAAGAGCCCCGATGCCTTCTAAAATGGCAGTGCCGGCGAGGATTCGCTTGACAAGACGAACCATGCCGCCCACCTGGACATTTCCCGCCGCCTGCATCAGAAGCATGCGTTCCTGCATATTTAATTTTTTCTTCATCATAATAAAGATCATGGAAATAATGGTCATAAGTCCGATGCCGCCGATCTGGATCATGGTTAGTATGACCAGCTGACCAAAGATGGACCAGTTCGTATAGGTGTCGGCGATGATTAGTCCTGTCACACAGGTTGCACTGGTGGAAGTGAACAGTGCATCTAAAGGAGTGGTCCATTGCCCGCTCCGGGAGGATACCGGAAGACATAACAAGAGAGTTCCCGTCAGGATAACGAGAATAAAGCTCATGGCGATGATCCGGGTAGGACTGATTTTGTGCATCCACTGATAGAATAACATTGGTGTGACCTCCTATATGTTTGTACAAGTTCTTATGGTTTTTTGACCTTTGGCTGATGACTGGTATGATACCACGAATTGCTCCGCACGAACGTGCTCCTGCAATTATTATACATTATACACCTTTTGCAGAATTATTGCACCTTATTTTCAAAGTCACTGTAAAAGATATGGAAAATTAAGAGAAAAAACTTTACAGATCCCGGGATATGTGGTAAGATAATCGAGTTGAACCAACCAATACTCAGAATCAGGACAACTCCGACCGGTTCTTGGTAATTGGCATTTAAAAAATATGGAGGTACAAGATTATGATGACAACAGAGAAAAAAGCAGAGATCATTAAAGAGTTTGGAAGAACACCAAACGACACAGGTTCACCTGAGGTTCAGGTGGCTCTTCTGACAGAGCGGATCAATACGCTGACAGAACATTTGAAGGAGAACAAAAAAGACCATCACTCAAGAAGAGGTCTTTTGAAAATGGTAGGAAAAAGACGTGGTCTTCTGGATTATCTGAAGAAAACAGATCTGGAGGGATACCGTGCCCTGATCGCAAGACTTGGTCTGAGAAAGTAAGAATTGTTTGCTCGGTAGAGCGGTGGAAAATGATAGGTGTGGCCAATGGATATTCTATAGCCGCAACTATCATTTTTGTCTATATCGTAAAACTTCTAAAGCAATGGAGGTGGCCTATGAAAAGAGACAGAAGTCAGTCCATGGTGATCCGGGGAGACCGGATTCTTCTCGTAGAGCATGAATTGTTTGGACGGGATTTTTATAATCTTCCTGGTGGAGGAATTGAGGAAGGAGAGACGCCGGAGCAGGCGGCGCTGCGGGAACTTGCGGAGGAATGTAATGTACAGGGAAGGATTCTGAGACCGCTGACCATCGAGTATAAGCCGGATCTCGAAAGCCGGGTTTATACATTTCTGGTTGAGATCCCAGAGGATGCAGAAGCAGTAAAGGGGCTTGACCCCGAACTTTCCCCAGAGGAGCAGTCCATCATAGCAGTCAAATGGATGCGTTTGGATGAGATTGCAGAGAGAGACCGGGCATATTTGTTTGGTGCAGGACTGATGCGGGTACCATTCTTTCATGATGAAGTTCTGTTGTGGGACGGAGAGGATATTAGTTATCCAGGAAAAAAAATGGTGTGATGACGTGGCTGCTGTGTTATGTGGCTGCATGATTAAAAAAAATGTTTCCTTTACGGAGATATTATGTTATACTTAATATGTATGTGTAAAAAACAAATATAGAGATTTGTCCGAGACTTCTGAAAAGTGCATTATCTGAGAGGGCGGATAATGTGCTTTTCAGTTGTTTCGGGATCTCTAGTTTAATTAAGAATGTAAGGAGAAAAAAATATGTACAAGACATTTTCAATGGAGCTTGGGGGAAGAACACTTTCTGTGGATATTGGAAGAGTAGCTGCCCAGGCGAATGGTGCAGCATTTATGCATTATGGAAATACTGTTGTTTTATCAACGGCTACGGCATCGGAAAAGCCGAGAGAGGGCATCGATTTTTTCCCACTCAGTGTGGAGTATAATGAAAAAATGTATTCCGTGGGAAAGATTCCTGGCGGATTTACAAGGCGAGAGGGAAAACCCTCTGACAATGCGATTTTGACCTGCCGTGTGATCGACCGTCCGATGCGTCCACTGTTTCCAAAAGATTATCGGAATGATGTGACTCTTGAAAATCTGGTAATGTGTGTAGACCAGGACTGTAGTCCGGAGCTTACGGCGATGCTTGGTTCTGCTCTTGCCACATGTATTTCAGATATTCCTTTTGATGGACCGACGGCAGCGACACAGATCGGTCTGGTGGACGGTGAGCTGGTGATAAATCCTACCGCTGATCAGAGACAGGTTTCCGATCTCGCTCTTACGGTGGCTTCCACCAGGGAAAAGGTGATCATGATCGAGGCAGGTGCTAACGAAGTGCCGGAGGACCTCATGATCGAAGCGATCTATAAGGCTCACGAAGTAAATGGACAGATCATCGAATTTTTTGATAAGATCGTTGCTGAGTGCGGGAAAGAAAAGCACGAATATGAGCACTTTGATATACCAGAGGATCTGTATGAGGACATGGTTTCCTTTGTCACTCCGGAGGCCATGGAAGAGGCTGTGTTTACAGATGTAAAACAGGTTCGTGAGGAAAATATCCGCAAGATCAAGGATCAATTGGAGGAGCGTTATGAAGAGGCGCATCCAGAGTGGATGGAGCTGATTGATGAAGCTGTTTATAAATTTCAGAAGAAGACTGTCCGTAAGATGATCCTTAAGGACCACAAACGTCCGGATGGTCGTGAGGTGACTCAGATCCGTCCCCTAGCAGCAGAAATTGACGTGCTTCCTACGGTTCACGGTTCGGGACTGTTCTCCAGAGGACAGACACAGGTGCTCAATGTGACGACGCTGGCACCGCTGGTTGAAAAACAAAAACTGGATGGATTGGATGAGCATATCACATCCAAGAGGTACATCCATCATTATAATTTCCCATCCTATTCGGTAGGTGAGACAAGACCGAGCAGAGGTCCGGGTCGTCGGGAGATTGGACATGGAGCGCTGGCAGAGAGAGCGCTTGTACCAGTGATTCCTTCCGAGGAAGAATTCCCTTATACGATTCGTACGGTATCGGAGATCATGGAGTCCAATGGTTCTACTTCCCAGGGAAGTATTTGTGCTTCCACGCTGTCATTGATGGCGGCAGGTGTGCCGATCAAAGCTCCAGTAGCAGGTATTTCTGTAGGTCTGGTGACCGGAGATTCCGATGATGACTATCTGATCCTTACGGATATCCAGGGACTGGAAGATTTCTTTGGCGATATGGACTTTAAGGTTGCTGGTACTCATAAGGGAATCACAGCTATCCAGATGGACATTAAGATTCATGGTCTCACCCGTGAGATTGTCGAAGGTGCCATCCGTCGTACCAAAGAGGCGAGAACTTATATTTTGGATGAAGTTATGATAAAAGCCATCGCAGAGCCGCGTAAGGAAGTCAATGAATTTGCTCCAAAGATCAAGCAGATTATGATCGATCCAGCAAAGATCGGTGATGTGGTTGGTCAGAGAGGAAAGACCATCAATACTCTGATCGAGCGCACTGGCGTGAAGATCGATATTACCGATGACGGTGCGGTGTCGGTATGTGGTACGGACAAGGCGATGATGGATGAGGCTCTCCGTCTGATCCAGATCATTGTGACAGATTTTGAGAAGGGACAAGTTTTGGAGGGAACCGTTGTAAGTATCAAAGACTTTGGTGCTTTCATCGAATTTGCTCCTGGCAAGGAAGGTATGGTTCATATTTCTAATATCTGCAAGAGAAGGATCAATCATGTGGAAGATGAGCTGACATTGGGCGACAAAGTAAAGGTTGTCTGCCTTGGAAAAGACAAGATGGGCAGAATTTCTTTTAGTATGAAAGATCTCAATGAAAATGCCTAATTCATTTATGAAGATAGCACTTACTAGCATGGACATAGCGTGGGAAGATAAGTCTGTGAACCAGGAAAAATGTGCAGAACTGATAAAGCGGGCCTCGGAATCTGGGGCTCGCCTTATCCTTTTTCCAGAGATGACCCTGACAGGATTTACTATGAATGTTCAGGGCTGTGGGGAGACGGAAGGCCGGTGTCAGTACTGTTCTACGGTGGCTTTTTTTCTGGAGCAGTCAGAGAGGTATGAGATGGCGGTGGGATTTGGCTATATCCACCGGGAAGAAGAGAAGGGAACGAACCATTTTGTGGTGGTTGACAAAGGGAAGGTCATTGCGGATTACATCAAGTTACATCCTTTTTCTTATGGTGGTGAGGACCGGGTTTATATCCCCGGTAATGAGCTGGTTTCGGCAGAACTGAACGGCATTCGTATGGGGCTTTTCATCTGCTACGATTTGCGGTTTCCAGAGATCTTCCAGGCGGCCAGTGAGGACTGTGAAATGCTGGCGGTGATCGCTAACTGGCCCAGAGAGCGGATTCATCACTGGCACTGTCTGCTCCCGGCAAGGGCCATAGAAAACCAGTCCGTAGTTTTGGGAGTGAACTGCAAAGGTTGGGGCGGTGGAATCGAGTATGTGGATTCCAGTGAGGCATATGACGGTGAGGGAAACCGGATTCCATGTCAGCGGATCACCACCAAGGCAGGAGACGACTGTATTTTGTGTGAGGTGGATGTCCGGAGACCACGGCAACTGCGCAGAGAATTTCCGGTAAAACAGGATCGCAGAAAAAAATGGTATAAAAGTCTGTAGTCGGACAGTACTATAAGTCACAGGGATCGTGGAAAAGACGTATAAAGATCAGAATAAATGTCACACTATGAGTAGGCCGAGGGCCTGTAATAATCAGAAAAGGTGTGTGTGACATGGGAACAGACAATATCAAAGAATACGGACAATGCCAGCTGGGCGGGATCCAGTTGCTATCTATCATTGGAGAAATCGAGGGACATGAGTGTGTCTCAGAGAATACAAAATCTACAAAATATGAACATCTGCTTCCTCTATTGGCGACTGCAGAGCACGACGAGGAAGTCAAGGGAATTCTATTTTTGGTCAATACAGTGGGCGGGGATGTGTCCTGCGGCCTTGCACTGGCAGAGATGATCGCCGGTCTGAGCAAGCCGACGGTGTCGCTGATCATTGGTGACAGCCATTCCATCGGTGTACCTCTGGCGACGGCTACCGATCATTCTTTTATTGTGCCCAGCGCGACGATGATCATACATCCAGTACGTATGAGTGGCATGGTGATCGGGGCTCCCCAGACCTACGGACAGTTTCAGCAGATCCAGGATCGGATCATCGATTTTATTGTGCGGAACTGTGAGGCGAAAAAAGAACGGATTGAAGAGCTTATGATGAATACCTGCATGCTTTCTAAAGATCTTGGAACGGTTCTTGTGGGGAAAGAGGCAGTGGAGGAGAAGCTGGTGAATGAAGTTGGCAATCTCTCTTCTGCGCTGGCCTATCTGAAAAAAGTGATTCACGCCTGAGAAGCGGCGTTGAAGGAGAGGGAAAGGTTTGAAGAAAAATGGCAAATAAGAAGAGAAAACCTGTAAAAAAAGTTCAGGATGCGTCTCCTCTGGCAAGAGAGATCATACTTTTGGTGATCATCGTATTTTCCATCTTGTCACTGTTGAGTCTGTTTGATCTGTGTGGCGCCGGGGGAAGGCTCCTAAGCGGGCTGTTGTTTGGACTTTTTGGTGCTGTCTCTTATATTTTTCCAATCTGCCTTCTGGTGGCAAGTGGATTTTTAATATCCAACCCGGACAATTCCGAGCTGAAACGTAAGATCATATACAGTGCGGGATTGTACATATGTCTTTGTGGTATTTTCCAGTGGGTGATCGATAGCAAGGCAGAGGGATTGATCGAAGTATTTAAGATCTGTAGCAGCGAGCGGACCGGTGGAGGTCTTTTGGGAGGGATACTTTCGTACCTATTGACACTTCTGGCAGGAAGAGCGGGTTCCCTGGTGATCATACTCGGACTGGCTCTGCTTTTTGTGATGCTTATTACGAGAAAGCTGATCTTTGCGGCGATTCGTGATCTCTATGAAGAAAAGACATCAAAAAAGGACTACATAGAATATGAGGATTACGAAGAGCAGGAGGAAGAGCCAGCACAGCGGCAGATGAAGGTACACACCTTTGATAAGAAGAAAGGAAAAGAGACAAAAAGAAAACGGAAAAAGGCGCAGATGCAACCGGTGGAGCCGGAAGTGCAAGAGGAAGAAAAGGCAGAGCAGGAACAACCATCCGATGCGGTTACTGAGGAGCCAGGGCTCCCGAACATATCGATTATTCGAGGGGGTTCATCGGATTCTGCTGGAAATCCTGTGTATCAGGAGGAACTTGATACAAAATTTGGAAATCACAAGAATGATCAGAAGTCAGAAAGCAAAGACCCAGCACCTAAGGGACAAAAGACAAAAGAAGCAAAGACAGGGGAGTCTGGGAAAAAAGAATTAAAAATGGAGGATCATCAGGCAGAGATTCAGCAGATCGAGGAAGAGATCAAGAAACCGGAACCCCAGCAAGAAAATGCGTATGTAATTCCGTCTCTGGATCTTCTCTCCCAACCCAAGGCGGGGAATAAAGGTCTCAGCGATAAGGATTTGATCGATACAGCAGCCAAACTTCAGGGAACATTGGAAAGTTTTGGCGTCAAGGTGAAGATGGGAGATGTGAGCTGCGGACCGAGCGTCACCCGGTATGAGCTGGTGCCGGAGCAAGGAGTAAAAGTCAGCAGCATCACCAGACTTGCGGATGATATCAAGCTGAGCCTGGCGGCTTCGGATATAAGGATCGAGGCGCCGATCCCCGGCAAGGCGGCAGTGGGCATCGAGGTGCCGAATGCCAAACGGAATATGGTGACTCTTCGTGAATTGCTGGAGAGCAGGGAATTTCAGAGCGCCAAGTCCAATGTGTCCTTTGCTGTGGGAAAGGACATTAGCGGCAAGACTATTGTCACAGATATTGCCAAAATGCCCCATATGCTCGTGGCAGGGGCGACCGGCTCTGGTAAATCGGTGTGTATCAATACGCTGATCATGAGTATTATTTATAAGGCGGATCCCAATGACGTCAAATTTATTATGGTGGATCCGAAGATGGTGGAACTGACCGCCTATGCGGATATCCCCCATCTGATGATCCCTGTGGTGACAGATCCGAAGAAAGCTTCAGCGGCTCTGAATTGGGCGGTGCAGGAGATGACAGTGCGCTACAATAAATTTGCAGAGCTGGGCGTCCGGGACATCAAGAGTTATAATAAAAAGATTGCCGGTCTCAAATACAACGAAGAGAATACCTATGAAAAGATGTGCCAGATCGTTATTATCGTGGACGAGTTTGCCGATCTGATGATGGTGGCTCCGGGAGAGGTTGAAGATGCAGTCTGCCGTCTGGCGCAGCTGGCGAGAGCGGCGGGAATCCATCTGGTATTGGCGACCCAGCGGCCTTCCGTCAATGTCATTACCGGTCTGATCAAGGCGAATATTCCATCCCGTATCGCCCTGTCGGTCTCTTCGGCCATTGATTCCCGGACGATCATCGACAGCGCCGGGGCAGAGAAGCTCCTGGGAAATGGAGATATGCTTTTTGCGCCCCAGGATTATCCAAAGCCTGTGCGTATTCAAGGGGCCTTTGTATCCGATGAAGAGCGAGACGACGTGGTGGCATTTTTGAAACAACAGCAGTCGGGACCATCCTATGATGAGGAGATCACAAAACATATCGAGGAAAATCCGGTGGGAGCCAAGGCAGGAGCTGCCGGGGGTGCACCGGGTGGAAATGAAAGAGATGAGCTTTTTGTAGAAGTGGGACGTTTTATCATCGAAAAGGATAAGGCATCCATTGGAATGCTCCAAAGGGTATTCCGCATTGGCTTTAACCGTGCCGCCCGTATTATGGATCAGCTCTGTGATGCCGGTGTGGTAGGGCCGGAGGAGGGAACGAAGCCGAGGACGATCCTTATGTCCATGGAACAGTTTGAGAATTATCTGGAAACCGAGGGGTGAGAGGGAGGATACATTGAGAGGATGGCTTGTGGTAAACGGTTTTTTATACACCGGTAAATTTACGGAACTGACTCAAATGTTTGTGGCGGCGGCAGAAAGAAAAGGGATCTGCCTGGAGGTGAGATCCAATACGGAGATTTATACCGGAATCTTTGAACTGGATCCCGCTGTTTCCAAACCAGATTTCGTGTTGTTCTGGGATAAGGATGTGATCCTGGCCAGATATCTGGAGTTATCGGGAATTCCAGTGTACAACAGCAGCCGTTCCATTGAAGTCTGTGACGACAAAAGGAAAACTTATCTCGCCCTGCTGGAAGCAGGGATTCCGATCCCCAGAACGATCTCTGGTCCCATGACCTATGAAAATGTGGGATTTCCGACTTTGGATTTTGTGGACGGCCTGGAAGGAGGGATGGGATATCCTCTGATCGTCAAGGAAGCTTTTGGTTCCTTTGGGGAACAGGTCTATATGGCGGAAAACCGTGAGGATCTGGAGCGTATGCTGAAAGCCATCGAGAGGAAACCTTTTCTTCTTCAACAATATATTTCTGCCAGTCGAGGTCAGGATGTGCGGCTACAGGTGGTGGGAGATCAGGTGGTGGCGGCGATGCGGCGTTATTCAGACAATGATTTTCGCGCCAATATCACCAGTGGAGGCCATATGGAAAGGTATGAGCCAGAGGAAGCAGCCTGCCTTCTGGCAGTCCGAGCGTGCCAGGCGACGGGATGTGACTTTGCCGGGGTGGATCTTTTGTTCACAGAAAATGGCTTCCTGGTATGCGAGGTAAATTCCAATGCCCATTTTAAAAATCTCTATGACTGTACCGGAATAAATACAGCAGATTATATTATGGAGTATATCTATTCCAGACCGCTGAAAATGGCCTGAAAGTTAGGAAAAGCGCTATGAAACTATGGATGATCTATGACAGAGAAGGAATGGAGCGGAACGCTTCTTATATTCAGATGTATCGGGAGCGGTGCCGCACCTATGAGATTCAGGTGGAACCGGTGCTGGCAGAAACTCTGCCCCGGCGTCTCCGGGATGGTCAAATGCCGGTTTGTGCCCTGGTACGAACCATTTGCCCGGAGATCAACCAGATGCTGGAGCAGGCGGGGATTCCGGTCTTCAATTCATATCAGGTCAGTTATGTCTGCAATCACAAGGGGCGGACGCTGGAATATTTTAAGGACCAGGTGCTGTCGGTGCCCTCTCTGACTTTTTCTGGAAAGGACCTTGCGGACATTCTTTCAAAAAAGCCAGAAGAGCTTGCCAGCCTGTTTGAAAAACAGTTTTGTTACAGCAATTCCTTTGAACAGGAGGAGCGGAAACTGATCTGCAGGGCTTCTGAATATGTCATAAAAGCGGTGGATGGCCACGGGGGGACACAGGTGTTTTCCATCGAGGAGGACAAAAGACAGGTTTTGGCTGGGATCGGCGGGCATGATTTTGTGCTGCAGCCGATGATCGGTGGCGGGTCCTCCACAGAGGGCAGAAAGAGTCAGGATGTGAGAGTTTATGTGGTGGGAAAGAAGATCTTTGCTGCAGTGATGCGGAGTTCTTTCAGGGATTTCCGTGCCAATTTCTCCCTGGGAGGAGAGGTGCGCCGGTATGAACTTTCCGGCCATGAGATCCGTATCGTGAAAACTGTTCTGGATAAGATGGAGTTTGGCATGGCGGGCATCGATTTTATCGTGGATGGCAGGAGACGGTTGATTCTCAATGAGATCGAGGATGCAGCGGGAGCCAGAATGTTGTACCAGTGTGCCCCGGAGCTGGATATCGTCCAGGAGTATCTCCAGTATATTCTGAAAGAGAAATTACCCCAGACTTAAATTATATTCACTAATCTACTGACATTTTGACGGTTGAGTTATCATGATAATGTGGTATACTTATGCTATAAACGTAGCTAGAAATGGAGCTGTCAGATGGCTCCGCGCAACGAAATCACCAGAAGGAGAGGTAAGATGAAATCAGATATTGAGATTGCTTTGGAAGCGGAACTTCAGCCGATTCAGGAGGTTGCAAAAAAACTGGATATCCAGGAAGAGGATCTGGACCTTTATGGAAAATATAAGGCGAAGTTGACGGATGATCTTTGGGAAAAGATCAAGGACAGAAAGGACGGCAAGCTGATTTTGGTGACTGCCATCAATCCTACCCCGGCAGGGGAAGGGAAGACGACGACCACCGTCGGTCTTGGCCAGGCGATGGATAAGCTGGGGAAGAAAACGGTCATCGCACTGAGAGAGCCTTCTCTTGGTCCATGTTTTGGCATTAAGGGGGGAGCTGCCGGGGGCGGTTATGCCCAGGTGGTTCCGATGGATGAACTGAATCTTCATTTTACCGGAGATTTCCATGCCATCACCTCCGCCAATAACCTGCTGGCGGCTATGCTGGATAACCACATTCATCAGGGGAACGCCCTTGGCATCGATACAAAACAGATTGTCTGGAAGCGCTGTGAGGATATGAATGACCGGGTGCTCCGAAATATTACCGTTGGCCTCGGAAGAAAAGTGGACGGTGTCACCAGAGAGGATCATTTCATTATTACGGTGGCTTCGGAGATTATGGCAATTCTCTGTCTGGCGGAGAATATGAGTGATCTGAAAGAACGTCTTGGACGAATTATTGTTGCTTACAATTATGAGGGAGAACCGGTGACGGCTCAAGAACTGAATGCGGTGGGTGCTATGGCAGCGCTTCTCAAAGAGGCATTAAAGCCAAACTTGATCCAGACGCTGGAGCACACACCAGCGATCGTCCACGGTGGACCCTTTGCCAATATTGCTCATGGCTGTAACAGTATGCGGGGAACGAAGACGGCATTAAAACTGGCAGATTATACGATTACTGAGGCAGGTTTTGGCGCAGATCTCGGCGCTGAAAAGTTTTTTGATATCAAATGCCGGATGGGTGGCTTTCGTCCGGATGCGGTGGTTTTGGTTGCCACAGTACGGGCTCTTAAGTATAATGGTGGTGTTGCGAAGACAGATCTTGGGCAGGAAAATCTGGAAGCTCTGAAAAAGGGAATTGTGAATCTGGAAAAGCACATAGAAAATGTAGCAAAATACAATGTTCCCTGTGTGGTCACCCTGAATCAGTTTGTGACAGACACGGAGGCAGAGCTGGAATATGTGAAAAGTTTCTGCGAGGAGCGAGGCTGCCGTTTTGCTTTGTCCCAGGTATGGGAGAAGGGCGGTGAAGGTGGTATCGAGCTGGCGAAGAAGGTGGTGGAGACCGTTGAGACGGAGGAAAGCCATTTCCAGTGCCTTTATGAAGATTCTCTTTCTCTCCGGGAAAAGATGGAGACGGTGGCGAAAGAGATTTATGGGGCGAGAGAGGTCATATATGATAAGGTGGTGCAGGCTCAGATCGATCGTCTGGAGGCTCTGGGCTTTGGAACGATGCCGGTTTGTATGGCGAAAAACCAGTACTCCCTGTCAGATGATCCCACACTGCTTGGCCGCCCCAGAGATTTTTCCATCCACATCCGCGATGTGTATGTATCGGCGGGAGCCGGTTTTGTAGTGGCGATCACGGGAACGGTTATGACGATGCCAGGGCTTCCGAAAGTACCAGCGGCAGAGCACATCGATGTGGACGAAGACGGAAAAATCACGGGATTGTTTTAGTGGTAAAAATGTCAACTTGTTAAAAAGATAAGTTGACATTCTTGTTAAGCTATGTTATTATAATGTCAACTTAAAGAAAAAAGAGGTTGACATTATGAACATTTCTAAAAGAACGTTAATGATTACGAAGATTACCCTGATGACGGCATTTCTTATCGTGGCATCTTACATTGTCATTCCCTTACCTTTTGCCGTGGCATCGATCAGCCTTCAGACATTGGCGGTAAACCTTATCGCCTTGTTGCTTTCCCCGCTGGAAGCCGGCATATCCATTGTAGTGTACATTCTGCTCTGTGCGGCGGGAGTACCGGTGGCAAATGGAGGAAAGGGCGGACTGACCTATCTTATGGGACCAACCGGCGGTTTTTTTATAGGTTTTCTGGTGGCAGTGGTGCTGATTTCTCTGTTAAAAGGTAAAATGTACAGCATACCAAGATATCTCTTGACCACGATCTGCATTGGCATACCGGTGATGTATCTTTTTGCCATGATCTGGATGGTGGCAGTGACAGGACTGCCTCTGAAGGCGGCATTTTTGACTGGCTGTGCGCCATTTCTTCCGTTGGATGCGGTGAAATGTGTGGCGGCGAGTCTGATGGCGAGACCGTTAGTAAAGGTGATGAATCAATATGAGCAGAATAGAGGAATTGCAAAAGAAACTGTATAAGGGTGGCGCATGCTCTAAAATGGAGATCATGAGTCTGGCAGAGGAACCGCTGGAGGAGATCTGCCAGGCGGCCGATGAGATTCGAAGGCATTTTTGCGGAAATGCCTTCGATCTTTGTGCTGTGATCAGTGCCAAGGGAGGTCCCTGTTCGGAAGACTGTAAATTCTGTGCCCAGTCGGGAACCAATCCTTCCTGTCGCGAAGTGCCGCGTTTTCCCCTTCTGGGAACCGGCAGGCTGCTGGAAGACGCCATGGAAAAGGACAGCCGGGGGATGATGGCATATGGGATCGTTTCCTCGGGAAGAGTTCTGCCCAGTGAAGATGTGGAAGAGCTTTGTCATTCTCTGCGCCAGCTTCGGCAGAAAACCTGTCTGCGGCTCTGTGGCTCCCTGGGGCTGCTGGGGAGGAAAGAACTGGAAAAATTAAAGGCTGCAGGAATGCAGATGATACATAATAACCTGGAAAGTTCAGAAACTTATTTTCAAAAAATGTGTACCACTCACACATATGAGGAGAAGAAGGCTACGATCCGGGCTGCAAAGGAGGCGGGGCTTGCCGTATGCAGCGGCGGGCTTTTCGGTATCGGTGAGACGCTGGAGGACCGCATCGAACTGGCAGTAAATGAACGGGAGCTGGGGGTGGACTCGGTGCCGGTAAATCTGTTGGATCCGGCTCCGGGAACCCCCTTTGAAGGGGCGGAGCCCCTCCGGGAAGAAGAGGTTCGCAGAACGATTGCCCTGCTGCGGTTTGCCCTTCCGCATGTATTTATCCGTTTGGCCGCGGGAAGGGAATACTTGCCGGATAAGGGTAGATCCTGTTTTTTGTCCGGAGCAAATGCGGCCATCAGCGGAGACTTTCTGACCACGATGGGAATATCCATAGATACGGATCTGAAAATGCTGCGAGCATTGGGGTATGAGATTTGAGGAACAACATTGAATTATCCCCAAATATATGTTATAATCTGCACAAAACAAACGAGTCCGGTGGAATTGGTCAGGCGTGGTATGCATGCTGGATTCACAGGACGGAAATGGAGGATAGTATTTATGCAGGAACAAAAGGTAACAGCAGCGGAGGCAATGGATAAACTGATAGAGGGAAATAAACGTTATCTGACAGCGATGACAAATCCAGGAGATGTATCTCCGCAGATCAGGCAGGTTACTTGCGATGAGGGACAGAGTCCTTATGCCATCGTGATAACATGTTCGGATTCCCGGGTTATTCCTGAAAGTATTTTTAGCGCAGGCATCGGTGAATTGTTCGTCATCCGTGTGGCTGGAAATGTTATGGATAATCACCAGCTCGGCAGTGTCGAGTATGCGGCGGGCCACCTTGGAACCAAACTGGTAGTAGTGCTGGGCCACAGCCATTGTGGTGCCGTTGGTGCAGCGCTTCACCAGGAGCCGGATGGTTATACCAAGTTTATCACGGATGAGATCCGCAAGGCGATCGGCGGGGAGAAGGACGAATACCGCGCATGCTGCTTAAATGTTGAGAGAAGCGTGTCTATCATCAAAGAAAGCCTTGGTATTCATGAAGTGGATAACGATGGATTAAAGGTATGTGGTGCGGTATATCATATTGACAATGGTTCCGTGGAATTTTTAGATTAAAGAAATAATGCGTACATAGGGAATTATCCCCAAATATGCGTAAACCTCCAAACTGATATAAGATAAGTTTATACAGTTTGGAGGTTTTATTTGTGCAAAGTATTTCAAAATTTTTCTTTTTTTTGATAATTATTGACATATTTACCAATTTATGTTAGAATCAAAATAATTTTAAAATTATAGTGAGGGAAAGATATTGAAGCTAAGTAATTTTAATTTAAGCATTAAGAACAAAAAATTATTGACTGACGTAAATATTGAATTTTCAGATGGAAAAATAAATCATATTCTTGGGAAAAATGGTGTGGGAAAATCGCTATTTGCAAAGAGTCTCATGTTTGACAATGAAAATATTACTGTTATAGGTAGCTATTCGAATGTTCCTGAAGATATAACCTTTAACGAATTGAAAAAAGTGCTGATAAAGAAGTTTGGCAGGGATAAGGTGGAACGCTTGTGCAGGATTTTAAACATATCTAATATAGATGAAAAGACGATACTTAAGAAGCTGAGCGATGGGCAAAGACAAAAAATCAAGATAATCGTATTTCTGCTATTTGATAAAGATATTATTATACTTGATGAAGTTACAAATGCCTTGGATAAAACAACTTCAAACGAAATTTATGACTTATTTAATGCTTATATAAAGAAGAATCCTAAAAAGGTAATTCTTAACATAACCCATAATTTGTCAGATTTAAATAACATGGATGGAGAGTACTATCTTTTTGAAGATTACGATATTAAGAAATATAGTAACAGAAAAGAATTGATAGACTTATATATTAATGGAGGTAACTAGTGTTTTATCTAGAATTTAAAAGAAGCATACATAATAAAACAATTATATATCTTATGACAGTAACTGCAGCAGCTTTTGTGATGGGGTGGGCGCTCCCTTTTAGTTTGGAGCATATAACAACTATCAAGTATGATTATTATATGTTCAGCACATATACAGTTTTTACGCAGTTCGGTTTTCTGCTTTTCGGTTTTGTAACTTCATATTTTTTCAATAAGGATTATAAGGATAGAAATACTATTTTTTACACGTGTTTTAAAATTAATGTTTTAAAATACTATTTGATTAAGATAACAATACTATTTTTTGAAGAGATTATATGTATTGCTGGAGGACTGCTAATTGTTGGTGCACTATTTAGTTCTTTCAAATATTTTCTACCATGTCTTTTGCTTTATACAGTGGTAGTGTTTCAGTATTTTATTGTGGTTGGAGCAATCTCCCTTATATTTAAAAGTCTATTAATGTCACTTGGAATAAGTATTATATATTGGATTAGCTCAATCGTCATTGTATCATTTGGTGGTATATGTAAGTATTTTGCGGTATTTGATGCCTCAAATTCGTTATATAGCTATGTTGAAAAATATTTTAGTCAGGGGATATCTGTGCAAGCAGCAGAATTTACAGATCCAGTTATTGGATTTGGACTTTTAATTGTTGTTGCTCTGATAATTATATTTGGTACTTCGAAAAAATGGATAATAAAAGGATTATAAAGTTGATATGAGTAATTCGGTAGATATAAATATTGGTGCAAAATGTACAGCAAGTTGCAGGCATTGTTGTTTTTCATGCACACCAGATTCATCAGAATGTTTAAGTGATAAAGAAATTGATGGGATTTTAGATTTTATAGAATCAAATAAAAATATTACATCTGTTTCAATAACAGGGGGAGAACCTCTGTTAAGATATGAAAAGGTTAAAGAAATAGTAAGAAAGTGTCATGGCTTCCCAAAGACTGTTTCTCTTATTACAAATGGTTTTTGGGGGAAAAAATTGGAGAATGCCTTAAGTATAACTAAAGAACTAAAAAACTGCGGATTGGATATTATAACGCTTAGTTATGACGATTATCATAAAGAATATATTCCACCCCAATACATATCCAATGCATTAATGGCAATCAAGGCAGTCAACATAAAGGCAGCATTAAACATCACCGTAGATAAAAACAGACATAATCTTAATCTTGTTGAAGAACTGGGTGAGGCAGTCTTTGGTATTCAACTTGGAATAATGCCAGTTTGCAGGACAGGTAATGCTAATGATATAGATGAAACAGAATTATATGTGCATGAAAGCAATATGATATCTAAACGTTGTCCAGCTTTCCAATGGGAGATTGCTATACATCATGATGGATATGTCTATCCATGTTGTTCACCAATGGTTTTTGAAACAGGGTTGAGATTAGGCAATATAAGAAAGCAGTCTTTAGCTGAAATTGCGCATAATATAGAAACTAATGGTCTATTATACATAATTAAAAGAGAAGGGTTAATGTGGTTTGAAGAAAGGTTGGGCTTGGATTTATCAGAAAAGAAATATGTAAATACATGTGAAATATGCAAGGCTATATTTTCTGATAGTGATAATATTTCAAAGATAACGCCAAGTGTCGTAGAATATTATGAAAATAAAATTTTATAAGTATGAAGATACAAAAAATGAAATAATATCAGATGGAACGACCTGTATGACTATAAAGGATAAGACCACTGGAAGGTATTATGAAGTTCCTGTTAATGATAGCAACTGTAACAATTTTGAAAAAATATCATGGGATATAAAGGAAACCTATCATTCGTTTGTTCTTCTGTGTATTTATTGGGTTGTGTTTATTGCATTAACAATGATGAATATACATATGATTGTAGCTGCGTCGATAATAGATAAAGTTTTATCAGGGAAATTTATCGCTGCATTGTTGATTTATTTGTTCATATTTATAATATTTCATGAACTTGGGCATCTATATATGTTATATATAAGTGGAAGAAAGGCGAACAAGATAGGCTTCAAATTTAATTACATATTTCCGTCTTTTTATGTACAGATTAATGAAATTTATATGCTTGATAAAATCCAAAAGTTGTATATACATTCAGGCGGATTAATGGCTAGTCTTATAATGAATGTTGGAACATATGTGATGGGATGTATTTTCAATATTAATGTGCTTATGGCAGTTTCTACATATATGTCTGTAACCATTGTGTATAATATGATTCCATTAATGAATTCCGACGGCTATAAAATTTTAATAACTTTTTTGAATAGAGCAGAGAAAAAGGATGCAAAAAATAATTGTAAGTTAATAAGTATTATCAGAGTTATTAACATCTTGTTTACTATAGCTTATACAATTGCATTTTTCTCAAATATTATTAATGATTAAAAGGTTTAATAATAAAACATTAGATGTAAAGGAGATATTACAATTATGGAAAAAGAAGTATTAGATCAGAGCCTTAATATGGACAAAATTGCGGAATTAATGACAGAAGCTAATGAGTTAGAGGATGTAAATGACCTTGCATGGTATTTTATCAAGGGTGCTGGTAATCGTTGGATCATTGGTGCATACTAAGAAATACTAAATACCTGAGAAATTTTTATTAGTAACTATATAAAATAATTATTAAACCTTTTGATAAATGGAGTTCAACGAGTGTAACGAGTTGGACTCCTGTTTATTTCTGGTAGTAATATGAACACAGAAAAAGGCTCTATATAATATAGCAAAGCAGCTTTTAATAAAAGGCCTCCTATGATTTTTATTTTATCATAGAAGACCAGTTATTTCTTTACTTTACAGAAAAAGTTCCCGAGTCTCACCAGAATTCATTTAAACTGCCCTTTGAATTTCTGTTCACAGTATAGACAGCGGTAGATTCGGTTCTTTTTGTCTGTGAGTTTAAAGCGATGGGGCAACTCCTGTTCGATGGATGTAATGCAGCGGGGATTTTTACATTTTATAATATTTGTGACGATATCCGGCAGCGTCAGCGTCCGTTTTTCCACGATTTTGTCATTCTCAATGATATTGATCGTTATGTGTTCGTCCAGAACACCGAGAATATCCAGGTCCACCCGGAGGGGGCCTTCTATTTTTATAATGTCCTTTTTTCCCATTTTATTGCTTTTCGCATTTTTAATGATTGCTACACTGCAGTCCAGTTTTTCCAGGTTCAGGTACTGATAGATCTCCATGGCATGTCCTGCTTTGATATGGTCGATCACGACACCTTGGTTCAGTCCACCGATATTTAACATATAAAGTTACCTCCCGTCGATAATATGTGAAAAATTTCTCTGTCAGATCTTGATCTGAAGTAGAGTCAGGATCAGCGCCATTCGTATATATACACCGTATTGTGCCTGTTTAAAATATACCGCCCTGGGATCGTTGTCTACTTCTGTAGAAATTTCATTTACCCTTGGAAGCGGATGGAGTACCAGCATGTCCTCCCTTGCCAGCTTCATTTTCGAGGTGTCTAGAATAAAACTGTCTTTTAAACGGATATAATCTTCTTCATTAAAGAAACGCTCCCTTTGTACCCTGGTCATGTACAGAATATCCAGATCCCCGATAACGGCATCCAGATCGCTGACTTCCTGGTAAGGAATATGGTTTTCATCCAGGGTTTCTTTCCGCAGATAATCCGGGATCTTTAATTCAGGAGGGGAGATCAGCACAAATTCCACCCCGGGATAACGAACCATGGCATCGATCAGGGAGTGCACAGTCCGACCAAATTTAAGGTCACCGCAGAAACCAATTTTCAAGTGATCAAAATGCCCCTTGAGATTTTTGATGGTAAGCAGGTCAGTAAGTGTCTGCGTCGGATGATTGTGCCCGCCGTCCCCGGCATTGATGACAGGGATGGAAGAATACATGGATGCCACAAGGGGCGCTCCTTCTTTTGGGTGTCTCATGGCACAAATATCTGCATAGGAAGAGATGACGCGGATGGTATCTGCCACACTTTCTCCCTTAGAAGCAGAACTCGAATCGGCAGAAGAAAAACCAAGGACACTGCCGCCAAGATTCAGCATAGCGGCTTCAAAACTAAGTCTTGTTCGTGTACTTGGTTCGTAAAAACAAGTTGCAAGCTTTTTTCCTTTACAACATTCGGTATATTTTTCCGGTGTTTCCATAATCTGTTCGGCAAGAAGGATCAGATTGTCCAGTTCCTCTACCGACAGATCCAGAGCATTCATAATATGTCGCATAAAATACCTCACTCCGTTAGCAAAAACGGTTCTGTAACATTAATTTCTTAAATATTGTACAACAAATTATAATAAATTACAATATTGTTTTTTAGAGTTGTCGTATTTTTAAATTTTATTTGCAAAATAAAAGGATAAGAAGTATAATATTGAATCGAGATGGGTGAATAAAGGAACGCATTTTGAAAGGAGAGATAAGATGATAAAGTTATATGACGGCGGAGCGTATCTTGTCAACGGAAATGAACTGATTCCCGATGGCAGTGAAGCAGCCGCTGCAGTGGAAAGCAGGACAGGCGTAAAAACAGACAAGCAGGAGGCTGCAAAGGGGACGATGGCATATCGCATTTTAAATGCACACAATACATCGGACAACATGCAGCAGCTTAAAATAAAATTTGATAAATTAACTTCTCACGATATTACCTTTGTGGGAATTTTGCAGACAGCAAGAGCTTCAGGGCTGGAGAAATTTCCGGTGCCCTATGTGCTGACGAACTGCCACAACAGTCTCTGTGCGGTAGGAGGAACGATCAATGAGGATGACCACGTGTTCGGTCTTTCCTGTGCAAAGAAATACGGCGGAATCTATGTGCCGCCTCATCAGGCAGTGATTCATCAGTTTGCCAGGGAAATGCTCGCCGGAGGCGGAAAAATGATCCTTGGTTCTGACAGCCATACAAGATATGGAGCTTTGGGAACCATGGCGATGGGAGAAGGCGGTCCGGAGATCGTAAAACAGCTTCTGGAGCAGACTTATGACATTCCGATGCCGGGAGTGGTAGCCATCCATCTGACCGGAAAGCCGCAAAAGGGAGTGGGTCCTCAGGATATCGCCCTTGCTATCATTGGCGCAGTATTTGAAAATGGTTATGTAAATAATAAAGTGATGGAATTTATCGGTGACGGCATTGACAACCTGAGTGTGGATTACCGTATCGGTGTGGATGTAATGACCACAGAGACCACCTGCCTGTCTTCCATCTGGAGAACGGACAGCCAGGTAAAAGAATTCTATGATATTCATGGAAGAAGCGAGGATTTTGCAGAGCTTGCGCCGGAGAAAGTGGCGTATTACGATGGTGTGGTCGAGGTAGATCTGTCCGCTATCAAGCCGATGATCGCCATGCCATTCCATCCTAGCAATGTATATTCCATCGAGGAGTTAAACAGCAATCTGGAAGATATCCTTCGGGATGTGGAAAAGAAGGCGCTGGTGAGTCTGGACAACAATAAAGATATCGACTTTACACTGACAGATAAGATTCACGACGGCAGATTGTATGTGGAGCAGGGAGTTATCGCCGGATGTGCCGGAGGTGGATTTGAAAATATTTGCGATGCGGCAGACATTCTCCGTGGAAAATATATTGGTGCCGATGAATTTTCATTGAGTGTATACCCGGCAAGCCAGCCGGTATTTATGGAGCTTGTGAAAAACGGTTCCATCGCAGACCTGATGGCGACAGGTGCCACCGTGAGGACGGCTTTCTGTGGACCATGTTTTGGCGCCGGAGATGTGCCAAGCAACCGTGGACTGAGTATCCGTCACTCTACACGTAACTTCCCGAACCGCGAAGGCTCTAAGGTGACAAGCGGCCAGATCGCTTCCGTTGCCCTTATGGATGCCCGCTCTATCGCAGCGACCGCCGCAAACCAGGGATACCTGACCGCGGCTACGGATATTGATGTGAATTTCAATAAGCCAAAATATTTCTTTGACAAGTCCATTTATGAGAACCGTGTCTACAATGGCGTCGGAAAGGCAGATCCTTCGGTGGAGATCAAGTTTGGTCCGAATATCGTGGATTGGCCGGAGATGTTCCCATTGACAGACAATGTGCTTTTGAAGGCAGTTTCCATGATTCATGATCCGGTCACCACAACCGACGAGCTGATCCCGTCAGGAGAGACCTCATCCTACCGTTCCAATCCTCTGGGACTGGCAGAGTTTACTCTTTCCAGAAAAGATCCAGCTTATGTAGGAAAGGCAAAAGAGGTACAGAAGGCAGAAAAAGCCCGTCTCGCCGGCGAAGATATCTATGTATTGGATCCAGAACTGAAACAGGTGTATGCGGCCGTGGCAGAAAAGTTCGATGTAAAACCAGAGGAGACAGAGATCGGAAGCGTGATCTTCGCAGTTAAACCGGGAGATGGATCCGCCAGAGAGCAGGCGGCGAGCTGCCAGCGAGTGCTGGGGGGCATGGCAAATATTGCCAGAGAATACGCTACTAAGAGATACCGCTCCAACCTGATCAACTGGGGAATGCTGCCCTTTGTATTTGACGGTGAACTCCCATTTGACAAAGACGATTATATCTTTGTAAAAGATATTAAAAAAGCAATTGTTGAGAAAAACGATACTGTAAAGGCATATGTAGCAAATAAAGGCATGAAGGAGATGGAACTCCATCTCGGCGCCCTAACAGATGACGAACGAGAGATCATCCTCAAAGGCTGCCTGATTAACTACAACAAGCGTTAAGCTACAAGCAACGCTGAAATCGTAAAAACACCATATTTGTGCTTGTACAATAATATGGTGTTTTTTTGATTTCAATGTGGCGCCAGCCACGTAAAAGTGCTGGGACAGCACTATGGCACTGTAAAGTGCCGAGGCGTTGCGAGCAGGATAAAGGGCGCCAGCCCGGAGAATGTAATTGCCATTGTTAAACATACCCCGTGGTAGATCTACATGTGATTTTTGTTTCAAGATGAGTACAGAAGCTGTTATAATATTTTGAGTTAAATAGCAGAACATGTAAAGCGAGGGATAGGTTATGGAACGAACTGAAAGAGTTGAATTGACAGTATTATGTTTAGTACACAGTGAAGATGCTTATTTGTTGGAGGGATAGGTTATGGAACGAACTGAAAGAGTTGAATTGACAGTATTATGTTTAGTACACAGTGAAGATGCTTATTTGTTGCAGGATAGAGTAAAAGAAGATTGGAAAGGCTATACCTTACCAGGTGGACATATTGAAAATGGAGAGTCGATTGTTCATGCCGTAGTACGTGAAATGAAAGAGGAAACAGGCTTAACAATTTTAAATCCAAAACTTTGTGGAGTAAAACAGTTTCCTATAGAAGATGGGCGGTATATTGTTTTCCTTTTTAAAGCAGATAAATATAAAGGAAAACTTACTTCTTCATCGGAAGGGAATATGCATTGGGTAAGAAGGGAAGAATTATCCAATGTGAATTTAGTAGGTGATTTTTATGAGATACTTCAAGTAATATTAGATGATAATTTAAATGAATTTCAATATATTTGTGAAGGTGATCAATGGAAAATTGAACTGAAATAAGAATGTTTATATTTACTATTTTTCCATATGCTACAGGTTTTTTACGGACTTCCGAAACAACAAAAATAGGTAGATTTGTATCCGATGAAGATATATTGAGTATTTTAGAAAGATTAATTCAACAAAATAGAGAAGTCTATAATGTACATTTTCTAAAATGGAGGTGTTTCAAAACATTAAGTTTTAATGTATTTAGAAAATGTTTTTTAGATTCCACAGGACACCATTTCGCACATGTGGAAAAAGAAATGAAAAGTTTGCTTCCATTAGGTAGTGTAAATAAATTTGTGTTTCTGGAAATAAATGGCTCCTTTTTGGTAAAAATCAAGATATGGAAATTTTTATCGAAAAGGAGTGTTTTTATGCCAGTAGCAAAGGAACAGATTCGACAGATTATCTCAGAAAACAACTTAAACAGCGTCACAGACGTCTACTCCCTCCTACGGGACAGTTTCAAGGACATCCTTGACATCCGCCGGATCATGTATACAACGAATATCATAGAAGGGCTGAACCGCCAGTACCGGAAAGTAACCAAGACAAAAAGCGTATTCCCAAGCGACACATCCCTGGAAAAGATGCTGTATCTGGCAAGCCAGAATATAACAAAGAAATGGACGCAGAGATACCGGAACTGGGATCAGGTGCTGAACCAGCTGGTTGTCCTGTACGGAGAGCGGCTTACGGATCATTTATAAAAAGATACGTAAAACCGACAAAAAATCTGTACATATTTTATTCTTATCAGAAAAGTCTGGGTTCTTGGCATCTCCTGTACGGGACGTACTACTTGTTCCGTGATGAAATGGTCACTTGTGGCGAAGCGTACGAAAATTTGCGTGTGGAGACCGTTTCCGCTTTTCGCTATATTAAACATGCCGTTGTAAGCTGTGTTCCAGAAGGCGACGCTATCAACAGAGTACGTTCTATTGCCCGTCACTGCGGTGTGGATAATCCCCGTGTCATTGGCTGGGATTTTCAATTTGACGAGCCTATGTTGAATGTACTACGTTTGGAATACAATTTGGTCGTGCTTGTATATGGGCACCAGCATATACAAGAGATATAAAATGTGATTGGCCTGGGAAAATTATATAATTAACATTCTTAAGAATTGATATAGCAACAGATGGATTATTTGATCTTTTGTCAATTGCCCAACGAGATCCAATTTGGCAGAGATATTGAATATATGGCGCCGCTAAATATGTATCAACTATGTAAGAATAAGATAGAGCAATCGTTTTCTTACATAGGTTCTGGTCTGCCTGACAAACAATTATACTGATAAACTTTCAAAAAAGAGATACATAGGCGCCGTCGAGTCATAAAAGGCAGTAAAAAAATATATTGATTCTTACGAAAACAGTATGAAAAAATGAATTTATGATTTATAATAGTAGATAGAAATATCGGGGTATGGGAGGCGGAGGAAAGATTTTTCGTTTCCTATGATTTATGTGAATTGGAGGTCGATCGTTATGTTGGGGCAGATTGATGTAAACAAGTCAATGCAAAAGAAAGAATACGATGAGAAGATGGATCAGCTGGAGGTGCGATTTGGGGAGCTGCAGCGGGCGTGCAAGGAGAAACAGATTCCGGTCATGGTCGTATTTGAGGGGTTGGATGCGGCGGGAAAGGGGACGATGATAAACCGTATGATCCAGTCTTTGGATCCCCGCGGTTTTAAGGTGTTTACTGTGGGCAGGGATAAGGAAGATGAAGTGATGCGCCCCTATTTCTGGCGGTATTTCACAAAGACGCCGGAAAAGGGAAGGATGCACATCTTTGACCAGAGCTGGTATAAGGGAGTGTACGAGCAGATTATATCAGAAAAGGAAGTGCTGGATTTTGAGGAAATGCTGACAGAGGACGGTTGTTTGATCATTAAATTCTTCCTGATGATCTCTAAACAGGAGCAGAAAAAGAGACTGGAGAAACTGGAAAAAAATAATGAGACCAGCTGGAGAGTTACAGAAAAAGATATAGCAAACAACAAAAACTATGAAAAATGCCTGAAAGAATATGACCGGGTTCTGGTTCATACCGATACAGCGAAGGCACCCTGGACCGTGGTGGAGGCCACAGATAAACAGTATGCCACCTGTAAAATAATTACTACAATGGTAGAAAGAATGGAACGTGCGGTGAGAGGAGTGGAAGAGCCTCTTTCCATAGAAGCAGATAAAAAGGGCGCCGGGAATAATGGAGCAATGTCCGATGTGGAGAGATTCCGAAATGGTGTATTGCAAGGAATCGATCTAAGTAAGACCATGGAACGGGAAGAATATAAGAAAAAGAAAAAAGAATTGCAGAAGCGTCTTCTTGCTCTTCATAATAAAATGTATCTGAAAAGGGTTCCGGTTATTCTTGCATTTGAGGGCTGGGATGCTGGGGGAAAGGGCGGAGCCATCAAGCGACTTACCCAGGCCATGGACCCGAGAGGATATGAAGTGGTTCCTGTGGCGGCGCCCAACGATATAGAAAAGGCACATCATTATCTGTGGAGATTCTGGGAGCGGATACCAAAAGCCGGACACATGGCGATCTTTGACCGTACCTGGTATGGCAGGGTTCTGGTGGAACGCATTGAGGGATTTGCCAGAGAGCAGGAATGGAGCCGCGCTTACAGCGAGATCAACAATATGGAAGAGCAATTTACGAATGCCGGTTACATTGTATTGAAGTTCTGGCTTCACATTGACAAGGAAGAGCAGGAGCGCAGATTCCGGGAGAGAGAAAACACACCAGAAAAGCAGTGGAAGATCACCGATGAGGACTGGCGAAACCGGGCAAAATGGGATTTATACGAAAAAGCCGTGGACGAAATGATCGTCCGTACCTCCACGGAAGATGCTCCTTGGATCGTGGTGGAGGCCAACTCTAAGTATTTTGCCAGAATCAAAGTGCTGGAGACAGTGGTGAATGCGTTGGAAAAACGACTATAAGTGTTTTATAAAAGACCAATATTTGCAATCACTTTTCAAAGAAATGCAATCGTGATTTTATTGTGGATATTGTACAATAAACAAAAAGAGAAGGAGATGATTTTGTGAAATATCACAGTTATAGACTGCGGCGTGTACTGGCAGCGGTTATAGCACTTGTTGTCATGGCGACAGCGGTAGTTGTACCAGAAGCAGCACATGCGGCGAAAAAGAAAGTAAAGAGCATTACGCTGTCTAAACCAGTGGTGAAGACGCTGGGAATGAAAAAGGGAGAGACATTCTCTCTCAAAGTGAAAGTGAAACCAGCAGGAATGAGTAAAAAAATAACCTACCGCTCCAATAAAAAAGCGGTGGTTTCTGTAGACAAAAAAGGAAAACTTAAAGCGAAGAAGGCAGGAAAAGCGGTGATCACGATTTCCAGCCAGACTAAGCCAAAGAAGAGTGTCAAAGTGACAGTTTCTGTATTTAAAGCATTTAAAAAGGCAAAGAAGGTGGCGCTGAATCAGAAACATGCGACACTTCGGGAAGGACAGAAGTTGCAGTTGAAAGCTTCAGTATCGCCGAAAAATGCTACTGTGAAGAACGTGACATTTCTGAGTTCGGATACATCGGTTGCCAAAGTGACCAGTAAGGGTGTTGTGACAGCGAAAAAGACAGGAACCGTCAAAATCACAGCCTATGCTGCGGATGGAAGGGGAGCTAAGGGGGTTTGTACAGTTACTGTGGTAAAAACGTCGGATGACAGCAAAGTTACTGCGGCTCCACCACAGATCACAAATTCTGCTCCGCCTGTAACGGATCCAACTCCGCTGCCACAGAAACCTTTTACTTTGGCAGAGGGATTTGGCTATGTTTCGATCTACATAGATGATACAGGGGATGATTACGAAGGGTTAAGTCTTGTAGCGGATTCTTTTGCCGGCGATATTGAGCAGGTTTTAACCAGTGAATGCAGACCTGATGTCGTCACAGATCCTGGTGATATTATGGGAACTGCTATTTATGCAGGTTCTATTGGGAACAATCAAGTCATCGATTCGCTGATTGCAGCTGGTAAGCTGGATGTATCGGCTATTCAGGGCAAGAGAGAGACTTACAAGATTCAGATCGTAGATCAGCCGTCACCGGGGATTGAAAGAGGTCTTGTCGTGGTGGGAAGCGATAAGCGGGGGACCATTTACGGACTCTATCATATTTCTGAACTGATCGGTGTTTCGCCTTGGATTTTCTGGGCAGATGCTGTGCCGGATAAAAAGGACAGCATTGTTTTGCAAGCTTCTGAATTGAATGTGACGTCAAAGGAGCCATCGGTAAAATACCGCGGAATATTCCTGAATGATGAGGCGCCTTCCTTGACAGGATGGGTGAATGCAAAATTCAAAGGCTATAATGAAGAATTTTATAAGCATGTATATGAATTAATACTGCGCTGCAAGGGAAATTATCTGTGGCCAGCGATGTGGTCCAATAATTTCAGTGAAGATGGTAAATCCAGTAAAATTGCCAATGCAGAACTTGCTGACAAGTACGGTATTGTAATGGGCACCTCCCATCATGAGCCGCTGTGTCGTGCCGGTGTAGAGTGGCAGAGAATATACAAAAAATACGGTAACAGCAATAAATGGAATTTTAATACTAACGAAGAGGCCATCACAAAGTTCTGGCAGGACGGCGTAAAAAGAAATATGGCCTTTGAAAATGTATATACTCTGGGTATGCGTGGAGAGGCGGATTCCGCACTTTCCGGAACCGACGAGGAGAATATCGAGCTTCTGAAAAAAGTCATTACCGTTCAGAAAAATATACTGGAGAAAAATGACCTGTCAGAGGCACCACAGGTATTAACCGTATACAAAGAGGTAGAAAAGTTCTGGCATGGAACTGAGAAAGCCGAGGGACTTAAGAAGTGGGATGTTCTGGATGATGTAACGATTATGCTCTGTGATGATAATTTTGGTAATATGCGTACTCTTCCTGACCAGGAGACGATAAACCGTCCCGGCGGCTGGGGGATGTATTACCACTTTGACTATCACGGTGGACCGACTTCTTATGAGTGGATTAATACCGTGGAGCTCAATAAGGTATGGGAACAGATGACCATGGCATATGAACATGGCATCGATGATATCTGGATCGTCAATGTAGGAGATCTTAAGCCGATGGAAATGAATATATCTTATTTCCTGGATTTGGCATATGATTACGATACCTGGGGAAAAAATGGACTGAACCGGACCGAAGAATATATGAACCGCTGGGTAAGACAGCAGTTTGGTTCTTCTCTTGAAGAACAGCAGGTTCAGGACCTTCGTTTTCTGATCCAGGAGTACACGTGGCTTCATGGATCCTGTAAACCGGAAGTAATAAGTGCGAATACGTACAATGTTTCCAATTATAACGAAGCAGTCAGAGTGCTGGATCGTGTCCAGAAGATGGAGCAGTTGGCAGAGGAGTATAAGGATGTGATTCCAGAAAGCCATCAGGCAGCATATTTTGAACTGATCTATTACCCTGTAGTGGGAGCGGCGGCTGTAGCGAAAATGCAGATTGGCAAAGGACTGAACAAATATTTTTATGACCTTGGCAGCATGAATGCAAATCTGTATGCGGCACTTGTGGAAGATTCCATTCAGCAGGATAAAGATCTACAGAATACATACAATAATGATATGCCAGGTGTGGGGGATAAATGGAAAAATATGATGAGTTCTCCACATGTAGGTTATGTTACTTGGAACTCTGATGGATGGAAATATCCAACAGCAAAGTGGCTGAGGGAATCTGACCAAACGGGGCTTTCTGTCACCCTTGAAAATCAGGCAGAAGCTTATCGGGAGGGAGAATGCCAGTTGGATGAATTTACCAGTACTGGAAAGGAAACCTATACGGTAACTTTAGCGAATATGGGAGAAAATCCACTGGATTATTCGGTGAAGAGCTCCGCCGACTGGATTCAGGTATCTAAGACTTCTGGACAGGTGGAGATGCAGGATAGTTTCCAAGTATCTGTTGACTGGAGCAAAAATCCAGAGGCTGCAGGAACGGTTCAGATCCAGAGCGGTACTCAGATTGTAACGATTCAGGTGAAGACGAGAAAGATCAATACGGATGGATTGGCAGCGAATACGTTTATTTATGCCAATGGATATGCGTCGATACTGCCTGGGCATTTCAGCCAGAGCGGCAAGGGAACTAATGGAACAGAGATTTCCGTTATCCATAAATATGGGAAAACTGGAGAATCCTTAAAAGCTTTACCGACGGATGTAAAAACGGCTTCTGTTCCAGAAGATGCAGCCTGGGTAGAATACCTTGTTTCTGTGGAGAAGGCAGGCACCTACCAACTGACCTCCTATACGGCGCCATCCAACAATCTGTTGCGTGAAGACGTGGGAATCTATTATGGAGTATCTGTAAATGGAGGAAAAGCAGAAAAGCTCAATACGGTGGATCCGGCAACCTTCAAGGCAGGTGAGTACAGTGGCTCATGGACAAAGGATGTTGAGGCAAATGGAAGAAAGACCCAGAGTGAAGTGGTGTTAAATGCCGGTGTCAATACGATTCGTATCTATGCTATGGATCCAGCATTTGTCCTGCAGAAACTGGTGGTATCTGAAGCGCCTGTAGCGGCATCTCATCTGGGACCAGAAGAAAGTTATTATATTGGGAAAAAATAGAAGAGTGGAGTTTATAAAAAAGGTGCGGCTGAAAACCGCGCACCTCTAAAGAATTGCCTTCGGCCATTCTTTTGCTCCGCAAATCGAGAACTTTTCTATTAAGATAAAAAGAGGTCAGTAGGGAGAGCTACTGGCCTCTTTTAAACAGCCAGAGTGGCAACAGGTATAAAAAGTTTTGGAAATAATAAATTAACAAGTGTTAATTATTAATGCTTGTTATCCGATATACAAAGTGACACCATTGAAAGAGAATGACAGGAGGATTCAAATGTCAAAAGAGGATAAGATACCAAGTGACAGTGAATGGCGGGTGATGGAAGTGCTTTGGGAGAGTGGGGCACCTCTCCCATCTTCTGAGATTATTAGACGTTTGGGAGAGCACAATATGACTTCCAGAATGGTCCGGGTTCTTCTCAACCGACTGTGTCAGAAGGAACTGGTTGATTATGTAGTTGATGAAAAGGATACAAGAGTGTATCACTATTTTTCCAGGAAGAGCAGGGCAGAGTGCAGAAGAGAAAAGAGCAGACGGTTTGTAGAATGTTATTTTGCCGGAAGCCAAACAGGGGCGATCGCTTCGCTTTTGCAGAGTGCTTCGCTCACTGAAGAACAGATTAAGGAACTGGAAGCGCTGTTGGAAGAGAACAAGAGAAAGGGTGAAGAATAGCTGTGCTGGAAACCGGAAGAAGATTTCTGGAATATCTGAATTGTTTTGTTGTTTATTATTCGATACAGCTTGGCAGATGTGTACTGGTTTCTTTTGCAGCCCTGGCGGTAGTACAGATCCTGCGGCATACTTGTTTCAAAAACCGATGCTTTTTGAAAGGAATGTGCTGGGCCTTATTTTTGGTCATTCCCTTTGTGGGGCGGTTGAGATTATTTTATCAAACATCTTGGATGGTTCGTATGTTTTGGTGGTGGAATCACGCATGTATGCAGTTTGCTTGGGTGCGATATGGTTATCTGGCAGGAATGCTTGTAACGGCAATGGTTATTTTTATCCGGCGCAGGCGCGTAAATAATTTTGTTTCTGGTATGAAAAAATGGGATTTGAATGGGTATAAGGTGTGGGTGGGAGATTTTTCATTTTCTCCCTTTGCCACAGGACTGATCCATTATCGGATTGTTTTGCCCACAATTATGACAGAAACATTTTTGCCAGAGGAATTGCAGCTTGTTTATTTACATGAACGGACACATATTCGTCTCGGGCATTTGTGGTTGTATTTTCTGTGGGACATTGTGTGCAGCCTTTTGTGGATGAATCCATTTTTAACTTTATGTACCAAAGCAGTACGGCAGGATCTGGAAGATATCTGTGATCAGGTGACCATCCAGAAAAGCGGCAAAAGCGCGTACGAATATGGGAAATTATTATTGAAAAGCATGTCACTGCTTCGAGCAGAAACCTTAAATCCAGGGGCAGCATTTGCCGAAACAAGAGAATACCAGATTACGAAAAAACGATTTACCCGCATCACTGAATTTCGACCATACAAAAAGCAAAGGGTATTTGCCATTTGTGTCGGTGGGATTGTGGCAGTACTTGGGTTGTTTTGTCTGATTCACCAGAATTCTTATCCGAACTATACGGAACATAAGGAAATTTTGATTCTCAGTGATGAAAATGAATTTGTGGAGATCAATAATAAAGCTGCTCTGTATCAAGCCATTGAAATCGGCCAAAAAGAGGTGATGGTGGACCAGAGGGCAATGAACCAGATTTTTGAAGAGCAGGAAATTCATCTGGATTCTTATTTTATTTTATTTGGCGGTTTTATAAAAATGCCAGGAATCGGAGGCGGTGGGAACGCTGTGTATGTCGACAGAAAGCAAGGGGAAGGGCTGTTGCGGCTTTCCTACCAGAACAATGATGCCAGATTCATGACACTTCTTTTTAAATGGATCTGATTTTCATATATGGTGATGCGTGCAAAAGCGGCGTGTTCATTACAGACAAGGAGGATTATTATGGCTATTTCAAGTATAGGAACTTATAACAATGTATATGAGGGTATTTCTGTAATGCAAAAAAAGGAAGGGGAGACTGATAAACAGAAGAAAACAGGCGATGTTTACAGAACATCTGGGATCATAATGGAGAAGACGGTGACGACGAAAGGAACAGATAACGAGGAATATCTCAAAAGCTTACAGAACCAGGTGCCATATACGAAGCTGGAGATTGGCTCTGCCCTTAATATGCAGAGAGACAAAAGGGCGGGGGTCATTACGGTAAATCCCAAACTTCTGGAGAAAATGCAGAAGGACCCGGAGGCGGCAGCGCAGTACACACAGAAATTAAAGGATATTGAGCGGGCAGAACGAACAGCAAATGCGTATTACAATTCCCTTGGCGGTTGTGTGGAGCGGACCAGCCACTGGTATGTGGATGAAGAGGGCAATCATTATCATTTTGCTTTTACGCGCCGTGATGACCGGCTGAATAAAAAGATTCAGGAAGAGACGAAGAAAAATACTGAGAAACACATTGAGAAAACTCGCAAAAAAGTTCGTGAAAAGGCGGAAAAACTTGAGGAACAGTTAGGGAAAAAGGCAGAAGAGGCAAAAGAGAAGGAAGAAAACCAAGAAACGAAAGAGACAGAAACACCTGTAATCCGGGAAGAGGTACAGCAGCTTATTGATAGGATTATGATAGAAGAAGGTTTGGATATAAAAATCTGATAGTAAGGGTTTTTTGCCAAAAACATACTATCAGTATCGGACGGGTTTATCTGCTGGCTTATGAGTGAGAGCCAGCAGATAATTAACAGGAATAAAATATTGAAAAGAGAGCTTACTGTGGATTCGCCACACGGATTCCGTTGACCTCCACCTGGTCATTGCATTCAATGACGATACAAGGGATGCCATCGATGATCCTTGTGTCGATGAGATCTGTTCGCCCCGGATTGACCTGAATGGTTACATCTGGGGTTTTTAACTCAAATTTTCTGACATTGGCAATATTATCGGCTACCAGTTTGTGGTCTTCTCCTACATTTTCAGTAAATTTCTCTTCAAAGGTCTCCATTTTTTCCTCTGGAACGCCGCTGGCTGTCAGCAGTTTTTTTACATCCTCCCGGTCTAATTCCAGAGGTTCCGGATTTTCTTTGTTCTCAGTGATCATTTCATTTAGATTTTCGTGTATGTTTCTTACCACTTCATAATCGCAGGTGGTACCGAGAGATTCCTCAACGATGGTGGTAAATGTTTCCCGCTGTTCCTTTGCCGGGATCGGAAAGGTGCAACCCAGTAGGTCATAGGAAAAATCGATATCCGTATCATCAGCATTTTTGGCAAAATAGAGAAGATTATGTATGTCGGTATTGCGGTCGTTAAAGGCGGGAAATAAAAAACCATTTTCCGGCGGCTGCACCAGCCAGTCTCGCATACAGTCCTCGATGCTGTTTTTTTCTGGGTTGTAACAGAGACCTGCCTTGGATAATTTGACAGGGCAGATACTGCAAAGTATAAAATTATACACATAATCAGAGGCATCGATAGCAGGAAGCCCATTGTCGCTGTCTCCCAGGATCGTATTGCCGTCGGCAGTCACAGATGGGATGTCGTAAGCATCATGGATCAGTATGATAAAATAGTTGCCGTCGTAGTCGTAGGTTTGGATGACCATATCATAAAATTTGTCCAGAAGCTCATGGTTTTGTAGCCCGCTCTGAAGAAGTTCCATCAAAAATTTCTGTTTCCCCTCTTCCCCGGTTTCCTCATCAGAAGGAAATTCCATATTCATCAGGTTTTTTCCAAGTGTTCCAGAGAGGGTTTTGCGAAAAATTTCAACATATTTAAACATCTCTTCTTCGGGTAGGGAATAAAAGGCCTCTCTCAGTTCCAGGCGCTTATTTTTTTCGGCGTCCACGTAACAGCCACAGATTCTTGTGATACCATTATCATCTTTCTTAAATAATTTTTTGATCTCCGCGATTTCTTTTTTATTCATTTTGTTTCTTCTCCATTCTCTCTCTGTGTTCTTTGTTCCAGTGCCAGCAGCTTCTCTTTGAGATCCAGACCGCCTCCGTAGCCGGTGAGGCTGCCATTCTTACCGATTACCCGGTGGCAGGGAATCAGGATCGGTAAAGGATTGCGATGATTTGCCATCCCCACAGCGCGGCATGCTTTGGGATTGCCCACAGCCTCCGCCAGCTGTCCATAATACCAAGTCTCTCCATAGGGGATCGTTTGGAGAGCTTCCCAAACCTGGATTTGAAAGTTGGTTCCCTGAAGGGAGAGGGGAAGGGAAAATATTTTTCGTTTACCAGAAAAATACTCATCCAGTTGATTTTTTGCCTCTATCAGAAAAGGAGAAACAGAGGTTTCTGGATATTCTACAGCTGTATGACAAAAGGCGAGACGGCAGATCCCTTGCTGGTTTGCTTCCAGCCTCAATGTTCCGATGGGAGAGGACAGGTAAAGGCTATCATTAGATTCCATGTTAAACTCCTTATTAAGCAATTGTTGTAATAGTAAGTATAGTATGAAATGCAAAAAGATGCAAGAAGTTGCAGAATGAAAGAAAAAGAGATATAATATGATGTTGGGTCAAAAGGTATTTTGACCCAACATCATATTATCAAAAACTTAGTTTATTTTACGGAAAGGAGAATCGTATGGGACTAAATGATACACCATCTGCAGAGCGGATACATATTGGATTCTTTGGCTGCCGGAATGCGGGCAAATCCAGTGTGGTAAATGCCATAACAGGGCAGGAGCTGGCAGTGGTTTCGGATACACTGGGAACTACGACTGATCCGGTGATGAAAGCGATGGAAATCTTGCCCTTAGGGCCTGTGATGATCATTGATACGCCGGGATTTGATGATGTGGGTGAGCTGGGAGAGCTTCGCATAAGGAAGACCAGGAGCATTCTAAACCGGACAGATATTGCTCTTCTGGTGGTGGACGCCACAATAGGTATGAAAGAGACGGACCATCAGCTGATTAGTCTGTTTAAGGAGAAACATATCCCATATCTTATTCTGAATAATAAATCAGATCTTTTGCAGAAGATTCCAGAGACGGAAGAGCATGAGATGTATATCAGTGCGGTCACAAAAACCGGGATTCATGAATGCAGGGAAAGAATTGGAAAAATGGCGCCCAGGGAGGAGAGGCAGGGAAGGATCGTGGGAGATCTGGTCCAGCCATCGGACTTCGTGGTGTTGGTGGTGCCCATTGATTCGGCGGCGCCGAAAGGCAGACTGATTCTGCCGCAGCAGCAGACCATCCGAGATCTGCTTGAAGCAGATGCCACTGTGCTGGCAGTGAAAGAAACTGGGCTGAAGAAGACGCTGGAACAGATGGGAAAGAAACCGTCTCTTGTGATCACCGACAGCCAGGTTTTTGCCAAGGTTTCGGCGGATGTGCCAGAGGAGATTCCGTTGACATCCTTTTCGATCTTGATGGCGCGTTATAAAGGATATCTGGAAACGGCGGTAAAGGGAGTGTCGGCGGTGGAAAACTTGCGGGATGGAGATAAAGTGCTCATATCTGAAGGATGTACCCATCACAGGCAGTGTGATGATATCGGGAGTGTGAAGATTCCAAGGTGGCTCAGAAAATATGCGGAAAAGGATTTGCAGATCGAACTCAGTGCGGGCAGAGAATTTCCAGAAGATTTGTCTCCCTATTCGCTGGTCATCCACTGTGGGGGATGTATGCTCAATGAAAGAGAGGTCAGATACCGGATGAAATGCGCGGTGGACCAGAAGATACCTTTTACCAACTATGGTATCACCATTGCGTATATGCAGGGGATTTTGAAACGAAGCGTTGGGATATTTCCAGACCTGGCGGCCCTGATTTAATATGTCAGGAAGGAAAAAGAGAAAAAAGAGATACGGCAGATTTGAGTTGTACTCAAAGGCGCCGTATCTCTTTTTGGATTTTAATGAATCGAGATTGCATCCACTGGACAGCCATCTCTTGCCGTCTGAGCGTCCGCCTCGCATTCTGGCGGAATCTCATCCACCTGAGAAGATGCTTTTCCATTGTCATTGAAAGCAAATACCGTTTCACATGTGCCAACGCATAAACCGCAGGCAATACATGTATCTTCATCTACAACAGCCTTCATTTATATGGTCTCCTTCCTGCTGAAATCTTAGAGATTCCGGGAAAAAGGCCAGTGTTTTGTGCCGGATTCCGGAAGCTCTTTTACAGAAGTATAGCCAAAAGGCTGGAAAAATATTCATTTAATCTTCTTCAATTACCTGAATTTCCAGAAAATCAAAATCGATGGTTTCGATAAAATTATCACTGGTAAAACGGGTCTTATCAATGCGTTTAAATTCTGCAATATTATGTTCTAGCCATATGGGTTTTGAAAGATCAAATTCATAGCAGATTTCATCCATGGCGGCAAAAATTTTTTTTGTACGATTTAGGTCCGGTGAGGCGTTTTCCACCACCATATCCCGGAGCATGTGGTTGGAACGAAATTCTTTTGCCCACAGTCTGAACATGGGATCCCTTCTTTCCTTATATTTTCATCTGTGTGTTTGTGCTTGTCCTGACACGGTTACAGTATACGTTGCCAGAGTTAAAAAGTAAAGAATTATTTGACTTTATATTCATTTTCTTATAAAATTAAGAAGGTGTGTTTATATGATACAGAAAAAGCAAAAAACTGTTTTTTCGTTGGAGAAGGAGTAAGGTACAATGCTGGAACAGGAATTGGATACATCGATGCTGAGACAGATTCATATTCCTATGGATGAATCCCATGTTTTTATTGACCAGGAAATGAAATTCCGGGAAATGATGATGATGTACAGTTGTGCGATAAAGGAAGTGAAAACAAAACTGCAGGTGCTCAATGATGAGTTGTCGATCACAAGAAAAAGAAATCCTATTGAGTTTATTAAATCCAGGATCAAACAGCCCACGAGCATAGCTTCTAAATTAAAACGGAAGGGATGTCCTGTGACGGTGGAATCCGCCATGGATGTTCTGTCGGATGTAGCGGGGGTAAGGGTGATCTGCGCATTTATTGATGACATATACAAAGTGGCAGATATGCTGACGGCACAGGATGATATCGAGTTGATCAAGCGAAAGGATTACATTAAAAATCCGAAGATGAACGGGTATCGAAGCCTCCATCTGATTGTGGAGGTTCCGGTTTTCTTTTCTGACCACAAGGAACTGATGCGGGTGGAAGTACAGATTCGGACCATTGCCATGGACTTTTGGGCAAGTCTGGAACATCAGCTCAAATATAAAAAAGATATTGATGATGCGGAAAATATTATGTACGAACTGCGGGCCTGTGCGGATGTCATTAACCGCACCGATTACCATATGCAGTCGCTGAGAGACCGGATCGTTGAAAATTCATAACTATGACAGGTATAGTGCAAGGCGGTTCTGCAAATACATAAAGATAGAACCGAAAGGATAGAAATGGAGGAAAAGGAAAATTATGGCTACACGAATTGATGGCAAAGAAATCTCGCAGATGGTAAAGGATGAGCTCAAGGAACGGGTGAAAAAAGAAAAGATCGAGGCGACACTGGCAGTGATCCAGGTCGGTAGCGATCCGGCTTCCACTGTTTATGTGGGAAATAAAAAAAAGGCGTGTGAGTACATTGGGATTCGTTCTCTTGCCTTTGAGCTGCCAGAAGAGACAAAAGAGGAAGAGCTTCTGGATCTGGTCAGAGAGTTGAATGACCGAGAAGATGTGGACGGGATTCTTGTTCAGCTGCCCCTTCCGACACATATGGACGAGGATAAAGTGATTCAGACGATTTCTCCGAAAAAGGATGTGGATGGTTTTCATCCTCAGAGTGTGGGAGCTCTCAGTATCGGTCAGCCAGGATTTGTCTCTTGTACGCCGGCGGGTGTCATACAATTATTGAAGCGTTCTGGCGTGGAGATCGAGGGAAAAGAATGCGTCATCGTGGGTAGGAGTAATATCGTAGGAAAGCCGATGGCCCTTCTTATGCTTCGTGAAAATGCCACGGTCACGGTCTGCCATTCCCGGACAAAGGATTTAAAAGAGGTGACGAGACGTGCCGATATACTTATTGTGGCCATCGGGAAGCCAGGATTTATCACAAAAGAGTATGTAAAAGAGGGAGCCGTTGTGATCGATGTGGGAATTCACAGAGGTGCAGACAATAAGCTCTGCGGGGACGTGGATTTCGAAGAGGTTGAGCCGGTTGCTTCCGCAATTACCCCGGTTCCCGGAGGTGTAGGTCCGATGACCATCGCCATGCTGATGAATAACTGTGTAGAGGCGAAAGGACTACAGTAAATGATAGATATATATTTTGTATCACTTGGTTGTGACAAGAATCTGGTGGATAGCGAAAAGATGCTGGCGATACTGGATCATGCGGGGTACCGCCTGGCGCAGGAGCCAGAGCAGGCGGATGTGATCGTGGTCAATACCTGTGCGTTTATACATGACGCCAAACAGGAGAGCATCGAAACACTTTTGGAAATGGCGGAGTATAAAAAGAAGGGAACCTGCAAGGTACTTATTGCGGCTGGTTGTCTAGCGGAACGCTACAAAGAAGAGATCCAGAAGGAAATGCCGGAGATCGATGGGATCATCGGAACCACGGCCTATGATACAGTGGCGCAGGTGGTAGATCAGACTCTGACAGGCCAGACGACGGTCAGCATGAAAGAGCTCTCTTATATTCCTTCGGGACTGACAGATCGGATTCGGTCCGGCGCTGGACATGTGGGATATTTAAAAATAGGTGAGGGATGCAGCAAAAACTGTTCTTACTGTGCCATCCCTTCCATGAGAGGGCGGTATCGCAGTGTGCCCATGGAAGAACTGATCGAAGAAGCGGTGAAGCTTACCACCAGCGGTGTAAAAGAACTGATCCTGGTGGCGCAGGAGACCACACTGTACGGGGTAGATCTATATGGCGAGAAGAGACTTCCGGAACTTCTGGAACGGCTGGCACAGATCGAGGCGGTCAGGTGGATCCGTATCCTGTACTGCTATCCGGAGGAGATCACAGAAGAGCTTGCCGAAGAGATCAGTAAGAATAAAAAGGTCTGTCATTATCTTGATCTTCCAATACAGCACTGTAACGATGAAATCTTAAAAAAGATGGGGAGACGCACCGATAAAAAGCAGTTGATGGAAAAGATCGAGATGCTGCGGAAGAGGATTCCAGATATCGCGCTGAGAACTACATTGATCAGTGGATTTCCTGGAGAGACAGAGGAACAGCATGAAGAATGTGTAGAATTTGTAAAGGCGATGCGATTTGATCGTCTCGGCGTGTTTCCCTATTCCCCGGAGGAGGGGACTAAAGCTGCTGGATTTGAGGGACAGCTGGAGGAAGAAGTGAAGAGACGGTGGGCAGATGAGATTATGGAGACGCAGCAGCAGGTAATCTTTGAAACCAATGAAAACATGGTGGGAAGAAGGATCCCGGCGCTGGTGGATGGATATCTGCCAGAAGAAGACGTCTATGTGGCAAGAACCTACCGGGACACGCCAGAGATCGATGGATGTGTGTTTTTTCACTCATCCAGTGAGATCCTTTCAGGGACCATGGTAGAGCTGGAGGTAACGGACGCCAGCGGCTATGATCTAATTGGAATGTTATGCAGTGAGGAGGACTAGACGATGAATGTGCCAAACAGATTGACGATACTTCGGGTCATTATGATTCCGGTATTTATCCTGTTTATGCTATGGCAGACATTTCCGTATTCGGATTATATTGCGGCGGGGGTATTTATATTAGCCTGTGTCACGGATTTTTTTGATGGGTACATTGCGAGAAAATATAATCAGGTTACTACCTTTGGCAAGTTTATGGATCCTCTGGCAGATAAGATCTTGGTCTGCTCGGCGTTGATCTGTTTCCTAGCAGAAGCGGATAGTCCGATGCCTGTGTGGGTTGTCATTGTAATTATCGGGCGGGAATTTATCATCAGTGGATTTCGGCTGGTGGCGGCGGAAAAAGGGGTTGTCATTGCGGCGAGTTACTGGGCCAAGGTAAAGACAACCGTACAGATGATTATGGCGATCGTATTGATCTTTGATTTCAGACATCCGTTATTTGCCCTGTTGGAGCAGATACTGATCTATGCGGCACTGGTGTTGACGGTGATCTCACTGGTGGATTATATTTATAAAAATCGGACTGTTTTATCGGATGTATCATAAATTTTTGTTTTTTCTCTAGGAGGTGCGTAATATGGAGACTCTGGAAGAATGGCTTGTCAAGGAATTGACAAAAAGACATGCTAGCATTACAACAGCAGAGTCATGTACTGGGGGGCTGATCTCAGGCAGAATCGTAAATGTCGGAGGTGCCTCTTCCGTGTTTAACCAGAGTTTTGTCACCTACTCCAATGAGGCGAAAAGGGATCTTCTCGGAGTGAAACAGGAGACACTGGACAGCGTCGGAGCAGTGAGCAGGGAAACCGCAGAGCAGATGGCGCGGGGAGCGGCAAAGGCAGCAAATGCCGAGGTGGCGCTCAGTGTTACAGGAATTGCGGGACCGGATGGTGGAACGCCGGAAAAACCGGTGGGACTTGTTTATATCGGATGTTGCTGTTATGGTGAGACAGTTGTAGAAAGGCATGTGTTTAAAGGAAACCGGATGGAAATCAGAAATGCTTCGGTAGAGACAGCACTGACTCTTGCAAAAAAATGTTTGAAGGAGTGAATTGATTGAAAAAAATCATACTTTTTTTGTGTGTTGTGCTGATTGCATTTGGAGGTATCGGATGCAGTATGTTTAATTCGGAAGAGGATGAGATGGATCTGACAGAGGAGGATATCCTTTCTGCCAATGACAATCGGATTATGGGGGTATCTTCTGGCAGTGTGAGTACGGTAAAAACGTTGTATATCTATACCATCGACAGCATCCAGGAGGAACTGATACCGCTGCAGATTCCTGTGGGCGGAAGCCGCATTACACCGGCATTTATTATGGATGAGGTGATCCGGAACCTGGATGAAAAGGTAGAAGTGACAGAGATAGAAGTTGAAAAATCGCGTATTTTCATTACCTTTAATGAGGATTATGCGCCGGTCAGGAAATGTTCCAAAAATTTTGAAACGATGATACTTGACTGTATTTCCAACAGCATTCTGGACAATATTCCGTATATTGATGAAGTAGTTTTTCGCGGTGAAAAGGGAGCCTATCGGTCCGATAATTTCAACTTTGAAGAGGATGAGGTGTACAGCTCCAGGTAGTTTGAGATAAAGAGGACAGAACGAATGAAAGATTATGATATAGTAGTTATTGGTGCTGGTGCGGCCGGAATGATGGCGGCGATCGCAGCAGGCAGACGGGGGTGCCAGGTCTGTATTGTTGAAAGGAATGAGAAGCCAGGGAAAAAAATATATATAACAGGAAAGGGCAGGTGCAATATCACCAATGCCTGTGATATGGATGAGCTGTTTCAGAATGTGATGACGAATCATAAGTTTATGTATAGTAGTTTTTACCGCTTTACGAATGAGGATGTCATCGCTTTTTTTGAAAAAGAAGGTCTTTCGCTAAAGATCGAGCGTGGGAACCGTGTCTTCCCAGTATCGGACAAATCCTCGGATGTGATCCGGGTGCTTTCTAGGGCGTGCCAGAAATGTGGTGTGGAATTTCTCTTCCATAGCCGGGTGAAATCAATCTTATGTGATCCCGATGGCCTTCAAGCTGTTAGGGGTGTGAGTCTCGCTGATGGCAGGGAGATCATGGCCAGTCAGGTGATCGTGGCGGCGGGGGGGAGATCCTATCCCTCTACCGGTTCTGAAGGAGATGGTTATTTGTGGGCGATACAGACCGGTCACACTGTAACCAAGTGCCTGCCGTCGCTGGTGCCAATGAATATCAGAGGAGAAGAGCCAGCGCAGATGCAGGGGTTGTCTATGAAAAATGTTGAGATGTCTTTCTATACCAGGAAGACAAATGGGAAGAAAAAGGAGCTGTACCGGGAATTTGGAGAAATGATGTTCACTCATTTTGGGATCACGGGACCGATCGTGCTCTCAGCCTCTAGTCGCCTCGGCAGCGCCTTTGAGTCAGAACAGGTTTATGCTGAATTGGATTGCAAGCCAGCGCTTTCCAAAGAAAAGCTTCACAAGCGGATTCTGAGAGATTTTGAGGCAAATCCCAATGTGATCCTTAAAAATTCACTGGGAGGACTTCTTCCCCGAAGTATGATTCCAGTGGTATTGAAAATAAGTGGTCTGAGGGGCGAAAAGGCAGTCAATCAAGTGACCAGGGAAGAACGGGATAAACTGGTGGATGTCATAAAAGGAATGGTATTTTCGATCGAATCCCTTCGGGGATGGAACGAGGCGATCATCACCAAAGGTGGTGTCAATGTCCGTGAGATCAATCCCGCTACAATGGAGAGCAAACAGATCCAGGGTCTGTATTTTGCGGGGGAGGTGCTGGATGTGGATGCATTGACGGGTGGATTTAATCTTCAGATCGCATGGTCTACTGGTTATACGGCAGGAGAAAGTGCCGCGGAACGGGTATTGGACACCGAGTGGGATAAAGAGAAAGAACGAAGAAAAACAAGACAGAATGGAGAGAGACAATGAATATAGCAATTGACGGACCTGCCGGAGCAGGAAAAAGTTCCATCGCGAAGCTAGTAGCAAAAGAATTATCTTTTGTGTATATCGATACGGGAGCGATGTATCGGACGATGGCTTATTATTTTTTGAAAAACGGAATCGACATAAAAGAAGAAAAGGCGGTAGCGGAACACTGCGGGGAAATCGAAATCCGTATCGCCTATGAAAATGGTGATCAGCAGATCTTTCTTAATGAGGTAAATGTATCAAAGGAGATCCGTAGCGAGGAAGTAGGAAATCAGGCCTCAGTGGTCGCTGCCTACGGAGCTGTCAGGGAAAAACTGGTAGCGCTTCAGCGCCAGATGGCAGCCAGTACGGATGTGATCATGGATGGCCGGGACATCGGTACGGTGGTTCTGCCCGGTGCAGAATTAAAGATCTATTTGACAGCAAGCTCGGCGGTACGGGCGGACAGAAGATATAAAGAACTTCAGGAAAAGGGAATAGATTGTGACCGGGAGAAGATCGAAGAGGATATCATTCTTCGAGACAAACAGGATATGAACCGTGAAATATCTCCTCTCAAACAGGCAGAGGACGCGGTCTACCTGGATTCGTCGGATATGACCATCGATGAGGTGGTACAGGAGATCATTACTCTTGCGAAAGGGAGAAGCGTATGAAGGTAACACTGGCAAAAACAGCAGGATTTTGTTTTGGGGTAAAGAGGGCGGTAGAGATGGTTTATACGGAGGTACAGAAGGGAAAGCAGGTTTATACCCTTGGACCGATCATCCATAACGAAGAGGTTGTATCTGATCTGGAAAAAAAAGGCGTGAAAGTAATCGATGAACAGGACCTAGAAAAAAAGGAAGAAGATGGAAATGAGCTGTCTGGCTCTACCGTGGTAATTCGATCCCATGGCGTCTCCGAAGCTGTCTATCAGGCTCTGGAAGAAAAAAAATGTGAGATTGTGGACTCCACCTGTCCTTTTGTAAAAAAGATTCATGATACAGTCCGAAAACATGCAGCCCAGGGTTATGATATTGTTATCATTGGAAGCAGGGAACATCCGGAAGTCCAGGGGATCCTGGGATGGTGCCTTGAAAGGGGGAAAGTACTGGAAAAAGAGCAGGAAATATCTTCCTATGAGCCCCAGAATAGTGGAAAAAAGGTATGTGTTGTGGCACAGACGACATTTAATTACAAAAAATTTAAAGATTTAGTTGAAATTATTTCAAAAAAAGGTTATGATATAATTGCTGTGAATACTATATGCAATGCGACGGCAGAGAGACAGAAAGAGGCACAGGAGCTTGCGGCCTGTTCCGATGCCATGATTGTGATTGGCGGAAAGAACAGTTCAAATTCCAGAAAACTATATGAAATCAGTAAAAATCAGTGTGAGAGCACTTATTTTATACAGACATTGGAAGATCTGGACATGGAATGCGTCCGGTCGTCTGAAAGCCTAGGTATTACTGCGGGGGCATCCACCCCAAAAAACATTATTCAGGAGGTTCTAGAGGCATGTCAGAAGAAAGAAGTTTTGGAGAATTATTAGAGGAATCATTAGTAACAATCCATAATAATGAGGTTGTAGAAGGGACAGTTATCGGCGTAAAGGATAGTGAAATTATCTTAAATATTGGATATAAAGCAGATGGTATATTGACAAAGAACGAATATAGCAACAATCCTGATGTTGATTTGACCAAAGAAGTCAAATTGGATGATAAGCTCACTGTAAAAGTGCTGAAAGTTAATGACGGAGAAGGCCAGGTTCTTCTTACCTATAAGAGATTACAGCAGGATAAGATGAACAAGATCTTTGAAGAAGCGATGGAAAATGGCGAAGTTCTCACTGGTACTGTAGCAGCTGCTTTAAAAGGCGGACTCAGCGTTGCTTATGGTGAGGGCAGGATATTTATTCCGGCGAGTCTGGTATCTGACGTATACGAAAGAGATTTGTCCAAATATGCAGGACAGGAAATTGATTTTGTACTCACAGAAGTAAATCCGCGAAAGAGAAGAATTATTGGTGACCGCAGACAGCTGGTTGTGGCAAAGAAAAAAGAGATGCAGGAAGAGCTGCTGGCAAAAATTAAAGTGGGCATGATGATTGAAGGTACGGTGAAGAATCTCACTGATTTTGGTGCTTTTATTGATCTGGGAGGAGCAGATGGACTCTTACATATCTCCGAGATGAGTTGGGGACGTGTAGAGGATCCAAAGAAACTGTTCAAGGTTGGTGATCAGGTGAATGTGATGATCAAAGATATTGTCGGCACCAAGATTGCCCTTACGATGAAACTGGATTCCAATAATCCATGGAGAACTGCACCTGAGAAGTATGCTAAGGGGAATGTTGTGACAGGTAAGGTTGCCCGTATGACGGATTTTGGTGCATTTGTAGAGCTGGAAGAGGGTATCGATGCGCTGTTGCATGTGTCCCAGATTTCCATTGAGCATGTGGAGAAGCCATCTGACGTTTTGAAGGCAGGACAGGACATCACTGCAAAAGTCGTTGATTTCAACGAGGAAGCAAAGAAGATTAGCCTTAGTATCAAAGCACTGGAGATTGAAAATCAGAAAGAAGCAGAAGAAGCTCCGGCTGAGGAGACGATAGAAGCTGATAACGCGGAGGCAGAAGGGGAAGAATAATTCTGCGTTCCAATGATTTAAAATTGCTGGTGTATATTTATGTTAAATAATTATGAAGATTTCAAGAAAGAGTTTTTTAAGCTTTCTAAGATTGATCTGAATTCCTATAAGGAAAACCAGATGAAGCGAAGGATTGATAACTTTATCGAAAAGAACCAATGTGCAGGATATGTTAATTTTCTTAAATTGATTCAGAAAGACAGTGATATTTATGACATGTTTATCACGTATTTGACTATCAATGTCTCGGAATTTTACAGAAATCCGGCACAATGGACGACTCTGGAAAAAGTTATCATTCCTCACCTTCTGAAGTGTTTTGGGAAAAAACTCCGGATTTGGAGCGCCGCCTGCTCAACTGGTGATGAGCCCTATTCTCTTGCCATGGTACTGAGTGATTATGTTTCCTTGAATCAGATCGAGATCATTGCTACCGATATGGATAAAGAGGTCTTATCCAAGGCAAAGCGTGGATGCTATAATGAAAAGAGTGTCAAGGGACTTCCGGATAAATATATCAATAAATATTTTAAAAAGGATGAACATGGGCTGTATCATGTAGTGGATTCTATTAAGAAATGTATTACTTTCCGGCAGCATAATCTTTTAAAGGATTCTTACATAGCAGATGTTGACCTGCTGGTATGCAGAAATGTTCTGATCTACTTTACCGATGATGCGAAGGATGGAATTTATAAAGGGTTTGTGAAGAGTCTCAAAAGGAATGGAATTCTTTTTGTAGGAAGCACGGAACAGATCATAGGTCCGGACCGGTATGGTCTTGAGACATTTCAATCCTTTTTCTACAAAAAACTTTAAGAAAAGAAAATGTGTCAATAAGCCACTCGAACCAAATCGGGTGGCTTTAAATAAGAAAAGATATAAAAGCGCAGAAAAGAGGTAATTATGGAGAAGATTATTGTTGCCCTGGATGCCATGGGCGGAGATTATGCACCAGAGCAGACGGTGCAGGGCGCAGTCAATGCGGTGAATTCCGCAGAGGAGATCAAAGTAATCCTGGTAGGAAAGCAGGATTTGATTCAGGCAGAGCTGGCGAAGTATGAATATAATGGTGATTCCATTGAGGTGGTTCATGCCGAAGAGATCATTGACATGGGAGATGTGCCCACGGCGGCGATTAAAAATAAAAAGGATTCGTCACTGGTGGTGGCGATGAGGCTGGTTCGGGATGGAAAAGCGGATGCCGTCGTTTCCGCGGGAAGCACCGGTGCGATCCTGGTAGGGGGACAGCTGGTAGTAGGGCGTCTTAAGGGGATCAAGAGACCGCCTCTGGCGCCTTTTGTGCCGACAACGAAGGGATTTTCCCTGCTCATTGACTGTGGCGCCAATGTGGATGCCAGACCAGAGCATCTGGTTCAGTTTGCCCAGATGGGATCTATTTACTTTGAAAATGTGATGGGGAAAAAGAATCCTACAGTGGGTCTCCTCAATATCGGAACGGAAGAAGAGAAGGGGAACCAGCTGGTGAAGGATACGAAACCATTGTTAAAGGAATGTAAGGGAATCAACTACATCGGCAGCATTGAGTCCCGTGAGATCGTCCGTGGAGCGGCAGATGTCATCGTCTGTGAGGCATTTGTAGGAAATATTGTGCTGAAGTTTTTCGAGGGACTTGCTCTGACGATGTTTGACAGTCTCAAGCAGGGATTGTTATCCAGCCTGCGGACAAAGATCGGTACGGTGCTGGTCAAACCTGCCCTGAAAGGATTAAAAAAGCAGTTTGATACGAGCAGCCAGGGCGGCGCACCGCTTCTTGGTTTAAAGGGACTGGTAGTAAAGGCACATGGGAACTCTACCTGCAAGGAGATTGAGATCGCCATAAAACAGTGTGTCTCCTTTAAAAAGCAGGGAATAAACGAAAAAATTAAAGAAAGCATTTGTGAGTGATATGAAGGATATCGAGGAATTTGAAGACCGGATCGGCTATGCATTTCACAATAAAAGACTTTTGGAGAATGCACTGACCCACAGTTCATTTGCCAACGAGAGGCACTGGACGTACAACAGAAATAATGAGAGACTGGAGTTTTTGGGGGATGCCGTGCTGGAACTGGTGAGCAGTGATTTTATTTTTCACGAGCACAACAGTGACATGGAGGGTGAGATGACCAAGCTCCGCGCCAGCCTGGTCTGTGAGAGAAGTCTGGCGGATTCTGCCAGGCAGATCGGGCTGGGACGGTTTATTCGGCTGGGAAAAGGCGAGGCTGCCACCGGAGGCAGGGAGAGGGATTCCATCCTGTCGGATGCCTTTGAAGCGGTAATCGGCGCCATGTATCTGGATGGCGGTCTTGAGAAAGCCAGGTCCTTTGTGAAACGTTTTGTGCTCTCAGACATAGAAAATAAAAAATTATTCTATGACAGCAAAACGGTGCTGCAGGAGATGATCCAGGCACAGGGAACCGGCAGTATCTATTATGAGCTTGTTTCGGAGACCGGACCGGATCATGCGAAAGTATTTGAGGTGAGCTGCCTGCTGGATGGGACATGTCTCGGAACCGGAATGGGACACTCCAAAAAGACGGCGGAGCAGAATGCTGCCTACGAGGCTTTATGTAAGCTGAAGAATAATAAATGATTGGAGTTTGTTTATGTATCTGAAAAGTATCGAAGTTCACGGTTTTAAATCCTTCGCCAATAAGCTGGTGTTTGAGTTTCACAACGGCATAACCGGTATCGTAGGGCCCAATGGGAGCGGGAAAAGTAATGTGGCTGACGCCGTCCGCTGGGTTCTGGGGGAGCAGAGTGCCAAACAGCTTCGCGGCGCCAGCATGCAGGATGTGATCTTTGCCGGGACAGAGCTTCGCAAGCCTCAGAGTTATGCCTATGTGGCGCTGACGATCTCCAATGAGGACCATAAGTTAAATGTGCCATATGAGGAAGTACAGGTGGCGAGACGGGTATACCGTTCCGGAGAGAGTGAATATCTACTTAATGGTGCGGCATGCCGGCTGAAAGATGTACAGGAGCTTTTTTTTGACACTGGTATCGGAAAAGAGGGATACTCGATCATTGGTCAGGGGCAGATTGATAAGATCCTCAGCGGTAAACCAGAGGAGCGCCGGGAACTTTTTGATGAGGCGGCGGGAATTGTAAAGTTTAAAAAGCGAAAGGCCACAGCAGAGAAAAATCTGGAAGCGGAGAGCCAGAACCTGCTCCGCGTCAGCGACATCCTGACAGAGCTGGAAAAACAGGTAGGCCCTTTGGCAAAGCAGTCGGAAAAGGCGAGAGAGTACCTGCGGCTGAAGGAAGAGCTGAAAAAATATGAGATCAGCCTGTTTATACAGGATTATGACAGCTGCCAGGAAGACCTGCTGGAGACAAAGACCAATATCTCCAATGCGGAAAAGGAACTGGAGGAGGTCAAGAAAGAGCAGGAGAGCACCAAATCCCAGTTTGAAGAGGTGGAACATCAGATCAAGGAATATGATGAGCTCCTGGAACAGAAAAAAGAGAAATGCAACAGAGACCGTCTCACCCTTGGCGGTATCGAGGGGGAGATCCGGATCGCGAAGGAAAAGATCTCTTCTCTTTCTCATGGAAAGGAATATTATGCGGACCGCATGAACAGTATCCAGGCTTCTGTGGAAGAGGTTACGAAGGAAAAAGAGGGATATCTGGAGAGCCAGAAAGAATTTACCGGGACACTGGCGCAGATGCAGTCAGAAGAGGCAGAGCTTCTAACAGAGACTAACCGGCTTGGCGAAAGGATCAGGGAGATGGAGAAAACCATCGCCGAGCAGAATGACATCATATTGTCTTCCATGAATCAGACTTCGGAGATCCATATCGAACATCAAAAGATTGCGTCTATGATGGAGCAGAATTCCATCCGCAAGGCGGAGCTGAACCAGAGAATATTATCAAATAAAAGCCAGGTATCTACTGCTGTCGAACAAATGCAGCAGGAAGAGTCCGTGCTGGAAGAGATCCGCCAGTCTCTGGACGCAGAATATTTAAAAAGAAAAGAGTTTTTAAAGAAGGCAGAAGAGTGCCGGACTGAGGCAAAAGACCTGCAGCATGAATTACATGACAAGCAGAGAGATTATCATATGAAATCCTCCCGTCTTGCCACGCTGAAAAATATTACGGAGCGTTACGATGGCTATGGACAGAGTATCCGCCGGGTGATGGAGCAAAAGCAGGAGAATCCTGGTATCGTTGGTGTTGTGGCGGATATCATACAGGTGGATAAAAAATATGAAACGGCGGTGGAAACCGCTCTGGGTGGAAGTATCCAGAACATTGTCACAGAAGATGAGAATACCGCCAGGGATATGATCACCTTTCTGAAAAAACACCGTTATGGACGGGCTACCTTCCTTCCGCTGACCACGGTATCTGCCGCGGCGGGACGGATCAAGCCGGAGGTGCTCTCGGAACAGGGTGTGATCGGCTGTGTATCGGAGCTGGTAAAGAAAGATCATCGGTTTGACGGTCTGGTACAGTATCTGCTGGGTCGGTTTGTCCTGGTGGATACCATTGACCACGCCATGGCGCTGGGAAGAAAATTCAAGCATACCCTGCGCATCGTAACGCTGGAGGGAGAGCTTCTGAATCCGGGTGGTTCTATGTCCGGAGGCGCCTATAAGAACAGCAATAATCTTTTGGGAAGGCGCCGGGAGATGGAGAAACTGGAAGAGGAGATCCAGAAGATTGAAAAATCCATGGACAAGCTTCGGGATAAGAGGAAACGTCTGGAAGAAGACGCCGGCAAGGCAGAGCAGAGGGCAAAAGAAAAGGATTCTGTGCTCAAGGAGTTGGAGCTTCGTGAGAATACGGCGAACATCAAATATGAACAGGCGGTGGCGGTGAAGGAGCAGAAAGAGGCAGAATTCAATGCTATCGTCCACGACGGCAAGGAACTGGAAAGCCAGAAAAACATTTTGACGGAAACTCTGTCCCGCATCGACTCCCAGCTGGACGAGAGCCAGAGGAAAAATGATTTGGCGAAAGAGATCCAGGAGCAGACCACAGAGGAACTGGAAGAGGCAGCGGAAAGCCTCTCAAAATCCCAGGAGAGGCTGGCAGAGCTGAAGCTGGACATCTCTTCTTTTACCCAGAAGAACAACTTTCTTCTGGAAAATCTGGAGAAGACCGAGAACCGTCTGACAGAATTGGAAAAAGAGTACCAGGCGCTTGTGGAGGAACAGAACAGCTCGGATACCCAGGTGGATCAGATGAACCAGTCTATCGAAGAATTTGAGGGACGGATCGCGACCTGCAAAGACGAGATCGCCGCACTGGAACAGGAGATTGAAGACTATTCCAAGAAAAAAGAAGAACTGATGGTTTCTCAGAAAGATTTCTTTGACAAAAGAAATGAGATAATGGAGCACATCGGTGAATTGGATAAAGAATGCTTCCGGCTGGGGGCGAGAAAGGAAAAACTGGAGGAACAGCAGGAAAACCGCATCAACTATATGTGGAACGAGTACGAGGTTACCTATCACAATGCCAAAGAGATGGCGGGAGAACCGGAATTTACTTATGCGAGGATCAAAAATCTGGTGGGCGAGACGAAAAACAGTATTCGTGGACTGGGAGACGTCAATGTCAATGCCATTGAGGACTATAAAAGCGTCAGTGAGCGCTATGAACTGTTGAAAACCCAGCATGATGATTTGATCGAGTCCGAGGAGGCATTGAAACAGATCATTGCCGATCTGGACGAGGAGATGCGGGGGCAGTTCAACGAGAAGTTCAGCCTGATCAAATCCCAGTTTGACCGGGTATTCCGGGAATTGTTTGGTGGTGGAAAGGGAACCCTGGAACTGGTGGAGGACGAGGATGTGTTGGAAGCTGGTATCCGGATCATCGCCCAGCCGCCGGGAAAGAAGCTGCAGAATATGATGCAGCTCTCCGGTGGAGAGAAGGCGCTGACGGCGATCGCCCTGTTATTTGCCATCCAGAATCTGAAACCATCCCCCTTCTGTCTGCTGGATGAAATCGAGGCGGCGCTGGATGACTCCAATGTAAAGAGGTATGCGAAGTATTTACATAAACTAACGAAGAACACGCAGTTTATCGTGATCACCCACCGGCAGGGTACGATGTCGGCGGCGGATGCCCTCTATGGTATCACAATGCAGGAAAAGGGTGTGTCAACTCTTGTTTCTGTCAAGCTGATTGAAGAACAGTTGAAAAATGAGCAGAAGGCGGTAGCACAATAGCAAAAAAATTCAGCAGAATGAAGTGTGAATAAAACGAGAAAGAGGAGAGAAAGAAGGAAAAACAATGGGTAATTTTTTTAGTAAATTAAAGAGCGGACTGAGCAAGACGCGAGACAGTTTTGTGTCGGGCATCGATTCGATATTTTCCGGTTTTTCCGAGATCGATGATGATTTTTATGAGGAGTTGGAAGAGCAGCTGATCATGGCGGATATCGGCATGGATACTTCCATGAAGATCATCGAGGAGCTCCAGGAAAAGGTAAAGGAAGAGAAGATCAAAGAAGCATCGGCTTGTCGAACTCTTCTGATGGATACCATCAAAGAGCAGATGAAGGTACATGAGGAGGCTTATGAGTTTGAAGAAAAAAAATCCGTGGTGCTGTTTATCGGCGTCAATGGTGTGGGAAAGACTACAAGTGTAGGGAAATTGGCAGGGCAGATGAAGAAAGATGGGAAAAAAGTTCTTCTGGCGGCGGCAGATACATTCCGCGCCGGTGCCATCGACCAGTTAAAGGAGTGGTCTGGCCGTGCCGGCGTGGATATTATCGCTGGGCAGGAGGGAGCAGATCCGGCAGCCATCGTGTATGACGCGGTGGCAGCGGCAAAGGCGAGAAATACGGATGTACTTTTGTGCGATACCGCAGGGCGTCTTCACAACAAGAAGAACCTGATGGCGGAGCTGCATAAGATTTACAAGATCATTGAAAATGAGTACAGCGACGCCCATCTGGAGACTTTTATTGTCGTGGACGGAACCACTGGACAGAACGCCCTTGTTCAGGCGAAGCAGTTCAGTGAGGTGGCAGATATCACGGGGGTTGTTCTTACCAAGCTGGACGGAACGGCAAAAGGTGGCATCGCTATTGCCATCCAGTCCGAACTGAACATCCCGGTAAAATATATCGGCATCGGAGAAAAGATCGATGATCTGCAGAGATTTGATGCCGATGAGTTTGTGGATGCTCTATTTGATGTTGCAGAACAATAAAAATCGTGGTAAAATGAGTGCCGACATAAAAAATGAGAAGAAAGGCAGATGACAATTCATGATGACACTGGATAAATTTGAAGAGGCGAGCGAGAGGGTCAAGGAGGTCATTCTTCCTACGAACTTGATTTATAGCGAATACTATAGCGCCCAGACCGGGGCGAAAGTTTATTTCAAGCCGGAAAATATGCAGTATACGGGGGCTTATAAAGTAAGAGGTGCCTACTATAAGATCAGCACCCTGTCCGATGAGGAGAGGAAGAAAGGACTGATCACAGCATCTGCCGGAAATCATGCCCAGGGTGTGGCCTATGCGGCGAAGCTTTTTGGAGTGAAAGCCGTGATCGTCATGCCCACAACCACACCACTCATCAAAGTAAACCGTACGAAAAGTTATGGTGCTGAGGTGGTGTTGCATGGTAATGTATACGACGATGCCTGCAGCCATGCGCTGAAGTTGGCAGAAGAACAGGGATATACTTTTGTCCATCCCTTTGATGATGAAGTGGTGGCCACGGGACAGGGTTCCATCGCCATGGAGATCTTTAAGGAGCTTCCTACGGTGGATATCATTCTGGTACCCGTTGGGGGTGGCGGGCTCGCCTGTGGCGTATCGACTCTGGCTAAGTTGCTTAACCCGAACATCAAAGTAATCGGAGTGGAGCCGGCGGGGGCAAACTGTATGCAGGAGTCTTTAATACAGGGGAAGGTCGTGTCTTTGCCGGGAGTGAATACCATCGCTGACGGTACTGCCGTGAAGACCCCAGGATCCAATATTTTCCCCTACATACAGAAAAATCTAGATGATATCATTACGGTAGACGACCATGACCTGATTGTGAATTTCCTCGATATGATGGAAAACCATAAGATGGTGGTGGAGAATTCCGGGCTTTTGACAGTGGCGGCGCTAAAAAAGATGGATATCCAGGGAAAGAAGGTCGTGTCCATCCTCAGCGGTGGAAACATGGACGTCATCACCATTTCTTCTGTGGTGCAGCACGGTTTGATCCAAAGAGGAAGGGTATTTACCGTGTCGGTAGAGCTTCCGGACCGTCCCGGTGAGCTGCTTCATGTGGCGGATGTGATCGCAAAAGCACAGGGAAATGTCATTCGGCTGGAACATAACCAGTTTATCAGTATCAACCGCAATGCGGCAGTGGAGCTGACAATCACCATGGAGGCCTTTGGCCACGAGCACAAGGAGCAGATCATAAAGGCGCTGGAAGATGCCGGATATGCACCAAAGAGCCAGCAGCCGACGGCGATCTATCACTAGAACAGGAAGGAAATGGCAAAATGGAATACGAACAGAATTTGTTGTTTACTCCGGAGGGAGTCCGGGATATATATGGTGTGGAATGTGAGAAAAGAGAGTGGGTGGAAGCTGAGATTCATAAGATCATGAAGCTCTACGGATTTCAGGATATTCTCACCCCTACTTTTGAGTTTTTTGATATTTTCAACCGGGAGCGGGGGACCGTGGAATCAAAGGAAATGTTCAAATTCTTTGACCAATATAACAATACCCTGGCGCTGCGACCAGATATCACCCCATCCATCGCCAGGTGCGTGGCAAAATATTATTCGGATGAAGAGATGCCCATCCGTCTTTCCTATTCGGGAAATACCTTTATCCATCGGCGGGGGTATCAGGGAAAGCTCTCAGAGATCGCTCAGATCGGCGCCGAGCTTATGAATGATTCCAGTTCCGATGCGGATGCCGAGATGATCGCCATGACGGTAGAATGTCTTGCCAGGTCCGGCTTGAAGGAGTTTAAGATCGATGTGGGGCATGCGGGATTTATCCGTGGTCTGATGGAAGAGTCAGGATTTTCCGCCGAAGAGATTCAGGAATATAAGCGTCTTATCGCCAATAAGAACAGTTTTGGAGTGGAGGAGATGATCGAGGAAAAAGATCTTTCATCCCGGTTAAAAGAGTTGCTGATCCGGCTTCCGGATCTGTTTGGCGCAGAAGAGACACTGGCCTATGCCAGGGAGCGGGTGAGCCATCCGCTGGCGCTGGAGGCATTGCAGCGTCTGGAGACCGTCCAGGAGATTCTGGGAATCTATGGGCTGGAAGAGAGTGTGACTTTTGATCTTGGAATGCTCAGCCACTATGATTATTATACAGGTATTATTTTTAAAGCATATACGTATGGGACTGGAGAGGCGATCGTTACCGGAGGACGTTATGATAAGCTGATCCAGCAGTTTGGCAAAAAGTCACCAGCGGTAGGACTTGCCATCGTCTTAGACCAGCTTATGAACGCTCTATCCAGCCAGCACGCGGAGATTCCCACAGAGACGGATGGTATCCTGATCCTGTACCGTTCCGCCAGCCGCAACGAGGCGATTCATCTGGGAAACCGTTATCGGAATGAGGGACGCCGGGTGATGCTGATGCGCAGGGATGTAGAGACAGAGCTGGAGGTATACCGCGGTTATGCGTCAGAGAATCAGATTTCCAGCATTGTCTATGTGGAAGGCGACCAGACAACAACGATCGATCTATGACAGATTCAGGATGGAGGAAGGTATGAAATATTTAACGATTGCACTGGCAAAGGGAAGACTTGCCAAGCAGACACTGGCATTATTGGAGCAGACTGGTATTACCTGTGAAGAGATGAAAGATAAGGATACGAGAAAGCTGATCTTTGTCAATGAGGAGCTGGGACTGAAATTTTTCCTTTCCAAGACTTCGGATGTGCCTACATATGTAGAATACGGCGCTGCGGATATCGGAGTGGTGGGAAGCGATACCATTCTGGAAGAGGGTCGTAAGATTCTGGAGGTTCTGGATCTGGGACTTGGGAAATGCCGTATGTGTGTGGCAGGTCCGGCTTCCGCCAGAGCACTTCTACAGAAAAATGAGATCATCCGGGTGGCTTCTAAATATCCGAAGATCGCCAAGGATTATTTTTACAATAAAAAACATCAGACTGTGGAGATCGTGAAGCTGAATGGTTCCGTGGAACTGGCGCCCATCGTGGGGCTCTCCGAGGTGATTGTAGATATCGTGGAGACCGGTTCTACCTTGAAGGAAAACGGTCTGGAGGTATTGGAGGAGATCTGTCCGCTGTCAGCGAGAGTGGTCGTCAATGAGGCGAGCATGAAGATGCAGCGGGAGCGGATCACAAAGATCGTGAAAGACTTAAAGCAGGCGTTGAACGAATAGAAAGGAGAGGGCGATGATGAGACGGATCAGACTGGACGAAGCATCGATGGAAAATATTCTGGAAAGTCTGCTGAAACGCAGTCCGAATCAGTATGACAGCTATCAGGATACGGTAAATGAGATTTTGAACGAGGTGAAGGAAAAGGGAGATGAAGCCCTGTTCCGTTATACAAAGAAATTTGATAAAGCAGAGATCACACCAGATAATATCCGTGTGACCGGAGAAGAGATCCAGGAGGCATACACACAGGTAGAGGCATCCCTGGTAGAGGTCATGAAAAAATCTCTGGCAAACATCCAGGATTTTCATAAAAAACAGCTTCGCAACAGCTGGATCGAGACGAGAGAGGACGGCGTAATCCTGGGTCAGCGCATCACGCCCTTAGAAAGTGTTGGCGTGTACGTGCCTGGGGGAAAAGCGGCATATCCTTCCAGTGTGCTTATGAACATCATTCCGGCCCAGGTGGCGGGGGTGGAACGCATCGTCATGGTGACGCCTCCGGGAGCGGATGGGAAGGTAAATCCCGCCACACTGGTGGCGGCAGACTTGGCAGGAGCCACAGAGGTATACAAAGTGGGAGGGGCTCAGGCAGTGGCCGCCCTCGCCTATGGCACCGCCTCCATCAAAAAGGTGGCAAAGATCTGTGGACCGGGAAATATATTTGTGGCGCTGGCGAAGAAGACCGTGTACGGTCATGTGAGCATCGACTCCATCGCAGGTCCCAGTGAGATCCTTGTACTGGCAGATGAGACAGCGAATCCCCGGTATGTGGCGGCGGATCTTTTGTCCCAGGCAGAACATGACGAACTGGCTTCTGCCATCCTGGTGACCACCAGTGAAGAGCTGGCAGTGAAGGTGGAAGAAGAGATTCAGGAATTTTTGAAGACCTTGAGCCGTGCGGATATTATCCAGAAGTCTCTGGAAAATTACGGGTATCTCCTGGTGGCGGATTCCATGTCCGATGCCATCCGGGCGGCCAATGAGATCGCATCGGAGCACCTTGAGATATTGACGAAAAATCCTTTTGACACCATGACAAGAATAAAAAATGCCGGAGCGATCTTCCTTGGAGAATACAGCAGCGAACCCCTGGGGGACTATTTTGCGGGACCGAACCATGTACTTCCCACCAATGGCACCGCCAAATTTTTCTCACCGCTGAATGTGGATGATTTCATCAAGAAATCTAGTCTGATCTCTTATTCCAGAGAGGCGCTGGAGCCGATCCACAAAGATATCATTCAGTTTGCCAATGCGGAGCAGCTGACAGCGCATGCCAATTCCATTGCCGTTCGTTTTGAGGATTGATGGGGCTAGCCGCTTGATGGGGCTTATTTCACGACATGAGAAAATTAAGGGCGCCGACAGGATTTTCGGTGCCCTTTTCCAATAGGCAGATCAATCCCCGGATCGTCTCCGCCGTCTCTTCTTCGGTAGAAGGGACGATGGTGTTATCCAGTTTAACCGTTAAGATAATCAATACGATCTCAGCCAGGGCGGCGGGATGATCAAAGGTGATATCTCCAGCCTCTATGCCCTGCTGAATGATAGATGTCAGCACCGGCTTTAATTCCGTCACCATATAATTCAGGTATTTTTGGTGAAGGAACGCCCACTCCGTGCCGGTTTCCAGCGCAGAGACCGAGGCATCCTGCCGGATAAATTCTGCGGAAGAGCTGCGGCATGCCTGAAAAAGCATTGCCATCCGCGTAAATGGGGGAATCTCCTTCTGGGTGGCGAGATTTTTTGCCAGCTCCAGGGGCTTTTTATAATTACGTTCTATCAGTGCATCTAAAATCTCTTCCTTCGAGGAAAAATAATAATAAATACTTCCCTTTCCAATTCCAGCGGCCTGGGCGATCTCCCGGACCGTGATCGCCTGCATATCCCTGCTGGTCAGTAATTCTTCCAGCGCATCCAATATTTTCTCATATTTCATAGGTTCTGGCATGGTCATTTTCCTCCGATCGTTACTGATAAATCAAAGTATATCATATTTCTGGAAAAAATGTCAGCTTAATAGCGCTAATTTATATCCTGTTTTTCCGCTGAGCGGAAAAAATTTCCTAAATCTTTCAAAATAAGTTGACCGCTGGTCGAAAAAGTGTTATTGTAAACTTGTAATAAAGTTGACCACTGGTCGAAAAAGAAAGGAAAATGTAGAAAAATGACCTATGCAGATTTTTTTGCTCTGGTAAAGGAGCAGTTTATGGGAGCCGATGTCAGTGATGTCACAGAACATTTAGCATATCAGTTCAATATCACGGGAGAGGCGGAAGGAATTTTTTATGTTGAGGTAAAAGAAGGACAGTTGTATGTAGAGCCCTATGAATATTTTGACCGGGACGCTATGTTTACAGCGAGTGCAGAAACTCTTATGAAGATCGCAGAAGGAAAGCTTGATCCGGTGCTGGCATTTACCCTGCAGAAATTAAAGGTGGAGGGAAATATTGATAAGGCGCTCAAATTAAAGGATTTGATCAACAGCAAACGCTGATGCTGGAGGTGAAGGACGATGGGGATTGGAAGAGGAATCCTGGCAGCACTTGGGGGACTCACGATCGCAGAGCTGGCAGGATCTGTCTATATGTACCGACGGACGATGATACGCTGTTCAGGGAAGGCAAATAACAAGAGAACCATTAAAATGTCGGGAACTGACTGGAATCGCTATATGCCGGTGATCGAGGAGCGGAAAGAGCGATTTCTGGCCCATAACAGGGAAGACGTATACCTGGATTCGGAAGATGGACTGAGGCTGCACGCCACTTATTTTCCCGAGGGAGACCAGAAGAAGACCGTCATCTGTTTTCACGGTTATACCAGCCAGGGAATGAAGGACTATATTGCCCTGTCAGATTTTTATCTGAAACGGGGGTTCAGTATGCTTCTGGTGGATGCCAGAGCCCACGGTGACAGTGAGGGCAAATACATAGGGTTTGGATGTCTGGACCGGCGGGACGCCCTGTTATGGATCCAGTGGGTGTTAGACCACTGTGGCAGGGATACGGATATACTACTTCATGGAATTTCCATGGGAGCGGCCACGGTTCTGATGTGTACTGGTTTGGAGCTGCCGGAACAGGTGCGGGGTGTGGTCTCGGACTGTGCATTTACTTCACCGAAAGAGGTATTTACCCATGTGCTGCATTCTATGTATCATATGCCGGCATTTCCGATGATGAAGATTTCGGACTGGCTCAACCGTCGGCTGGCGGGTTATGGGCTGGATGAGTGCAATGCGGCCAGAGAGGTGAGAAAGGCAAAGATTCCGGCTCTGTTGATCCACGGTTCAGGGGATGGATTTGTCCCCAGCTGGATGTGTGACAGAATCTTTGAACATTATGGGGCATCAAAGAAGAAGCTGGTTATCGAGGGGGCTGCCCACGCTGAAAGTTATTTTAAGGACATGAAGCGGTATGAGAGCACACTGGATGAGTGGCTGGAAAAGGAATGGAGGAGAATATGAGAAAGACGAGAAAAGGGTATCCGGTATATCCGTTGACTGTGGCACAGAAATTCCATTTTTATTATATGGATTTCTGTCCTAAAAAGGAAGTTTTGAATATTGGAACCAGTCTAACTATTGGGGCTGATTTGGACTTTGATGTGCTGAAAAGGGCGATCGGGGAGGCCTATGAGCGCTGTGAGTGTCTGAAGGTTCATTTTTTTAAGGACAAGGATGGCACGTGGTATCAGTATGTGTGCCAGGATGCAGTGATGGAGATCGGCTCGGAGGATTTTTCGGGAAAGACCATGGAAGAGGCGGAGGCGGTGCTGCAGAGCTGGACACAGGTTCCCTTTACCAAAGAAGATGCGCCCTTGAGCCGCATCGTTATGATCCGGATGCCGGACGGATTTCAGGGGGTGTATTTTTTAGTGGACCACCGCATCATGGATGCCCAGTCCATGATCTGTTTTTTGAAAGATATCATTGAGATCTACTGTCACAATGTATATGAGGGAGTTGCCTATCCCAAAGAGATGGCTTCTTATATCGAACAGGTAAAGAAAGATCTCGCCTATGAGGCAGAATCAAAGGCGAAACAGAAGGACGAGGCATTTTTCCATCAGCTGATTGAAGCTTCGGAACCGATCTATAACGGCATCGACGGTCCGGGACGGTTAGTGGCAGAGAGAAAGGCTTCTGGAAATCCGGATGCCAGGGCGGCAGTGAACGTGTCGGATTCCGTGGACTCGGCTCTGGATGTATTTCATCTGGAGGAAGAACCCACCAGACGTCTTATGGATTTTTGTGAGACCTATCATGTATCCCTGGTCTGCCTTCTTATGATGGGACTGCGTACCTATTTTCAGAAAATGAACCACAATGACGATGTGTCCATTACGACCACCATCGCCAGGAGAGGAACCCTAAAGGAGAAAAAGAGCGGTGGCACGAGGATTCATTCTTTCCCCTTCCGCACCATTATTTCCGAAGATAAGACCTTTTTGGAGGGTATTTATGAGATCCGTGACCGGCAGAATGAGTATTTCCGTCATGCGAATTACGATCCGGTGGCATATTTTGCCCATCAGAGCAAGGTGTGGAATAAAGCGCCGGGGCGGGTATATGAACCAATGTCCCTGACCTATCAGCCAATGTCCATGCGAGATAAAGAGTTAGAAAAGATGGGGGATATCAAGTATAAAACCAAATGGTATCCCAACGGTGCCACGACCCAGGCGATGTATCTCACGGTCATGCACCGCCCGGAGGACAATGGACTGGATTTTAGTTTTGAACACCAGGTGAAGGCAGTCAGCCGTAAGCAGCTGGAATATCTGTATTATTATCTGTGCAGGATCATGTTTAAGGGCGCAGAAAACCCGAACCTTACCATCGGTGAGATCATGAAACTTGTGTAGTGGCTTTTATCATAAGGAGGAAGATCATGTTTGAAGAGCTGAAAGAGATAATCTGTAATTATGTGGAGGTGGAGCCGTCGGATATCCATCCGGATTCCCGGTTTATGGAAGATCTAGGGTTTACTTCCTTTGACTTTGTGAGTATGATGGGGGAATTGGAGGAGCAGTATGAGATTGAGATCGATTCGGCACAGGCGGGCTCGATTCGGACGGTACAGGAAGCGGTTGATTATTTGACGGCATTAGTAGAATAATTTTTTCAGATACAGGGAGGTATATGATGAGCAATTCAACAATTTGGGAAATACTTGATACAGCAGAAAAAAGATACGGTTCGGAAGAGGCAGTCCGTTACCGGGTATCAAAAGACGGGATCGAGGCAAAAACCTATGCCCAGTTGAAACAGGACAGCGACCATTTTTCCAGCGTCCTGAGAGAACTGGGAGAGCTGGGAAACCATATTGCCATAACGGGCATGACTTCTTATACCTGGATCACCGCTTTTCTCGGTGTGACAGGAAGCGGCTGTGTGGCGGTTCCCCTGGATGTCTCCCTGCCGGCGGAGGAAATGTGTGAGCTGATCCATCGGTCCGATGCCACGGTGCTGGTGCTGGATGAGATCCGCAGTGATGTGGGCGTCATGGTGCAGGAGCGCTGTCCGAAGATCCGCTATGTTCTTTCCATGCAGAAAGAAAAAGCAGAGGGAGGGATGGAGTCTTTCTGGGAGCTGGTGAATGCCCAGAAGGGAGGTTTAGACCACCGCCCGAAACCAGAGGATCTGTGTACCATCATGTTTACATCGGGAACCACAGGAAAGAGCAAAGGCGTTATGCTTACCCAGCGGAACATTGCTGAAAATGCCACCTGTCTGGATATGAAGTTTCCGGAGCGTACGGTTATTTTATCAGTACTTCCGATTCACCACGCCTACTGTCTCAGCATGGATATCATAAAAGGAATTTCCCTGGGAAGTGTGATCTGTATCAACGACTCTCTGATGCACATGGCAAAAAATATGAAGATCTTCCAGCCGGACATGATCCTTATGGTGCCGCTGATGATCGAAACACTGGCAAAAAAACTGGAGGCGGCGGAAGGTCTCCCCCCGGAGGCAGTAAGACAGCAGGTGTTCGGAGAAAATCTACATACCATATGCAGTGGCGGCGCCTATCTGAATCCAGATTATATCGATCTGTTTGAAAAGTATGGGATCCGTATCCAGCAGGGCTATGGGATGACGGAGTGCGCCCCTGTCATCAGCACCAATCTTAGCTGGAACATTCGCAAGGATTCTGTGGGACAGCTTATGCCGAACTGTGAGGCAAAGGTGGTGGAAGATGAATTGTGGATCCGGGGAAGCAGTGTGATGGCAGGATATTATAAAATGCCGAAAGAAACCGCTGAGACGTTGGAAGATGGCTGGTTAAAAACTGGGGATCTGGGATACGTGGATGAGGATGGCTTTGTCTATCTCACTGGAAGAAAAAAGAACCTTATCATCACGAAAAATGGGGAAAATGTATCTCCGGAAGAGCTGGAAAACAAAATTGGTTCTTCTCGTCTGGTGCAGGAGATCCTTGTTCGGGAATCGGAAGGTGTCATTGAGGCGGAGATTTTTCCGGATCAGGAATATGTAACAAGAAAACAGATTAATGATGTGGAGAAGGAATTGCAGAAGCTCATCGATGAATACAATGCGGGGGCTCCAACCCATAAAAGAATATATCGTTTGAAGGTCCGGGATCAGGAATTTGAAAAAACTCCCTCAAAGAAGATAAAGAGGTAGTGACATTTCTTCTAAAATTTGTTAAACTATGATTAGACGCAGGGCGCCAGAATGGTGCCGTCATTGAGCTAAGTCAGCGTTCCGGCTTAAGACGGGGTGTTGATACTGAAAAAAATATGAATAAACCAAGGAGGAGAAGTGATATGTATCAAGTAAAGATGCCAGATACGGACAATCGTAAAATAATTGAGCAGAAGGGGAATATAACGATTTATGAATATGAGCAGGATCTCAGCACCAATCCGGGAGCTGCGATGCAGGCATATTATTCATCCAAAATGAATATCCGCAGACGTCAGGTGATGTTTAATCTGGACGGACAGCATGACGTGATTATTCAGGCTGGAGCGATGCAGTGGATGGCAGGAAGTGTAACCAGCGGTACAAATGTTAAAGGAGTAGGTGATCTTGCGAAAAAGTTTGTGAGCTCAAAGGTGACAAATGAATCTACGATCAAGCCGAAATATACCGGTAAGGGAATTTTGATGTTAGAACCAACTTATAAATATCTGATCATTGAAGATGTGGCTTCCTGGAACGGAATGGTCATTGATGACGGATTGTTCCTTGCCTGTGATGCCAATACAGAAATCAAAACGGTATCCCGTAAATCCTTTTCTTCTGCCATCGCCGGAGGAGAGGGGCTTTTCAATTCCTGCCTGATCGGAAACGGTTTTGCGGTTCTCGAATGCAGCTGCCCAAGAGAAGAGCTTGTTGAAGTAGAACTTCAGGATGATGAGCTGAAAGTAGATGGCAATTTTGCCATTGCCTGGAGCCAGAGCCTTAAGTTTACGGTTGAGCGTTCCACCAAAACGCTGATCGGTTCTGCGGCAAGCGGGGAGGGTCTTGTGAATGTGTACCGGGGAACTGGAAAGGTTCTGATGGCGCCACTGTAAATTTATGTTTATGTGAAATTAGCCTAACGGAGCAAGTCGGATTCGACTTGCTCCGTTAGACTAATAATTGAATTGCATTTGAACTTTAAGGGATTTCTTTTTCTTGTTATATTGGCGCCGTCGAGCTAGGTTGTGACTTAACTCGATGCTGGATATAATAGGGTTCAAGTTTGTGGAACAGATGAAAACGGAAATGTGTGGAATTATAATATTATAACGAAGACACTTACATTTACCACCATTGCTTGCAGATACTCCGCAGAAACCAAACCATAGTAGAAAAGGAGTTTTTGCATATGAAATCAATATTTGAACAGTTAGGCGGCACATACCACAAAGAAAATGGGTATCTTATTCCAGATTTGAGATTGCCAGAAGAAGAACAGACGATAGGCATATGGGGGTGAGCGAGTGCCAGTGGCACTCAAGCAGCGAACCGACCGAGCCGGCAGGCGAGAAAGCGGTATCTGGACTATCTGAAGCATTACCGCAGGGTTACATACACTAATCATTTAACAAGCGGCAAACTTAACGCCTATCTTGCCGACATTGACAGGCAGGCGCAGGAACGCTTTGAAAGGCTCATAGAGGGCATGAAACGGGCACAGGGTAAACAGAGCAGCTAAAGGAAGAAAACGCCTTAGAATGGACAGGACGGCTAGGTAACATAAGGGCTTGCGCGAGGGAGATTGTGAACGAGGAAATCGTTTTCGCATAGGCAGTCAGTGGCAGAGACTAAAAGCTCTGTCACTTTTCTTTTCGGAAAGTTCATATTTGAGTGATTGATATAATTCGTTTAAACGGCTATAATGTATATACAGTACACAGCAGGAGGTAAAAAATGTTTGAATATATGACTGCACAGGAAGCCGCAGAAAAATGGAATGTATCACTTCGGTGGGTACAACGGTTATGTAAGGAAAACCGTATTGATGGCGCGATGAATATCAACCGTGTATGGCTTATTCCCAAAGTGGCAAAAAAGCCCGTTGATAACCGGAGAAAGGTAACGAATTATGAAGAATAGAATTTTATTATTAGAAGATGATGTAAGTTTGATAGACGGACTGCAATATTCGCTAAAGAAAAATGGCTTTGATGTCGATTTTGTCCGTTCTGTGCAGGAAACCTTGACTTATTTACCAGAGATAGAAAAATACGATATGCTCATTCTTGATGTCACATTGCCAGACGGAACAGGTTTTGAGATATGTGAAAAGGTGCGAAAGAACGGAAGCCAGATACCGATTATTTTTCTGACAGCTTCCGATGAAGAAGTCAGCATTATCCGTGGTCTGGATTGCGGCGGTGATGACTACATAACAAAGCCGTTTAAGTTGGGCGAGCTATGTTCACGCATCCGAGCGTTGCTACGGCGGGCAGGATTGTCAAATCAAGGGACAGGAACAGTTATGGAATGTGGCGATATTAAGATAGACCTTTTAGGCAGCCGTGTTTTGTTAAAGGGAAAGACATTAGAGCTTACAGCCGCAGAATACCGTTTAATATGTCTGTTGGTAAAGAATGCAAACCGTATCATAACAAGAGATATTATTTTAGACGAGCTATGGGACAGCACAGGAGATTATGTAGACAACAACACCCTTTCCGTCTATGTGCGGCGGCTGCGTGAAAAAGTAGAAACAGACCCATCACATCCAGAGCATTTATTGACAGTCCGAGGATTTGGCTATCAGTGGAAAGAGGTGGACGAATGAGCCTGTTACATGATAAGTATAACCGTTGGTATTGCATTTTCATTGCTGCCCTTGTTCCTCTGCTTTTTCTGATAGGCTTAATAGTGATAGATACGCAAACGGCGGCTACAAAAGAAATGTTTCTAACATACGATAATGCGCTTGCAACTTCTTTACTGGAAGAAGGAGTTTCAAAGGAAGTAATTGCAACAGCCTTAATGAATACGGAAACAGACACTACAGGAAATAAGTTTTTAGCCGAAATTGGTCTTTCAAACAACACAGATATAGAAAATTTACCTTATGTTTCTACTGTTAAAAATACAACACTGATAACCCTGTTTGTGATGTTATTTCTATGGACGCTGCTTCTGTTTTTGGGTACAATGCTGTTTTTGTATCGCAGGGAAAGACTGTATAGGAAATCAGAAAACATCATTAAGGACTATATAGATGGAAACTATACTGTTCACCTGCCGCAATCCAATGAGGGAAATATTTATCAGCTCTTAGCTTCTGTTGACCAACTGGCTACTATGCTTCAAGCAAAAAATGATACGGAACAAAAGACAAAGGAGTTTCTTAAAAATACAATTTCTGATATATCCCATCAATTAAAAATGCCCCTATCGGCACTTATGATGTATCAGGAAATTATTGAGAATGAGCCAGATAACCCCGAAACGGTCAAAGAATTTTCCTTTAAGATAGGAACTGCATTAAAGAGGATTGAGCAGCTTATTCAATCAATGCTGAAAATCACAAGAATAGATGCAGGTAGCATCTATTTTGAAAAATCCAATTATAGTATCCCCAACATTCTCAATCACGCAATCAACGAATTGACAACACGGGCAAACAATGAAAAAAAAGAAATTGTGATAAATGGCGACTTGGAACAAATGCTTTATTGCGATATTGAGTGGACGGGCGAAGCCATTGGCAATATTGTCAAAAACGCACTTGACCATACAGATGCGGGAGGGAAAATCACTATATCGTGTGAACGAACTCCCACTATGATTAGAATATTCATTACAGATAACGGACACGGTATTGCCGGGGAGGATATACACCACATATTTAAGAGGTTTTACCGAAGCAAAAACACTTCAGACAGTCAAGGGATTGGACTTGGACTACCATTAGCAAAGGCTATTGTTGAGGGACAAGGCGGTATTCTTTCTGTCCAAAGTGAGCGATTACAAGGAACAACCTTTACATTGTCCTTTCTTACAAAACTGTAAGCGGAAGATGTGGTGAGGGAATATTGAAATTTAGGGAGTTTTTGAGGACATGGGAGGGAAATTTACACCAGTTTTACACCAAATGAGGGAGCTTTGGAACGATGATGTGAAATGTTAAGAGGGGCAACAATGCTAGTGTGCTGACACATTTATATCTAGCATAATGGTTGCTTACATAGAAGTAACTGTAAATTTAGGATACAGCGACCTCAGTTTAATATTATGACGGTACATCAGTCAAAGGGCTTGGAATTTGCGGCAGTATTTGTTCCACAGCTTAATAAGAATTATTTTCCAGCACAGAGGATTGGCGGCAAGGGCATATGGCATGTATTGGATCGAAGCTGGATAACGGATTCTGCCCGGTTTGATGGAGATATTGAGGAGGTGGCTATGAGGAATTAACGGGAACAAAAGCAGATTATATGGAAGTCTATCATTTGGATTCTGAGAATAATGTCAGAGAAAACATTACGGATAGAATGATTGAGGAAGTGCAGACAGACATAAAAGATGCGGCAGCAAATATACGGAGAAATCATTTGCCAAGGAAATGTGATAAAGAAAATTGTAGCAAATGTCATTTTAACTACTTGTGTCTGAGTAAGGCTGAGAAAAAGGCATTTGAGATATGATAATTGTGATAGCAGGAAAAAAGATGGGAAATGCGGAGGTATCGGGAAAAATGGGGAAAGACAACATACAGCTTTTTGAAGACCAAAAAATCAGAACCGCTTGGGACGAAGAAAAAGAGGAATGGTATTTTTCGGTTGTTGATGTTGTTGCAGTGCTTACAGAGAGTAAAGACCCGGCAGCATATTGGAGAAAACTGAAACAGCGTTTGAAGGAAGAGGGAAATGAAACCGTGACAAATTGTCACGGTTTGAAAATGACCGCAGCAGACGGCAAGAAAAGAATGACCGATGTTGCAACGACAGAACAGCTTTTGCGTATCATTCAGTCGATCCCTTCACCAAAGGCAGAACCGTTTAAACTATGGCTTGCTGAGGTTGGAAGAGAGCGAATCGAAGAGACGATTGATCCGGAACAGACAATTGACCGTGCACTCGAAACATATCAGAAAAAAGGATACAGTGATGAGTGGATTCATCAAAGAATTCTTTCTATCCGTGTCAGAAATGCCCTTACGGATGAATGGCAGAAAAGCGGAGTCCAGCAGGGTAGGGAATATGCTATTCTTACCGATGAGATAACAAAAGCATGGTCGGGAATGAGTACGAGACAGTATAAAAATCTCAAAGGGCTGAAAAAAGAAAATCTTCGCGACAATATGTCGGATATGGAATTGATTTTGAATATGCTTGCGGAATCTACTTCAACGGAGATATCGAAACAGCAAAAGCCTTCCACTTTTGCTGAAAATATGGAAGTGGCCCGTTCTGGTGGAGAGGCGGCTGCTGATGCGAGAAAAGCGGTGGAATCACGAACAGGTACACCGGTAATCACATCGAAAAACGCAGCAGAGCTGAATTCTGTTGTTACGAATATAATAGAAGAAATTGCAACAACCAGTGAAGAAAAAGGATGAATGAGAAAATTTTATATGCTAGGCAAAACGCAATGGACGAGGAGAGAATGGAATGGCAAATTTATCACAAATAAAAAGAGAAAAAATGCTTGCTTTTTTGGAAGCATTAAAAGAGCAGCATGACGATGATGAATCACTGATGGCTATCAATCAGATAGAAAAGGAACTGACAGCTAAAAAATATGGACTTGTATGGGAAGAACACGAAGAAGAAGTGGACGTTAAAACGCAGACGCATATTCCGGTGTTTACAGAGGCCAAAGAAAAAGAAATTGTCGGCGATTCCGATAGCGATAAATGTAATTTTTTGCTGGAGGGTGATAATTTGCACTCTTTGAAGTTGCTGGAGAAGACACATAAAGGGAAGATTGATGTGATATATATTGACCCGCCGTATAATACAAAAAATAAAGATTTCATATATGATGATGTTTTTGTAGATGGAACGGATGGATATCGGCATAGTAAGTGGATTTCATTTATGTCGAAACGTTTGAACATTGCTGAGAAATTGTTATCAGATAAGGGTTGTATTTTTATTTCAATTGATGATAATGAATGGGCTTCATTAAAAATGCTATGTGACCAGATTTTTGGTGAAGAAAGATTTGTTGCACATATTCCTTGGCGTAAAAGGACGGCAAAATCGGATGTGCCATTTGGAATTTCACAAGACTATGAGAGCATATTGTGCTATGCAAATAGCGAATTTAAAGCGGCTGTTAAGGGGAGGGAAAGAAAATATTACGAAACAGATGACTTTCCTAATAGACCATGGAGATTTCATGATTTAACAACACAAAGAACAATAGAGGAAAGACCGAATAGTAATTATACAATGATTAATCCTCGAAATGGGGAGAAATTTTTTGTAAATCCAATGCGTTGTTGGGCAATTACAATTGACACATTTCAACAATATTATGATGAAAATAGAGTTATTTTTCCAGGAGATTATGATTTCTTGAAAATTTCAAAGCCAGTATTACGTTATTGGAAAGAAGATGATATGAAAAAAGCTGGTGTTGACTTTGGATTGGTAGCTGCGAGTACTTATTTACCTTCAGATATTGTTGGTATGACACAAGATGGAACAAAGGAAATAACTACTTTGTTTGGGAATAAAAAATTTAGTTATCCCAAGCCAATTGGATTGATAAAGTATTTAATTGAGATTGTTACTCTTAGAAATCCAACAGCATTAATTCTTGATTTCTTTGCTGGTTCTGGTACAACAGGACAAGCCGTATTGGAACTCAACCAAGAAGATGGCGGTAACCGTCGCTTTATCCTTTGCACAAATAACGAAAACAATATTTGTGAACAAGTAACCTACCAAAGATTAAAAACGGTCATTACAGGAAAGCGAGAAGATGGCAGTACATATTCTGATGGATTACCTGCCAACCTTAAATATTACAAAACCGATTTTGTAGCCAAGGATAGTGAAGAAATATATGATGACTTACTGGAGCACATTGTGGAAATGATACAGTTACAATATGGTATCAAAATAGATAAGCAAAAGTATGTTATTATCATGGACGATGACGAGATGGACGAGTTTGAGAGAAATTTTGCACAATATGACAAGCTGCAGGCATTGTTTATCAATCAGGATGTATTGCTTTCCTCTTCGCAGGAGAAATTACTAAATAATTTGAACACATACACGATACCAGATTGTTACTTTGATTTTGAACTTCGGGAGGCAGGAGAATTATGGTAAATGGAATGAAAGATTATGAATTTCAAAATGAGTGTGTGGAATTTTTGATAGATAAGACGGTTGATATAAACAGTAAACAGGTTATTACGGTCAAGGCACCGACTGGTGCGGGCAAAACGGTCATTCTTATTAAGTATGTTGATGAATATTTAAAAAATACAGATGGTCATACGGCATTTGTCTGGTTATGTCCGGGCAAGGGAAATCTGGAAGAACAGAGCAAAGACAGCATGGAAAATCTTACGCCACAGAGAGATACAAGAAATCTCATGTACTCTATGCTTTCAGGATTTGAACCGGGAAGTGTGACGTTTATTAACTGGGAGCTGGTAACAAAGAAAGGAAATACGGCACTAAAAGACAGTGAGCGTTCCAATCTCTTTGAAAAGATTGCTGAGGCACATAAAGACGGCACAAGGTTTGTGGTGATTATTGATGAAGAGCATATGAATAATACAAAAAAGGCGGATGATGTAATCAGTGCCTTTGCTGCAAAAAATATTATTCGTGTATCTGCCACAGCAAATAAAGTACCTCATCAGGAGTTTTATGAAATTCCGGAGGATGAAGTCATCAATACAGGATTGATTACTCGTGCTATCTATGTGAATGAGGGTGTTGATGAGAGCAGGGAGATAGAGAATGATTATGATTATCTGCTGGAATTGGCAGATGAAAAGCGGAAAGAGATTGCCGCATTGTATAAGCAAATGAAGGTTAGTATACGCCCGCTTGTGCTGATTCAGTTCCCTATGGGACAGCCGGAGACCATTAAGGCGGTTGAAGATAAATTATCTAGAATGGGTTACACCTATGATAATGGTTGTCGGCGACGATTTAACCAATCCCGATGGTTCTGCGGCGTTTCTTCTTATGAAGCAGGCAATCTCTACCGGGTGGGACTGTCCAAGGGCAAAAATATTGGTAAAACTGCGTGAAGGTGGCAGTGAGGACTTTCAGATTCAGACCATCGGAAGAATCCGAAGGATGCCAGAGGGAAAGCACTATGGCATTAACACCTTGGACTATTGTTACATATACACATTAGATACAAATTATAAAATGGGACTTTTATCCTCGTTGGATAAAGCATATCAGGTCAGACGGTTATTTCTGAAAGATGAAGCAAAGGAACTGACACTGGTCAAGGAGCTGAGGGATTTGGATTTTGATGGTCTTGGAGAAAGAGAAACCTTGATGAAGGTCTATGAACATTTCAAAAAGAAATATAATTTGGAAAGCAATAAAAAAATAAATCGTGAGAATCTTGAAGCAGGCGGTTATAATTTCAGCCAGGAGATTGATAGCAAAATTCTTCAGGGCATCTTCAGAAACACGGAAGAATTAGCAAACGGTGGTGCAGACAATAGAATCCAAATTAAAACGGCTGTAAATACACATTCTCATGGTATTTATTTGCTTCATTCTGTGGATGCAATAAAGAAAGTGACGGGTATGCAATCTCAAAAAGTAAAGAACATTTTGAGGAGAATGTTTAGTAAAGGAAAGCACACGAAATATAAATTTGTTGCGTTAGAAAATGCAGATTTTTATGCATTTATCATAAATAATGTGCAGCGTCTAAAAATGGATTTCAAGGAAGTAACCGCAGGATTAGGCGGCGTGCAGATGTCATTAAAACTAGAACCGAAAACGACCACATTTACCATTCCGGAAATGGAGATATATAAATACAGTGAAGTAAAAAAGAGGACGGTTTTTCGCCTTAATGCGTATAAAGAGTATACGAACGAATTTATTGTTGGCAAACTGCGAAGCGAGCCGGAAAGGTTGTTTGAACGATATTGCGAAAGGAATGAAAATGTCCAATGGTTTTACAAGAACGGGGATACAGGACAGCAATATCTTTCTATCGTTTATGTTGATGGCGTTGGGAAGCAGTGGCTCTTTTACCCGGATTATATAGTCCATATGAAAGATGGAACAGATTGGATTATTGAAACAAAGGGTGGGGAAGTTGCAGGGCATAGCAAGAATATTGATATGCAGGTTGTTAACAAGTTTAATGCGTTTAAGAATTATGCCCAAAAGTATCATTTAAAGTGGGGGTTTGTAAGAGACGAAAGTGAAGATTTGTTTATCAATAACACAGAATATGTGGAAAATATGGCAGACGAGCATTGGGTTGATATTTCAGAAGCGTTTTAGTTGTTTATCTAAATTCTGCAATAGACTTATAAAAGATTGGATATAACACGAATGTATCCGGATGAAATTTGACAGAAAACTGAAAAGTAAATGGTATAGGGGGAAACGTAGTGGCTGATATAAGAATGAGCTATATTATTGTCGCAAAAGAAACTACAGATGTTTCTTTGGAAAACATTATTATAGAGTCTTTGTCGAAAGACTCTATAACGACAGAGAATGGGCAAAAAATAGTATTAGAAGGAAAAGAATATTTATTTAATCAAAGAATACATCAACAGGAAGGAACCACACAATGCTATGTGGAGATAATATCGCAAGGGAGAATTAAGGATGTAATATATGTTCTTACATATCTGGATAACATAATTTGTAGGTCAGAAATAGTTAAGTATTATCAAGTTATTACTGATTATGATGGGTTGTCGCAGTATTATTGCGAAAAATTGTATCCAAAGTATGCAACTTTTGAAAGGACGCTTCGCTCCATTTTGTATATCATTCTTATCAAAACATATGGTCTTGACTGGTATGATGAAGTAGTAAAAAAAGATAGATTTGAAAATGGAAAGAAAGAGGATATTGATGCCGAAATTAAAAAAATTGCAAAAGGAAAAAAATCACCACAGAAATTAATATCTACCGCCTTAGAAGAAATGGATATTGACACGATGAGAAAGTTTTTATTTCTGCCTTATAGGTGTATTGCGCCAGATAATGTAATTGATACGTTGGTAAATAGCGATTTTGATTCTATTACTAAGGAGCAGATTTATGAGAAGTTAAATTTAGCAAGTGAACAGACATTATGGAGAGAGTGTCTCTCTCAAATTGGTGATGAGCAAACATGGAATAATAATATTGATTCAATAAGAATTTCAAGAAATATTGTTGCCCACAGTAAAACACTGACTTTTGAAAAGTATGAAAAATATAGGAAAGAAATAAACAAACGAAACCGTGAACTAAAAAATCTTTTGACAGAACTTCAGGAAGAGAAGTTTAAGCAAGAACAGAAGAAAGAACTGACATCTTCTATAAACAATTTATTTACAGTTGTTGGTTCTATATTTGGTTCAGGTGAATTGAAGAAAGCGGTAGCCGATTTGCAGGCTAATATGAAAAATATCGTGGATACAATTTCTTCCTCAATACCAAATAGATTTTTTTCGGAATCATTACAAGAATCATCTAGGAGGATGGCAGAAACTTTTAATCAACAAATGAAGTCTCTATATTCAAAAGAGATGATGGAGACAATGAGATTATCAATGAGTGAAACGCTTAGAAAAATGACGGAAACTTATTCTCATATGTACTTGGATATGGACAATTTGAATGGTAATATTGCATCCATTGAAGAGGATGAAGAAGATGATGCCAGTAATGAAAATAAAAACAAATAGGGGCATGGCGTTCAAAAAATATGTGATGCCTATAAAACGCTTGGTGCGGATGAACCGGAATATATTGTTCATGGTGGAGATATTATGCTTAAATTTAATGCACTTCAAAGTGCCAAGGTGTCAGAAATAAAAATTACAAAGGGTCAAACTGAACCTATAAAAGAACCTATTGAAACTGTTTTGATTGAAATATTGCGTAAAAATCCTAATAGTACATATGATAATCTTGCAAAACAAATGGATATTTCCAGAAGCACTGTGAAACGTACTATAAAAACACTTGTGGAGAATCAGCAAATTGAACGTATTGGAGGCAGGCGTTATGGGTATTGGAAAATAAATGTGTGATGATTTTGTAGAAGAGGAAGATAAAAGATAAATAAGGGACTAAAAGTTTATTTTTGTAAGGTTGTGTAAATAAATTTGTGTTTCTGGAAATATATGGCTCCTTTTTTACAGATTTACCCGTATGTAAAACCCATTCGTTGTTCCGTGAGGTAGTGTAAATAAGTTTGTGTTTTTGGAAATAAATAGCTCCTTTTTGGTAAGAATTAGGATATGGAAATTCTTATCGAAAAGGAGTGTTTTTATGCCAGTAGCAAAGGAACAAATTCGACAGATTATCTCAGAAAACAACTTAAGCAGCGTC
>CAJTFB010000012.1 GCA_910575665.1 Eubacteriaceae bacterium
TCCTGCCTGCGTTTCTGCGCTTTTTTCAGCTCCTTTTCATCACGGGCATTCTCTGTTCTCCGCTGTTTCTTGCTGCTCTGCAGCAGCCGTTCCAGAATGGCGTCCTCATTCTCCTTTACCGCCATCAGCCAGTATTGTAACCGTCCGAGGACAAAAGCATAGAGCAGGTTGTAGGTGATGAAATGCAGGGAACACGCTTCTTTCCCATGTGCGGAATACTGTGTGCAGCGGTAATACCGTGACTGGTTCTTTGTGTTTGCCGCCGACAAGCTCCATCCGCACTCGCCGCATTTGAGCAGCCCTGCGAATATCTGCGGCTCATCGTCCTTTCGGCTGCGTTTGCGGGAATTGATATGCCCCTGCACTAAATCCCATGTTTCACGGTCAACCAATGGCTCGTGGGTGTTCTCAATCCGCATCCAGTCCTCTTTCGGTCGCTTGACGTTCTTCTTTGACTTGTAGGAAAGTTTCTGTATCTGGTAATGCACGGTATTGCCCAGATAGATTTCATTCTGAAGGATTTTGCTTACGGTAACGATGTTCCAGAGGTATTTCTTGCCCTCTGGCTGTCCCTCAAAAATGTTCGCTTTGTAGCCGTTTTTCTGCGATGCCCACCATGCGGGTATCGGGATTTTCTCGGCGGCAAGGGTGCGGCAGATTTTGTTCGCCCCGTATCCGTGCGCCGCAAGTGCGAAAATCTTCTCCACAATCCACTTCGTTTCCTCGTCAACGACAAGCCTGTTTTTCTCGGCAGGGTTGATTTTATAGCCGATTGGCACGACAGGGGCGATGTATTCCCCGTTCTTGAATTTCGCTTTCATCGCATTTTTCACCTTGCGGCTTGTTTCCTTTGCCTGCCATTCGTTGACGATGTTCTTGAATGGGGCGATGTCGTTGTCCTCCCTTATCGTGTCAACGCCGTCATGGATTGCGATGTACCTTACGCCCTTACTCGGAAAATAAAGCTCCGTGTACTGCCCTGTGAGGATATAGTTCCTGCCAAGCCTTGACAAATCCTTTGTGACAACGCAGTTGATTTTCCCGTCCTCTATGTCCTCAATCATGCGTTTAAAACTTGGTCTTTCAAAATTCGTACCAGAAAATCCGTCGTCCACGTACTCGTCTACGACTAAAAATCCCTGCTCATTTGCATAATCCCTTAGTATCTGTTTCTGCGTGGAAATGCTTGCGCTTTCCCCTTCCAGCTCGTCATCACGGCTTAAACGCATATATAACGCTGTATTGTATTGCTGCTGTTTCACTTGTTTTAACCTCCTGTCCTTTGGAAACAGCCTGCCACAATACACTGCTTGCATGAATCTATTATAGCATGGAGCAGGCTGTTTTTCCATCACTGCAACAATATTTTTCTTATGGTTTTTTCATCTCGTACCGCATGACATTCTCCGCAAGCGTTTCCACGGTCTGTTTCTTCCCGCTGAAATGCTCTGTAAGATGGACAATGTTTTTGCCGCAGACAAAAGAAGTCTGACCGTCTTTTTCTATAAAATATCCCGTTGGGATTCCTTTCTCTTTTGGCTGGATTCCCGACGATATCATCTTATCAAACAACTGTTTTACCGTAATAATTCCTCCCTCCTGCGGTCTGCCCTGCCTGCTCTGACGTTTGTATTTGCCCGCTGGTTTTCAATCGTGTCGTGGATTTGGTCTAAGCAGTTGTCAATGTGTGCGGAGCGTTTCTCAATCTCATCTGCATATTTCAGCCGCTTTCTAAGCTTCGTTATCTGCTCTGTCACGCCCTGTTTTTCGGCTCGGAGTGTTTCTTTTTCGGCTGGTGTGGCACGGCGTACCTTATTCCGCAAATGCTGGCGGTAGTCCATCAGTTTATTCATTTCATTCTGGTTTTTCTCTCTGTCGGCGTTTAAATCAGAGAGGGTTGAGATGTTATGCTTTGACATATACCTTACCTGTGCGGTAATCTCGTCCAGTTTCCGAAGCTCCTCTTTCATCAGCGGGCTTGTCGGCTTGTAGTCCGTGCCTTTGGGGAATATCCCCAACTGATAGCACCAGTAGTAATATAACGCTAAGATTCCCGTGGTTTTCTGATGCGGTTTCCATGCGTTTTTGTACTGCTCTGGCATATGGGGAGAGTAGGAAATCCTTGCTTTGTAGTTTCCATATCGGGAAGCCCCACCTAAACATGACCGTATGAAATCGGGCGTCAGCTGCTCGTCAAGCGTGTCTAACCTTGTGAAATGTTTATACTGCGGCAGTTTCATCTTCCAATGGCTGCCCGAAAAATCAACCTCATATCCCTTGTCGGTAAGGTATTTCATCATGTGCTGTAAATCCCTGCTCCCGTTGATTGCCTCCCTTAAATCCTCCCGATAGACGTTGTATCTTGTCGGCTTTCCGTTCTTTTCATCCAGATAAAGCGGTCTTGCAGGGGCTTTCTTGGGATTTTCAATCACCGATAATCCGTACTCTCGGCATAAGCGGTCGGACACTTCCCGCAACTTTTTCTGCTCCGATTTTGAGTAATTGTATTTGCTCCCATCCAGATAGGAAACGGAGTTGAAACAGAAATGGTTATGCAGATGTCCTTTGTCAAGATGTGTGGCAACGATTATCTGGTACTTGCCGCCCCACATTTCCCTTGCCAGTTTCAATCCGATTTCATGGCACTGTTCGGGCGTTACCTCGTCTGGCTTGAAGCTCTGGTAGCCGTGCCATGCGATATACCCACCTGTCTTTTGGTACTGTTCCTTCGTCAAAATCATCTGCTGTAAGGCGGTTTCTTTCAGACAGTTGACAGCGGAAACATACTCGCCCTCATTTGTTTTTAACGGATTCTTCACATAGGAGAACACGTCAAAGAAGTCCTGCATTTCCCGATTCGGCACGGTCTTTTCTGGGTTTTCTATATAGTCAATCACGTCTTTTATGCTCCCTTTGACATGCCACAGGCTCGTTACCGCCATATCAGACCGCCCCCTGTCCCGTCAATTCTTCTACGCTAAACTGTTGTGGGAGAGTGGATTTCTGTTGCAGTTCTAAGATAAAATCCTCAATCTCCTTACAGATTTCAGCGGCGGTTGGATAGTAGGGAACACACTTTTTAAAGGCAGAATGTACCTCATAAAGTGTGTTCAGCAACGCCCAAAATTCTTTCTCTGGCTTCGGCTGCGGGGCGTTTCCCTTGCATAACTGGCGCATAAATTCGGCTGCGGACAAACCGCAAGCGACGGCGCACTGCTTTAATTTTTCATGTTCTTCCTTGTTCAATCGGACAGTAATCGGGACATTCCGCACGTCCTTTTCTGATTTTTCTCTGCTCATTTTCCTTAATCCTCCAGTCTTAAATTCCTTTCTTCGGGGTATTCAGGGGCTGTCCCCTGAGTTAGTCCATGCCCGCAAGCGGCATGGATTAGGATTGTGGCTGACACAATCCGATGCTCGCTATCTCTGTGGACAATGCCGCAGAGCATTTTTCCTGTGCAGCCGCCATTCTTCCATACCTGTCTTACCCTCCGAAAAGAAAATCCTATGTCCCTGCACCTCCGTTCTGGATTTGATTTCTCTTGACTTTTGGATAAATGAAAAAGCCGCTACACCGCACCACGAACGACAGGGGTGATTTCTCCTGCTCGGATTCGCAATGCTATGTAACGGCTTTGGGATTCAAAACCTTGCTGCCATACGCCAGCCGAAAAGGTCAGCATACATTCGGCGGCGGTCAGCCTTGTCCATTGGCTGACATTCCGTTCTTCCATCTATGTGCTATTTCATTTTCAATCTTCCAATTCCCTCACGGGTATTTCAGAATATCATAGCGGCTGTACCCATGTCAAGATTTTGGGCAAACTTTTTAGTATTCCCTGTGGACAGGAATTTTATACATCAATTTTATAATTTGGCGGGGAATTTTATCCCCCACCCAATAGCCCGTCAAAAAGCTGTCTTTATTAGTTGGTTATAAAATCTTCCGCAACTTTTTCCGCAGATGGTCTAATCGTGCATAAATAGCCCCTGTTGTCAATCCAACAAGCGGTGCAATTTCCTTTGTGGAATAGCCCTGCATTTTCAGCAGGATGATTTGCAGGGTACGCCTGTCCACCGTAAGCAATGCCCGATACAGAGTTTCGTCCTCAATCTCATCCAGTAAATCAGCAACGGTCTTTACCTCGGCATTCCGCTCCCTGTCTGCCATTCCCTCAAGGTATTCGCCAAAGTCGCTTGTCCAATGGTAAAACCGCCTGTTGGAATTGAAGTCTGCCCTGTCGTCTGTGCGGATTTGTTCAATGGTGGTTTCATCAACTCCATGCTCCCGTAATATTTTTTCCTCGGCTTCTTTCCAGATAAGCCATTTCCTGTTCTCCCGTCCGTTGTTGTATGCCATTCTTTTTTCCTCCAATCTGAAATTTTTGAAAATGCTAAAAACCAGATTGGATAGGAGGCGAACGGCAGCCAACAGCAGAAACAGCCCTGCGGCACATTCCGATAAAAAACGACAAAAGAAAAACCGCAAAGGCTCGGTGACCTCTACGGTTATAGGAGATACATATTCTGTTAAGTGGAGATTATACTTCTGGTTGCATGGCAAGAAGTAGCGTTGCATGGGCAGGGATTTTTTTAACTGGCTTCCTGCTATTCCCCGATATGCTATGTACGGATAAATTCTGTGTTGCATGAGCAGATAGATTACCGCCCGAAAAAAGAACATAAAAAACCCTCCAAACTTCAAAAACAGGTCTGGAGAGTGTCTGTTAAGTTTTTTAGGGCATAGCAATACCGCCCACCACACGCCGTTTTTTTATATGGTGAACATCCATGCTATGAATGAAATGCAGGCAATAAGCAATAGCTATCCATCTTCTTTTTATCCTCAACACAAATTTGTTTTTTTGCAGATAGCTGTTGCTTAAATTGCCACATTAATTTTTTATCCATTGATTCAAGTTTGGTAAAATTCTTTATGTATATTTTTATTGTTTTTCTTTTTTGCTGACATGATAAAAATAAATTGCGCGGATTAATAGCCCTCCAAACCAGCCGATTGGAGCGGCTATCCAAATTCCATTATAACCAAGCTTTGTGCCAGACAAAATAATAGCGACAGGCACTTGAAGACAGCACAGGGAACATATGGAAGCAATCATCGGCACAAATGATTTTCCATACCCCAAAAGCAATCCGTTTAATACCTGCATGGCTGCAAAGATAATATAAAAAGCAGGCACAATCTTCAGATAGCTGTTGCCAATATCTAAAACAGACGTATCCCTATTGAATATTGATATAAATACAGACGGAAACAATACAATGACAACAGAAATACACGCTGATACTGCAATCCCCATAACCAATGCGTATTTCCCGCCTTTCAATACCCTGTCTTTCCTTTTTGCCCCTAAATTCTGGGCAGTAAAATTAGTCATAGCCTGCCCTAAGTTCAAGGCGGGCATTTCTGCAAAAGCATCTACCTTAGATGCGGCAGTATATGCCGCCATGCAATCCGTGCCAAACCCATTAATCAGAAACTGCAATGACATAAATCCCACACTCACAAATACTTGCTGTATCATGGCGGGCGTACCTATCTTCAAGCTCTTTTTTAATTCTGCCTTGTCAAACTGTAAATGCAATACATTAATAAACAAGCTGCGATAATGTATTTTCATATATACCATACAAACGATAAATGACAAAAGCTGCGATAACACAGTCGCAAATGCCGCCCCTGCCACACCCATTCCGAATGCCTTAATGAACAATATATCAAGCACAATATTCAGAAGCGCTGCCACTATCAGAATATATGTAGGTGTTTTTGAATCCCCCATCCCGCGAAGAATATTTGTAAGCGCGTTATATGCAAACGTGGGGATAACGCCGATAAACATAATTTTAAGATATATGTCAGCCGCTTCAAGCAAAGCGGACGGCACTCGGAAGACAAGCAGAATCTGATAGGAAAAACATATGCCCAAAGCAGCAATTATCAAACTGAGGCAAAAGCAGAAAGCAAATCCCGTATCCATAACTTTTTTCGCAGATTCCATGTCCTTACTGCCAAAATATCGTGAAACCAATATGCTTGCCCCCATTGAAATGCCCATAGAAAGGGCAATCAGCAGATAGTGTATCTGAAAACTGAACCCTACCGCCGCCAGACATTCTTTCCCCAAAAAATTACCTACAATAACCGTATCCGCAAGATTATATAGTTGCTGGAATAGATTGCCGACCAAAATTGGCAGTGAAAATAAAAATATTGTCTTTAACTCATGTTCTCTCGTTAAATCCTTCATTTCGTAACCTCTTTCCTACTAAAATAAAATTTATTCCTTTTTGTTGCATGGTATTGTTTACACACAATACATACAATATAGATTATATTCTTGACTTTGTATGTTTTCAATGCTAATATTGTATGTAAGACAATTTTGAGCAGGGAGGGAAAAAGCTTGCCAGTTAATTCTTTTGAAAATTACCCAATGCCATGGATACCCGATAAAGAAAAATTAAAATCACCAATTTATATATCTATTGCGGAACTTTTGGAACAGGATATCCAAAGCGGCAAACTGGCTGGAAATACAAAACTGCCGCCCCAAAGGGAATTAGCAGACTTTCTTGATTTGAACCTAAGCACAATAACCCGTGCATTCAAGATTTGTGAAAATAAGGGGCTAATCTATGCCAATATAGGGCAAGGCACATTTGTATCCCCAAATGCCGCCATCCCTTTTTTACATAAGGCAAATAACGGGTGCGTAGAACTGGGCATAATCAGACCTTTTTACCAGTATAATAAGATTGTCGCTGATATTGCGCAAAAAACCATACAACGCAATACTTCCCAGTATCTTTTTGAATTTGACAGCATATCGGAATCTTACAAGCACAAACAGACCGCCATAAAATGGCTGAAATCTTTCCATATAGAAACAGAGCCTGAAAACATCATGCTGACGGCAGGAACTCAAAATGCCCTGACGATTGTATTTTTGGCTCTTTTCCACTCTGGAGATAAAATCCTAACTGATTCTTACACTTATTCCAATTTTATCGGCTTAGCCAGACAGTTAAATGTCCAGTTGATATCAGTAGCCGCAGATGAGGATGGAATGATACCCGACCTAGTGGAAAAGCAGTGCAGGATAATGGATATAAAAGGAATCTTCCTAATGCCGTCCTGCAATAATCCGACAGGAACTGTCATGTCAATGGAACGAAAAAGGAAAATTGCCAGCCTCATACAGCAATACCATCTGATTTTAATGGAAGATGACGCTTATGGATTTATTGCAAATGATACAGGAGAACCGATTCAGACATTGATACCAGATAATACCATTTACCTGCACAGCCTGTCAAAATCACTTTCAGCAGGCTTAAGATGCGCATATATGGTTATCCCTGATTGCTTAAGACAAACCTTTCTTGAAACGGCTAATAATGTAAATTTGAAAATACCGCTGCTTAACGCAGAAATTATAAGCGAATTAATTGCAAGCGGCAATGCAGGCAGAATCATAGGGCAGAAAAAAAGACAGGCAAAAGAACGGAACAGGATATATAAAAAATACTTTCCAGACAGCATCTGCCCGAATGAATACAGCTTCTTCCAATGGCTGCCCCTGCCTGCCCATTATAACGGTTATCAGTTGGAAATGCAGGCAACAGACAATGGCATTCATATCTTCTGTTCTGACCGTTTTACCGTTGGCAAAGCTGAATCCACAGCTATAAGAATTGCAACCTGTTCCCCTGATTCCTTACAACAATTGGAAACAGGACTGAAAACCCTAAAACATTTGCTGGATAAGAATCAGCAATATATTTCACAAGCTAATTTCATAATATAGTTACTCCATTTGAAAGGCGGCAAAGAATTATATTCCCTGCCGCCAATTCTGATTATATAAAAATAATTTCTCCGTTCACAATTTTCCTCGCACAAGCCCTTATATTATTTATTTTGCCTGTCCACTCTATGGCAGTTTCTTCCTTTAGCCGTTCCGTTATGTCCTGTGCCTGTTTCATGCTCTCTATAAGCCTTTCAAAGCGTTCCTGCGCCTGCATGTCAATGACGGCTAGATAGGAGTTCAGTCTGCCACTTGTGAGAAGATTGGTGTATGTAACCTTGTGGTACTGTTTCAGATAATCCTGATGCCGCTGTCCCCATGTGCCTATCGGCTGTTCTTCTTCGTTGGGTAATATTAAATCTGGAATAAGATACCCATTTTCTTCGTGATATGTGCCGCCTAACTGTTCAAATATTGACTTCATATGCAAAAACTCCTTTTCTGTATGGTTTGGTTTCTGCGGGGCATCTGCAAGCAATGTGTCAGCAGGCTGTATGTATATGTTATCTTTAAGTTAAGTAATCCCCCTGCAACTCATACCAAAGACCGTTTTGTTCGTTATAAATGTACTTTTCCATAATGTAATCCTCCAAAATAATATATTCGCACATATGTCACAGTTCTCCGATTGCCACACTTTGTTATATCTTGTTATTAGATTTTCTTGCCCTTGAATTTGCCCTTATGATTGTGCAGAACAAGGGTAACATTGTGTGAAATCATATAAAGAGATAAGGTGTACTGATTGCGATAAATCCTTTATTTTCAAGGCTTTCGGAGGATTTTATTAAAACCCTATGAGGTGTGATAAACACCTGTAAAATTATGAGTTTCTAATTTAAATTTAGAGCAAGTAAAGAAATACTATGGGGGTAATACTGGAAACATCACAAAAGCAGTAGACGGTATTTCTATGTATGTAGACAAAGGCGAATTTGTAGCAATCATGGGTGCAAGTGGTTCTGGAAAAACTACCCTATTAAATTGTATTTCTACGATTGACACCGTAACCATAATCTTCCAGATTGTTACTGGAAACAATGTCTGACATCAATAAGAAAATGCAGGCTACTATTTTAATGGTAACGCATGACCCGTTTAGTGTGTCTTTCTATGAACGTATTCTGTTCTTGAAATTGTGGTAAGTTACCACGTGTGGTGTCAGGGTATCGGACAGCGCGCAAACAACAAAGCCTTTACGAAGCAAAAATATATGTTGGAGTGGAAGCGGCGACAGAGATGTATGAACAGGGGCTTTGCTTAGAAGAATATTTAAAAATGTGTATATAAGAAAAACTGGCGGATCAGTTATGAGACTTTCGATATATTTAACAGTTAGCCGTTTTCCATATTTATGTATTTTCATTTTCTATGGTAGATATTAGGAAAAAGTTCTTGCCAACAGTGAATTTATGTGGTATACTCGTAGATGGACTTTCGCTAGACGGAAGTAAATGGGCCTGTTTTCCAGGTTCAAAGATAACATGTCAACCATGTGAAAGGAGGTTATTACTGTGAAAGTTAGATCATCAGTAAAACCAATTTGCGAAAAATGCAAAGTTATTAAAAGAAAGGGTCGTATCAGAGTAATCTGTGAAAATCCAAAACACAAACAAAGACAGGGCTAAGAATATATCAGAGAGACCTAAAGGAGACTTTAGGTTCTTTTCGTGCTTATATAAGTCTTGCTTTCTGTGTTACAGACTTCTCATTCCGTCATTATGAGAAGCTGTGATATCATGACGGTAAGCGCCACAGATTTCTCCACAAATTTTCAAGTTATATATATTTATTATAGAAGAAAGTGGTTCTTAGTCTGTGACGTTGTTATGGTTTAAAGCGGCTGCAAAGAACTTTTACAAGAAAGTTCTTAGAAAGGAGCATAGCTTCTTTCAGACAAATAATGTATTCAAATTTTTAATGGAGGTGTAAAGTACACATGGCTCGTATCAGTGGTGTAGATTTACCAAGAGAAAAACGTGTAGAGATAGGTCTGACCTATATTTACGGTATCGGCGTTGCCAGTTCAAGACGTATTCTGGCAGAAGCAAACGTAAATCCTGACATTCGTTGTAAGGATTTGACCGACGATGATGTTGCAAAGATTCGTGATGTTATTGACAGAACTCAGGTCGTAGAGGGTGATCTTCGTAGAGAGATCGCATTGAATATCAAGAGATTACAGGAAATTGGATGCTATAGGGGGATTCGTCACAGAAAAGGACTTCCGGTTCGTGGTCAGAAAACAAAGACAAACGCGAGAACTAGAAAAGGTCCTAAGCGTACAGTAGCAAATAAGAAGAAATAATTCTGTAAATCAATGAAGAAATAATTTAGGAGGTTTTGTCATGGCTAAGAAAGTTGCAAAAAAAGTGACAAAAAGGCGTGTCAAAAAGAATATTGACCGCGGACAAGCGCACATTCAGTCATCTTTTAATAATACAATCGTAACACTGACCGATATGCAGGGAAATGCTATTTCATGGGCAAGTGCAGGTGGATTGGGATTCAGAGGTTCTAGAAAATCGACTCCATATGCTGCTCAGATGGCTGCAGAGACAGCAGCAAAGGCGGCATTACCACATGGACTGAAGTCGGTAGAGGTAATGGTTAAAGGACCTGGTTCAGGCCGAGAAGCTGCAATCCGTGCGATTCAGGCTTCTGGTATTGAAGTTACTAGTATTCAGGATGTAACGCCAGTTCCACACAATGGTTGTAGACCACCAAAACGTAGAAGAGTTTAATCATAGGAGGTATTAAAAATGGCTATAGATAGGACGCCTGTTCTGAAAAGATGTAGATCTCTTGATCTGGATCCAGTATATCTGGGAATTGATAAAAAATCAAAGAGAAATGCAAGAACCGGAAGAAAACTCAGTGAGTATGGTACTCAGCTGAAAGAAAAGCAAAAAGCAAAATTTATATATGGTGTACTTGAGAAGCCTTTCCGTAACTATTTTGCGAAGGCTCAGAAATTAAAATATGGTACTGTTGGTGAAAACCTGATGATCCTTCTTGAACTGAGACTTGACAATGTTATGTTCCGTCTGGGATATGGAAGAACAAGAAAAGAAGCAAGACAGATCGTTGATCATAAGCATGTGCTTGTAAATGGCAAACCGGTAAACATTCCATCTTATCAGCTGAAAGCGGGAGATGTGATCGAAATTAAAGAAAAATTCAAAGGAACACAGAGATATAAGGACATTCTGGAAGTGACAGGTTCTCGAATGGTACCGGCATGGCTGGAGGCAGACCATGAAAATCTCAAAGGAACCGTATCTCAGATACCGACAAGAGCAGAGATCGATGTTCCAGTAAATGAAGTGCTTATCGTCGAGTTGTACTCCAAGTAATTAAGTAAACCCAAAAGGAGGGTCCTAGAGTGTTTGAATTTGAGAAGCCAAGAATTGAAATCGCTGAAATTTCTGAAGATAAGAAATATGGACGTTTTGTAGTAGAACCACTTGAAAGAGGATACGGAACAACTTTGGGTAATTCTTTGAGACGGATTATGCTTTCGTCTTTGCCAGGTACTGCGGTAAGTCATATCAAGATTGATGGTGTTGTGCATGAATTCAGTGCGATTCCGGGAGTAAAGGAAGATGTCACGGAAATCGTGATGAATATCAAGAGCCTTGCCATCAAAAACAGCAGTGATAATCTGAATGAGACGAAGATGATGTACATTGACGCAAACGGCGAGGGCGTGGTAACGGCCGCTGATATCAAATGTGACGCTGATCTTGAGATTATTAATCAAGATCAGGTCATCGCCACATTGAACGGTGGAGCAGACTGTAAGCTCTACATAGAAATGACTGTGGTAAATGGTCGTGGATATGTAAGTTCTGATAAGAACAAGAGAGAAGAAATGGCAATCGATGTAATTCCGATTGATTCCATATTTACTCCCATCGAGCGGGTAAATATCTCGATTGAAAACACACGTGTCGGTCAGATTACTGACTTTGATAAGCTTACACTGGATGTATATACGAATGGAACTCTTGAGCCAGACGAGGCTGTCAGCCTTGCAGCAAAGGTTATGAGTGAGCATTTGAATACATTTATTGATCTGTCAGAGAAGGCCAGAATGGCTGAGGTTATTGTGGAGAAGGAAGAAGATGACACCGTCAAGGTATTGGAACTCAATATCGACGAGCTGGAGTTATCGGTACGTTCCTATAACTGTCTGAAGAGAGCGGGAATCAATACAGTGGAAGAACTGACAAATAAGACAGCTGACGATATGATGAAAGTTCGTAACCTGGGGCGCAAATCATTAGAAGAGGTGCTCGCCAAGTTGAAAGAACTCGGTTTGTCACTTAAGTCAAGTGAAGATTAATCAAACTTTGTTTTACTAAGTATCAAGGAGGAAATAGAAATGGCAGGTTATAGAAAGCTTGGAAGAACTTCCAGCCAGAGAAAAGCCTTGCTTCGCAATCAGGTAACGAATCTTCTTTATCATGGTAAAATCGTTACTACTGAGGCAAAAGCAAAAGAAATCCGCAGAATTGCTGAGCATATGATCGCTCTTGCAGTTCGCGAAAAAGATAATTATGAGACAGTTACAGTCAAAGCCAAAGTGGCTCAGAAGGATAAAGATGGAAAACGTGTAAAAGAAGTCGTAGATGGCAAGAAAGTTACCGTTTTTGATATCATTGACAAGGAAATCAAAAAAGAAGCTCCTTCCAGATTGCATGCAAGACGTCAGATGAACAAGATGCTTTACGGTATCAAGGAAGTTCCGACGGCTACAGCAGGACGTAAAAAAGGAACCAAGACAATCGATATTGCAAGCAAGCTGTTTGATGAGATTGCACCAAAGTATGCTGACCGCAAGGGTGGCTATACAAGGATTATTAAGATCGGACCTCGTAAGGGCGATGCGGCAATGGAAGTTGTAATTGAACTTGTGTAAAGGTTTTTGATATCATTATGGCGGTATGACGAAGGTCATATCGCCATAAATTATTTGTGCCGCCTGCGGCGGCATGTTTGAAAGTATGCAGAAATGGAGAAAAATATGAGAAAAGCAACAAAATTATTATGTATGGCGTTGATACTGATTGTGGGAATAACTGGATGTGGCGGCAACGCAAAAGAGGGAGAACAGTCCGGCAAAACTGGTTCGACGGATTCCGGGAAACAGCAGGAGTCACAGACTGGTGAGACACTTACGGGAAAACATCATGTGGAGATACAGATAAAAGATTATGGTACCATTAAGGCGGAACTGGATGCAGATGTGGCGCCGATCTCCGTTTCAAACTTTGTATCCCTGGCAAAGAGTGGGTTTTATGATGGTTTGACTTTTCACCGTATCATTTCAGGCTTCATGATTCAGGGGGGAGATCCCAAGGGCGACGGAACAGGTGGCTCTGACAAAAACATCAAAGGAGAGTTCTCCGCCAACGGAGTTGAAAACAGCATTTCCCACGTGCGTGGAACGATTTCCATGGCACGCGCCCGGGAATATGACAGTGCAAGTTCCCAGTTTTTCATTGTGCATCAGGATTCTGTCTACTTGGATGGTCAGTATGCAGCATTCGGTAAAGTGACAGAGGGAATGGAGATAGTGGACCAGATCTGTGAAAAGACGCCGGTAGCGGACGGAAATGAAAAAGTGGAGGCAGACAAGCAGCCGAAGATTGAGACCATTAAGGTGATTGACTAATGCGCGCACGCCCAAACTTGTGTTAGGCGCATAAATCGTGCGCGAATGGAGGAGAAAAGATGAAAGTATATGACGAACTGGAAGCCCGTGGACTGACCGCGCAGGTGACCGATGAAAAGGAGATTAAGGAGCTGGTAAATAACGGTAAGGCTGTATTTTACATTGGATTTGATCCGACAGCAGACAGCCTTCACGTGGGACATTTTATGGCTCTTTGCCTGATGAAAAGATTGCAGATGGCTGGAAATAAACCGATCGTTCTGATCGGAGGGGGAACAGCCATGGTGGGTGACCCATCCGGCAGGACGGATATGCGTCAGATGATGACAGAGGAGACCATACAGCATAATGTGGAGTGTTTTAAAAAACAGATGAGCCGGTTTATCGACTTCTCAGAAGACAAAGCCATTGTTGTAAACAATGCGGACTGGCTGATGGATCTAAATTATATGGAAGTTCTGAGGGATATCGGACCACATTTTTCCGTAAACCGCATGCTGGCTGCGGAATGTTATAGACAGCGCATGGAGAAGGGACTTACTTTTCTGGAGTTTAACTACATGATCATGCAGAGTTATGATTTTTATGCCCTGTTTCAGAAATATGGCTGCAATATGCAGTTTGGCGGGGATGACCAGTGGAGTAATATGCTGGGCGGCACAGAACTGATCCGCCGTAAGCTGGGAAAGGATGCCTATGCCATGACCATCAATCTTCTCCTGAACTCAGAGGGAAAGAAGATGGGAAAGACGCAGTCCGGAGCGGTCTGGCTGGATCCTGAAAAGACCAGTCCCTTTGATTTTTACCAGTACTGGAGGAATGTCAGTGATTCGGATGTGCTGAAATGTCTGCGTATGCTTACCTTCCTGCCACTGGAACAGATCGACGAGATGGATCAGTGGGAAGGAAGCCAGCTGAATCAGGCGAAAGAAATTCTTGCATATGAGTTGACGAAGCTTGTGCATGGTGAAGAAGAGGCGGTGAAGGCACAGGAAGGTGCCAGGGCCCTGTTTGCCAGCGGAAGTGCGGCACAGATGCCGGAGGTGGAGCTGACAGAGGCTGATTTTGAAGAAGGAAGCATCGGAATTCTCAATCTTCTTGTGAAGGCAGGACTAGCGCCTTCTAACGGTGAAGCGCGGAGAAATGTCCAGCAGGGCGGCGTGTCCATCGACGGCGAGAAAGTAGAAGATGCCAGGATGCAGGTGTCAAGAGAAAGCATCGGTCCCGAAGGCGTCGTGCTGAAGCGTGGAAAGAAAAAGTTTATGAGGATTATCGTGAAATCCTGACAGGTTGGCATTGAAATGAATATCCATCATGGATAACAAAAGACCAGGGAGTGTTTCGTGTAGTGGAACATTCCCTGGTTTTTATTTACGCGAAGCGCGAAGCTCGCGGTTAGAAAACCCTCGAAAACGTAGACGCCAGTCTGGATTAATTTCCTCCTGGACCATCCCTGCGTTCCCGTTGGTCATCTTGAACTACATATTTTGTAGTAGAGGAATCTTGATCTGAATTGTCATTTGCCCCGGATTCCGAGACGGGACGTTTTTTAGTTCTGTGGCAATTGGTTACACTATTTTTGATGGGATCATTGATTCGATCATTCATTTGATCTGTGGTTTGGTTATTTGACATACAATCTGCTCCTTCTATTTCGCTCGTTTGTGCTGATGTCGCGGCACCATTTTAAAGGTGCTTCGAGCTTGTTTTCCAGAATAGTATTTCCCATATTGCTCAAAATAATCTTATAAAGTTGAGATCCAATGGGAAGTGAGGTACTATGGAACAGTTTAAAAATATAAAACCAGAATCTCTTTGGAGCAAAGAGGTGGAGATTCCTTCAAGAAGACCACTTGAAGGAGATAAAAAAACGGAGATAGCAGTGATCGGAGCAGGAATGGCAGGCTTACTTACTGCATATTTTCTCAGGAAACAGGGCAAAAATGTGATCGTTCTTGAGGCAGACCGGATTGCAGGGGGACAGACAAAGAATACGACAGCTAAGATCACCAGTCAGCACGGACTTATTTACTCACCGCTTATCAAAAAGATCGGGAAAAACAAAGCAAAGCTTTATGCCATGGCAAATCAGGAGGCGGTGAGAATTTATGAAAAATTGATCACAGAGCAAGAGATTAACTGTGATTTTAGGAAACTTCCGTCCGTACTCTACTCATGTCAAGAAACCGACAGTTTGAAAAGGGAAGCAGAAGCAGCGGAGACCCTCGGATTGAAAGCTGCCTTTACAGAGAAAACAGAGCTTCCCTTCCGGGTGGAGGGCGCTGTATGTTTTGAAGACCAGGCGCAGTTTGAACCGCTGGCATTTGTAAAGCATATTTCTCAGGAGCTGGAGATATATGAAGGCACCAGGGCGCTATCGGTCAGGGGAAATGTTATTGAGACGGACCATGGGAATGTCACAGCAGATCATATTGTTTTTGCCACTCATTATCCTTTTATCAATGTGCCAGGTTTTTATTTTTTAAGGCAGCATCAGGAAAGGAGCTATGTCCTTACATTGTCAGGTGCAGAACAATACGAGAATATGTATTATGGAATGGATTCGGGAGCTCTTTCCTTTCGGAATGCCGGGGAATATCTCCTTCTGGGTGGTAGCAGTCACCGCACAGGAGATAAAACATGTGGGGGTGCGTATGAGAAACTTGCTGAAAAGGCGGCAAAGCTCTTTCCTGACTGTCAGATCGAGGCGAGATGGTCTGCACAAGATTGTGTAACCCATGACCGAATTCCGTTTATAGGAAAATTTTCTCTCTATCATTCAAACTGGTATGTGGTGACGGGATTTAAAAAATGGGGGATGACCTCATCCATGGTCGCTGCCAGGCTTATTACAGATCAGATCTGTGAAATAGAGAATCCTTATGAGGCTTTGTTTCGTCCATCAAGGTTTATGGTGCGGGCCTCAGCCAAAGACCTGTTAAAAGATATAGGAATTAGTACGGCGGGATTGATTCGGGGCGGGTTTCATAGGAACAGACGCTGTCCACACATGGGATGTGGCTGCCGCTGGAATCCAAATGAACAGAGTTGGGATTGTCCTTGCCATGGTTCCCGGTTTGAAGCAGACGGCAGTTTGATCGACAATCCGGCACAGCTTAGCAAAAAAACAGGTTTTCACCAGGGTGTGTCTCGGTGAAATTGTTGCCATACCGAACCAAAAGCCAGAACCGGGGAATTTCCGGCACTGGCTTTTGAAGTATAATAAGGTATAGAAAACAGTTATTTTTTGCAGTCAAACATTTTTTTGTCAAATTCCGCGTTGAAATAATAAAAATTATTTGAATCCAGCTTGGATTTGGTCATTTCCAGGGCTTCTCCAAAACGCTGAAAATGAACAACTTCTCTGGCACGCAGGAATTTTAACGGAGCCCTCACGTCTGGATCGTCGATGACCCGTAGAAGATTTTCATAGACGGTACGTGCTTTCTGCTCTGCGGCGAGGTCTTCATAAAGATCTGCGAAGGCATCACCTTTGGATTGGAATTCCAGGGAAGTAAATGGAACGCCAGCTGCTGCCTGGGGCCACAGACCTGTGGTATGGTCGATATAATAGGCATCGAATCCGGCGGTTTTTGCCTGTTCCGGTGTCAGATCCTTTGTCAACTGATAGACGATGGAGCATATGATCTCCATATGGTTAATCTCCTCCGTCCCAATATCAGTCAGCAGACCTCCTACTTTTTTGACTGGCATGGAATACCGTTGTGCCAGATACCGCATGGAAGCGGAGAGCTCACCGTCAGGGCCGCCATACTGGCTGATAATAAGCTGAGCTGTTTTTGGACAGGTTTTTTTGATCTTAACTGGATATTGCAAACGTTTTTCATAACACCACATTTAGATCAAGCCCCCTTCCCATGGTGCAGGGCCTTCGCCCCAGCCATATTCTGCGGTTTCAGGATTACCTGTGATCATAGAGATCTGTGTCAGTGGATTGTATTTTTCTGCATATTCTGCCAGAAGATCAAGACGACGCTGAAGCAGATCCTTAAAAAGGGAAAGGCCGTTTTGACATGTGGGATGGGTATCGAGATAGAGCGTCAGGTCATTGATGGCAAAACTAACGGTGTTTATCTCATTCATCAGACATTCACGTTCTGAGGCTTTATCCAGAGCAGAGCCGGATTTCAGCGAACTTTTGATATCTTCTGCTTTGAAAAATTCCAGATTCAGGCTGGGAAAGACAGTGCCTTCTCTGAGTGCAGTCTCAAGGTCATAGGGTTCACACCATTCCTGCATGGGAACAGACGCCATCGCCAATGTTTCCGGGCAGGAACAGCAGGTGCTTGCATTACTCATTTGTATCATCTCCTTCTTTTGTATTTTGGGCTCGACAGTGCAAATTTTATCGAACAGTATTATTTTTTGTAAAAAAGGGAGATAATATACTTCTATTAAATACCTATTTTAATTTTGTTTTTAAATTGCCTGTAATTTCTTACTCGTACAATGTATTAAATTTGGTTGAGCATCAACCTAACATATGGTACAATTAATTTGTATAATTGAAAAGAATGCAGGATGCGATTTTCCAAGAACTTTAGTTCTTTTAGATGCTCTCTAGTCTTACGAAAGAGGGTGATGCCCTATGAGTATAATGGAAGTTCTGACATTATTGCTTGTTTTGTTTGCGGCACTGTCTTACATAGACAATCATAAAAAGAAATAGCATCCCAACCGTCCAAAGTTAGATGCTATTCCTATGAATTAATATTCTGTACTGAGGGCAATCGGAGATTCAATTCCGATTACTTCTAAGTAAATTATACACTAGAGCCACTTGATTTTCAAGTGGCTCTTTCAATGCTGGCGTAGAAAATATTGATTCCAAATGGTTGACGTTGTAGTCCTTATATGTTAAAATGGTCTACAAGATAGTCCGTTTTGGTCAGAGGAGGTGCAATGGATGGAAAAAAATGTTTCAAACAGTGAATGGTATGTATTGGAATGCTTATGGGATAGCGCCCCTAAAACATTGATGCAGATCGTGGAAGAGTGCAGGGAGAAGGCGGGATGGGCAAAGAGCACAACGGCTACGATGGTAAAAAGGATGGGAGAAAAGGGACTGATCCGCTATGAGGAAGGCGGAAGGGCAAAATTGTTTTATCCCATGGTGAAACGGGAAAATGTGGCGGTCAGGCAGACGAGAGAGTTTCTGCAGCGGATCTACCATGGCAGTGTTGGCATTATGATGAACACATTGGCAAAGCAGGATGGTTTGACGGAGAAAGATTTTCAGGAACTGGAGGAGTTTTTGGAACAGTGCCGTAAGGAAAAAGACGAAACGTAAGACATTTGTCCGGTGGTTATCCGGGGTGATCAGGAGGGGATACATATGCAGATACCGATTATTTCATCATCTATATTGATCTGTCTGGTGCTGTTGATCCGGTACTGTTTCCGCAATAAGGTGAGAGCAGTATGGATCTATGGTTTGTGGGGGCTGGTGGCACTCCGGCTTCTGGTACCGGTGCAGTTTTTTTCCTTTCCAGCTGGATCAGTGAAGCTGTTCAGCGGAGAGGATGATTTTTCTGTTTACAATTCCGAAGTACTGGAGCCGGGAAAAACTTCGGTTTACGATGCTGATGCCGGGGAAGAGACCGAAAGGGATGTAGAACATAAAGTAGAATCAAAGAAGAGGGAAGAGGTTTTCGTTACAGAAGAAATAGGTAAAAATGAGGAGCCTGGGATTTATGGCGAAAATGTGCAGGAAGAGGAAAAGAGCCAGATTGGCGATACACAAACCCAAATAACAGATGGGAAGATCAGAGTCCGGAATATGATGTTTTTGGTCTGGCTTTCGGTGGCAGGTGGGATGTTTGTGCTCTTTCTTGCAGTGAATTTTCATATGAGCCACAGATTAAGGATGAACCGGGAAGCTTTGGAAAATAAGGCGCGTCCCCTTGTCTACCTCTCCGGGAGTGTATCGGTTCCCTGCCTATATGGATTTTTCCGTCCAGCTGTTTATCTGACAAAGGCGGTGGCAGAACAGAGTGAGGAAGACAAGTCTTACATCATACTGCACGAAGGTATGCATTATAAGCATCTGGACCATATATGGGCAGGAGCGCGCCTTCTTTTGATCTGCCTTTACTGGTTCCATCCCCTTGTATGGATCGCAGCAAAACTTTCCAGGCAGGATGCAGAATATGCCGCAGATGAAGCTGTGACAGAAAACATGAGCCAGGAGGAGCGGTTGCGGTATGGAAAAATGATACTTTTTACGATTGGACACGGCAGGTCTGACAGAAAAAGGTTATCACTGGCCAGCACGGCCTCCAATTCCAGGAAGGAATTGGAGAGGAGGCTGGAAAAAATTGCTGGTAGGAAAAAGAAATCTTTCGTTTCTGCAATTCTATTGATGGTGACCGCTTTGGCGGTGACGGCATGTTCCTTTGCCGGAAAACAGGCAGAAACGACAGAGACACCCTCTGATAAGAGAGAAACAGGGACTGTCAGCGGTGGCAGTTTCAGTGGAAGCAGTGTCAGCGGAAGCGTTATCGGAGACGATACCGTGAAAGGGCCGGATAAAGCGCAGAATCAAAGAGAAGCATTGGATAAAGCTGTCACAGAGGTGATTAAACAGGATTTTTCCGGGGAAATGGCAACTTCCTCCAGCTGGCAGTACCACGGAGTAAAATATGGGAATATTGTGGAGGCCCATACGACGATAGCAAAAACTGAAAAAGAAAATGAGGTTACGGTGTATCTGGCCTATATGGTGGGGGCTTATGGAATCGGCGCGCCAGAAAACAAACCGGAAAAATGTTATGAACTTAGAGGCGGTGAAAGGCGTTTTGCAGCTCTTACTTTTGAAAAAGAAGATGGGAAGTATGTATTGAAAGAGTTCTGGACACCGGAAGATGGAGAGGAATTGAAAAAAGATCTTCAGAAAAAATTTCCGGCTTCCGTCAGTGAAGAAGAGTTGTCTGAATATCGTTATTACCATTATCTTACGTCGGAGTGCCACAGGCAGGCGCTGGAATTCCTGAAGGCATCTGAGACCGGAGGACAGTCCTCAGATAAGGCGGAGATCTCCAAGCTCAAAGTCTCGGATGTGGAATTTGTTGAAATCTCTACAGGGAGGGGGCAGACGGTCCGCATTTTCAGCGAAAAAGCCTCCAGTTTTGTAAAAAAACTGGTGTCTGCTTATAACAAAATGAAGCTGGTTCCTGTTACAAATATCGAAGAAAATGCACTGGATGTAAAACAGTCAGTTACATTAAACTTCTATACCATGGATTCTTCTCATCCAGAGCAGGTGATCTTTGATGGAAAAAAAATCGGCTGGATTCACGGAGAACCGAAAGCCTGGGTAATGGATGAGCAGTATTTTGATCACAATGGGATCATGGAAAAGGCAGAAAGCCAGCAGAGACATGAAAGAATAGAAAACGCTGGTTCCAAGAAGGTACAGGATCCCTATGGAGGGCCTTTGAGGCTGGTCAGTGATTATGCAAGTGAGAAAAAACTGTACAGGAGCTTATTGTCAGACAGTAAGTACATTCCTGTAAGACTGGTGAAGGCGAGGGCAAGGGCGATGAGCAGTGAAAAGGGAATTGGATATTATGATGAGTACCAGTCCGAATTGAATCAGTTTATTACGATCAAAAAAACGCATCTTCTGGCGGAGGACCTGGGGATCGCCCTGGACTGGCAGGGGACTGAAAAGTGGATAGAAGCCAGTGGTGCTGCAGGTGATGTCAGGAAGGCGATCCGAACATTCTGTAAAAGCTATGGGATAACGGAAGAACAGTATAAGGACTTTGCGCGCCTGCGCCTGCAGTTGACATATTTTGATTATGAACAATATATGGGGATCAGAAATCTGAACGATGCGGAACTGCAGGAGGTCTTCGAGAAAGAGCTGGAGAAGTATGAGGTACAGGCGGCAGAGTGGTAAAGGAGGGATTTTCTATGGAAAAATGGCTGGACCGGTTCAAAAAACATCCCTGGCTGTGGCTGATCCTGGTGTCTTTTGGGGCTGGTTTTCTGGTTGCGGCTGCCGAGGGAAGTTTTGTGGGAGATACTTATTCTTCTTTTGATTATGCCACTTTTATAATGTGTGCCATCGTATATGCACTTTTCTTCTTGCTGCCGATTTTTCTGACATTGATTCATGGAGCTGCACTATTCTGCCATCCAGAAGATGCGAGGTGGAAAAGGTTTCTTATAAAGTGTCAGCGTGTCACTATTGTACTTGGGGGTGTCTATAGTTATCTGGGCTGGATACTCACAGATATCACTGGGGCTGACTGGGATCAGGTGCTGTACAATACGGAATTACATACCCCCATCTGGAGCGGCGGAAGGACTACGATTCTGGTTCTGACACTGTTGGCAGTGGCAGGTTATGTCATATTGTCCTCCCTGCCCTTGTCACGGATCCCGCCGCTGGTGATTGTTTTTTCCATGGCAGCTATGTATATCGGGATCTTCATCTGTCTGACCTGGTGTGTGCAGATCATGGGAAAAGAAGAGTCCTTTGCTTTGGGGCTGGATGACATGATGTGGGTATTCTGCCTGTTTCCTGTCAATTGTATTATGATTGCCCTGAGGACGGTAAGAGTTAAGATTCGGGAATGGAATACTCTTGAGAGAAAAGAGGGGTATTCGGGGAATAATATATATTTGGCGGGTTTGGATAAGTTTCTCAGGAAGGCAGAGAACTGGCCGATCGCGGCGTTTATCGTTATGCTGCCCCTGCTCGGAGTGGCGGTTGGAATACTGGTTTTGTTCGGGCAGCAGCCCGACGCGCTAATTAAGGCATGGACAGAGACCAGTGACTGGATGTTTTCCCAGAAGACCGCTCATCCTAATCTTCAGCGGGATATGCATTATCTGTGCACTGTTGCGGCAGGCGGGCATGAAAAGATAGTAAAACCCCTAAGGATGGGAGAGCGGCACGGACACCGGGTGGTGGTAAACCGGCAGCTCTGTGTTGCCAATGCCTTTGAACAGATCCTGGAAGAAAAAATGCCGGGAGTTCACCGGAGGGTAAGATATATTTATGATACCTATGGTTTCCCGGTGGCTAAAATGATCCGGAGTCCCCTGGCTGCAGATGTGGTTTACCTGCTTATGAAACCGATGGAATGGTGCTTTCTGGCTGTCATTTATGCCTGTGATACAAAACCGGAAAACCGCATCGCCCTCCAGTATTTTCCACAGGCATGGAGGAAGAAATCTTGATAAAATCATAAGAAATTATCTGTCCCAGTGTGTTATACTGTAGGAAGAATGGAGGTCGCTATGTCAGAACATATTTTGATTGTGGATGATGAGAAAGAGATCGCAGATCTTCTGGAAGTATACCTTAAAAATGAAGGGTATCAGGTGCACAAATTCTATCATGGAAAAGGAGCTCTTGATTGTCTCGAAGATACAAAGATTGATTTGGCACTTTTAGATATCATGCTTCCGGATATTGATGGTTTTACGTTATGTCGGAAAATTCGCGAAAAATGGTTTTTTCCTGTTATCATGTTGACAGCAAAGTCAGAGGATGGAGATAAGATCATGGGGATTACGCTGGGAGCAGATGATTATATTACGAAACCGTTCAATCCGTTGGAGGTGACAGCAAGAGTAAGAGCGCAGCTCAGGCGGGTGAATATGTATAATACCAGGCAAACGGAAGAAGATCCAGATTATTTTAATATTGATGGACTGGAAGTAAACGGAAAAAATCATGTCTGCCTGTTGTACGGAACCGAGATAGCCCTGACCCCGCTGGAGTTTTCTATCCTTTTCTATCTTTGCCAGCGGAGAGGAAATGTGGTGAGTGCGGAAGAACTGTTTGAAAAGGTATGGGGAGAACGGTATTTGGACAGTAATAATACTGTCATGACTCATATTGCAAAGCTACGGGAGAAATTAAAAGAAAATGCGAGAAAACCTAAATTTATAAAAACTGTCTGGGGAGTTGGATATATAATTGAGTGAGCATTATGATAATAATAACAAATTAAGAATGGAGCTGACAGAGCAGCTGATGAGACGTTTTTATCTTCAGCTGCTGATTTATGCTATTCTGATGGCTCTATTGTTTGCCATTGCCTATCTAGTTTGTTCCAGGCGGATCTGGTATGAAAGTGATCCATTTTGGCCTTTGATCCATTTCATTCATGAGCACTGGTTTGGGTGTTTTATGGTCTGTGTCGTTGCAGGTTTTATACTCTTTTCATTTTGGAGTTTTAGACGGACGGTGTGGCTCATGGAAAATATTCTTGGTGCGGTGAACCGTATCTACCGTGAAAAAGAGGAACTGGTGGAACTGCCTCAGGAGCTGCATGAGGTAGAAAAAGAACTGAATCAGGTGATGTTCAATGTGCGTGCTAGCAGGGAAAAGGCGGAAGAGGCAGAGCAACGGAAAAATGATCTCATTATATATATGGCACATGACCTGAAAACGCCGCTTACTTCGGTTATTGGCTACCTTTCTCTTCTCGAAGAGGAGAAGGATATTTCTGGTGAGCTGAAACAAAAATATCTTGGCATTGCGCTGAAGAAGTCACAGCGATTGGAAGAGCTGGTCAACGAGTTTTTTGAGATAACAAGATTTAATCTTTCCACCATGACCCTGGAACTGTCCACCGTCAATCTGACTCGCATGCTGGAGCAGATATCTTCTGAATTCATTCCTGTTTTTCAGGAAAAGGATCTTACGTATCATCTGGAACTGGATCCAGATCTGAAACTTTTATGTGACATAGACAAGATGGAGCGGGTATTTGATAATCTCTTGAAAAATGCAGTAAATTACAGCTATAAGGGGACACAGATCCGCATTTTGGCCCACGTGGAGCAACAACAGGGCTCCAACAAAGAAAAACTTCATATACAGATTATCAATCATGGGAAAACGATACCAAAGGAAAAGCAGGAGCGGATCTTTGAACAGTTTTTCCGGCTGGAGTCTTCCAGAGGCTCAGGAACCGGTGGAGCAGGTCTTGGCCTTGCCATCGCCAGGGAGATCATAGAACAGCATGGCGGAGAACTGACCTGTGAAAGCGAGGATGAGCAGATTATCTTCCATATAAGGATGGCATGCGGCTGAAAGCCGGTTGCTCCGTGCGCTGCACTCTCGCAACCGCCGTCATCATTCGCATTTCAGGCATTCGCCTTCCATGCTCATTCCGTCGGTGCGCCAAATGTCCGGGTCTGCGACTATGCAAGCATGTCACATCCCCGGCCGCTTGGCTTTGCTTATGAAAGCCGGTTGCTCCGTGCGCTGCACTCCCGCAACCGCCGTCATCATTCGCATTTCAGGCATTCGCCTTCCATGCTCATTCTGTCGGCGCGCCAAATGTCCGGGTCTGCGACTATGCAAGCATGTCACATCCCCGGCCGCTTGGCTTTGCTTATGAAAGCCGGTTGCTCCGTGCGCTGCACTCCCGCAACCGCCGTCATCATTCGCATTTCAGGCATTCGCCTTCCATGCTCATTCTGTCGGCGCGCCAAATGTCCGGGTCTGCGACTATGCAAGCATGTCACATCCCCGGCCGCTTGGCTTTGCTTTCATAAAAATAAGAAAATGTTAAGAATGATATAAGAAAACATTCAGATACTATGTACTGCGGGTTAGTATAATAAGGTTAAAATAGTATCTGGAGGGATTTTTATGTCAAAAGTCAATGTACGTTATTATCAAAAAAGAGCACGGAGAAGAAGATTACTGGTTTCACGAACGATAAAAATAGTTTTTGTCCTAGCAGTGACGATTGGAATGCTTTTATTTTTGAGGCATATGTATCAGACAGAAACGAAAGTACTGCTTGGCAGAGATGAAAGGGTGACCCAGACGTTAAGTGCTGAGGTTATTCCAGGACAGATTCCAATGTTTTTTCAATATGACAGCCGGTGGAAAGATGAAAATTATGGAGATGGGACTATGGAATTTAACGGTTGTGGTCCTACCTGCCTGTCAATGGTATTGTGCGGTCTGAATGGAACAGCAGAGTATGATCCAGTAACTATAGCGAAATTGGCAGATACAAGAGGTTATTATAAAGCAGGAGCAGGCTCTTCGTGGACATTGATGTCAGAGTTGTCGGAAGAGCTTGACCTGAAGGTGCATGAGGTGCGTTTTGATGAAAGTCATATCCGGCAGGAGCTTATGGAGAAGAGACCGATCATCTGTGTGGTGGGACCTGGAGATTTTACAACTACGGGACATTTTATCGTATTGTGTGGGCTGGATTCGGATGGGAGAGTGATTGTTCATGATCCCAACAGTGAGGAGAGAAGTCGAAGGACGTGGGAAATTGAAGAGCTTATGCCTCAGATAAAAAATTTGTGGTCTTATAGTTGAGGAACTAACTGGCGATAATTCACTGTTCAGCCAAGAAAGCCAGGTTACGCCTACGGCTACATCTCGCTTTGGCTGGGGAACCAATCGAAGAGAGAAATTTCACTGTTCAGCCAGGAAAGCTCGATTTCGCCTGCGGCTGCATCTCGCTTTGGCTGAGCGCCATATACAAGAGGAGGGGACGGTCTGTTTGCAAGCAAGCTTGCACAGACCGTCCCCTCCTCTTGTGCATGGCTGAACAGTGAAAAAGTACTTGACCTGTCGTAGTAGTTGTGCTAAGATATAACTACGACAGGCGTACTACGATAATCGTAGTAGAAAAATATTGTGAGGAGAGGAGGCGCAGGCTAGAGGATATGCCTAAAGAGTTATGATAAGCAGTGATGTGATCCGAGGGTATAATGATACCATTATTTTATATCTTCTGAAACAAGAACCATCCTATGGGTATGAGATATCCAAACAGATCCGACAGATTTCAGAAGAAAAGTATGTTATAAAGGAAACTACGCTGTATTCTGCATTTACAAGGATGGAGAAAAATGGATATATTGAGTCTTTTTTTGGCAATGAGACCGGGGGAAAGCGAAGAACATATTACCGTATCACGGAGGAAGGACTTCAATATTATCAAGAAAAATGCGAAGAATGGGCAGTGACCAAGGAAGTAATTGATAAATTTGTGCGATAAAGTAAGTTTTGATGGACTTGAAATAAGTTCTGACGAACTTATCGACAAGTTGCTTCGCAACATTGGGATGTGCGAAAACGTGCACAAAAATTACGATAAAAATGAATGGAGGATATTATGGAAGCGATCAGGGAATATCTCAATAATCTGTTTATAAGCCTGCCGGAGACGCCGGAGGTGCTTCGGGCGAAGGCGGAGCTTCTTGAGATGATGGAGGACAAATACGAGGAGCTGATCCAGGAAGGTAAAACAGAGAAGGAAGCCATTGGCACAGTGATTTCGGAGTTTGGCAATTTAGAAGAACTGGCAGAGGAGCTTGGTATTGATATTTATTTGAAGAAAGAAACAAAAGATTCAGGGACTAATAAGGAAGAATCCGGGTCGGAGCCAAAAAATAGTGAGCCTGCTGGGGCAGAGAAGACCAGGACGGTATACTGCTGGGGGCTTGAAGAGGCGAGGGATTATATATCCTATGCATGGAAGCATGCAGAATACATTGCGATAGCAGTATTCCTTTGCATCTGCGCGCCCTATGTGGACTGTATCATGGATGGCGCCTGTGCGCAGGGGTACATTTCTCCTATGATCAGTAATATAATAGGAACCAGTGGGCTCTTTGTTATGGTGGCGGTCGCTGTCTCCTTGTTCTGCGTGGCTTCGGGGTTGAAGAAAAGATATGGAAAGCTGTCCAGATACTGTGTACTGATGGATGAAAAGGCGGGCAGATATGTAGGGCAGAAGCAGGCAAAAGATTCTCAGAGAAGACTGACGATGCGTATTGTCGGAATCAGTCTCTGCATATTGAGCGTCGTGCCCTCCAGTGTTAATTATTTCTCGGATTTGTTCCTTGAAGAGATCGTAGACAGCAGTGTGCTGCCGATCGCAGGTGTGGGAGTTCTCTTCCTGGTCCTGTCGGCAAGTGTGGGAAATCGATATGAAGAACTGGACAAAGCAGTAAAAAATGCTGGGAAGGTACAGGGAAAAACCTTTCAGGGGGCGGTATGGGAGAGTGCACCCAAAAAAGGAATGTCTCCCGCTGTTATATTGATCCTTGTTTTTATAGGTTTTCTTGTAATAGGAGGAAATTTGCTGGCGAGCCTGTTTTTTGGAGCAAGTATAAAATATGAAAAAATAAGTTCTGTCAATGAATATAATTATGCGGATATCCGGTCATTGTCAGTGGATATGGATGCAGGAGATGTGGAGATACGGAAAAGCGAGAACCCAGAAGACGAGCAGCTTCGTGTGGAGTATAGCGGGGCTTCTAACCGCAAGCCCACGGTCTCATGCTCGGGCGGCAGGCTCCAGATTAAAGAACCGGGAAGATTTCATTGGTTTTCTTTTGATCTCAGCTTTTTGCGACGAAGTCATTGGGACCGCAAATTGATCATTTGGGTGCCGGAGGGGCTGAAAGATCTGGATGTTCAGATTGACTCAGACGCCGGTAGTGTCATCTGCGCTGATATTTATATGAAAAACCTGACAATGGATGTGGACGCCGGACAGCTGGAAGTAGATAGCTGCACGGTTACCGGAGAAGCGTCTTTGGATGTGGATGCTGGCAGTGCTGACATAAATAACACATTCATCGGGGTTCTCAAAGGGGATGTGGATATGGGAGATATAAACTGTCGTCTCACAAGCGGAACCCTTGCCGGTTATTCAATGGATCTGGATGTGGATATGGGAGATATCACCATCAATGGAGAAAATAAGGGTGGTTCCTATAAGCAGACTGCTACTTCTGATCAGAGCGGAAGCGGCCAGCCACAGCGGATTCAATTGGAAGTTGATATGGGAAATATAGAGATTGAGGCGCCTGTGCAGTAGCATTTTATAGAAATGAAGATTGGAGGATCAGAATGAAAAAAGAAAATGTGTTTTGGGGAGTGGTACTGATACTTGCCGCGGTATATATTATCATAAATAGTTTCGGTTTTATGCCGGATGTAAGTGTTGTGCGTCTGGGAGTGGCGGTGATCTGCGGGGTTGTATTTTTCAAGTCTCTGGCTGGGCTGGAATTTGGCGGGATGCTGTTTTCTCTCGCCATACTTCTCATCCTGTTTGATGACCAGCTGGGGATCACAGAGATCACACCCTGGCCGGTGCTAATGGCAGCCCTGTTAGGCAGTATCGGGCTGAATATGATATTTGGTAACCGTGTCATGGGACTAAAAAAAAGTAAATATGGTCCGTCAGAGTTTAAAGAAGCGGACTACGTGTCGGGAGATGAGATCCGGATCGGCGGGATGTTTGGCGCTTATAAAAAAAATATTTCCTCTGATAATTTTACGAAAGCCAGTGTAAGCTGCAGATTTGGCGGCATGGAGATCAGTTTTGACGATGCGGTGATCCAGAGCGGCAGCGCAGTGGTACGGCTGAACGTATTTTTTTCTGGTGTGGAGTTTTACATTCCCCAGTCCTGGAAAGTAGAAAACCGTACCGAGGGAATGTGCGGTGGGTTTCATGAACACCGCTCCCACAGCAGCGACGAGGGACCGACCATCGTATTTGAGGGGAATGTAACATTTTCCGGTGTGGAGATTTACCGTATCTGATTCAGATGCATAAATTTCCATCTGATTAGGAAAGTCCTCAACTCGCGGAGGAGTTGCGCGCTTCTCCGCCGTCCCTTTTTGGGGAGAAATTGCATTTATGAAGAAGTTATGATAAAATAAGTCCTGGAGAACTTAAAATGAACTCTGGAGAGTTTTTGTAAAACTTGGTATGTGCGGAAAGCATGGACAGTAATTATGATAAAATATTTAAATTGCAATAAATAATATAGAGCGAAAAGACGATGACACAAGTGAATAAGAGGGAGGTAAATCTATGCCAATGAATGAAATAGAAGAGCTAAATTAACAATTTATTGCAGAACTTTCTCCGATAAAAATATATTTGTTTGGCTCGTTTGCTTATGGGACAAATAAGGAAGATAGTGATTTTGATTTCTATATAGTTGTGCGTGATGACGTTTTGGATTTGGCGGGAGCAACAGCACAGGCATACCGGGCAATCCGAAGAGTAAAACAACGACCCGTAGATATTATTGTAGGTACAGAAAGCAGGTTTGAGCATAGAAAAGAGATTCCATCTGTGGAAAGTGAAGTTTATCAAAAAGGAGTATTGTTATATGGAGCAAGTAATTAGGGAATGGCTTGAGCTGGCTGAAATGGACTATGGAGTCGCAATGCATTTGTTTGAAAATTAGCAATTACAACATTTCCCTTGACTTTCCACGGTAAACTGTGTTATTCTATTCTAGCGATGAAATGGAACAAAATGTTCCCTGGGTCTTTTTTTTATGCCTAAATTTTAACAAGAATAAAACAAAAATCACGGAGGTGACGTAATGCGTACTAAAATTACTTTGGAATGTACAGAATGCAAACAGCGCAACTACAACATGACCAAAGACAAGAAGAACCATCCGGACAGAATGGAAACAAAAAAATATTGTAGATTTTGTAAAACACACACATTGCACAAAGAGACGAAATAATTGTTTCGTGTGATGTTATGGAAAGGATGTGTGTCGCATGAGCGAAGCAGAAAAGACTTCGAAAAAGGGCAGCTTCTTCAAACATGTCAAGGCTGAGTTTAAGAGATGTACATGGCCCAAAAGAGATGAACTTATTCGTCAGTCTTCATTGGTAATCGTAGTTTCAGTTATTCTCGGAGGTGTGATCGCAGGGATCGACTGGCTGATTCGTATGGGGATGCAGGTCATTGGACTTTGATTAGATGGAGGGTGCTATGACGGAAGAGGCAAAATGGTATGTAGTGCATACTTATTCCGGTTACGAGAATAAGGTAAAGGTTGATATTGAGAAAACGATTGAGAATCGTAATCTTCAGGATCAGATCCTTGAGGTTATGGTGCCGATGCAGACAGTTGTGGAGGACAAGAACGGTGAGAAGAAACAGGTTCAGAAGAAAATGTTTCCGGCGTATGTTCTGCTCAATATGATCATGAATGACGAGACCTGGTATGTGGTTCGCAACACGCGGGGTGTGACAGGATTCGTCGGACCAGGATCCAAGCCGGTACCGCTGACGGCAGAAGAGATCGCCAATATGGGATTTCTGGCACAGGCAGAAGAGGCGCCATACAGCATTGGAGACCATGTTGTGGTTACTAAAGGTGTGTGGCAGGATACTCACGGTGTCGTTCAGGAGGTACACCCTGCAAAACAGATGGTCGTTATCGAGATCGATATGTTTGGGCGTGGAACACCGGTTGAAATCGATTTCTCAGAATTAGAAAAGCTATAAAACAGGAGGAAACTTGAAATGGCTAAGAAAGTTGAAGGATATATTAAATTACAGATCCCAGCTGGAAAAGCAACACCGGCGCCACCGGTTGGTCCAGCGCTTGGACAGCATGGAGTAAATATCGTGGAGTTCACGAAGCAGTTTAATGCGAAGACAGCGGGACAGGAAGGAATGATTATTCCGGTTGTCATTACTGTATATGCAGACAGGAGTTTCAGCTTCATTACGAAGACTCCACCGGCAGCAGTTCTTCTTAAGAAGGCGTGCAAGATTGATTCCGGTTCTGGAGTACCGAATAAGCAGAAAGTGGCTTCAATCTCCAAGGAAGAGATCCAGAAGATCGCTGAGCTTAAAATGCCGGATCTGAATGCAGGCAGTCTGGAAGCTGCCATGAGCATGATTGCCGGAACAGCAAGAAGTATGGGAATCACAGTAGAAGAATAAAAACAGATATAAAATTTAGACATCGCAAAAGACTTATGTCATTTGAACGTTGTGGGAGACAACGAACTTTAAAAGTTCTTTCATTTGTTCGCTAATACCACCAGGAGGTTTTTATCATGAAAAGAGGTAAAAAGTATTTAGAAGCTGCAAAGTTGGTCGACAGAACTGTGCAGTATGAGCCAGAAGAGGCTATTGACCTTGTAAAGAAAACAGCAGTTGCAAAATTCGATGAAACGATTGAAGCGCATATTCGTCTCGGCGTAGACGGACGTCATGCAGACCAGCAGGTTCGTGGTGCGGTAGTACTGCCTCACGGAACTGGTAAAAAGGTTCGCGTTCTCGTATTTGCTAAAGGTGATAAGCTGTCAGAGGCAGAAGCAGCAGGGGCTGATTTTGTCGGTGGCGAAGAGCTTATCCCGAAGATTCAGAACGACGGATGGTTAGAGTTTGATGTTGTAGTCGCTACTCCTGATATGATGGGTGTTGTTGGTCGTCTGGGACGTGTCCTGGGACCAAAGGGCTTGATGCCAAACCCCAAAGCAGGAACCGTTACAATGGATGTTACAAAGGCTGTTAATGATATCAAAGCAGGTAAGATCGAGTATCGTCTGGATAAAGCAAATATTATTCATGTTCCAGTTGGAAAGGCTTCCTTTACAGCGGAGCAGTTGAACGACAACTTCAATACGCTGATGGATGCAATCATCAAGGCGAAACCTTCCAGCGCGAAGGGACAGTACTTGAGAAGTGTTACCGTGACCAGTACAATGGGACCTGGCGTGAAGGTAAATGCCGCAAAGCTTGCATAATTCGGACGGATTAATAAGTTTTATGGCGCAGATTGGCGCTATTAAGCCAGATAAAAGGTCAGGAAAAAGATTATTCCTTTCTTGACATCAATTATATATTTGTGTTATTATATCATTTGTTAATAACTGCCGTAGACAGTAAGTAAAGAGAAATCTTTGTAAGAGCGCAAGCCGCTTACCGAGGAGTAAAAGGATGAAATTATATTCGCCCTCTCTTTGTCTTGGCAAAGAGAGGCGTTTTTTGTTATGCTGCACAGCCTTGCTTGTACCAAAGAATTGTAAGGCGGAGACGGCAACATAGAATCATCTCCTTTCAGGCAGAAAAAATCTATAAGGAGGTAATAACCAATGGCGAAAGTCGAGTTAAAACAGCCGATCGTTGAGGAAATCAAAGGTTATGCGGCCGACGCAAAGGCAGCTGTACTTGTTGATTATCGTGGACTTACGGTAGAGCAGGACACAAGACTTCGTAAGCAGCTCAGAGAAGCAGGTGTAGTATACAAAGTATACAAAAACACAATGCTTGTTCGTGCATTCGAGGGCACAGATTTTGCACAGCTGGAAAAGGATCTGGAAGGACCTACAGCGATTGCATTTTCATCAGAGGATGAAACAGCACCGGCAAGAATTCTTAATGATTTCGCAAAGGAAGCAGAGGCTCTTCAGTTCAAGAGTGGTATCGTAGCTGGAACATACTATGATGAGGCGGGAATGCAGGCACTTGCTAAGATTCCGTCAAGGGATGTGCTTATTTCCAAACTTCTCGGAAGTATGCAGTCACCTATTACCAATCTTGCCCGCGTTCTGAATCAGATCGCAGAGAAGGGCGGAGCGTCCGCAGAGGCGGAAGCTGCTGAGGCAGCAGAACCAGCAGCAGAGTAAGCTGGTAAATTAAGAAAAATAAAAAATAAAATGGAGGAATTTAAAATGACTACTCAGGAATTTATTGATGCTATCAAAGAGATGAGCGTATTAGAGTTAAATGATCTTGTAAAAGCATGTGAAGAGGAATTTGGTGTTTCTGCAGCAGCAGGTGTTGTTGTGGCAGCAGCAGGTGACGGTGCAGCAGCAGGCGGCGCTGAGAAGGATGAGTTCGATGTAGAGCTTACAGAAGTTGGACCAAACAAAGTTAAGGTTATCAAAGTAGTACGTGAGGTAACTGGTCTTGGACTGAAAGAAGCAAAAGAAGTTGTAGACGGTGCTCCTAAAGTTGTTAAGGAAGCAGCTGCAAAAGAAGAGGCTGAGGATATCAAGGCTAAGCTTGAGGCTGAGGGCGCAAAAGTTACATTGAAGTAATTTCCAAAGTGACAAATCAACAGGCGGGCGTTGTACTGTCTGAAAATAAAGAGTCCATTTTTAGATACATGAGATGGTATCTGGGATGGGCTCTTTTTGTGTGCAAATGGATTTGTCGAATTATGTCGAAAAAAGTCGAACGATTGTTCTTGCTGGATTTATCATCAAATGTTAAAATTAAATAAAAGTTGACATAGAATTGACAAAAATACATTGAGATAGGAAAAATGAAGGTATTAAAAAGTTATGAATGTATGAATGCCTGTATCCTGAATCATATGAACTGTGCAGGCATAAAGATAAACGGAAGCGACATCTTTTTTTCGGGTGGAGGATATCCTGTCAGTTATAAAAAGGGAAGTTTGACCCGTATTGTTTCAGATGGTTATGAAGCAAATTTTCGTTTTTTAGACCAATATGGTATTGATTACAAGTTTGGGAGGGTATCACCGGAAAAAAATTCTCTCCTTTCGTTTCTTGAAAATTCTGATGCCATTACGATAAGGATGGTTTCTGATTTTTTGACGTATGATCCGGTATTTTCCCAGACAAGCGGCGCTTCCCATTTTATCAACATATTGAAATATGACAGTGATAAAATGAGATTTTATATTGCAGATGGAGATGTTCCCTCAGCAGAAACAGGAACTTATCTCGGGTGGCTAGAAGAGAGTGATGTCTTGAAGGGATGGGAGATAAAGTGTGGTGAAATTTTTGCTCTAAAACTGTCAGAAGGACTGGATCGGGAAAGGTTTTGTCGGCGCGTCCGAGAAGAGGCGAATTCTCAGGTAAAGCGGTCAATCAAATGTTATTTAGATGGTACAGATCATTTCTGGCTAAGCCGCTCAACTGGCGAGAAAGCGATTTCCTGCATGGTGAAAGAAATGGGAAGATATGTAGAAAAAAGAGACTTTAGAGATATAACAATAGATGCCAATTTTCGTCTGAGGGTAGATGGATATATGGGGGCGAAAAAATTTTTATTAGAGAAGCTTTGGGAACAGGGAAAAACTAAGTTGGCAGAAGAATATAAAGCTCTCATCGATCGATGGTCAAAATGGTGCATGTTGCTGTTGAAAAGTGGACTAGTAGCAACGACAGAGAATTTTTCCGTTGTAAAACAAAGAATGGAGGAACTGGTTCAACAGGAGCATGAAATATTGGAGAAATATTAACAGGAGATAGACATGACAGAAGATATTCAAAAGAAAGCCATTCAGAAATATGGTTCCCCATTGTATCTTTATGATATGGATCAATTCAGGCTCAATATAGACAAACTTAGAGAGCATCTGTTTCCTGAAAGTGGATTGTTTTTTTCAATGAAGGCCAATCCATTATCTGCATTTTCCAGCATAGCCTGTGAGAGAAGCTGTGGCGTAGAAATAGCATCTGGAGGGGAGCTGGAGCAGGCACTAGATAGTGGTGCTGCTCCTGGAAATATCGTGTTTACCGGACCAGGGAAAACAGAAAGTGAGTTACTGCAGGCCATCGATGCACAAATTTATATGATTCATGCAGAGTCTCTCCGGGAGATACGAATCATCAATCAGTTAGCGGAGAGGAAGAACTGTAGTGTGCCCATTGCACTTCGTATTAATCCAAATGGAATAAAGTCATCGGGGAAGATACAGATGAGTGGAACTGCTTCGCAGTTTGGAATCGAAGAGACGGAAATTGATGACAGTTTGTTTGAAGAAATAAATTCCTTGAAAAATGTTAATTTAACTGGTGTACATATTTATATGGGAACATCTATATTAAATGCTGAGGAGATATGTCGGAATACGGAGTATTCAATTCAGCTGGGAATAGAACTTTCTGGAAAATATGCTTTCAAATTAAGATATCTAAACGTAGGCGGGGGATTTGGCATTCCTTATTTTCCAGGAGAAAAGGCATTAGATTTGACAGCGATGAGTAGCGGAATGGCGATATTAAAAGAAAAATACCAGAAATCGTTACGGGAAACAAAATTGTTTTTTGAGAGTGGGCGTTTTCTTTTGGCAGAATGTGGATTGTTTATGGTCTGTGTGTTATATCGAAAAGAATCTCGTGGAAATACTTATCTGGTTTGTGATGGCGGTGCGAATTTCCATGCTGCCTCTGCCTTTTTAGGAAGGTTCGTCCGGGGAAATTTCCCTATGTATGTATTAGGCAAAGAGGGAGCGGAAAAAGAGTTTTATGTGACGGGACCCTCTTGTACGCCAACGGATCTGTTGGGTCAGAAGGTCATGCTTCCATCGGACACAGATGAGGGGGATATCATTGTGATAGAAAAGTCTGGGGCATACGGACTTACCTACAGTCCTTATGGTTTTCTGAGCCACAAACTGCCATTGGAGATTGGCTACGAAAAAGAAAATGGGTTCCAGATATTATAAATATTCGGTGAGGCTAAAGAAGAGGTAATAATGAATTTTTGCTGGCTGTTTAATATTGGAATAGAAGATAACTGGTCTGTAGACCGATTTAAGATGAAAGATCTGGAAGAGGATTGTATTGTACAGCATATGGAAGAAATTATGCTGTTAATGGCAGATAAAGATGATACTCTGCTCTTGCGCAGGAAACCAAATGACACGTTTTTATGCCAAATGAGGTCCTATGGATTTGAAGTACCCCAAATAATTTATCCAGAGAAAGAAGATACAACAAAAACAATTACCCAGCTTGTTCTTGAAGATAAAAGGATTCTTCAGGAATTAAAAGAGTTGTCTCGTAAAAAGGATACACATCTTCTTCCCTATGGTGTTACCGAAGATGAGGAAATACTGGCTAAGGAATGTGGTATGAGGTTGATTGGACCGAGTTCGACGGTATCACGCGTTTCCAATAGCAAATTATATGCAAAAGAACTTATAAAAAGACTCCATCTGTCATCGCCGGATGGAAAAGTATGTGAGAATTTTGACCAGATTCGGGAAGAGTGGGAACGTTTAAGGAAGCAGTTTCGCCGTATCGTTATGAAAAGACCATATGGGGCATCCGGAAGAGGATTATATCTGGTGGAGAATTTTGAGAAGCTGCAAAGAGTGCTGTATATATTGAAGCGTTCTGGCGGTGAAAATGAAAAATGTATTGTAGAGGGCTGGTATGAGGATAAAAAGGATTTAAACACTCAGATGTTTATATGCGATGATGGTAATATTAAAATACTCTCAGTAAAGGAACAAATCCTGGAGGGTACTGTATACAAAGGTTCAATTTTTCCAGTTGAATTGTCAGTTGATATAAAGAGTAAATACTTAACTGCTTTAGAAAAGGCGGGGAGCGAGTTGTACAAGGATGGCATAAGAGGAATTGTCGGCATTGATTCTATCGTGACGGAACAAGAAATTTTTCCGATCATAGAGATCAACGTGAGATTTACGCTTTCTACTTATCTGTCTATGTTACCATTGCGATTTCCAGATAGATATTTTTGCTCCATGTATTACAGGATTTTTTTGTCGGAGAAATGGAATTACACTGAAATAACAAAAAAACTAGTTCGAGCCGGGCTGGCGTTTGATACGAAAACTAGGGAAGGAATATTTTGTTATAACCATGCCTGTGTACACCAGGATATTTTAGGTAAAGCTGGACGCTTATTTGTCATAATGATTGCAAAGCAAAGGACAGATTTACAAAAACTGCGTTTTAAATTGGAACAGTTATTGGAGGAGGCAAAATATTGATATGGAGCTGGAAAAAACGATACGGAACAAGCTGGCAGAAGTGTTAAGGACCGAGAATCCAGAGGAGATATCTTTAGAAAAGGATTTGAAAGAGTATGGAATGGATTCGTTAAATGCCATCGAACTGGTTGTTGCATTAGAAATGGAATTTGGGATTGAATTCGCTGAAGATGACTTACTGGTAGATAATCTCTGTACCGTGCAGAAATTAATACTTGTGGTGAGGAAATATCAAGGGCTTAGGAGGTGAGATTATGAATAAATGAAATATTATAAAGAAATAGGTTGATCATTTAAGGTGAAGGAAAGGAGAACAAAAGACAATGGATAAAATTATAAAAAACAAGTGTGTAGTATTAATACTAATTCTAGCATTCTTTTTTTATAATGTATGTGATGTTAAAGCTGCTCAAAAAAAGAAAGAGATTCAACATACTTTTAGAATGAAAGAAATAGCGAATTTTGGGGCATCATTATATGTGGTAGTTGATGTTTTTTCGACAGCGACAGAAAAATATACATACACAACTAAAAATGTAAAGTACAATAGGAGAAGTGTATATGCTTATTTCAAGGAGATAACATCGCAAACTTATTACCAGTGTGGGGTTTCACCGATACGTCATTATAATAGTTCAGGTTCAGAAATTAAAAATTTTAGCTGGAAAAATGACGATGGGCTTTTTCCAGGTGGAACGGTTTTTAATTACGCTAAATATAATGATACAGAAGTAACTTATACTCGTTCAAATAGAAATAAGGCTCAGTGGACAGTTGCTGTATCTGCCCCAGACACTCAACAAAAACTTGCAGTAAAAACGGGAACTATCAGTCTGTATTTTTCATCCAAGTAAAGGAGGACAAAGAAATGAAAAAAATATTAAAAAGGAAAAAGACATTAATCACATTGGGGACATGTATTGCTATTTTAGGCTTAACTTTCGGAACCGTAAGCATTGCTCAAAATTATTATAAGAGCTCTGGTTCTAGTGAAAAGGAAAAGGCAGTATATCAAATGGCTGAAAAAGAAAAAGAGAGATTAAAGGATAGAGGAACTTATAACCCCAAAGGTCATATTAAAAAGGAAGATCTTGCTGAAAAAGCTGAAAATGTTGCAGATGTGTTTGATATGAGCGTCAGTGAAGCAGAAAAACGGATTACGAAAAATTCGATTGAGAAAAAAGCCTTATATCTGGCAGCTGAAGAGGCGGGGTTTACCGTTGATGAACAGGAAGTAACAGAAGCAATTGATAAAATAAGGGCCACTTTTGTATCGGATCCAGAAGGTAAGAAAGAGCTTGAGGCTGAGATCGCCGGTATGGGAATGGATGAAGAGGAGTATTGGAATTTTGTACGTCCACAATACAAGTCAAATATGATAGTCAACAAGTATTTGAATAAAATGTATGAAGAGAAATGTAAAGAAGAAAAAATAGATTTATATTCTGAAGAATATATGGAAAAGCGCAAAGAGTGGCGGGATTCCATCGCACAGGAGGCAATTAAAAAATATAATGTTAAGGTAGAATAAACATTATAATGAAGTTAGTACTTTTTGGTCAAATTGTTGTTTTAATAATGTGACAATTTGACCAAATGTACATTTGTATCAATAGTTATTTAGTGAGGGAATACAGATGAAAAAACGATATTTAGTATTGATGGTTAGCATTTTAGTTTTACTATTTGGCTGTGGAGGAAGAAATCATTTAACTGAGACAAAAAACACGTATCCGCCAGAAAAAACGGACATAGCAAAAGAAATATATTGGGAAAAAAAAGAAGATCTGGGATTTCAGAAAACCAGTACTGTTCATTTGGAGTCTAACAAAGATAATTCAGGGTTGAAGATTGTAATAGACGGATACCCTGTCAGTCTGGAAAACGAAAAAGAGCTTACATATCAGAATTTTGACTTTACTAAAATGATAAAAAAGGATTTTGATGAAGATGGAATTATGGAAATCGTTATATTATTTTATGGGAGGACCTTTGAGAATTTCAGAGTAATAAAATATGATGGGAAAACATGGGGAATGGTAAATATGGGCCAGGTAGAAGATACGTGGTCAAATTTTGTAGAGGTGAAGGCGCTGAAAAATAGTTCCGTGAAGATTGAGGTTAAAAAAACAGGGTATAAAACTACAGTAAAGCTTCCAAACAATAAATATCTTAAAAGAGAAGGGGAGAAAGCAATTTCGGGTACAGGTTATCATTTCTTTGAATTGCAGGATAATGATATCATCGTGGTTAATCAATTATATCTGAATAATGTGGGGGATGCCTTTGGACAGGTCAGGCAAAAGATTCATCTCGATGAAAAAGGAACAGAGCTGATACTGGGAGAGACCAGTTATATGTCCCAAAAAGATGCCAAAGGGAGAAAGTATGAGATGTATGAAGATTCGTAAGGAGGAAATAAAATGCAGACGATACGCAGACAGATTATCGATATCATAGAAAAATATGCTGGTAAGGAAGTTGTAACGGACGGAGATATCAGCCTGATTGATGATTTGGAGTTTGATTCCCTTCAGCTTGTGGGAGTATTGACAGAAATAGAGGAAAAGTTTCATATTTCTTTTGAACAGGGGGAAAAACTATTGGATATGGTGGACAGTCTGGATAAAATAACAGAGTATGTGGAGGAATTCAATGAAATATCGTAAGGGAATTATGAGATGAAGACGAGAGAGCCTGACTTATGGAATTTTAAAAAGTACGCAGACCTGCCAGCGGTTCTGACGGAGGACGGGAAAGAATACCGCTATTCGGAAATCGACCTGCTTAGGCAGGAACTTGCCAGCCGCATTCGGCCGCATACCCTTGTGCTGCTGCTGGCAGATAATGATATAGGAAGTCTGATGGGGTATGTGACCTGTCTCACACATGGCAGTGTGCCGATTTTGTTTCAGCAGGAGAGAGATAATACAGGTTTTATCTATATGGCAGAACATTACGCTCCTGATTATGTGTGGCTGTCAGAAATACAATATAGCAGATTGAGACAAGGATTAGATTTTGGATATGAAAGCTGTTTTTATTTCCTGGGGTACATATTATTGCAAAAGAAGGAAGTAAGTATGATCAAACTCTATCCAGACCTGGCGTTATTGCTGCCGACATCGGGCTCTACCGGCAGTCCAAAACTGGTACGTATAAGCGCTGAAAATATAGCGGCTAATACGAGATCCATCTGTGAATATCTGGATCTGACAGAAGCAGACAGGGCAGTTATGTCTCTGCCTATGAGCTATACCTATGGGCTTTCTGTCATAAACACTCATCTGTTCGTGGGAGGAAGTATCCTTCTGACAAAGGCAAAGGTAATACAGAGACGTTTCTGGGAGATGGTAAACAAATACCATGTTACATTTTTTGCAGGCGTACCCTATACCTTTGAGTGCATGAAGAAAATACAGGCAGATAGGCTGGAATTAAAGGATCTGCGTATATTGACCCAGGCAGGAGGCAGGCTGTCAGAAGAGCAGCAGCGGTATTGGGGTAAGTATGCAGAGAAGAAGGGAAAGGAATTTTATGTAATGTATGGGCAGACAGAGGCAACGGCGAGAATCAGTTATCTGCCGCCCGAGGACTGCCTGAGAAAGATTGGGAGCGTGGGAATACCTGTTCCAGGCAGCTGTATCCAGATAGAAGATGAAGGACATCATAACGTTTCCGTACCAAAACAAGAGGGAGAGGTCGTCTGCGTGGGAAAGCAGGTGAGCCTGGGTTATGCAGAAAGTATAGAGGATTTATCTCGGCCGGATCAAAATAAGGGAGTACTCTATACCGGGGATTTAGGTTATTTAGACGAAGAGGGGTATCTCTATATCACGGGAAGGAAAAACAGGTTTGCCAAGATTTATGGAAAGCGCATCGACCTAAATGTTTTGGAGCAGCTGGCTAAAGAATATTTTGGTGGAGAGACAGCAGCATTGGCGGATGATAAAAAAATCTATTTCTATACCGATGCGGATGTAACTGAGGATGAGCTTGCGAAAATACGAAATCACCTGCCGTTTGGCGTGGATGTTTTTGAAATCCGGGACATGGAAACAGTGCCAAGGAAAAGTTCAGGCAAGATCGATTACAGAGGTGAAGAGTTATGCTTACAGAGAGACAGAGAAAAATAATACGGCATGCCTATGAGACGGTGCCTTTCTATATGAATATTAGCAGGGAAAAGGGAATTGACTGTGAGAAGTGTGAAGATCTTGCGGACATTCCTATCGTCAGTAAGGAAGATCTTGTTCTGCGGAATGATGCTTTTATTTCAGCAGGATATATGGCGGAATATCTACAGGGGAAGCTGGTACAGACCCATACGTCCGGTTCGACGGGGAAATGCGCCAATATTTTTTGGAATCTGAAGGAATGCAGGCGTTCTCTTCTGCCGTTGTGGATAAAGAGAAAAAGATATTATGACATTAATCCACATGACAGGTATTGCTATTTTTACACGGGGAGAAGAGTTGGAGAGACTGATATAGAGATAGAGGAAGGGGGATTTGCCCTCGGTTTTTGTAAATGTAATCTGACGGATGAAAAACTAGTACATATCTGGGAGAAGATGAGAGAGTTTGGACCGGTGTGGATGAACCTGCAGCCCAGTATGGCAATATTATTGTGCCGGGTCATAGAAAAAAACGGGTTGGATCCGATACCTACTCTGCGATACTTAGAAACAACCGGTGAGATGTTATTTCCACACATGCGAAAATACATACAGGAAAAAATGGATGTAGTGATTGCAGATCAGTATGGCTGCAATGAATTAAATTCTCTTGCCTTTGAATGTCCGAAAGGGCATCTGCATTGTATGGAGGAAAATGCAGTAATTGAAATTCTTGACGAACAGGGTGATCCACTGCCGGATGGGGAGGAAGGAGAGATCGTTGTCACCTCTCTGAGTAATTTTGCTATGCCGCTTATCCGTTATAAGATTGGTGACCGGGGATGCTTTTTGAAGGAAACCTGTTCCTGTGATGATCCTGGGAAAGTACTGAAACTGACAACCGGGAGAAGTAATGACTGGGTTGTGGACAGGGAGGGTAATCTGTTAAATGCCTATATATTTGTGAGATGTGTTGAAAATATTAACAGGATATACGAACATGCAATTCTGCAGTTTCAGGTAATTCAGCATGCGGTGGATAAGTTTACAATAAAGCTTGTAATCGATGAGGAATGTGAACCGGATGAAATATGCCGATACTTTATGGAAAACCTATGGCAGGGCACCCTTTTGGGAGCCGATTTCCGCATACAGATTTATCCGGAGTTGATTCCAGAGGATAGAAGCGGGAAGTTGAAATGGTTTGTCAGTGAGATAGAGGATAATGTACAAGGGAGAGGAATGGGGGATAATGTTTGAGAATATAGCTGTTGGTATGTGAAATGGAAAGAGAAGCATACAGCGTTAAAATGACCTAAATGGAGATATGTTATGGATAAATACATAAAAAGAGAGATTAAACCGTTTAATGAATTTTGGATTAACTGTGAATCAACAATGCTTCATTCCCTGTTGATTACACTTGATGAGAAATACCGTGTCATGGCATATACGAATAATTATGTATATGAGGTTCTACATTTTCCGACACCCAGCCGTAAGTGGATCAATGAGGTAAGAGTAAAACCTGAAATAATGGACATTTTTCATGTGGTTCTGAAAAATAGACGTGAAGTGCGGTGGAATGATTATGATAAGGCCGTCTGTGAGATAAAGGATTTCCTGAGGCAAGGGAAAATCGTTATGGCTGGCGTGGATTTGTTTTATTGGATACCGATGAATATGTGTTACCACAAGCACCATGCAGATCATTATGCCATAATTAATGGTTTTGATGAAGACAAGGATATTTTCTTTGTTATGGATACGGATAATGTCAAATACCAGGAATTTGAAATGCCAGTAGAAAATGTGATGGAGGCCATTGCGCATTGTGATTTGCATTATGACGCACTTGTATATGATCTATGCACAAAAGAGGAAATCGAGCCTTACATGTTTGATAAAAAGGAATTGATCTGGCGGGCAAAAAGAATTTATAAGAGCCTTCGGCCGTTATCCAGGAAATACTTCTGGCTGATGGAGGAGGATGATTATAGAAAAGGATTTTACAGGGATATGTGTGTCATGTACATATTGCAGATAAATTGCCGGATGAAGGCAAACCGGCTGCTAATTGAATATCTTATAGAAAAGGAGATGATAGTGGAATTGGCTCCGCTGCAGGAGGATTGTCACCGGATAGAAAGGAGGTGGACCGCTATAAAAAATAAGGTGTCAAAGGCTTATTTTGCAGAGAGCAGTGTGACAGAGATGGTGAACCTTGGTGAACAGATGATGACGCAGTTTGAAGAAGAACGAAAGATGTGGAAGGCGTTTGTGAAGTTGTATGATAAACGCCGTTGAGGGATAACAAGGATAAAAATCGTAAAGGAGGTACAGGAAACATATGAGTAATATCTATTTTTCCTGAAAAGTCTATGAAAAAACAAACAAGAATCATTATTTGCATCTTACTGGCTTTCATAGTATTGGGCGGTATAGGGATCTGGGTCTTTGTTTCTGGTAACCCGGCAGACGAAACATATTCTGCATCCTGGGAAGAGAATGGGAATAAAGTTTACTTTAATGAGCCGGATCATGATGCCGTAGCGGCGGCTAAGTTAGCGCTTCCAGATGGGGAAAAGAAAGAGCTAACACTAGAAGAAGTCAATCAGTATTATGGACGTGACATGTCAGAATGTTATATACCTGAAAATCTGGTGAAAAACAATTTAAAAGAAAAATTTGATTTTTACTACGATGGGGATAAAGTAACAAGTGACCGAGCCGTACTGTGGTACAGTATAGAGGGGGGGACTGGTCCTGACTATCCATACATGGAGATCGAATTCCAGAAGGGAAAGATACCGTTGTCGGATATGATATATGCTGACAACGATATAAAAGAATCTATCATCAACGAAAAAAAGGTAACGTTTACAGCAGAGTTCCCAGAAGGAAGTACAAATTATACAGCAGAGTTCCTAAACAACGAGATTGGGTACAGGGTACAAGGTATTTCAATTTCTCAGGAAGAGTTTATGAAAGTGATTTATTCCCTGCTTGATTGATTTGGGCGTTGTACTGCCTGAGAATAAAGAGTCCATTTTTAGATGCATGGTATGGTGTCTGAAATGGGCTCTTTTTTTGTGCGGTTATTTATTTGTCGATTTATGTCGAAAAAAATCGAACGATTGTTCTTGTGTAAATTATTAAATAATGATAAAGTGTATATTAACAAATAATGAAAAACAAGTTACTATTTAAAATTTGGAGGTACAAAATGAGAAAGGTAAAAAAGAAAACAAATTATTTAGACAAATATAGGAAAATCATTTCATTTTTCTTAATAACATTACTGCTTTTCGGTTGTATTACGAAGTTAGAACTGAAATATGTAGAAGCAAAGGAATTAACAGTTTATGAAAATAATTCGAATAATGTTTTTAGTTCCACTAAAGACAATAGTGATGTTGAGCTTTCATATCATATTAACAGCAGTTGGGGTGAACATTATAATGTGGATGTTACACTTACAAATATTACAGACGAAAAAATAGATGATTGGGAAATAAAGCTACCTGCTAATTTTTTTATAGAAAATATTTGGAATGCGAGAGTAATGTCTAGTGAAAAAAATAGTTATACAATTCATAATGCGGATTGGAATCAAGATATCCCGGTTGAAGGAAAAGTTTCTTTTGGAATGACAATAAAATCTGATAAAAAGCCGGATTTTCCGAAGTATTGTAGCACAACTAGAATGTGTCTGGGGGTGATGACAGAGTATAAAGTTGAATATATGGAATATAGTTCATGGGATAATCATATTAATGGTAAGATTACCATAACCAATTGTGGAAATAACAGAATTGAAGACTGGAAACTTATGCTAGAAACCAATTTCAATATAGAAAGTATTTGGAATGCGACTATTCTTACACAGGAAGAGGAAGAAAGTGTATACTATTATGATATTGACAATGTAGTGAATAATCAGAATATAGAACCACAACAGAGTATTGAATTTGGTTTTATCGCTACATGTGATGAGAAACCAAAAATTATTAACTCTGATTTGTTTGAAATGAAAGAATTTACTGATGAAATCAGGGAATCTTGTATGGATATAGATTTAGATGATGTCAAAGATTATGAGAATGATGAATGTATTTTTGACGCAGATTACTTTGAAACGCCCCAGGAGTATGAAGATTATATTAATGGATTAATTGGGAACAAGAAAAAAATATCAAGGCAGAGAACAATAAAGGATAATTTATATAGGACCTTAACGGATCCTATTTCTGGAATGCTTATTAAGTCATTTGATTTTTCACCTTCTGAAAAAGCAATACAAAATTATATGCCTTTAGCTAATGGAATTTATACGTTGCAGCATAGGTCAAATGATAAAGAATCGAAAAAGTATAATGACGCATTATTAATGTCAGGAAGTTTAAATGATAATAAGTATTATAATTTTTCTGAAAAAACAAACTTAGTGGGATTCGCCCATGGTCAGACATTTGAACAATTTTGTTGTAATGGAGTAGGATACTATCTTCTGGCTGGATATGCTAAAAATGGTTTTGCTCGAAATTTAGTGATTATGAAAGAAAAAAAGTTTGAAGAAATTTCTCATAAGCAGACATATGATTTTGAAGAGTGGAATAAGAAAAAGAGGTCATTTTTACGACTTACAGGCTTAGAGTGTGCAAATAAAAAGGGCAAAAAAAGTGGATCAGGCGAGATACATCGAGTAGATGCTGCGCTTACTGCGGATGGGAAAACCATGGTTATCTGGAAAAAACTCACGAAACCCTCTGTAGTAGAGATTAGTTTATATGATATGGATAAAATACAAAAGAAAATTTTAAAAAGTAAGTTTGAAAAGGCACTGTCCTTTAGTAATAAATCTACTAGATGGGAATTAAAAAAGGCATGTATTGGCTCTTTTTATGAAAAATATAAAGTTGGTGATGATACTTCAAAACATATTTTACAAGCAAATGACTCATTTCAATCCATTGACATAGAAAATGCAGGTAAAGATGCTTGGAAAATATTAATTACCAGTGGAAATCAAAAAGTTAAAAAGCCAGTATCAATAACTCGAATCGATTTTAAGAAAGACGGTACAAAAAAATGTTACAGGGAATATATTTCATTTCCGGGAATTGAAGAAAATGAATTCGATTTTGAGCTTGAAGGCGGACATATAGTTGGAGACAATTTAGATTTTGTGGTGAAAATGGCTAAAAAGGCGGGGAATGGAAAAGAGCAGTATATAGCAACCATTCCTTTAAAAGATATTAAAACACCATTAAAATAACTAAATTTGGAGGCGGCATGAGAAAATTGATTCATTTAATTTTTGCTATTTGCATTTGTATATGCTTAATAAATACTATGGAGCAATCATTGAATGCCAAAGAACGTATTCAATACAGCTTGTCTGGGAAGGGTGTTATTACGTTCTCTGGCAAAGGACCACTTACTTATTTTGACCATCGTTCTCTGGCATGGGAAGAAAAGGAAAAGATTAAGAAAATTGTTATTGGTGAGGGAATAACAGAATTAGAAGAACAGGCGCTGGCTGGTTTTTCCAATGCAGAAGGTATTGTGTTTCCAGATTCATTGACAAAAATAGGAACAGAATGCTTTAGTAATTGCTATTTACTAAAAGAAATTACATTTGGAAAAAATATCAGAGAAATTGGAGAAAGTGCATTTTCTGGATGTGTTGCGTTGAAACGTCTGACGATACCAGATACAGTAACTAAAATAGGCGGGTATGCATTTTATAATTGTAAAAGGTTAAAGGAATTGATCTTACCAGCTTCTTTGAAATCATGGAAAAAAAGTGCCGTTAAGCAGTGCCCGCAGCTAAAAAGGATTGTAAATCGTTCAAAGATTTCCTGTGGGATTAATACATATAAAGGGTTACGGATTTGGCGGGTAAGCGGCAGGAAAATAGGCGTATTACCAAAAGGAAAAACGGCATTGGCCAAAGGGAAGATGATCCCCATTACTTATAAACTAAAAGGTGGGAAGAGAAACGGAATACTGCCAGGTGCTTATGAGTATGGAACCCGTTTAAAAATACCTTTGAATGTGACGAAAAAGGGATATACAGCTGTTGCATGGTACTGTCAGGGAACGGACAGCAATTCAGATATGACATTTTATGTTGGACCCGAAGCGAAAAAAGTGATTCTTACGCCCTTCTGGTATAAATACAAAATTGAAAACAAAGAGAATGGTTCTGTTCATGCGATTATTGATATAGAAGATAAAGATTGGGCATATGACAGATATGAAATAAGATATTCTGAGTATGCTAATATGAAAAATTCAACAATTACAACGTTATCTCTGAATAAGGGAAATGTCTCAAAGAAGATTACTGGTTTGAAAAAAGGTAAAACTTACTATTTTCAGTTTCGGGCATATGTAGATGCCGAATCCGGTGCAGGATGCTGGGTCGGAAAACGGAAGGTCAAAATAGTAAGGTAAAAGGAGGTGTAAAAAGGAGATATTTCATGAAAAAAATATTAATTGTTTTAGTCCTTTTTTGTTGGGTTTCCTTATGGGACTGCCATCCCATTTATGCAGAGGAAACCATAAAAGGCAACTGTGGAGAATCGGTTTTCTGGGAATATAGTAATGGACTGTTAAGGATTTATGGAAATGGTGAAATGAAAACAAATCCGTGGATGAATTATAAAGACTGCAGAGAAAATTTGCGCAAAGTAATCATTGATGAGGGTGTTACGACTGTTTGTGAAAAAGCTTTTAATACTACAGAAGGCGATTCTTTGGAATACGACTATATGGCAGAGGGAGTTTTCCTGCCAGATACATTAGAACGTATTGGGGAGATGGCTTTTGCATTTTTAGGGGGATTGAAGGAGATTGATATTCCAGCTGGTGTAAAGAGCATTGGTGAAGGAGCGTTTGCGAGTTCTTCTAACCTGCAGACCGTTACTTTCTCAAGGGGATGTAAATTGGAAAAAGTAGAGGCTTATACTTTTAGTGGTTGTAGTGGTCTGGAGAATATTGTGCTGACAGAAGGTATTTCATATATTGGAGACGGTGCCTTCACAGAATGCAGATCCCTGAAGAAAATTAATCTTCCGGACAGTGTGAGTAAAATAGGTAAGCGGCTTTTTTATGAATGCTATCTGTTAGAAAGGATTAAAATCCCAGATGGAATTACATCAATTCCCACTGGAATGTTTATTAAATGTTATCATTTGACGAAGGTTGAGATGTCAAATAATATTAAAAAAATTGGTTCTTATGCATTTTCATTTTGTTCTAGTTTAGAAAAGGTCAATATCCCATCAGAGTTAGGGGAGGTAGGAAAACAGGCATTTATCTATTGCGCGGCTTTAGAGGAACTGAATCTTCCAGATACATTAACCAGGATTGGTGAGGATGCTTTTGAGGGGTGCTGTGGATTGAAGAGGATTCGATTTCCTCAAAAATTGAAAGAAATCCCGCCCAAAATGCTCTATGACTGCACTGGATTAAAAAAAATCAACATTCCGGCTACGGTAACAAAGATTGGGAAAAACGCATTTGGAGGATGTGCCAGTTTAAGAAGATTAGTGATTCCTCCCAATGTTAAAAAAATTGATCCGTGTCATCAAGATTGTCCTGGGTTAAAGGAAATTCTTAATAAATCCAAGGTAACATATTCATTGTCGGCGAGTGAACTTGTAATGAATTGGTACCAGGGGAAGAAAAGGGTTACGGAAGTAAAGCCAGGAAAGGCAGTTGTTTCTAAAGGAAAACGTTTTCAAATTACATATGATTCTGGATTGCTGAAAAAATACAAGATCGATGCAAATGGAAAACTTCCGACGTCTTATGTGTATGGGAAAGAGCCTAAAATGCCACAGAAGGTAAAGGCGGCTGATTCCAACATACTTTTTATGGGATGGCGCTATCGGGTAAATAGTAAGAAATATAAGTCTGGTCCGACCCGCACATGGTATAATGCCAGAGTAACACAGTTTAGTAAAGGATTAAAGGGTGATGTGAAAGTATTTCCAATGGTAGACAAGGTTATGGTAAGAAAGAACAGCACAAAAAAGGTTGTTATGGTTTCCAAAGTGCTGTTAAAGGACTACTTAACCGCAGATAGTATTGATCTCGGATATATCAGCAAAGACCCTGGTCCAAGATATTTAATGTTTCAAGCAAGATATGCAGACAATAAGCACATGAAAAATGCGAAGTATTTACCTTTGCTTAGTCATGAATGGACAAGAAGATTTGCACTAAAAAACTTAAAAAAAGGAAAGGTATATTACATTCAATATCGAAGTATTCCGTTTAGATATTTTGGAGTTCCGAGTGAGACCTGCTGGGGGCAGATGTTTAAAGTGAAAATAAAGGAATAGAAGAACTTCTCTGCATTCGTATATAGCAGAGTAACCCTCTCCTGTGTCACCGCATATAATATAATAACCAGAGATACGTAAGGGTAATGGTCCTTTGGACATTACCCTTTTAGATTGGTGATGAAAGCATGGTATTATTGGGAATCCTTCTGCCCTTTATGGGGACGGCTGCGGGGGCGGCGTCGGTATTCTTTCTAAGGAACAAGATGAGCGACAAACTTCTGACGATCATGATGGGTTTTACCTCAGGGATTATGATGGCGGCGGCGGTCTGGTCTCTTCTGCTTCCGGCGATCGACATGTCTTCTTCCATGGGAAAGTTTGCTTTTCTGCCAGCATCCGGTGGTTTTTTAGGGGGCGTGTTTTTCCTTTTGCTCCTGGACCGGGTGATCCCTCACATTCATGCCAGGACGAACCAGAAAGAAGGGCCGGACAGCCAGCTGAAAAAAGTGACGATGATGGTGCTGGCAGTCACTCTGCACAACGTTCCAGAGGGGATGGCTGTGGGAGTTGTCTTTTCTAACTGTATGACAGGAGAGGGAGCGGTGGTTACTATGGCAGGTGCCTTCCTTTTAGCTGTGGGCATCGCCTTGCAGAACATTCCGGAGGGAGCGATTATCTCTGTGCCGCTGAGAGGATTTGGAAAAAGCAGGAAAAGAGCCTTTGGGTATGGCATGTTGTCTGGGGTGGTGGAACCTATCGGGGCGGTGTTTACTATTCTTCTCACAAAACAGATCCAGAATCTTCTCCCGTTTCTGCTGGCATTTGCCGCAGGGGCAATGGTATTTGTCATCATTGAAGAGCTGGTTCCGGAATCTTCGGGGGGAGAAGATTCGGATATGGGGACGATCGGTTTCGCGGTGGGATTTACGATTATGATGATACTGGATGTGGCACTTGGATGAAATAATAGTTCTTTTTTGTCCAGGCAGCCATATACTGTATATAGAAAGTCCAAATGGGAGGAGAGAAATTTGAATGAATTATCTGCGGAAGATCATATATCTGAATGAATATAATGGGGGAGAGTATGGCAGCAGCATTGGCTTTGTGAAGTTATCAAAAAAGCAGACAAGACTTCGGATCGAGATTCAGCTGACAGGAAAAATATCTCTGCACCATCAGAAAATATATCTGCTTATAAAGAATAAGAACGTGGTAAATAAAATGTTTGCCGAAACGGTGACAGAGGAGGGGACAAGGATTGATATCAGCCTGGAGGAGCCGGCGGGGGAGGCACTGAAAGGCGATATCATAGGAATCATCATTGGCACAGAAAATGAGATTACATGCGGTGGAACACAGGACCACAGTATCAATCTTCTTGATTATGTGCGTCCAGAAAAAGTGAGGGCGGCAGCAGAGACGCTGGAGGATATGCCAGAGGAGGCACCAGATCAGGTTCCGAAGCTTTCGGAGCAAAAGACGGAAGAGCTGGAGATGATTTCAAAAGAGCCAGTTTTACAACAGGAGGTTTTGGATGAGACGGTTTCAGAGGAGTTAGTTCCAGAAGAGCAGACGATTCAGAAAACCTCCGAAGTGGAAACAGAAGCCCAGGGAGAGACTGGACAGGACATTCCACAGGAGACCCAGCCAGAGGCGGAGCCTGGACTAGATGAAGAGGAAGAGGAGATCGTTCAGATAGAGATTGAGGCCGATCACGATGAGGCATACGAGTTCCGGAAAATTTTTTCCTCCCATCCGGGAATGTATCCTTTTGATGATGATGAAATGGAAGTGTGCGTACAGATCTCCCCAGTGGATTTTTCCGATTTTCCCAAAGCGTTCTGGCGGATGGGAAGCAACTCCTTTCTGCTTCAGGGGTATTACAATTACAGACATCTGCTCCTGTCCCACACGAAAGAGAAGATCTACATCGGAATCCCAGGGCAGTATCACCGGAGGGATAAATATCTGGCGGATATGTTTGGGTTTGGCAGGTTTAAGGGAATACATAATAAGCAGATCCGGCTGGGGGATTTTGGATACTGGATGATGGAATTTGATATGCCTCAGTCGAAGGACGAAAAAATGTGCTGTCCGTAGATTATGTTGATACAATAAAAAAGGAGCTCCCTGCGCCAGCGGTTTACAGCCGGTAGTGCAGGGAGCTCCTTTATGCTAAACCATCCAAAACTTAATTTCTGCTGTATTAAGATATACCGTATTTTTCTCTCCAGTACCCCACCTGAAGGAGATAGGCAAGCATCTGGGGACCAGCCATGAGCTGGCCATACCAGGGCTTTCCGTAATCGCTGGGGCTCTTTAGAAAAGTTTCCAGTTTGCAGCGGTCAACGATGCCGGAGAGCGGGGAGTTAGTCCGGTCCAGCATTTCCATGAGCCGTCCCGCCAGCAGACGTTCATAGGCAGGATCATAGGTTTTTGGATAGGGACTCTTCTTTCGGTAAAGGACGGAATCCGGAAGAAGACCTTTTCCGGCTTCCTGCAGAAGGCTTTTTGTCCTTCCGTTATGGCATTTCATCTCCCAGGGGATATTATAAACATATCCCAGAATCCGTGGATCTGCAAAGGGAACTCTCGCCTCCAGGCCGGAGTACATGCTGGCGCGGTCCATGCGGTTTAGAAGGGTCATCATGAACCAGCGGACATTGAGCCATGCGATTTCCCGGCGCCTTGCTTCCTCCGGGCTGTCCTCGCTGCAGCGGGGAGTATGTTCCAGAGTTTCCAGGTAGGCATGCTGGGAATATTCTTCCATATGAAGATGATGGGCAAAATCATCCTTTAGCAGAGCCTTTCTTGCGTCCATGTCCCATGACCAGGGAAAGGTGTTTTTGTTCCACATATCCTTTCTGTGGAACCAGGGATATCCGCCAAAAATTTCATCCGCGCACTCCCCGGTCAGCGCCACCTGATTGGATTTTGACACCAGCTCACAAAAATACAGCATAGAAGATTCTACGTCTGCCATACAGGGAAAATCCCTGGCGTCAACAGCTTTGTACAGGTAATCCGCCTGGGTCTGGTTGTCGCATTCCAGAAAAGTGTGATGGCTTCCAATGTGCTCTGCCATTTCCGCGGCAAAAGGCCGGTCCAGGGAGGACTGGAACGCATTTGCCTGAAAGTTTTTCTGGTTATCCTTAAAATCAAAAGAAAAGGTGTTCAGCGTCCGGCCCCGCTCTTTTAGATGTTTCTGGCAGATGGCAGAGACCAGGGAACTGTCCAGTCCCCCGGACAAAAAGCTGCATATGGGAATATCCGATACCATCTGGCGCCGGATGCTGTCCTCGATCAGCCATTTCACCTTTTCCACTGTATCAGAATAAGAGTCTCTGTGGGGATGTGCTTCCAGCGACCAGAAGAATTGCTTCTGGCAGTTGTAATAAGGAGCATTCGGAGCAGCTGAAAAGGTCAGGTATTCCCCGGGAAGGACTTCCTTCATGTTTTTAAAACCGCCCTTTCCCGGAGTTCTCGCCGGTCCCAGGGTAAATATCTCATTCCAGCATTCCCTGTCTGCCTCCGCAGGTACGCCATAGGCAAAGATTGCCTTGGGTTCTGAAGCAAAAATCACAGTATCTTGATGTTCCTGATAAAAAAGAGGCTTTACTCCCAGGGGATCCCTGGCCAGCAGCATTTCGCCGCTCATGTGATCGTAGATTGAAAAAGCAAAAATCCCATTCACCCTGGAAAAAAAGGCGGTTCCCATGGCGAGATAGCCGTTCAGGATCACCTCTGTGTCGCATTTGGTGTTCCAGCGCAGTGAGTAGGAGGAAAGGTTGTTCCGGAGTTCCTCGGTGTTGTAGATCTCACCATTGTATACAATGGTGGCAGTTTTTCCGTGAAAGGAAGCGGTCATAGGCTGGGCGCCTCCCTGGATATCCCGAATGGATAATCTGGTGTGGGCGAGACCGGCGTGGTTGTACAGAAGTACATGCTGATCGTTTGGGCCCCGGTGGACAAGACTGTTCCTCATTTTTTCCAGTGTGCCATACCATTTATTTTTCCTGCTTCTGCCACCGTATTCCGGGGCAAGAAAATCATATTTGTTTTGATAAAAACCTGCGATACCGCACATTTGCTATGCTCCTTTCGGATTATTTCGGACAGGGACCCTGAATGACCGGCTGCATCTGGCAGCTGTTCAGAGCCTGGCTGATGGTATCAGTCAGGAACTCCATATGAGCGATCATAGAGTTTGGCTTTGCCTTATAATTATCCTGTCCGAAAGGAATAAAATATATATTTTTCGTATTTAATAGTATCCCAATGTTTTTCAGATTCATTCCCAGAGCATCGTTGGTAGAGAGTGCTACTACCAAAGGACGGTTGTTTCTGAGATGTGCTTTTGCGGCCATGAGCACAGGCGTATCGGAGATACCATTGGCGAGCTTAGAGAGGGTATTTCCGGTACAGGGTGCGATGACCAGGAGGTCAAAAAGGGCGCCTGGTCCGATGGGTTCGGCGTCGGGGATTGTAGTGATGGGCTTCTTGCCGGTGATCTCCTCAGCGCGTTTTAGAAAATCCGCGCACTTGCCAAACCGGCTGTCCGTAGAAGCGGCGTGGTCAGAAAAGATCGGATACAGGTTGGCTCCTGTCTCTGCCAGTTTCTGCAGCTCCTGAAACACTTTTTCATACGTGCAGTAGGAACCGGTGATGGCGATTCCAATATTCTTATTTGATAAATCTACAGACATAATTCATTTCCTTTCTAAATATATTATGGATGATAACTTCTGTTTTACCTCCACTCCCTAAAGGTGGAAGTGATGGCAGATTTCATTGGCAATTAGGCGCCCAGCAGTTTTGGGCGCATATTTTCCCGGAATCCCCGGGCAGTTGACCAGATGTTCAGACAAAGGAAGAGGCAGTGCCAGTGGACCAGAAGCGACCTGAAAGACTATGCAGTATTCCGGGAAGCAGTGCCACAGCTCATCCCCCAAAGGCTGGCCGGGAACTGTATTGATCAGTGTATTGATCTCTTTTAATCCAGGATGCTCCTGGAACACACTTTTGTCCGGTATGATTTTAAAATGATGCGACCGGGCGGCTTTTAAAGCGGCGGGATCTGTGTCATAAATGTATATTTCCTCCGTAAAATTATGGAGGATAGCGGCGATTTCCCTGCCACACCTTCCGTAACCGATGATTAGAGTACGGAAGTCACCGGCGGAAAACGGGGTTTGGGCAAACAAATGAACCAATAGCCCCTCAGCGGTGAGCTTTGCATTTTTTTCTGCGAGGCCGGGAGCCGTAAGTACATCATAATATTTTATGCTATGGTCGGTGCACCACTGTGTGACAGTTTCTGGAAGTGCCCCGCCCACCAGAATGTGGGAAGAGGTTAGAAGTCCTAAGAAGCTGTCGATATGAAGAGTGGGTTTCAGGGAAGTGTTCATAAACTGCTGATCTTTGGTAAAGGGGATTCCGCAGAGGATCAGACCGGAATCTGCGATTTCCTCCCAGGAAGAACAGCGTTGGGCGCCTTTTTTTCCTAATTCTGCGCATACATATTCCATTCGCTCGTCCCCTGGGAGGACTGAGATTGATGGCTGCATGGGATCACTCCTGATAGAGTGTTTAAAAACAATATATGTCAGTTGTTTTTTGGGTGTGAAAATCTTGACATAAACATGAAAAACATATATACTTATTTTATGTGAGACGATGGCGGTGTGCGCCGTCAGGTTACTCACATTTCTAAACATGCCGCCACAGGCGGCACAACGATTTCATATTTGTTAAGATTTCCGTGCAGCCGGGGAGATAGCGGTGCCCTGTACCTGCAATCCGCTATAGCAGGGGTGTTGTCTTGCCTAGGGTCTTTCGATGAGGAGCTGCCCTTTATAAGTGGCGTTGACATTCGGGTCTTACGCAACAGGAACTTGTGAACCGTGTCAGGTCAGGAATGAAGCAGCACTAAGCAAACCTTCTTGTGTGTCGTAGGGGTGCCTGAATCGAGTTAACTGTAGAGGTAACGTCTTCTGAAATTGATTCGAAGCAGGGCGCACGGATTATTTTATTTTTGTGGCTGGTGATCTGGAGAAGCGCTGGGGTGCATTCATAACCATATCAGAGCCACCATTATTTTACGAGGTTGCCAAACATGGATAATAAAGCTCAATTAGCGCTAAATAGCATGAATTCTATAAGCAGTGGTACTCTTCTGTACGAGAAGGGAGATCCTGTGGATTCCATCAGTCTTCTGGTCAAAGGAAGAGTCGAAGCAGTAGCAGGCGGTGTGTGCACCGTTCTGGCATCCGGAAATTTCCTTGGCATATGTGATGTGGAGCGGGGGATGCACCAGTTTACATATACGGCGAAGGATGATGCCGTTGTTTTTGTATTGCCAGTCAACGGTCTGGATAGCGTGCGTAAATTATTAGTAGCAAAGCCAGAGTATTGCGGTCTTCTTGTTACATCGCTGAACTTTTTTATTACCGAGCTGTATAAAAGACAGACTCAGCTCAAGGGAGAATGCGTGAAGCTGCATGAATTTATCCTTCAGAATTATGAATTGTGTGAAGAAGTTGGAAAGAGCAGTGATATTGCCGTAGAGACAGGAAATCCCCGGGAGAAGCTGGAGAGATACTCTGGTGAAGAAGTAACATTAAATGATAAGACAGAGTATTATCTTCACTGTGGGAAGCTTCCCATCGAGGTTCAGAAAAAATATTTCAGCGGCAGTGATTACATCGCCTTATTCCATTTCCAGGAGCAGTGTCTGGTAATCCGGTCTTTGGTAAAGGGATGTTCAGCTTATGGAAACAATTTGTTTAAATATTTCCGCAGCCTGATCATGGACGAGGACAGTGTTTTCAATACCATGGGTAAATTGGCACTGGCTATGTTGGAAAAAGGGACAAAAAATGCATTGCTGGATCGTGCTGTGGATGAGGTCGTGGAGAAGATCAATGACACAGAGTCCTATCTGGTAGAGAAAGCTGGATTGGAAATTCAGCTCGATAGAGAGCGGATGGAAAGGCTTTATTTTGCTCTTTTATCTGGAGATGCGACTGGGGGAGAAGAGCGGGAAGATTTTGAGACACCAGGGGTTGAGTTTTTATATGATTCTCTGGAACAGATCACAGAGTATGCAACGGTTCATCTCAAGGTAAAGAGTGAATTTAAGGAAAATATTGGAAAGTTTATAGAGTTAAAAGATAAATTTGAAAAGACGCCGGAGGCGACAGCCCTAAGAAAACAGATTACATCTGGCTTTTTTGAAATATATGAAGCGGTGGCGTTCCGAAGCTTTGGGGACAGAGACATACCTTTAGCGGTGAAACTGTTTTTGGATTATGGATTTGTCAGTGAAAAACTTTTGACAGAAGAAGAACTTCAAACCCTTCTATCGTTGCGGCGTGAAAAATATAAAAAAGAAAATGGCTGCCGTGTCTATACGATGCGGAAGTGGCTGAAAGCAGTCTATGACGGCGTAAAGGAAGCCTCCAAGAACGAGTATGACATGGATTATGAAGAGACGCTTCGCCAGCTTGTGAAAGAAAAGAGATTGGAGAAAAAGGATGTTCCAGGGGAACTGGCGGATAAGGAAAAAAGAATGCGTTTTGAGTGCCAGAATCTTTTCCGCTATGCAGACCGTGTTGTCAGCGGAAATATCAGTGCCTTTGTTCCGGTGCTCTGCTCCGATGGAATATTTGGAAGCATAAGCAATTCTTATATCACAGAGGCGAAGATCAATGCGGCAGTGGAAAAACTTGAGGAAGTGGATTATTCCATTTTTTACCGTGATCGTCTGGCTGCTTTCGAAGAGATCGACGTTATGAAAGCGACAGTGATCGACCGTATTCCGCCGGATGTTATTTTGTTTCCAGTATATGGAAAGAATTGTATTATGTGGCAGGATATTACTGGAAAGCGGCGAAGCTCCAAAGGTCGTATCCTTATTCCTATTTTATTTGAAAAGGATCTGGAGATGGAGATGGTCAGAGCCCTTGCGGCTTTCCGCTGGGAAAAATGCCGTACCGACATGGGGAACCGATGGAACGATTTCCGGTATCCGTCGCTCACCAGTGAGTACACAGACTATCTGCAGTTTTACCGGAAGAATAGCGAGCTGACCCAGGAGAGAAAGACAAAGATCCGGGCACAGCTACAGCAGTGCAACAACAAACACAAAGAGGTATTTGTGAAAGATTATATGGACTGGGTTCTGCGGGAAGCCAGAGGAGCGATGAAACTCAGCCGGGTGGCGAGAAATATATTGTTTACTTACTGTCCGCTGTCGGCCGGAATATTTAAGAACTTAGAAGGGCAGACGGTGTATGCCGAGGCGGCGAAAAAGTATATTCGGGAGAACCGGGCAGCGCGGAAGAATCAAGAAATGCTGATCCACAAGTTTGAAAAGGAAGGAATCGAGATTCCAGAGGAAGTACAGAAAACATCCGAATTTTTGAGAGGTTGAGTTCAGTCTGATACGGAGCAGAGTGAGGTTGTTATGGGTAAATATAACTCAGCAGTACGATGTGCACAGATAAGAGAATTAATTGAAGAAAATCAGTATTTGGAGGCAATGGAAGAGATTGAAGAGATGGATTTTGAAAAGATCCCCTCCATTGCAGACATATATTTATTTGCAGACATTTTTCTTAAGGCAGAGAAACTGGATGTGGCGAAAGAGCTATATTATACCGTTTACCGCAGGACAGCTTCCCGACCTGCACTGTATCGGCTGCTGATGTTGGTGATACAGATGGGAGATATCGAAGAGGCAAAGGATCTGTATCTTGCCTATGAGATCGTCGCAGGAATGACCCTTGATACCTTTGAGTTGCGGTATCGTCTGGCAAAAGCAGAAGGAGAACCGAGGAGTCGTCTGATCGAGATTTTGGAACAGCTCAAAGAGGAGGAGTATACCGAGGAATGGGGATTTCAGCTTGCCAAGCTCTATGAGATAGAGGGGCGTAAACAAGATTGTATCCGGGAGTGTGAGGATCTGGAGCGCTGGTTTGGCAGAGGTTCCATCGTAGAGAAAGCCAAAGCATTAAAGAAAAAGTGCAAGAGTCCTTCTTGGGTAAAGCCCCATCAGGTGGAGATTCCGGAACCAGAGAAAGAAGAACCAGAACCGATATCATATGCACACGCGCCGGTTGCTGTGGAAAACATTATTCCAGAGCCCAAGGCACAGGTGCAGGAGTCTATTCATGAGATGGAAGAAGGTCTTCCGGTCCAGGAAGAGGTGATTCCAGAGCCTCAGGCGGTGAAGGAAGAGGTGCCTCCTGATGAGACAGTGACAGAAGTAATAGAACCAGAGGCTAAACTGGAACGCGAGCCAGAGTCAAAGTCAGAGACAAGGTCAAAGTCTGAACCCGAACCAGAATCGGAAGATGCAGAGGATCTGGAAACCAGATCAAAAGATGGATTATTTCATAAGATTGTAAACTATTTTAAGATAGATTTAGATACTTTTATCGAAGAAGAGGAAGAATTTCCAGAGGAACTGGATACCTATAAGCAGCAGTCTACTGCAGAGATCAATGTAAAGGCAGTTCTTGCTGAGGGGGTCGATCACGTCTTGGAACAGCCGCCGCACGTACCTGAGAGGGAAGTGCTGGATGTAGAAAAGACTAAGAAACTTCCGGTGGAGTCACTGGATGACCGGCTTCAGGAAATCGAGGAGCACAAACGGGTGATTCGTCTGGAAGATACGATGAAACAGAAGGCGATAAAGAGCCATCCTCTTGGAAAATCCTCCACGGAGGAGGTTCATGAGGATATCTCCAGAAATGGAATTGGTTATCTGACGCTCAAAGGAGCGATGCACCGCCTTCGTCGGGACGATGGGATCGTTCACTTTGCCCTGACAGGAGGGGCCGAAGGGATGTCTCTGGCAGTGGCGAAGAGACTGTGTAAAGAATTAAAGAAGAATCAGTATTTCGAGGCAAAAAATATTGGTAAGATCGAGGCCGATAAACTGGATGAAGTGAATCTGGACGAGTGGGCAGAGAAGTTTATTGGGGGCTGTATGTATATAATGGATGCACCATCTCTCACGGATACAAGCGTCAAAAATCTGATTGCTCTTATGGATCGCTATCAAAAGCAGATTGTCATCTTGTTGGAAGGCAGTTATGATGAGATGGATAGTTTTTTGAACTATCACAGAGAATTTGAAAAAAGGATAACTTATAAAGTCAGGCTGTAGGCGGGTTGCAGATATTCTAGTACATACAACCTGAAATGGGGGAATTAGTGTGAAAAATCCCGCTGATGCCAAAGAACTAAAGTTCTTGGATTTTTCACATAGCGAACATAGTTCGCTTTAGCTATTTGTTTCTGAGCGAAAGCAAATAGCTTTGTTCCGACATGAGAAACTCTTTGAGCTTTCTCGTGCGGTTCTTCGCGATAAATCGCTCAGAAAAGAGGATTTGATGGACAAACAGGAATGGAAACCGGGAAATATGCTGTACCCGGTACCGGCAGTAATGGTAAGTTGCTGCGATGAAAAAGAAATACCAAATATAATTACCGTAGCATGGACAGGGACCATTTGTTCCGATCCGGTTATGGTATCGATCTCCGTCAGACCGGAGCGCTATTCTTATGATATGATTAAGAAGACTGGAGAATTTGTGATCAATCTTACCACGAGAGAACTGACCCGGGCTACGGACTGGTGCGGAGTAAAATCTGGGAGAGATGTGGACAAATTCCGGGAAATGTCCTTGACACCAGGCCTGGCGCGCCATTTGGATTATGCGCCGATCATCGTAGAGAGTCCGGTAAATCTTGAGTGTAAAGTGAGGGAAATAAAAGAGCTGGGATCACACCACATGTTTATCGCCGAGGTTGTCGGGGTGCAGGTCAGTGAAAAGTATTTGGATGAAAATGGTAAATTTTGGCTGAATCACTCGGATCTTGTGGCGTATTCTCATGGAGAATACTTTGTTTTAGGGGAAAAAATTGGGAAATTTGGTTATTCTGTAAAGAAATGATAATATTTTCTTAATAAAAGTAAAGAAATTGACATTTTACAAAATCAAGATCTGTGATATACTATATTAGTGTTGCAGAATTGTTTTTAACGGATGGAGATTTATATATGAAACAATATATTATAAAAGGCGGACAGCCATTGCGAGGAGAAGTGTTGATCGGTGGTGCAAAAAATGCCGCGCTGGGGATCATTGTAGCAGCCATTATGGCAAATGAGCCAGTGACGATCGAAAATCTTCCCGATGTAGATGATGTTAGGGTGCTGCTGGATGCCGTAGAGGGAATTGGAGCGATCGTAGAGCGGTTTGACGCACATACTGTTCGTATTAATGGTGCGCTCATTAATGATGTCAATGTTGATGATGACTATATAAGGAAAATCAGGGGATCTTATTATTTGGTGGGAGCACTTTTAGGGAAATATCGCAAAGCGGTGGTGGCACTGCCAGGGGGATGTCAAATCGGCAGCCGTCCCATCGACCAGCACTTAAAGGGATTTGAACAGTTGGGGGCGAAGGTTACCATTCACAATGGAAAGATCGATGCCTGTGCAGAAAGACTCACAGGCAGTCATATATATCTAGATTGTCCCAGTGTAGGAGCTACCATAAATATTATGATGGCGGCCTGTATGGCAGAGGGAAAGACCATTATCGAAAACCCTGCTAAGGAACCGCATATCGTTGATGTGGCCAACTTCCTGAACAGTATGGGTGCCAATATAAAAGGCGCTGGTACGGATACCATTCGGATTCGTGGTGTGGAGAGTCTTCACGGCAGCGAATACTCTATTATACCGGATCAGATCGAAGCGGGGACTTACATGATGGCGGCAGCTGCCACCGGTGGGGATGTCTATATCCGAAATGTAATTCCAAAGCATTTGGAAGCTATTACAGCCAAGTTGATTGAAATCGGTGTAAGAGTTGAGGAGTACGATGACTGTGTGAGAGTTTATTCGGATCACAGACTGGGGTATGCCAACGTCAAAACCATGCCATATCCAGGTTTTCCTACCGATATGCAGCCTCAGATGGTGACATTGCTTGCCCTTTCCATGGGAGTGAGCATTGTAACAGAGACCATATTTGAGACACGTTTCAAATATATCAGTGAGCTTCGGAGGATGGGCGCCAATATCAATGTAGAGGGAAATGCTGCGATTATTACCGGAGTTGAAGACTTTACCGGCGCTGTGGTGAGTGCTCCGGATCTACGTGCTGGGGCGGCCCTGGTGATCGCCGGGCTGGTGGCAGATGGATTTACGACCGTAGAACAGATTCAATATATAGAGCGAGGATACGAAGACTTTGAGGAGAAGCTGAGAGGTTTGGGAGGAGTTATCGAAAAATTTGACGCCGAAGATGAGAGAGCGGTGAAAAAATTTAAACTCAAGGTAGGCTGATTCTATAAGTCAAATCCCCCGTACCGTTGTTATAAGTGGTTTCAGACTAAAAAAACGTCCATTCTATGAGTGGGCGTTCTATATTATCACGTGGCCTGGAAATGGGTGGAAGGATACTTTTTAATATGCAGTGATCGTTTTGAAGGGGCACAAAAGGAGGAAAAAAATGCAAGGAAGAGTACAGCAGATACTGGATGAGGTGGGAAAGGTGATCCGTGGAAAGGATGAGGCGATTCGCCTTGTTTTGACAGCGATTCTTGCCAAAGGACATATTTTGATCGAAGACATTCCTGGGGTGGGAAAAACAACGTTGGCAGTGGCATTTTCTCGGGCTATGGAGCTGACGGAGAGGCGTCTACAGTTTACCCCGGACGTACTTCCCAGTGATGTGGTGGGGTTTAATATGCTGGATGCCGATGGGGAGATGCAGTACAAGCCGGGAGCGATCCTTTGTAATCTGCTCCTGGCAGATGAGATCAACCGTACTTCCACCAAGACGCAATCGGCGCTTTTGGAGGTGATGGAAGAGGGACAGGTGACGGTGGACGGCGTGACGAGACAGCTGCCCAATCCTTTCGTTGTTGTTGCTACCCAGAATCCGGTGGGATCTGCCGGTACCCAGATGCTTCCGGAATCCCAGCTGGATCGTTTTATGATCCGGATTTCCATGGGATATCCAGAGATGGAAGAAGAGATGCGTCTGATCAAGGAGCGCCAGGAAGCGAATCCCATTGATTACATACAGGAGATTATAACCAAGCAGGAGTTATTGGAAATGCAGGAGCAGGTGCGTTCGGTATTCGTAGATGATAAGGTACTGAAGTATCTGTCCAAGATCGTGGTTGCCACGAGAAACCATTCTATGCTGTCTCTGGGGATCAGTCCCCGGGGAACTCTCGCCTTTGTGGATATGTCAAAGGGACATGCCTTCATGAGTGGACGGGATTATGTGCTGCCAGAGGATGTAAAAAAGGTGGCGAAGGCAGTTCTTGCCCACCGCCTTCTTTTGAACGGAAAGGCGCGTATGAGCCATGTGACAGCGGAAGACATCGTAGGTGAGATTGTAGAGAAAACCCAGGCACCGAAGCTGTAATCCAGGTACTTTACGTAGTATCTGTGGTTTGACACCGGATCACCGGTGGAGAAGAACAGGAGTGTTACAGAACTTACAGATGGGAGGTGCCGGGATGACTTTTGGTACTCTAATTTATTTTTTCATATTATTGACGGGGCTCCTTATTTCGGTGGTTTGCCTGCAATACGGCACCGTAGCAGTGATGGGGGCTTTGATCATCGTGCCTGTGTTTATGCTGGCATTTCTTATTGTCATGCGCTACCATACAACCGTGGAGGTAGAGTGCAAAAATCCCTTAGCGGAAAAAGACTCTATGGAAAAACCGGCGCGGGCGACGATCGCCTTGTCGGTGGAAAATAATGGAAAATTTCTTCCGATTTCCAAGGGGATTGCCTGGGTTCGCTATGAGAATTTTTTCTCAGGAGAAAAGGGAAATATGAAAGTACGGTTTTCTGTCGATACGGGAAAACGAAGAGGACGAAGGATTCCGGTGGTGATCCATCACTGCGGCAACGTGTCGATCCAGGTGGAGAAAGTCAGGATCTACGACTATCTCAACCTTTTTGCTACCACGATTGGGAAAAATTACGAGGTACAGGATGTGCTTGTCATGCCTCCTTTAAAAGAGATTTACCTTGGAAAAGATCGCTGGTATAACGAGACAAATGAAGACAGTGACCGCTTTTCTTTATACAAAAAAGGAGATGATCCCTCCGAGATCTTTGATATCCGGGATTTTAAGGATGGTGACCGAATTCAGCAGATTCACTGGAAGCTCAGCAGCAAAGCGGGACATTATATGGTAAAGGACGGAAGCCTTCCCCTAGCAAAAGCGGTACATATTTTTCTAGATCTGTGCGCTGAAGATGCACAGACGGCGGATCTGCTCGTACAGGGAATATATTCTGTATCCATGGAATTGATGGCACAGGGAGTACCCCAGCATTATATTTGGTATGACAGCATAAATGAAATTATTCAGGAGAAGCTGATTGAGCATGAGGAAGAATTGTTTTGGATGTTTGAGGATCTGTTTAAGTGCAGAACTACAAAGGATCCGGAGGAACTGATTCGGGCATACATTGAATGGGAAGATGGGCGCCCCAAGGAATCCGGGCTTTATCTCACAGTTGTGGACCATTCGGAGTCGGATTTGGATGGACTAGGAATTGGGGAACTGATGGTTCTTGATTTACGGGAGGATTAGGAGGTACCATTATGAAAAACGGCAAGATAGTGAATTTCATATTGGAAATCAGCCAGGTATTTCTTGTATTCCTGGGAGTATACTCGGCAGTGATGTGTGCAACACTAAGCCTTTCTCTGCCGGTGAATCGCATGGTGGCGACGCTGGTCCTTCTCAGTGCCGCATTTTTATTTTATGGTTTGTTCACGGTGTTAGAAACCTTCCGCCGAGGAAAGTTTTATGGAATGCTGGGGATCACCGCATTTGTGATCCTGGTTATTCTCCGGTTTCGCATCGTTTTATTGAAAGGTGCCGTAACGATCATCAATACCTATTTGAAGGAATTTATGAATTACACCCAGAGTAGTATCACTCTGTTATCAAGTAAGGGATTTGCCGGGGAGAGCGCCGGACTGGAGTATTGTACTACACTTGTCACAATAATTGTCGCCGGCTATCTCATCGCGTTGATCAGCAGCTGTTTTTATCGGAAGAGACGATCTTCGGTCTATATGGGAGCTACCATACTTTTCTTTCTGGTGCCAGTATCAGTGGGAAAGATCGGATATTTTTCCAACGTAATTACATATATATTTGCCTCCATGGCGGTGGTGGGAACCCGTTTTCTGCGTTCCGATACGACGGATAAAAGGATGCGCCAGAAGCTTTCTCTGGTTTTGACAGGAGTTGGTGTGGCAGCGGGCTTGGTGACATGGTTGTTCTTACCACCACAGAGATACAATGATAATATGGATCAGATCGTGGAGATCAAAAATTCTGCCCTCGCCCTCACGACATGGGAAAAGGAAGATCTTATGACATGGTTCCGGGGATATTTTAGTGGCGATGTTATGGAATATGGTAAGATTGGCAAAAAGAATAGTGTTAAACGAAGCGGAAAGAAGCTGTTGAAGATCAGCGGTGATTTTGACATAAATCATGGTTTATATCTGAAAGGCTATACCGGTGCGGTGTATTCAGATAATCGGTGGCGCCAGATCAAGGATGAGGATGGGCAGTTCGAGAAGGAACGGGATCAGCTGGCGGCGGATGGATTATCTGTGGACAACTGGCACACGGTTCTCCGAAACCAGATCGGTGATAGTCAGACCACAGGAAATGATAAGTTGTGGTCTTCTGGAAAGCTCACCATCCGTAATCTGGCTTTTGGATATGGAAATTATATTATTCCCTACTTCCCCACCACTTCCTTTTTCTCTACTGGTGGGCGAATGGAGAACACCGTCCCTGGGATTCAATATGAGACGGAGTATTTTCCATTTCTTTGCACAGAGTTAAAGAACGGTGTGGCAGCCAACAGCTATCGTCTTGCGGCAAACGAATTCTGGGTGAATTCTCAGGCGAACCGGGAGCGGCTAGAAAATTTTGCGAAAAAATATTATACCAGTGTTCCTGAGCAAGTATCTGGCATCGTAGATCAGTATAAGAATTATTTGAATTCCCAGAATGGGCTACTGGATCAATATAACCAGGGAACAGCTTCCCTGTATCAGATCATTGAGGAAACTCGCAACTTTATCATGAATGATACAGAGTATACCCTTTCACCGGGAAAGACGCCAGGAGATGAAGACGCAGTACAGTATTTTTTAGCCACCAATAAAAAGGGGTACAGCAATCACTATGCCACAGCAGCGGCGGTGCTGCTGCGGAGTATTGGGATTCCAACACGATATGCCGAGGGGGTATATATCAGCAAAGAAAAGCTGGCAGATGTGAGAAATGTGACCACAGAGATTGAGGTGACCGATAAAAACCTTCATGCCTGGGCAGAGGTATACCAAGAAAATTATGGATTTGTTCCTTTTGAATTCACACCGGGGATTGGAGAGGAAGATGCTGAGGACTCCCAGGTGACGGAGGAAGATGACAACAATAATGGCACCAATCAGGGCCAAAATCAGGGAGGAGCAGACGCTGCTTCACCCCAGATGCCTACTCCAACTCCGGAAGATAATGAAATGGAATTTGAAAATATCGAGACAGATAATTATAATCACGATAAGGAGGAAGAGGAGGCAGAGGATGCCAATCCTGAACCAGAGGAGAAGAAGGACAAGGAAAAGGAAGATGTTTCCGGCGGCATGGTATGGTGGAAGGTTCTGCTCTGGATCCTGCTTGGACTGGTTCTATTTGCTGTAGCGGCAGAGGGACAGCGCCGGCTGAGATTCCTTATTTTTGAAAAAAATATAAAGAAGAAGAAACATGGCAGGCAGATCATCATATATTATCGTCATCTGGAACCGGTGCTAAATCATGCGGGGATCCGCTACCGTGGGCAGAGTGTAGAAGAATTTGCTGAAATGATCTCACAAACCTATGGAATGAAGCAGGAGGAAGCGTATGAATTTGTGTCCATCGTATTTTGTGCAAGTTTCAGCGCGAAGGTTTTTGACCGGGAAGAGATGCTTCGATTTTGGAAATTGTGTCGTCTGATCCGTCATAAGATCTATGCCGGTCAACGGGGTATAAGAAAATTGTATTATATGTATGTGTATTGTCTGTAGCCTGACAGCACCAATGTTCAGCCCCGATTTTTGCACCGCAGATGACGAATTTTCCTATTAGTTCAAATTCGCGCCGTTGAGTTAAGGAAAAAAGAATCCCGAACCAATCTGTGGAAACTTAGTATTTGTTAAGTTTCCGGCATATTGGTTTGGGATTCTTCTATTCTACACGATGTTTAAGGATGATTTCTTCAAAACGACGGTTGGAAGCCTGCATCTCTGCTTCGGTTTCGAGGATCTCAATCTCTGAGTTCTCCTGATCCAGCTCTTCCAGAAGGTCGAATAGATCATCATCTGTGAAAAATGTCTCCATGTGCCCTCCTTGTTCTACCGCTTATTGTATTCTCAGTGTAGCACATTTGGCGGGTTTAAACAAGAGAATTCTAAGAGTTTATAACTATTTTACTTTTTCCGAACGAGGAAGGCTGATCCGGCAGAACCGTCTCATAAACTGCTTGTAGTTGAAAGGAAGCAGTGGGTAAATATAACTTTTTCCAGAAATTGTCTTGTTGCGCACGATGCAGAGGATCGTGAGTAAAATGCCGGCGGCATAACCATATACGTGAAAGGCTGCTGTCAAGCAGATCAGGATAAGCCGCATAAATTTCAGAGCATAGCCGAGCTCAAAACTCACCTGCGTGTAGTTGGCGACGGCCACGAATGCCATGTAGAGCATGATCTCAGAATTGAACCAGCCGGAACTAACAGTATAATCTCCCAGCACAATGCCGGCTACGACACTGAGGGGCGTACTGAACATGGTAGGTGTGTTCAGGGAAGCGAGACGCAGACCGTCAATGGCAAATTCTAGTATGAGAAGCTGCATAAAGATCGGTATATTGATGGGGTCTTCAATAACGATAAAGGAAAGGCATTCCGGGATCCACTCCGGTTTCATAAATAACAGTAAAAAAGTAGGTGTCAGCAGTACGGCGAGGATGTTGATGATGATTCGAGAAATCCTCAAATAGGTGCCGGTAACCGGGGGGAAATAGTAATCATCGGCATCTTCGATAATATCAAAGACAGATGTCGGGAGAATCATTGCCGACGGGGAGGTGTCTACCAGGATCACAATGCTGCCCTCTAAGATGCTGGCAGCAGTGGTGTCTGGACGTTCCGTAAATTTGAACTTGGGAAAGGGATTGTACCATTTGTGCTGATAAAGACATTCTGCCAGGCTTTCCTGATTCATGGTCAGGGCGTCTATATCGATTTTGCTCAGCCGGTTTTTTATGTCTTGTAACATCTTAGGTTCTACTCTGTCAGACATATAGGCGAGAACTACGTCGGTTCGGGAACTGCGTCCCACCGTGTTCATTTCCATCACGAGCTTAGGGGAGCGGATTCGGCGCCGGATCAGTGCGGTATTATACACAACGGTTTCTACAAAACCATCTTTGGAGCCTCGCATAACCTTATCTTTTTCCGGTTCGTCCACACCTCTGGCCGGATACGTACGAAAGTCCATGGCAAGAAATTTGTCATAGCCGTCGATCACCAGAATCGGAACGCCAGACAGTGTTCTCTGAATTAGAGCATTTTCATCTGATATGAGATCAATTTCCCCGTAGGGAAGAGCATTTTTTAGAAAATCATGGGCTGTCTCCGGCATTTGTTCCGGGGTCAGTTTGTATAGATATTCTAATATCTTTTCCATAACTTCATCTTTACAGAAGCCATCAATAAAATAAAAACAAGCCGCTCGGCCACCGATCGTCACCACCCTGTAGATCAGATCGAAACTTTTGTCCACCTGAAAAAGTTCGTCGATCATTTTTTTATTCGTGTTAAAATCTTTGGAAAAAGTCTCAGACATCCGTGCTGCCTCCTCTGACGATTTTGTTTTTCTGATTTATTATGACCAGCCGCAAATTAAATATACTTGTTTATGAAAAATATTGCTTTATTTGTAAAAATTTTATATAATGAAGGAAAGAGCTCAAAGGAGGAATTGGTCGGCATGAGTATTATTCAGGTGGATAAAATCAGGTGTGTAGGGTGTAATGCTTGCGTAAGGGCTTGTCCGGTAGGGGATGCCAATGTGGCAAAGATGGATGATGAGGGGAATCTCAGGATTAGGATAGACGATGAAAAATGTATCAAATGTGGAGCCTGTATTCAAGCATGTTCTCATGATGCCAGGACGTTTGAGGATGACATCGAGGCATTTATGAAAGATTTGAAGAGTGGGGGAGAGATCGCTGTTATCGCGGCGCCGTCTGTAAAAGTTGCCTTTGACGGAAATTGGCGTCATGCACTGCAGTGGCTGCGCAATCAGGGGATCAAAAAGATATATGACGTATCATTTGGAGCGGATATTTGTACTTGGGCACATTTGAGATATTTGAAAAAACATTCTGGCGAAAAATTGATTTCACAGCCCTGTGCGGCAGTGGTGAATTATGTGCTCCGCCACAGACCAGAATTGATTTCTCACCTGTCTCCGATACATAGCCCGATGCTTTGTCTGGCAGTATACATGCGAAAGGTACTGAACTTTAAGGGCAGGATAGCGGCGCTGTCGCCATGTATTGCAAAAATTGATGAATTCCGGGAGACAGGACTGGTAGATTATAATGTTACCATGGATCATTTGAAAAAATATTTTGACAGAGAGAATGTAAATCTTCCTGAGATTAAGATCTACAGTGAGTTTGAATTTGACGACTGCCAGGGATTAGAGGGTGCGATCTATCCGAAGCCAGGTGGCTTGATGAATAACCTGTTGTATCACGAGCCATATATGAATGTCATCACGTCCGAGGGGACAGAAAAATTATATCGTGAACTGGATATCTATATCGAGCAGGATCAACGGTGTCTGCCAGATGTATTTGATGTATTGAATTGTGAAAATGGCTGTAACGGAGGACCTGCGATCGGGGTAGATTATCAGCGTTTTGCCATGAACGATATCATGCACGATGTAGAGATGTATGCCCACAAAAAGAGAGTTTCCGAGAGGAAGAAGACCAGAAAGGGCAGCGAGGATAAGCAATTTGCAGAATTTGACAAAACGCTTGTGCTTGATGATTTTATAAGAACCTATGAAGCGCATCGGGTTGACACGCTGGAGGTATCCGAGGAGAGGATCGCCGATGCATTTGCAGCTTTAGAAAAGCAAACACAGGTGGAAAAGCATTTTGACTGTCATGCCTGTGGATATAGTTCATGCCGTGAGATGGCGATTGCCCTTGCCAGGGGAATTAACGAAAAAGAAAACTGCCATCAGTATATGATGAACAGCATCAAGAAAGAACGCCAGAGAGTAACCGAGGTCAACAGCGAAGTTGTGGCTATGAATGAGGAGCTTATGGATATCTTTGGAGAGCTTACAAAGAGTATCGAGATGGTCAAGGAGCAGGCTGACTTCATTCGTGAATCTGGTCATCGTAGTTCCGCAGAGATGACAGCAGTGGCAGAACATATGTCAGGGCTCAATAAACTGAACCAGAATATCTCAGATTCCATACAGGACATCAACATGAATGTGGAGAAGTACAACCAGATGACAGAAGACGTAGAAAGCATCGCCGGAAAGATTAACCTTCTGTCTTTAAATGCGGCCATCGAGGCAGCAAGAGCTGGTGACGCGGGAAGAGGATTTTCTGTGGTTGCCACCAACATCCGTGACCTGTCTGAGAATTCAAAGGATGCTGTGGGAAGTGCTAGGGAGAATGACGAGGGAATTCACCAGGCCATCGACAGTATCAATAAAATCATTGATAACTTCAATGACGAAATCAAAGGACTAATGGATTCTGTGGAAGCGGCTGTGAGCCATATGGGCAATTCTTCTGAGAACAGCAGCATTATCCAGAGTTCTATGTTAGAAGTTTCCAAGACCGCGCATAAGGTTCAGGAGGTTATAGAGAAAACAAATCATATTCTTGCGGAATAAAGCTACGGAGCAGCTTCAGGCTTGATTCCATATTACATAAAGAACTCACGAGGCGAATTTTTCGACCATTATGATATTTCTTGCGTAGTTTTCAGTGGCGGGCCTTAAGGAGTAAGAAATGGCAGTTTCTGTTAATTTATAGGTTTACAGAAACTGTCATTTTATATGAGAGTAGGAGTAGCTAATATTCTTTCTTAACGGTTGACAAATATACAGCTGGCATATAAAATTAGAATGCACAAGGATTAATAAACACTGCTTTTCTTTAGGTCAATGAAGCAGTGTGGCAAAAGGTGTCAGGACACCAGAAAGAGAGGAAATTATGAGCATACCGGGTGACCCCATTATTCTGCTTAGTTATACCAACACACAGCTGAGGGATCAATACGCGACATTGGAGGAATTCTGCAAGACAAATGATATTGACGAGGAGACCTTGAAAGAGAATCTTGGCAGTCTGGACTATCATTATGATGAGGTGACAAATCAGTTCATATAATATACATGGATATTGAACATATTACATTTAAACACGAGATAAAAATCGAAGATTATAACGAGCTGCGGGGCAGCGTGGATTTTATACGGATCACGCCCGAGCGTGCGGCGTGTGCCCTGGCAAATTCGCTGTATAAGATCGTAGCCATGGACGGGAAAATTCCCGTGGGCATGGCGCGGGTGGTAGGAGATGGCGGATATGTATATTTTATCTGTGATGTGATCGTGCATCCGGAGTACCAGTCCAGAGGGCTGGGAAGAAAAATCATAGAACATGTTCTGAACTGGCTGGAAAGCCAGGTGGAGGATGGGGAGACCATTATGGTCAATCTCATGTCCGCCATGAATAAGGAAAGCTTTTATAAGAAGCTTGGTTTTCATCAGAGGCCCTTTGGCAATCATGGTTCTGGCATGTCGAAGTGGATCAGCAGAAAGGAAGGAAAAGGAGATGGGTGATTTTGTATGAATATAAAGACAGAGTGTCTTACAGCAGGATAGATACAGAGGGGAAGATCAAAGTACATGCAGTAGTGAATGCTCTTCAGGACTGCTGCCTGTTCCACAGTGAAGAGGTGGGACGTTCCTGTATGGACCTGAGAGAGGATGCCCATGCGTGGCTTGTGAACTCCTGGGATATTGTATTTAAGAGGCGTCCTTCTATGGGGGAAGAGTTTGTGGTACGTACCTGGCCTTACCGGTTCCGGGGGATTTTTGGCATGCGGAATTTTCTTATGGAGAGCATGGAGGGAGAGACTCTCGCCTATGCGGATTCCCAGTGGTTTTATTTTAATCACAAAACTGGAAAACCGATTCGTGCCAGCCAGGAGGAAGTGGAGCCTTTTGGAATGGGAGAGCCCTATCCCATGGAATACAAATCAAGAAAAGTTGCCTGCCCGGAGGACATGGAGTGTGTCGGCATGGTAAAAATGTGCGAAAATCATCTGGACACCAACTGGCATGTGAACAATGGAGAATATATCCGGATCGCAGCAGATTATCTGCCACAGGGATACCAGGTGGATGAGCTGCGGGCAGAATACCGGCTGGCAGCTAAGCTTGGAGATGAGGTTCAGATCTATACGAAGGAAGAAGAGGGCTGCTTTTATGTGGTGATGACGGATAAGGAAAAATCTCCCTATGTGATCACCTGTTTTTCCGGTAAAAGAAAAGTATTGTAGTCAATGAAAGGATAAGGATAACATTAAATGAAATTAGAGGAAAAGCTGCTGGGGAGAGTCTCCAGACTTTATGTCACTCGATTTACGGCAAGCGGGATTTATCTGGGTTCTTATGAGCAGCCGGATTTTAGCGTGCTTCTGCCGAACAACCAGGTTCCGGAAGGGGTAAAAAAAGGAGATATATTATCTGTATTTATCTACCGGGATTCAGAGGACCGTCTGATCGCAACCATGGAGAAACCCTATATTTCCCTGGGGGAAATGGCGAGACTCCGGGTGACGGATGTGACGAATATCGGTGCCTTTTTGGATTGGGGACTGGCGAAGGATCTATTTTTGCCTTTTAAAGAGCAGACACACCGGGTAAAAAAAGGAGAGGAAGTGCTGGCGGCTCTCTACATCGACAAGAGCAGCCGGCTTTGTGCGACGATGCACATCTATGAGTATCTTTCTACCAGCGGCGATTTTCAAAAAGGGGACCATGTGAAAGGGGTGGTATATCAGATTACCGATTCCTTTGGGGCATTTGTTGCAGTACAGGACAAGTATTCTGCGCTGATCCCCCACAATGAAATGAACCGAGAGCTCCATGTGGGGGACAATCTTCAGGCAAGGATCAAGGAAGTCCGGGAGGATGGCAAGCTGACACTGAGCCTGCAGGAGAAGGTAAAAGTTCAGATGGGGATGGATGCAGAGGTTATACTGGAAAAATTAGAGGCGGCGGGAGGAAGCCTGCCCTTTCATGACAAGACTTCCCCAGAGATCATTAAAAGAGAGTTCCGCATGAGTAAAAATGCCTTTAAGAGGGCGATCGGACGGCTGATGAAACAGAACCGCATCGAGATTCTTGAAGATGGAATCCGTCTTCTGTAGGCCGAAAACCATCCAGAATTGTATTTAATAAATTGTTAGGAGTTCCAGAAGGAATGAAGGATATCTTTCATTCCTTTTTTGTTTGTGATATCATAAGGAATCCATTCTTTGGGAAAAAGCTCCAGATAACTTTTCTGGGCGAACCGTTCATCTAACAGCAGGATCACGCCCTTGTCCTTGTCCGTGCGGATCACTCTGCCGCCGGCCTGAAATACTTTGTTGATACCGGGATAGAGATAGGCATAATGAAAGCCGCTCCCTTTGTGTACATCGTAATAGCTTTTGAATAACTCCCGTTCGTTACAGACCTGGGGCAGCCCGGTGCCCACAATGGCAGTGCCGATCAGCCGGTCCTCCTTCAGATCGATCCCCTCTCCAAAGATGCCGCCCATCACGCAGAAGCCAACAAGAGTATCGGCATTTTCCGAGTCAAAGGCATTTAAGAAGGCTTCTTTTTCTGATTCCGTCATGGAGGGGCCCTGTACAAGGATTCTTGTGCCCTCTGGCTGGTTCATCTGGTCAAGAACATGATTTAAAAAGGCATAGGAGGGAAAGAATACCATATAATTTCCCTGCCTGGCCCCGGCGAATTCCTCGATATAACCGGCAATTTTCTTATATTCACTGGTACTTCGGCGGGTGTACTTACTGGTGACGTCATTAGCGATGATGATTCTTCGCTGGTCACTGGAAAAGGAGGATCTGGCATATACTGCATAATCGTCCTCCACTGTGGAGAGCTGCTCCCTGTAATAGCGTACAGGCAGCAGAGTGGCAGAAAAAAGCGCGGTTCCCCTGGCATAAGCAAGAGCCTCTGCCAGCCGGGCCGAGGGATCCATGCACTGCAGTTTGATGCGGAAATTCATGGATTCATCATAATCCGTATAGATCCGGTAGCTGTCGTCCAGCAGATCATACATATTCAGAAAATGCCGCACATCAAAGAACAGGTTCAGTACCGTCTCCCGTTCCGGCAGATCTTTTACCTCTTTGGTAAAGAGTTCGTAACTGTTGATCACCCGCATAAGCTGAAAACTAAAAGAGGAGATATCCTCCAGGATCTCAAATTCATCACATTCATGTTTCCATTCCAGCATGGTCTTATTGCATTTTTCCAAAGCCGCCACAAAGATCTTCATGATATATTTTACTTCCGGCGGATAATGACTGGCAGCCTCCGCATTCAAAATCCGTTTTACCTTGAGAAAATCTTCCTTGACCAGTACGGCGCTGTACATTTCCCTGGCGCGTTCCACCAGATTGTGGGCTTCGTCAATCAAAAAAATAAAACTCTCTTTGTTTCCCTCTGAAAAAAAGCGCCGGAGATAGACATTGGGATCGAAGGCATAATTGTAGTCGCAGATGATGCTGTCGGCAAACAGAGAGGCATCCAGGCACATTTCAAAGGGGCATACCTGATGTTTTTCCGCATAGGCAAGAATCGTATCCCGGTCCATGTTCGCCTCGTGGATCAACATATCGTAAACGCAGTCATTTACCCGGTCGTAGTGCCCTTTGGCATAAGGACAGGAGACGGGATTGCACTCCGGACGTCCTTCCAGAAAACAGAGCTTCTCCTTTGCCGTAATGGTGAGGTATTTGAAGCTCAGATTTTGGGAAGAAAGCAGTTCAAAACACTCCTGCGCCACCGTCCGGGTGATGGTCTTTGCCGTCAGGTAAAAGATCCGGTCAGCCAGTCCTTCCCCCATTGCCTTAACCGAAGGAAAAACGGTGGAAATCGTTTTCCCGACGCCGGTAGGCGCCTGAATAAAAATTTTCTTTTTATGTTCAATGGTTTTATAAACACAGGCGGCGAGATCTCTCTGCCCTTCCCGGTAGGGGAAGGGAAATTCAAGATCCCGGATCGTCTCATTTCTTTTCTGCTTCCAGTCATATTCATAAATAGCCCAGGGTTCGTAGCGGCTGATCAGATCTTCAAACCAACTTCGTATCTCCAAACTGGTATAGGTCTCTTTGAAACGGCGCTCTTCCTCCGACTCCAGGTGGCAGTAGGTCACCTGAACGGAGATGAATGCCGGGTTTTCCCGTTCACAGATCATATAAGCGTAGCACATCGCCTGTGCTTTGTGCACCGGAACCGGTTCCTTCAGCTGATGGATGTCCATATAGACGCCCTTGATTTCATCTACCATGATCTCCGATCCGTCCCGCAGTACTCCGTCGGCACGTCCCTCCACCTTTAGTTCAAAGGTGCTTCCAGATGTTTTGCTTGTTAATGTGACGCACGTAAATAAAGGCACCTCTGCCTCATATCCGATGCCCATTCGTTTTTGTATTTTGCGGTGGATCTTATTTCCCAGTGCCATAGCTTCTGTGTTTTTGGTGCCGAAGCCGGTAGAGTTGATATCTCCCTCCCGAAAAATAAATTCTACCAGATTGCGCACTGAGATTTTTACGGTGTTGTTTTCTTTTTTCATGGGATCATTATAACAAAATTCAGGGAAAAAGTATAGCAGGAAGAGCGAAAAACAATATTCCACAGTCAAATCACCTGCAAGAAAGACTGGGGAGATTGCGTGAAAATATTATTGCAAACGCAGGCTATGACAGTGAAAAAAATTATAAATATTTGGGAAAAATAAATTATCGTGGAGAAACTTCAATTGTTGACAGTCTGTAAACGATAATTATTTAACGAACACTTGAAATATTCACACTTTCGCGATATGATAAATAAAAGTAATTTTCAAAAGTAGGGACTGATTTATACAAAAAAGTTATTTCGTCTTCTAACATAGAACGTGGCATAGTTACTGATGAACTTACAGAGCTCGTTTTAGTGCTAACATATTGACCCGCCTTAGACAAAATCAATATGTTTCGTAAGTGAACATAGAAATGATATATGACCTTAGAGTCTAAGGTTGATTATGTTCTTGAATTTAATCAGAAAATAACACAGGAAGGTAAATGATATGAGTATTAGTGGCGAAGGACAAATGGTATTAACATTTGATAGTGACATATCCGTTGTAGAAACAACTGAAAAAATATACCCAGAGGTAGTCTTTGACTTTAATTCACTATTCGATGTTCAATTAACAGAAGAAAATATGAACAATAATAACTCAATGGCTATTCTCGGAGACAGTCTCTCTGTTCTAAAAAAGATGAAAGAAAGGTCTGTGCAACTTATATTTGCCGATGCTCCATATAACATTGGTAAAGACTTTGGTAACAACAGTGACAAATGGGAAAGCGTACAAGCTTACCTAGAGTGGTGTAAATTATGGATTGATGAATGTATGCGTGTCCTCTCAGAAAATGGTACAATGTATTTTATGACAGCGACACAGCATATGTCATATTTGGATGTATTTGCTTCAGAAAAGTATAATGTTTTATGTCGTATTATCTGGTCTTACGATAGTTCAGGTGTTCAGTCAAGGAAAATATATGGTTCTCTCTATGAACCTATTTTGATGATAACAAAGAATAGCAAGACTTCATATGTTTTCAATCACGAAGATATCCTTGTTGAAGCAAAAACAGGATCAAAGAGAAAACTGATTGATTATAGAAAAAATCCACCTCAACCATATAGTACGAAAAAAGTACCAGGGAATGTTTGGGATTTTAGTAGAGTGAGGTTTAAGATGGATGAATACGAAAATCATCCGACACAAAAACCGGAAGCCTTAGTAGAACGCATTATCAGAGCTTCATCCAATCCAGGCGATGTTGTTCTTGACCCATTTTCTGGCTCATTTACCACATCTGCTGTGGCGGTTCGTTTGGGGCGAATTGGTGTTGGGATTGACCTGAATGAAGAGTACTATGAAATGGGATTAAGGCGTACAGGCATCGCAACAGAAAGAAACGGAAAGAGCCTTGAAAAAGTAAAAGCACGAAAGACAAATGCAAAGTCAAAGTATGTAAGAGGTGAATGACATGGAAATTAATGAAACTTTTGTATTAGATATTTTGAAAGCAGAATATCCAAAGGATTACCAAAAGATTTATGATAAAAGTCCTATGATCCAGTATTTGGACAAGAAAATGAAAGCTGTGCATGGCAATAGCAAGACACGTAGAAGTCTGGCAAGTATTTATGCAATTTACGCTATCCTCTATTTCTATCAAGATGATTATTATGGTAAGAAAGATGAATATCGCAAATTTCAGGGATATGATTATATGCGATTGTTCAATTACTATCGCAGTTTGTATGGTGGCAGTAAATTACAGAACCATGCTTTGAACTCTCGTGTAAATGGAGAGTTTCACAACAAGATTAAGGATGCAGTTAATGACTTAATTATTATCAATAACGGAAAGTATCTCATTCATATTGATTACATCTATGTTGAGGGATATGATATTAGCAGAGTCTCTTGTAAAATCATTGAACGATATATAGACCTTCTGATAGCGAAAGACCATGCTTTGATAAGTATATTGGAAGAATTGCGGGAACTGAAAAACTATTCCGATAAAAAGAAAAAAATTAGTGCATTGCTCACAGAAGATGCAGAAGCTCGTATCTTTGAAATTATCAGCTATGCAATCCTGAAAAATCATTACAAGAATGTTACTGTTTTCTTTGGATATACTAGAGAAACCATTGATGAAGTTGCCCTTGAATTGTTCAAAACCGGTAGAACTAATGCAAATGATGGTGGCATTGATTTTGTAATGAGACCTGTGGGAAGATTTTTCCAAGTTACGGAAGTGAATAATTACGACAAATATCTTTTGGATATTGATAAGGTCATGCACTTCCCAATTAGCTTTGTAATCAAGACTAAACAGAACAAGAAAAATGTTCTGGCAGAGTTGGAACGATATATTGAACAGCGTTCAAGCGGTATGGCTGTGTTGGAAGAAAGATACCGCAAGGCTATTGAGGAAATTATTACAATCAATGAGCTTCAAATGTGGACCGAGGAACTTGATGATGAAGATATCGACGGAATTATTCGTGATATCGACATTTACTATAAACTTGAAATGAATATGGAGGCAGAAGATGAAGAATAGATAATTCTGAACCAAACAAGCTGAAATGTCCTCTTTGAAATTCTTTGCTATCGAGAAGCGGGTTATGGTTTGAAAGTACATACAAAAACTTAACTTATTTGGACTGTTCAGGTAATCGATGGGGTAAATTAAATCTGTCAAAAAATACGAGGTTAAAGGATCTATACTGCAATAACGGTAACCTGACTTCCCTGCGTTTGCCCAGGAATGCTAAACTGTCTGTGCTTTCCTGCAAAAATAATAAGTTAAAAAAGCTTAATTTAAAAAAAGTAAAGGTAGGGGCGCTTTTCAAAAAGGGGAACAAAAAAATAAAGGTTTTTTATAAATAATCTTAACCGCAGCTCCCATTCTTATATTCCCGATAGGCGTAAGCCGCTGTCAGGAAAACCACAGCTCCAGTAAGGCACAGGCTGAGGGCCATATTTCGAATTACACCTACCTGGGTTAAGTAAGTGGGCAGGTAACCGGCGACATGGAGCAGGATGGCAGCCGGAAGAAGAAATCGTTTCCTGATGTTTTGAATGGCGAGAAAGATCAGGATGGTCAGCGCGGTCTGAAAGATCAGCGCCAACAGCCGCTCGGAGCCCGCTGCCACGTTTTCTGCTGGCGGAATTGCGATCAATTCACCGATGGCATTTCTGTAATCCGTGAGTGCATTCCCCTTCAGATCCAGCTTTGCCAGGTACTCTTCCATACCCAGAGAGTTTACCATGAGCGCTAAAATAATATTTCCCATAAAAAGGGAACTGCCGTATGCGATAGTCTCAAAACCGCCGTGGCCGATGCCGAACATCAAGGCATTTGCTTTTCCAGGGCGATCTTTCATAAAGTATCGTAGTCCAAAATATTTTCCCATTTCCTCAAAAACACCAGCGGCGACAGCGCCGTAAAGCGCATACCACACCGGATGCGTGGAGCGGTTTAAAACGTCCTTAAGAGAAAACAGGTTGAACAGGAGGGCATTTAGAATTCCTTCCGCCACAAAGGCAAAAAGTACATAAAAACCCATGCCGATAAAAAATGAGGAAAGTTTGGCTCCGGTCTTTGCGCGAAAATAGCCAAGAAAGATAAAAGGGACCGCGGTGCAGAACAGTGCCACAACGATCATACTGCTGAGGGCAGCGCCCGAGAATTTATCTGCTGCGAGTAAAGCGTTCATAGTGTTATCCTTTCTGATGTGTAATTCTGTCATATATCATACCTCTTCTGCCCGGACTTGGCAAATGAATTTTTTGTGACATCAGGAATTTGATTGAATATTTATTCTCTTGATTCATATCATATGAATTCGGGGATTTTTCTTTTGCAAAATCCCAGGAAACTTAGTATACTATAACAATAGGATATTAGGGCGTGCAGACCGCAGAAAGCAGTTTTCAGACATACCCTAGGAACAAAAGGTTGTACAACATGTTGTTGGGGGCAACCGGAAAGTGAAATGCAGCATATAGATGAAACAAGGACTCTATGAAACCCTGACAGAATACTGTCAGAAAGATATACTGCCCATGCATATGCCGGGGCATAAACGTAATCATAAATTTCAGATGGAAAATCCTTACGAACTGGATGTAACAGAGATACCAGGGCTGGACAATCTGCACCAGCCGGAAGGGGTAATCCGGAAGCTGATGGATCACATCTCGGACGAATACCAGTCTGACGCCTCGTTTCTGCTGGTCAACGGCAGTACCTGCGGGCTCCTGGCAGCCATCACCGCGTGCTGCCGACGCGGAGACCGGGTCCTGGTGGCGAGAAACTGTCACAAGGCAGTGTACAACGTCATCCGTCTTCTGGAGCTTCGGCCAGTGTATGTGTATCCATCAGCAGAGGGTGGGGAGATGGATTCTTTGGGTATCGCCGGCATAGTATCGCCGGAGGATGTAGAAGGGGCGTTGGAGGAGTATCCGGATATTTCCTGCGTTGTAATCACCTCCCCCACGTATGAAGGAATCCTGTCGCCAGTGGCAGTCATCGCAGATATGGTACATAAGAGAAAGATTCCGTTGATTGTAGATGAAGCCCATGGGGCTCATTTTCACTGGCATAAGGCATTTCCTGACACAGCTCTGACAGAGGGAGCTGATATTGTGATAGAAAGCCTTCATAAGACGCTTCCAGCATTTACCCAGACCGGGGTGCTTCATGCCCGCTACGGACTGGTGAAGGAGGAACTCCTCACCTGGAGCCTCCAGACGTATCAGTCCAGCAGCCCGTCGTATCTTTTGATGGCGGGGGTGGAACGGTGCTTCTCCTATCTTCTGGGGGAGGGGAGAAAAGAGATGCAGTGCTATGTGTCGGATCTGGAGTGGTTTCGCCAGGAAATGAAAGGGCTAAAGGCTTTGAGATTATTTGAATCCCAGTGGAAAGAACCGTCTAAGCTGGTGATCGCCACCGACCGGACGCCGGTCCGGGGACGGGATCTGGCGGATCGATTAAGAGAAACGTATCATATTGAAACAGAAATGAGCTGCGGTGATTATGTTATCGCCATGACAAGCGTGGCCGACGAGAGAAAAAGTTTTGAGAGGTTGGCAGCGGCATTGCGGGAGATCGACAGGGAGCTGACAGAAAAACTTGACAGACAGGCATTTGAAAACGTGGATTTGACAGCTGGAAAAAATTCTTTTTGTTATGACTGGCACAGGCCAGAGCCAGGAGTGTACAGTTTTGAGGCCGCTTATTATCCAAAGCGCCGGGTTTCACTTGCAGAGGCTGCTGGAGAGCTGGCGGCGGAACCAGTATATCCCTATCCGCCGGGGATACCGCTTTTGGTAGAGGGCGAGAGGATTTCCCAGGAAATGGTGGAGCTGCTAGAGCGGGCAGTCAGACAGCAGATATCAGTTCACGGTGTGACAGATGGATTCATAAATATATTGGTTTTATAGTATTTATTTAGAAAGAGAGAAGTACATGGGAAAGTTATATGTGATCATGGGAAAAAGCGCTGTGGGAAAGGATTCCTTATTCTGCAGTTTGATAGACAGAATTTCTATGCTAAAGACGGTGGTACCTTATACCACAAGACCGATCCGGACTGGAGAGGTGGAGGGGAAAGAATATCATTTTGTGACCGAGGGCGAGCTGGAGATGATGAGACAGCAGGACAGGATTGTGGAGTGTCGAAGGTATGATACGGTACATGGGCCCTGGTATTATTTTACAGCCGATGACGGACAGATGGATTTTTCAGGAGAAGTCCAATATGCCATAATATCTACTTTGGATGGATTTGAGAAGATGTGTGCCTTTTATGGAAGAGAACATGTGGTGCCGGTGTACATCGAAGTAGAGGATTTTTTGCGTCTGGAGAGGGCGTTGGAGCGGGAAAAGCGGCAGCCGAATCCCTGTGCAGCGGAGCTCTGTCGGAGGTTCGTAGCAGATGAGGAAGATTTTTCAGAAGAGCGCCTGCGCATCGCTGGAGTCAAGGAGCGGATACTGAATCACGATTTTGAAGAGGCGCTGAAAAAAATAGAAGAGCTTATATGCAGAGGATAGGGCTGGAAAAATATTATATATAATGATATAATGATGTTATGAAAGGAGAGGATGAGCGGTGGATATAAAGATAGATAACGTTCAGCAGACACAGGCGGCTACGACCGCGAGGCAGACACAGAGTGCCGGGGAAGATTTTAAATTCACCCTTATGAGCTCTCTGGAGGAAGACGGGCTTCAGGCGAGGCTTACCCTGATGATGGAGGATATCACCATGCAGGGGAAAAAGCTTGGGAAGCATGTGGATGTAAGAGATATGAAGCGATACCGCAAGTTGATCCAGGAATTTATGAATGAGATCGTGAACCGATCCCATAAATTCAGCCGGGAAAATTTTCTGGACAGACGGGGCCGACACCGTGTTTATGGGATGATTAAACGGGTAAATGCCGCGCTGGATGAGCTGGCGCAGGAACTGATGAAGGATGAGAAGGATCATCTGGTGATACTAGATAAGATTGATGAGATAAGAGGACTGCTGTTGGATATACTGACTTAGCTCGACGGTGCCAATTTGAATCCTGTTTCGGTCTGCGCTAGCAGCAAAATAGCGTTGTTGCTTTCATTCGATGATGTCACCACATCACCTCATTCAAGCGCCTAGCTATTTTGCTGCTATCACAATCCGAAATCTTCGACCTCCGCTTGTGATTTTCGATTTTACAAGGAAACGGAATGAAACGTACTGGAGATACGTTGATTGACGTTGACGTAGCAAATTGGAAAATCACAAGTCGGAGGCAGGGTTCAAATTAGCGCCATCGAGCTAGTTTGATGGACAGATTCACACCATTGATAAGCGCAGCGGTGCCGATTTGCAGCGTTGAAGTACAGGTAAGGGAAAGGGACGGTGGTTGATATGTTTTTATTTTCAGAGATCATGGGACATGAGGACATCAAAGAACATCTTCAGATGGCGATCCGCGGGGACAAGCCATTTCACGCCTATATTTTCCAGGGAGAAGTGGGCTGTGGTAAAGAGACTATGGCGCGCACCTTTGCGGCGGGCCTACAGTGTATGTCGGAGGAGAGTGGCAGACCCTGTGGAAATTGTGCTTCCTGCCGTCAGATCGACGCTGGCAACCAGCCGGATGTGATCTGGGTGAACAGGGAATTGTCTAGCATTGGCGTGGACGACGTCCGGGAAAAGATCAACAGCTCCATTGTGATCCGGCCATTTTCCAGTCCGTACAAGATCTATATTGTGCCAGAGGCGGAACGTATGACGGAGGCGGCACAGAATGCTCTGTTAAAAACGATTGAGGAGCCGCCAGAATATGGTATCATTATATTGCTCACAAGCAATATCAATGCATTGCTTCCGACGATACAGTCCCGGTGTCTCAAACTGGAATTTCGGCCGTTGTCAACGGCGACAGTGGAGAAGTATCTGATGGACAAATACAAGGTTGTGGATTACCGGGCGAGAACCAGTGCGATCTTTGCTCAGGGAAATCTCGGCAAGGCGATACGATACATAGAATCTGAAGACTTTGAGGAGAAGAAGGACAAGGTTCTGCGGATTCTGAAAAATATTCAAAATATGGATGTCTCTGAGATGTTGGAGATCATCCGTGAGATTGGCGAGGACAAGGATCAAATTAAGGATTACATTGATCTTATGATCTTATGGTATCGGGATGTGCTGGTGTTCAAAGCTACAAAAAATATGAACCAGCTAATCTTTCAGAGTGAGTTCAGCGCGATCTCTTCGGAGGCAAATCAGAGAGATTATGAAAAAATAGAAGAAATTCTTATGGCATTTGATAAGGCAAAGTTGCGCTTGAAGGCAAATGTGAATTTTGAAGTTGCCATGGAGCTTATGCTGCTGGCCCTCAAACAATAGTAAGCGGACTGATCTTAGAAGCGAATGTCCAATAAAAGACAGTGAAAGGCAGGATAATACATTGAAAACGATAATAGGCGTCAGATTTCGCCAGGCAGGAAAGATTTATTACTTTGATCCCGGCGAAAATACAGATATAAAGCGGGATACTCACGTCATCGTGGAGACAGCAAAAGGGGTTGAGTATGGAACCGTTGTGCTCCCTCCCACGGAGATGCCAGAGGAAAAGATCGTAGCACCGCTAAAGGGAATTATCCGTCTTGCGACAGAAGAAGACGATGAGAGCGAGAGAAAAAATAGAGAGAAGGAAGAGGAAGCATTTGGGATCTGTCTCGAAAAAATTGCCAAGCATGGACTGGAGATGAAGCTGATCGCGGCAGAGTACACCTTTGATAAAAATAAACTGCTATTTTATTTTACAGCGGATGGTAGAATTGATTTTAGAGAACTTGTGAAGGATCTTGCCTCTGTGTTCCGCACAAGGATCGAGCTGCGCCAGATCGGTGTGAGAGATGAGACAAAGCTGCGGGGCGGTATTGGTATCTGTGGCAGGGCATTGTGCTGTCACACGTATTTGTCTGAGTTTGCACCGGTTTCTATCAAGATGGCGAAGGAGCAGAACTTATCCCTGAATCCGACGAAGATCTCCGGTGTGTGCGGCAGGCTTATGTGCTGCCTGAAAAATGAGGAAGAGGCATATGAGGAGCTGAACAGCCATCTGCCCAATGTGGGAAGTCACGTGAAGACGCCAGAAGGACTTCCGGGAGAAGTTCAGAGTGTCAGCGTACTCAAACAGAAGGTAAAGGTCATCGTTACACTGGAAAACGATGAAAAAGAAGTGAGGGAGTACCAGGTTTCTGAACTCAAATTCCGGCGGGAGCGCAGGCGCGACAACCGCGGCGGTGAAAATGACCGAGAGCTGAAAGAACTGGAAGCGATGGAAAAAAAGGAAGGTAAGTCAAAGATCTGATGATGCAAAATAAGGATATATCTTTCCGCGAGGAAGAAATCTTGCGGGAGGGGGAGCGACTGGACGATCTGCAGCGGGACGGTTTGATGCTGATCCAGAATCCAGAATGGTTTTGTTTTGGCATGGACGCTGTGCTTCTTACAGGATTTGCCAAGATCGGAAAGGGATGTCGTACCATTGATCTAGGAAGCGGAAATGGTGTCATCCCCATCCTTCTCTCAGCGAAGACGGAAGGCGCATATTTTGAGGGACTGGAGATACAGGCGGATATTGCAGACATGGCGAGGCGCAGTATCCGCTTTAACGGTCTGGAAGACCGGGTGCATATAACTACTGGTGATATAAGGGAGGCATCTTCGTATTTCGAAGCAGCTTCCTTTGATGTTGTTACCACGAACCCGCCTTATATGATTCATTCCCATGGACTGACCAATGAGGCGTCTCACAAGGCGGTAGCTAGGCATGAATTGAAGTGTTCTCTGGAAGATGTGGTCAGAGAGAGCGCCAGGTTGTTAAAACCGGGAGGGCATTTTTTTATGGTACACCGTCCTTTCCGGCTCAGCGAGATCATTTCAGTAATGACAGCCCACCGATTGGAGCCCAAGAGGTTGCGACTGGTCTATCCCTATGTTGACAGGGAACCCAATATGCTGCTGATCGAGGGCGTCCGAGGCGGAAACTCTGGTATGGTGGTGGAAAAGCCTCTTATCGTTTATGAGAGTGTAAATGTGTACACGGAGGAAGTGAGGGCGCTGTATTGACAGGGGAAAGACAAACGAGGAGAAAGAATTATGGGAACGTTATATCTATGTGCTACCCCCATCGGTAATCTGGAAGACATTACTCTGCGGGTACTGCGGATTCTGAGAGAAGTAGATCTGATCGCCGCAGAGGACACGAGGCAGACGATGAAGCTGCTAAACCATTTTGAAATAAAGACCCCCATGGTAAGTTATCACGAGCACAATAAATATCAGAAGACACCAGTGTTGGTAAGGGAACTTTTAGAGGGGAAAAATATTGCACTGGTGACGGATGCGGGAACTCCGGCGATATCCGATCCAGGGGCAGAGCTTGCTCTGGCGGCATACGAAGCGGGGGCAGCAGTCACTTCCCTGCCTGGAGCGTCTGCGGTTATTACGGCGCTTACCCTGTCCGGGCTCAACACCAGGAATTTTGCTTTTGAGGGCTTTTTGCCTCAAGAAAAAAAAGAGCGTGTCAGGGTGCTAGAACGGTTAAAGACCAGCACGTACACCACCGTGTTTTATGAGGCACCCCATCGGCTCATAAAAACATTGGAGCAGGTGGCACAGGTAATTCCTCCGGAGCGGAAGATCGCGGTGTGCCGGGAGCTCACCAAACGCCATGAGACGGTGCAGCAGTGCAGTCTCGCTGAAGCGATACATTATTTTCAGGAAAATGAACCAAGAGGGGAATTTGTATTTGTTCTGGAGGGAGAAGATGTGGCTGTGCTGGAACAGCAAGAACAGAAAAAATGGGAGGACATTCCTCTTGAAAGGCACATGGAACAATATTTATCTCAGGGAATGGATCGCAAAGAAGCTATGAAGGCGGTAGCAAAAGATCGGGGAATGACAAAAAACCAAGTATATAAGGGACTTTTAGGATAGTCAGACGGCGCCAATTTGAAACAAAAATCAAATTGACGCCGTCTATTTATAAAAATACAATTTTGGGCAAAAGGAAAGGCAGGAGTCTAGGGGGGCTCCTGCCACACTAAAGGGATATATGATTAAATTAAACCAGCTAGCTTAGATAATTCTTTGATAGACTCTTTGGAAACAAGCTTTCCATGATATTCTACCAAATCTTCTTCTGCGCCTGTAAAAATGTCAGCAGGTGCATATTTTGCTAAAATAATCTTATTGTCTTCTGTATAAATCTCTAATGACTCCCTATCTCCGATCCCGAGTGAACGCCTAAGTTCAATAGGAATCGTTATACGACCTAATTCATCTAATCGCCTTACAATTCCAGTGTTTTTCATAATACGCTCTCCTTTAAATATGTATCTGGAAATTTTAATGTGTTCGCTTGTTGTGCCTTAATGTTATCATTACTTTTGGCGATAGTCAATAAAAAGAATGTAAAAAAATATAAAATATGTATTAAAAAGTCTAAAATTGTTGGATATTGTTACTAAATAGTAAGAAATTAAAGGTATTATTTGTGTATCAGCTCATCGCTCTTCGTATCACCTGGGTGGCGAGCCAGCCAATCAGGATTCCCGTAAACAGGCCGCTGAAATAAAGGATGGGAGCATACCATAGGATGGACTGGAAACCTACAAAAAAAGAGGCAGACAAGAGCTGTCCCAGATTGTGAAAGATCCCCCCCAGGGCACTGATGGACAGTATGGACAGGCGTTTTTTAGTTAGACGCAGAGTAAATGCCATGACAGACAGGCTCAGAAGACTGCCGGCGGTGCTGTAGAGCAGGCTGAACAGGCTGCCAAAAGTAAATGCATTCAAAAGGTTGCGGAGCATGGAAAGTCCCAGGGCATAGCGGGGATTTTTTTGATAGAGTACGATCAATATGACCAGGTTTGCCAAGCCCAGTTTCATGCCTGGGAAAGGGAGGGGCAGTGGAATCAGGCTTTCCAGATAGCTGAAAATAAAAGCAAGTGATGTGTATATGGAAAATTCGCACAAAGATCGAATGCGGCTCATGGAGCACCTCCTGTAACAGCATCGAACGGAGTTCCCTCATTTTCGCTGTTTTTGATTTCTAGTACAAGTTTGTGGGGAAGACAAACAATCGTCTCTCCGGAACGGGAGATGCGCCTCATGCTGACACAGACCTTGTCTGGACAATCCGCAGCTGTCATGGACGCGGCCCCGTTCTGGATCAAAATCGTATTTTCACCGGAGGCAGTTTGTAGGGTTTCCCTGCGGTCAGCAGAGAGAGGATAGGCAGCAGTTCTTTTTCCATCTACCCGAATCTCCACATAGGTTCCTACAGAAGTGCGGGGAAAATAGATCAACACGGCCAATAAGACACCGGCGAAAATCAGTATGGATAGAAAAAAAATATCCGTTTTATGAAAATTCATAGATGCTTCCCCCAAAAAAATTTAAACATTCACTGAATCAAACTTTCTATCAGCCCGACGCGCCGTCAAGCTATTCATGTATACAAATCCAGTATATCATATATGTGCCAAAGTTGTAAATTCTAAAAGTTATCAGAATCACTGTAAATCTGCATTTTGTATCAAAATAATTATTCCATAAAAAGCACAGAATTATATTGCTTTTTTTATTAAAAAGCAATATAATCAATTTATATAACTATATAATACTAAAAGGAGGGTTTAGGAGGATGAAAATGAGAAAAGCCATGGCACTTGCACTGGCTGGTGCTCTTGTTTTAACCACCGTTGCAACGGGTACCACAAGTGAAGCTGCCAAGAAGACGAAGCTGAAGACAAAAAAAGTCTCTATTTTTGTCAAAGGAAAAAAGAAAATTTCCATCACGGGTAAAAAGGCGAAGCACAAATACACCTTTACATCCAAAAAGAAAAAGATTGCCAAAGTATCCAAGACGGGCGTGATCACTGGGGTGAAAGCTGGAAAGACTACCATCACGGTAAAAGACACTTGGAAACAGAAGGGCAAGAAGAAATCCAAGAAACTTGGTACGATCAACGTAACTGTTAAGAAGAAAACAACACCAAAGCCAAAGGTTACAGCTAATGTACCTCAGGTGACACCACAGCCGCCTGCACCGGCGACCCAGGCTCCCGGCGGCGACGGTGGATCACCAACAGCGCCACCAGATAATCCGGGAACTGAGACGAGTCCGCCGACAGCAACTCCGCCAACCACCGGAAAACCAACGCAGACGCCGACAGGAAAGCCGACGCAGACACCGACAGGAAAACCGACGCCTCCACCGCCTGCACAGCAGACACCTACCGTTTATAAACCGCTTAATCTGGCGGATGTAGAAAAGGTAGAGGGCGTAACCTACAATGAAGAGACCAAGAGTATCTCCGTGAAAGATGTGGAGCAGTTTGCGATTCCTCTCGGATACAGTGTTCAGCAGGGGCATGCGATCTGGGTGAAACTCAAAGGTAAACTGAACGGTGAGCAGGGCTTTAGAAGCTGGCTGGTAAATAGTGTAGATAATAAGGGAACAGTGTCCAACCAGTGGATCGCTACATCAGAACCAGGCTTCAAAGCGCCAGGTGAATTCGAGTATACATTCCAGCTGGTTTCCGAAGCAGATGATGTATCTGCTCTGTTAATCAAAGGTATATCATTTGGGGTAAACATTGATGATATAGAGTTGACTTCCATCGAGACCTCTTATCCGATCAAAGATCCTACTCCGCCAGAACCAGACATCAAAGCTCCAACTGCAAGTCTTTCTATTGATAAGCCAAACATCAGGGCGGAAGAAAAAGCCAATGCAGCAGTGACAGTCAGTGCTGGCGAGGTTACAGATGTAACGTGGTCTGTGGAAAAATCAGATATCGCTTCTGTTGCAAAAGACAGTAAGGATGCTAAAAAAGCAGTGATTACTGGTATGGCAGAGGGTGTGACGAAAGTTACTGCAGAAGTAAAAGTAACAGTAGAGGGGAAAGACTTTACTGTGAAAGCGGAGGGAACGCTCCATGTTGCTGCCAAGGATGCCCTGGTTGTAAATGCGACCATCGAATCTGCCCCATCGGAGATTCAGATCGCAGAGACCGCTGAGATGTCTGTGAAAATTGATGCAGGAGAAGATGTTGTTACCATCGAAGACATTGTGTGGGCAGTGACAGAAGGGGATGCGGCGACGATCGATACGGAATCCCTTGAAAAAGGCAAAGTACGTGTGATAGGTCAGAAAGAAGGAGATGTAACGATCTCTGTGACTGTAACCGTTAAAAAAGGTGATAAGACAGCCACAGATACCAAAGAAGTTACCATCCACGTAACACCGATTACATATAATATCGGCAAAACGCTTACCTTTAATGGGGAGGCAGTCAGTGGTGACAATGTTTGGGTAGCTCTTAAACTTGATGAGCCGCTCAGAATTAAAAAGACAGACAAAGTCGAGGTAGTATTCTCTGCCAAAGCGGGAGACAGTGCGGATTCACCCAGTGACACAACCACTGTATTTAAGATGGCGATGGCACCAGGAATAGAAGAAGGCGTTATGACTGCATATAAACTGCAGGAGAAAGCGACGCTTAGAAACTCGGCTACGAGAGTTGGAAGAGCAGAGTTTACGATGGAGAAAGCAAATTTCGCAAGTAATTACTCTGAAATTAACAGCATCGTCGGTTCCATCACTTCCACAAGTGCAGAATCGGTCGTAGTTACGGTAGAGAAAGTTCTGATTACACCGACGGAGAAGATTGCTCTTTCCCTGCAGGCTCCTGGAACCTTTGACAAAGGTGCAGAAACTGTAATTCAGGCAGAGGTAGATGAAAATGACTACACCGAGATTGAGTGGAAATCTAGCGATGAGTCAATCGCAACAGTGACTGCTGATAATGACGACCCAAGAAAAGCAATTGTCAACGGTGTTGGCGAGGGTGAGGTTACGATCACAGTAACTGTGAAAAAGGGTGATCAGGTTTCCGAAGAATCTGTTACAAGAAAAGTAGTAGATAATTATAAGAATAAGCCTCTGAAACTTGATCTGTCTGCTGTTAAGTCCAATGCAAATCAATGTGTAGTTAATTCTGATGGAAGTATCACCATAAATGGAGAGGCAGGCGGCGGCGCAGGAATTCCTCTTCCTCATGAGCTGTTTAGTGGTGATAAGATCAAAGTGACCGTTAAGGGTAAATTCCCTGAAGCAGGTGGTACATTACGTCTTTATCCGTCTGTTGATTTGATAACTGGGTCATCCACATATACGTATGGTTGTTTGAAACATACCGGCTATCAAGCAAATTGGGATGTTCCATCGGAACAGCATTCAATTCAGGCGGCTCTCTCTACAGTGAACGCAGATAAAACATTTGAAATCAAGGATCTGGAGTTCGAGATAAACAAAGATAATGTTGTTAATTTGCTTTTCAGACAGGCATCTGACGGGATTATCATTACAGAAATTATTGTTACGTATCTTTAATTCTGGGATAACTGTATAAATAGCGAATTTTAAAGAGGGTGCCCTAAAAGTCAAGAAATGACTTTGGGGGCACCCTCTTATTTTTTCCCTAAGGCGTGCAGAACGCAGAAAGCAGTTTTCAGACACACCCTGGATCCTTTTGTGTACCGCGTCAGATTTTGTATCAAAAAAAGGTAATTATTTTTGGTACAAAAATTTTGACTTTTTGGGTAAATTGAATGAACTATATTTCTTGTATTAAATACAACACAAAGGAGGATTTAGGCTAATGAAAATAAGAAAAGCCATGGCGCTTGCACTGGCTGGTGCTCTTGTTTTAACCACCGCTGCAACGGGTACCACAAGTGAAGCTGCCAAGAAGACGAAGCTGGAGACAAAAAAAGTGTCTATCTTCGTTAAAGGGAAAAAGAAAATTTCCATCACGGGTAAAAAGGCGAAACACAAATACACCTTTACATCCAAAAAGAAAAAGATTGCCAAAGTATCCAAGACAGGTGTGATCACTGGAGTAAAAGCCGGAAAGACGACCATCGCGGTAAAAGACACCTGGAAACAGAAAGGCAAGAAGAAAACAAAGAAACTTGGAACCATTAACGTTACTGTAAAGAAGAAAACAACTCCAAAGCCAAAGGTTACACCTAATGTACCTCAGGTGACACCGCAGCCACCAGCACCGGCAACCCAGGATCCAAATGGCGGTGGATCACAGCCTCCTGTTGTGACACCAGATAACAGTGGAGATCCGACCCCAACACCTTCTGGAAAGCCGGATGATCCGACCCCGACACCTTCTGGAAAACCGGATGATCCGACCCCAACACCTTCCGGAAAACCGGATGATCCAACCCCAACTCCGGATATCAAGGCGCCAACGGCTGAGATGATAATTGCCGGATCAAATATTAGAGCAGAAGAGAGCACTACTGCTGGGGTAAAGGTTAGTGCTGGTACCATTACAGATGTAACATGGAAAGTGGAAAGCACAACAGTTGCTACTGTTCAAAAGGACAGCGCGGATGCTAAAAAAGCAGTCATTACCGGTGTGGGAGAAGGTGAGACAAAGGTCATTGCAGAAGTAAAAGTGAAGGTAGAGGACAAAGACTTTAACGTGAAAGCAGAAGGAATGATTCATGTTGCCGCGAAGGACGCCCTGGTGATCAATGCGACGATTGAATCTGCACCGACTGAGCTGGAGATAACAAGATCTGCTGAGATGTCCGTTAAGGTTGATGTAGGAGAAGAAGAGGGCGTTGCACCTGGAGCTGTGGAAACGAACAAGACAGCGACCGTACAGGCTGAGATTGATGAAAATGATTTCACTTCTATCGAATGGGTATCAAGCGATGAAACAAAAGCGACTGTAGAAGCTGATCCTGAAGATCAGAGAAACGGTATCGTGACAGGAGTCGCTGCCGGCGAAGTTGAAATTACTGTAAAAATTAAAAAAGGTGATAACGTAATCAAAGAAGAAACTGTCAAGATGGAAGTAAGATTTAATTATAAAGGTACCCCGATCGATATTGACCTGACAAAAGGTGAGGCAGTTGACGGAGGTACAGTAACGAAAAATGAGGATGGCAGTGTTCTGATTATGAATGAGCCTGGTGCTGTAGTTTGTGCTCTTCCATATGCTTTGAAAAAGGGTGAAAAAGTGAAAGTTATAATGGAAGGACACTTCGGAGAAAAATCTGGAGGTTTCCGTCTGTGGACAGCGCCAGATCCATCAACTGTCGGAGGCAATAAAGTTCAGGCAGGAAGTACTGTGAATTATGAGCTCAATAATGGCAAACCAGACTTTAACCCAGGAAATGATTTTTCAGTTACAGCAGAACTAGAAGCTTCTGTGGAGTGTGTAAATTTAGTAATTAGAATGCCTGGCTGGAGTGGATCTGTTACCACATTGACAGATCTTACCTTTACAAGATTTGAGGTGGAGTATATCTAAATATAACGGTATAAAACATATTCAGAGAACTTGTATACAGATTTAAAAATCAATAAATAGAGAAAATAGTGAAGGGGCTGTTGCAAAAGTAGATGAAAATCTACCGAAGCAGCGGCTCTTTTTATTATGGGATTGAGCCCTCATTTTTTTGACACGTATTTTCCTTGTTTTGTAAATGTTGGTTTTGAAATGATACAAAATTTTATTGACTTTTGTTGAAGATTAGTTCATAATAATTATATTCCTAAAACAATACATAAAGGAGGGATTAGGCTAATGAAATTAAGAAAGGCCATGGCGGTTGCGCTGGCTGGTGCCCTTGTTTTAACGACGTTTGCGACAGGCACTACGAGTGAAGCTGCCAAAAAGACGAAGCTGAAGACAAAGAAAGTTTCTATCTTCGTCAAAGGAAAGAAGAAAATTTCCATCACGGGTAAAAAGGCAAAGCACAAATACACCTTTACATCCAAAAAGAAAAAAATTGCCAAAGTATCCAAGAAAGGTGTGATCACCGGAGTAAAAGCCGGAAAGACTACCATCACGGTAAAAGACACCTGGAAACAGAAAGGCAAGAAGAAAACTAAGAAACTTGGTACGATTAACGTAACTGTTAAGAAGAAAGCAACTCCAAAGCCAAAGGTTACAGCGCAGGTAACCCAGGCGCCAGCGCCTCAGCCGCCTGCACCGGCAACCCAGGCTCCCGGTGGTGACGTTGGATCACAGACGACGCCACCAGATGCGACACAGGCACCAACAGCACCTCCGGCGAAAACATCAAAGCCGCCGAAAACTCAGCCACCTACACCTGTACCTACACCGACTCCTCCAAGCCGGGAAGATCAGAAGCCAACGACATATTACCCGGCTAATATGGCAGAGGTAGAACAGGTAGATGGCGTAACTTATGATCCTGAGACAGGTTCTATCTCTGTAAAGGATGTAGAGCAGTTCTGTATTCCTCTGGGATATACAGTAAAGAATGGTCATGCTATCTGGGTAAAGATCAAAGGAAGAATGAATGGCGAGCAGGGATTCAGAAGCTGGATGGTTAATGATATGGCTAACAAGACCACCCTTTCTGATCAGTGGGAAGCTAAGAATGAAGAAGGCTTCCAGGCGCCAGGTGAGTTTGATTACACATTCCAGCTGTTATCCGAGTCAGATGATGTAACTTGTCTGCTGATTAAGGGACCAGTTTATGGAACAAATATTGATGATATTGTTATCACATCCCTTGAGATCTCCTATCCGCTGGGTGAAGGTTCAACGAAACCGGATCCAGAAGCGCCGACAGTTGCTATGGATCTTGATAAACATATGATCACAGCAGGCAGCACAACAACAGCAGAAGTTTCTGCAAGTGCAGGCAAGATCAAAGAGGTAACTTGGTCTGTAAAAGACGAAACTGTTGCTAAGGTAGAGAAAGATGCAGAAGATGCTAAGAAAGCTACAATTACTGGTTTGAAAAAAGGAGATACAAAAGTCTCTGCTGAGGTGACAGTGACCGTAGAAGGAAAAGACTTTACTTTAACAACAGAAAAGGATCTTGCAGTTGCAGGAAAAGATGAACTGGTTGTAAATGCTTCCATCGAGAGCGCTCCTACAGAGGTGATCATTGGGGATACTGCTGAATTGAAAGTGACTGTAGATACTGGTACAATCGAGAGTGTCGTATGGTCAGTTGAAGGCGATGCGGCAACTATCGAGACCGATTCTGTAGAGGCTGTGAAGGCCGTTCTGAAAACTGTGAAGGTTGGAGAGGTAACTGTCTCTGCTACTGTAACAGTGAAGAAAGATGGTAAGACAGCAACAGATACAGCGAAAGTAACGATCAATGTAATTAGAGATCCTAGTGACATCATTGAGATCGATATTACAAAGAACATTACTGTAGCAGGCAGGGGAAATAAAGCAGCCTTTGAAGTACAGGCGGATGGTTCCGTTAAATGTACTTGGGATTCAAGCACAGACGCCTATACATTTGTTAAATTTAACTTTGATGGTATGGATCTGACAAATTATTGGTGTGTAATCGATGCGGAAGGTGATAACATGAATATTGATATTACTGATGCCGTAAGAAAAGAGCCTGCCTGGGGGAATCCGTACTCTGTTACTGCACCTGTATATGGAAAAGCTTTTCCGTATGTGGTAAAGTTGGATGATGCAGCGAAGAATCCGACTAACGATAAGGAGGGTAACCCTGCTGATTACACGAACGTGGCTGGAGTGAATATCTACAAAGGTGACGCCACAAATGAATATACTCTTGTCGTAAAATCAATCAAATTCTATAAGTATGAGGAAGATATTCCGAAAGCATGATAATCACTTTTTATAAGTGTTTATAAAAAAACCAGGCGCAGCAGTTGCTGCGCCTGATTTTTAATTGCATTGGGAATTCTGTTTTTACAAGATTTGCTTGTTTTAGGGGATGGTTTGAGGAATAAAATGACCATATACCCCCTCTCTAAATGCTCTATATTTGGTGAAAATCACCTGCTTTGTAAAAGTTGGATTTTAAATGATACAAAAAAATATTGACTTTTGAGAAAGATTGGTCCATAATGGTGTGTGTTCCTAAAACAATATTTTTATAAGGAGGGTTCAGGCGAATGAGGATAAGAAAAGCCATGGCGGTAGCGCTGGCTGGTGCTCTTGTTTTGACAACAATGGCAACAGGAACTACCAGTGAAGCTGCCAAAAAGACGAAACTTAAGACGAAAAAAGTTTCCATCTTCGTCAAGGGGAAAAAGAAGATTTCCATAACGGGTAAAAAGGCAAAACATAAATACACCTTTACATCCAAGAAGAAAAAGATTGCCAAAGTATCCAAGAAGGGTGTGATCACCGGAGTAAAAGCCGGAAAGACTACCATCACGGTAAAAGATACCTGGAAACAGAAGGGCAAGAAGAAAACGAAGAAGCTGGGAACGATCAATGTTACTGTTAAGAAAAAAGCAGCTGTAAAACCAAAGGTTACACCAAACGTAACGCAGGCGCCAGCAACTCAGGCACCAGTCGTAACGCAGGCGCCACCGGTTCAGACACCAGACGGTGGATCACAGACGCCGGCGCCGACGAATAAGCCGACCACTAAGCCGACGACGAAACCGACGACCAAGCCAACGGCAGCGCCTACAGAAAAACCAATTCCGACGCCGGAAGTTGAGATGAGTCTTGAGAAGAATCAGATCAAACCGGGAGACACGACTACAGCTATGGTATCTGTGAGTGCAGGTGAAGTGAAAGAGGTTGCCTGGTCTGTGGAAAAAGCAGATGTTGCAGAGGCAGCGAAGGATGCCAAGGATGCTAAAAAAGCTGTGATCACTGCGAAAGCAGCAGGAGATACAAAGATCACTGCTGAGGTGAAAGTGACAGTAGAAGGCAAAGACTTTACTGTGAAAGCAGAGAGCAGTATAAAAGTCGCTTCAGTGGTAGTAAACCCATCGATTGAGACGGGTTCTGTAGAGGTAAATATAGGTGAGACGGTAGATCTGGCAGTCAATGTAGATGTAGAGACTAGCATGATCGAAAGTGTTGTGTGGACGGTGGAAGGTGACATTGCCACGGTTGAGACGGATCCTGTAGATATCACGAAAGCTACTCTTACAGGAGCTACGAGAGGTAAGGCAGTTGTTACGGTTACTGTGACAGTAAAACAGGGCGATGAGACTGCTACCAATACCGCAACAGTGAATCTCGAAGTCATTCAGCCGATCATTGAGATTGACCTGTCTACAGGTATTACTACGCCATCCTGGTTCTCAGGAGTGACAGGTGAAGCACAGAAAGATGGTTCTTATAAGATTACCTGGGCAGCGGATGCAAATGACTGGGCATCTGCAAAGTTTGAATTCGATGGTATGGATCTGACAGGATACTGGTGTGTAATCGATGCGGAGGGTTGTATCTCTACATTAGAGATTCATGATAAGGAAAAGAAAGAAACAGAGTATAGCAATCCATATTCTGTTACAAAGATCAAGTATGGTCAGACATATCCTTATGCAATTCAGTTGTCACCAGAGAATCTGAATACTGCTGAAGTTCAGGGTGGCGGTGTAGCAGATTACACCAATGTTGGAGGAGTACAGTTCGCCAAAGGTCAGGAAAGTGAAGAAATATCTCTTACAATAAAATCTATCAAATTCTATAAATATGAGAAAGATATTCCTGCAAACATGCTTCCTACTCCTGCAGAATAAGAATTTTGAATAAGTGATTTAAAAATGAGCACAGCCTCGGCTGTGCTCATTTTTTAGTTGTGGTGTGCCCGGCTAACCCATGGCATACCTCTGGTTTGACCAACATCTGAAAGAGTTGCATTAAAATAGGTGTTAAATGATACAAAAAGATATTGACTTTTTAGTGGGAATGATCCATACTTAGGTAAGTTCTTATAACAATATTTTTTAAGGAGGGTTCATGCTAATGAGGATAAGGAAAGTCATGGCGGTAGCGCTGGCTGGTGCTCTTGCTGGTGTTAGTATATAAGTGTGGACAGAAAAAGTTGAACAACCTATACTATCAAATGAAAGAGCAAAGGAGATGTTCAACATGGCGAAAAATCAAAAATCTTACACTCCGGAATTTAA
>CAJTFB010000013.1 GCA_910575665.1 Eubacteriaceae bacterium
AACAGGAAGAACATCTCTGCTCCTCCTGCATTTGTATCGTCACTTTCACTGCTGTGATTTATTCTGTTTGTATTCATCTTTCCCCTTCAGGCGGGAATCTCGGATTACATTTCACGCGTTTTTCAAAAAAGGCTCAAATATAACCCAAGTTTCCCGTTTTTACCCTGGAATTGTGCTATAATAGTTTCATACATACTAGCTCGATGGCGCTAATTTGAACCCTGCCTCCGACTTATGATTTTCCAATTTGCTGCTAGCGCAGAACGAAACAGGGTTCAAATTGGCACCGTCGAGCTAAGAGAAGGAGCACACCTATGAATAAATTACCCCTAACTACCCTATGCTATATTGAAAACGAAGACAGTTTCCTGATGATGCACCGTATTAAAAAGGAAAATGATATCAATAAGGATAAATGGATCGGTGTGGGCGGTCATTTTGAACCGGGAGAATCCCCGGATGATTGTCTCCGGCGGGAGGTTCTGGAAGAAACCGGACTGACGCTGACCGACTACCGGCTGCGGGGTATCATTACCTTTACTACCACCAACTGGCCCACCGAGTATATGTTTCTCTACACAGCCACGGCGGATACCCGCTCCGTCATCCAGTGCAGCGAGGGGGAACTGGTCTGGGTTCCCAAATCCGGGATCCAGGATCTGAATCTTTGGGAGGGAGATAAAATATTTTTCCGGCTTCTGGAGGAAGAACGGGAAATGTTCTCCCTGAAACTCACCTATGAAGAGGATACCCTGGTCTCCGCCGTGCTCGACGGAATCCCTCTAGTGTATTGACCTGTTGATAATTATAAACAGGTCAATACACTAGATACTGCGAAAGAAACAAATCATTCTTGACATAAAATAAAGGGATAATTATAATCATAATTAAGCATTCTATATATGGAGGAATAAATCATGTCTAAAAAAGTTGTAACCTTTGGAGAAATCATGCTGCGTCTTGCACCGGAGGGCTATACCCGTTTCGTACAGGCTGAGTCTTATGGCGCCACCTATGGCGGCGGTGAGGCAAATGTAGCCGTTTCCCTTGCAAATTACGGAATGGACGCCAGCTTTGTCACAAAGCTGCCGGCTCACGAGATCGGACAAGCCGGTGTCAATTCCCTTCGCCGTTTTGGGGTGGACACGAAGGATATCACAAGAGGCGGTGACCGCGTCGGCATCTATTATCTGGAAAAAGGCGCCAGCCAGAGACCTTCCAAGGTCATCTATGACCGCGCTGGTTCCTCGATCGCCACTGCCACCACCGAAGATTTTAACTGGGATAAGATCTTTGAAGGAGCTGACTGGTTCCATTTTACCGGTATCACTCCTGCTCTCGGTGACAATGTCGCTGCCATCTGCCTGGAAGCCTGCAAGGCAGCAAAGGAAAAAGGGATCACTGTCAGCTGTGACTTAAATTATCGAAATAAATTGTGGAGTAAGGAAAAAGCGGGAAAGGTAATGGGCGAGCTGTGCCAGTATGTAGACGTCTGCATTTCCAACGAAGAAGACGCCAATGATGTATTTGGTATCAAAGCTGCCGGCACCGACGTGACTGCCGGACAGGTGAACCATGAGGGTTACAAGGAAGTGGCAAAACAGCTGGCAGACCGTTTTGGTTTTAAAAAGGTAGCCATCACCCTGCGTACTTCCATCTCCGCCAACGACAATAAATGGGCGGCCATGCTCTATGATGGAAATGACTACTATTTTTCAAAGCAGTACCTGATGCACATCGTAGACCGTGTGGGCGGCGGAGATTCCTTTGGCGGCGGACTGATCTACTCCTGCCTTCAGGATATGGCACCACAGGACATCATTGAGTTTGCCGTGGCTGCCAGCTGTCTGAAACACAGCATCGAGGGCGACTTTAATCAGGTTTCTGTCGACGAGGTTATGAAGCTGGCTGGCGGAGACGCTTCCGGCAGGGTTCAGAGATAACAAATAATTTATGGCAATTAAAAAGAATATGTATTTTCCTTTCTGGAAAATACATATTCTTTTTTTATCCTTATTAGGTCGATGGCGCGGATTTGAACCCTACTTCCGCCAGCTCTGGGGGAAGGTATACTCTTCTCTTTCATCCAAGGTTCCAAAAGTGTAGCCTTTTTCTGCGATCAGGTCTATGATCTCTCCCAGAACTTCGGAAGTATTCTTCGTGGAATTGGAATCGTGAAGAAGGATAATGGGCTGGTCGTACTTCTCCAGATCCTTCGCCACATTTTTATAAATGACCGCCTTCGGTACATTCTGTCCCACCGAATCCTCTCCGGAGACGTTCCAGTCATAACTCACTACATTTTCTTTTTTCAGCTTTGCCAGAAGATCGTCCACGATGGGGCACACATAACCATTGTTGCTGCCCCATGGAAAACGGTGCAATTTTGGTAAAATTCCTGTCACCTGCCGAATTCGCTCCCGACACTGATTGAAATCGTCAAAGAATGTCACTTCATTACAATACATCTCATCCTTTTTATGAGAAAAAGTATGAACCCCGATGCTGTGGCCTTCCTCTAATTCCCGCTTCACGATCTGCTCTCTCTCCGCAGTGATCTCATTTCCAACAAGAAAAAATGTCGCCTTTGCCTTTTTGTTCTTCAAAGTATCCAATATGTCCGGCGTAATTTCACTGGGACCATCATCGAAGGTCAGATACGCGATCTTTTCTAATTCTTCCTCCGGATCACTAGAGGATTCCTTGAAAACTGCCACATTTTCTGCCGCCTCTTCCGGCGCATTTTTTTGAAATTCATGGAAGATCATTACACTCAAAATACAGACGCCAAATATGTAAACTACCTTTTTCACCATATCACCCAATGAAACGATTCTCATTTTATTATATTCTGCAGATGGAAAAAGGTTCTAAAATGATTTATTCTTTGACTCTCAAGGTGATTTCTCCTGTGTGAAGTACCCTGACCTCCTTCCTGCCCTCTTCCTCCAGGCACTCCACCACAAGACCGCCATCATCGTCGATATCCAGCGCTCTTCCTTCTCTCCACACATCCTGTTCCAGAAAGCGTATTTCTTTTCCAATGACATTGGAATACTCCCGGTATTCCTTCATAAAGCTGCGGTCTGTAAGATGGGAATAAATCTCCCAGAATTCATTGATGACTGCCGCAGCCAGCCGGTTTCGGGGCACACTGGTATCCTTCGCCACGCTGCCAGCTCGTTTCTCCAGATCCTGAGGAAAATCCTCGGTCTTGTAATTGATGCCGATGCCCACGACAACGGTGTCGATTTTTCCCACCTCAAAATCCGATACTGCTTCCGTTAGGATCCCGCAGATCTTTCGGTCCTCCCAATAAACATCGTTCACCCATTTGATCTGAGGACAGATTCCGAGGACGTTTCGTATCCCGCGGCATACCGCCACGGACGCCGCTGTGGTGATCAGGATGGCATCGGAACCAGCCAGTTCTGGTTTCAGCAGTATGCTCATGTAGATACCAGTATTCGCCGGAGAATAAAAACTTCTTCCCAGCCGTCCCTTTCCCTTTGTCTGCTCTTCCGCCAGCAGGATCGTTCCATGGATACCATTTTCCAAGGCAATACGCTTCGCTTCTACATTTGTAGAATCAACAGTTTTAAAGACCTTGATCGGGAAATTTCGACACCTGTCGTCCAATTCCAGACGGATTCCCTCCTCGCTGAGCACATCCGTCATCTCCAGCAGCCGATACCCCCGGTTATTCACCGCTTCGATCTGATATCCTTCACTCTTTAATGCCTTAATCGCTTTCCAGATGGAGGTCCGGGAGACTCCCAGTTTTCCGGCGAGCTCTTCTCCCGACAGATCCTGTTCCCTGTTCGCTTCCAGGATCGAGAGCAAATCCTTCTTTACACTCATTCTTCCCCCTCTTTTCGTATGATATCAAAGGGTTCTAGAGTACACTCTGTACATATGGTGATACTCTGTCCTGGATGGGGACAGCTTTCCATCTCATTTCCATCCTCATCCCGCAGGGCAAGAACTTTCGTCCTTATATTTTCCCCGGAAGGCTTCATGATCTCCACCTCATCCCCCACGGAAAATTTATTTTTCTGTTCAAACACGCCTGAACCATCTGAATCAACGCAGCTGATCATTCCAAGATAGACATACCCTTTGACATAGGTATTATGATCGTAAATCTGGCTTTCATGGGAAGTAGGACCGAAGAAAAATCCAGTGGTAAACTGCCGGTAGGTGCATTTTGCGATCTCTTCCTTGTAATACGAAATATTCTTCTCGTATTTTTCTGGATCTTCAAAATAATCATCCAAAGCCTTACGGTAAGTCCGAGAAACCACGGCTACATACAATGCGGTTTTCATCCGTCCCTCGATCTTAAAGCTGTCAATCCCCGCTTTTACCAGCTCCGGAATGTGCTCGATCATACACAGATCTTTGGAATTGAATATATAGGTTCCCCGCTCATTTTCCTCCACGGGAAGATACTCACCGGGACGTTTCTCCTCCATAATATAATATTTCCAGCGGCAGGGATGGGTGCAGGCGCCGAGATTGGCGTCTCTTCCGGTAAAATAATTGCTCAGCAGGCAGCGCCCCGAATAGGAAATACACATAGCACCGTGGACAAAGGTCTCAATCTCCAGATCCTCCGGTATATTGTCCCGGATATCACCGATCTCTTCTAAGGAGAGCTCCCTGGCGGTCACAACCCTCACCGCCCCCTGGTCTTTCCAAAAACGAAAAGTCATACAATTGACATTGTTGCTCTGAGTACTGATATGAATATCAATCTCCGGGCACACCTCTCTGGCAATGGAAAAAACGCCAGGGTCCGATATAATCAGCGCATCCGGTCCGATATCTTTCAGCTCATAAAAATAATCCCGCACGCCCTCTAAATCCCGGTTATGTGCGGTGATGTTTGCGGTCACATAAACTTTCTTCCCCCGACTGTGGGCATATTCGATCCCTTTTTTCATATCCTCAGTGGAAAAGTTTTTCGCCTTTGCCCGGAGTCCATACATCTCTCCTCCAATGTAAACAGCGTCTGCTCCATATTCCACCGCTGTCTTCAGCACCTCCAGACTGTTTGCCGGCGCCAATATCTCCGGTTTTTTTCCTTTCATCGCTTTCTCCTTTCCGTCGGTTCACACCGCTTTGTACTCACTGTAACACCATCCCCCGCAGACAGACATATCGTCTCTAGCTCATCCATATGGGTAATGGTATATAAATATTCCCGCATCCTGCTGTGGATCGTCCGGTCGCGTCTCACCACAGCATAACGGGATTCCAAAATATCGCAGTCATGCAGTATATTATCGGACACAAGAACTCCGCCCGGTTCCAGCAGCCTAAGCAAAAAAGGCAGAAAATTCATATACTGCCCCTTTGCCGCATCCATAAATATAAAATCGTAGTGTTCTCCTTCTTTGACAAGCTGCTCAAGGATCTGGGCAGCATCTCCCTCCACCAGCCGGATCTTCTCCTCTGGATCGTATTTACTGAGATTTTTCCTTGCCTCTACGAGCCGCATCTTCACCTTCTCAATGGTGGTAATCCGGGATTCCGGAGGTAGGCACTCTTTCATAAATAGTGCCGAATAACCGATGGCGGTCCCTACCTCAAGGACACGAGCGGGTTTTCCGGTCCGCAGAAGATATCGCAAAAGATCTCTTGTCCCTCTTCGAATAACAGGCACTTCATTCCGAAGTGCCTCTTTTTCCAAATTGATTATATAGTCCGGAAGTTCCGGGCGAAGTGTGTCAAAAAACACTTCAATTCTTTCTTTTTTCATCCGTCGACACCTTTTTTACAATTTCCCCTAGTATCTCTTTATAAGTCATACTTGTATTCAGATTATAACTGCCTGCTGCCACGATGTTCGTATCACTCAGTGACAGTTTTAGCCGGATATAAAAGGAATAGGCATTGGGCACGATGCCCTCCCGTTCCAGATTTTTTGCTATGGTAAGAGAATCCTCCGCCTTCTGTATGACAAATACTTTATCCTGCCCCGGCGGCGCTTCTGCCATGACCTCGCCAAATACCTCATTGGCAAAAGAATAGGTAAACTTACACACCTCCACCGTCGCAAAGACAATAACGACGTAGAAGATCATATTTAATACAAGGATCAGTATCCCCCGGATCACCAGGAGCACTGTCGCGTTTCCCTTTTCTGTTTGTCCAGCCATGACAACCACTCCGTTTCGCTGTTTATACCTCCATGATAATCGGAAGTATCATCGGATTTCGTTTTGTTTTCTTCCAGAGGAAATCGTTCAGAGAATCCTTGATCTCCGCCTTGATCCTCCCCCAGTCTGTCACTCCTCTGTCATAGATCCGATCCAGGGCGATGTTCACGATCTCCAGACACTCATCCATAAGATTTTCTGCCTCTCTTACATACACAAACCCTCTGGATACGATATCTGGTCCAGAAATCACCTGATTCGATCCCTTCTCCAGTGTGAGAACCACCACCAACAGCCCATTTTCTGAAAGATGCTGTCTGTCACGAAGCACGATATTTCCCACGTCTCCAACTCCGAGACCATCTACCATGATTCCCTGTGCCTGTACTTCTCCGGCAAATCTCGCCCCTTCTTCTTTCAGCTCCAGCACCTTGCCGGAACTCATGATCACTACATTTTCCTTCGGGATTCCCATCTCCTGCGCCAGCTCACTATGACGGAGCAGATGACGATACTCACCATGAACCGGAATGGCAAATTTGGGACGAACCAGAGAGTAGATCAGCTTTAATTCTTCCTGGCATGCATGTCCAGACACATGAGCATCCTGAAAGATTACTTTCGCCCCTTTCATGGATAACTCGTTGATCACCTTCGACACACTTTTTTCGTTTCCTGGGATCGGATTGGAACTAAATATAACCAGATCCCCTGGCTTGATCGCTATTTTTCTGTGAATGGATGCCGCGATACGGGATAATGCCGCCATAGACTCTCCCTGGCTTCCCGTAGTGATCAAAACGATCTGCTCATCCGTATAATTTTTCATCTCTTCAATACTGATAATAATATTATCTGGCGCCTGGATATAACCGAGCTCCACGGCCACGTTAATGATATTAACCATGCTTCGTCCCTCGACGATCACTTTCCGCTTATGCTTGTGAGCGGAATTGATGATCTGCTGCACACGGTCTACATTCGAAGCAAAGGTAGCCACAATGATCCGGCTCTTTTCATTTTCATCAAATATTGAGTCAAACGTTTTTCCCACTGATTTCTCCGACATCGTAAATCCCGGCTTCAATACATTGGTACTGTCTGCCATCAGTGCAAGCACACCCTTTTTCCCCAATTCCCCAAAGCGGGCAAGATCGATGCTGTCTCCATAAACTGGTGTAAAATCCACCTTAAAGTCACCTGTGTGGACGATGACACCTGCCGGTGTATAGATCGCAAGGGCTGCTGAATCTGCAATACTGTGGTTCGTCCGAATAAACTCGATGCGAAAATCTCCCAGATTGATATACTGTCCGTAGGTTACTACTTTTCTTCTCACCACCCCGAGAAGATTGTGTTCTTTTAATTTATTCTCAATAATCGCCATCGTCAGTTTTGTCGCATATACTGGCGCGTTCAGTTCCTTCAATATATACGGCAGAGCGCCAATATGATCCTCATGTCCGTGGGTGATCACAAACCCTTTCACCTTCTCCCTGTGATCCTTCAAGTATGTCACATCCGGTATCACCAGATCGACTCCCAGCATATCATCCTCTGGAAAAGCAAGCCCGCAGTCCACCACAATAATACTGTCATCCGTCTCAAATGCGGTTATATTCATACCAATCTGTTCTAATCCACCCAATGGTATGATACGTACCTTCTCATTTCCTGTTTTCGCTTTCTTTCTCAAAATTACACCTCTCAATTCTTTCTTAGTATGATTTTCCTCAATCATTTTTACATTTCTATGTCTATATCTTCTAACAGTTCTTCAAAATATTTCGATATGATCAGCAATTCTTTTTCATCTTCCACCACATCATACAATATTTCTCCGTCCTCTTCTTCGCCGTTCACACGCAGAATAAACGCATCCGCTTCCTCTTCGGTATCCTCATCCGGTGCTGCCTCTGAGACAAGAAGATATTCTCTTCCTGCGATCTCTGCTTTTTCCCACACAAAAAAAGCCTCCTCGCTGCCATCCTCAGCAGTAAGCGTAATCTGACTATTTTCTTTCATCGTTTCCTCATTTCTGCACGAAACTTAAGTTCCGTGGCTTTTTTTCGCATAATCAAAATCGTGGCAGACAGTACACAGCCACAAACTTGTCTCTATTATTTTTTCCTTTGTGCAAGATGAATTCCCTTCACCTTAGCGAATCCAGATATCCCTGCAGAATAAACACCGCCGCTATCTTATCCACGTATGCTTTCCGATTCTCACGGCGTACTCCACCCTCCTTTAGAACCTCCATCGCAGATACAGTAGTCAGTCTTTCATCCCACAGGACCACCTCTAATCCCGTTCTTTTCTCAAGTTTTTCCTTAAACTCTTCCGTCCGTTCAACGCGTTCTCCCAATGTATTGTTCATATTCTTGGGATATCCCAACACGATCTTATCCACCTCATACTCCGCAATGATTTCTTCCAATCTTGCAAGAGTCTGACGTAGTTTGGTTTCACTTTTTCTTTTTATTACTTCTACGGGCTGCGCTGTGATAAGCAGTGCATCACTGACTGCCACACCCACCGTCACAGATCCGTAGTCAAGTCCTAATATTCTCATATATATTTATATTTCCTTGGGCTCCGTCTTCTATTGCCCCTATCAGCCTGCCAGGCAGATTACCAAATTCACTCGTTCCGGGCATGCCCTGCGCTCCTGTGGGGCGTTTGCCACATTTCCCTCCGGTTTGGGAATTTGTACAAGCTTGGGGAAACTGCTTACTCAGCTTAAGTATCTACACTTTCTTTTGGAACAGTCTGGCTTCGCCAGATTCTGTCCCCCGGGCCGTTGGCAATCTGCATGAAGGCATGCGATTGTCAACGGCCCGGGGGACAGGTGCTTCCGCACCTGTTCCAAAAGTAATGTACACATATTATTTGCTGATAACTAAATTCCCCATATAAATTCCCAAACCAGAGGCCAGCGCGGCTCACTTATTTCAAGTTGTTCTTTATATAATCTTCTAAAAACAGTTCGATGATTTCATCTCGCTCTGCCCGCATAATCAAGCTTCTTGCCCCTTTATGGCTAGTTATATAAGTGGGATCTCCTGACATCAGATAACCTACGATCTGATTGACCGGGTTATACCCCTTTTCTGTAAGTGCCGCATATACCGATGCGATCACATCTCTTACATCAAAATCTTTTTCTACATCTACTTTAAAAAGCTGGGTATTATTCATTTCTTGCATATTGTCCCCCATTCTGAAACATTTACTTTATTAAATATAAAAAGTTCAATTAAAATACTCATGGGACCAAAAAGTATTTTGCCCCAGCTGTCCCCCGTCGGAACTGCTTTTTCATCTCAACGCTTTTACCCTGGTATCATTTTAATATAAGTATCTTAAATTCGCAATAGTTTTTTATATTAAATTTGTCTTCTGGATTCGGATACTGCCAATTCCATTCTCCGTAAATCCCGCCGTCTCTGCCTCATTCCGGGGAATCTTAACCATCACATACCGCTCGTTATGTCCGGTCAGATATTCCTTCCCGTCGATGCTGCGTATCTCCTCAAAGAGTATTTTTTCCTCTCTTCCCATAAACCATTCCTCATATTGGACTTTCCCCTGCTCGGCATCTGCCATCAGCATCTCGCTGCGTTGGTGTTTGACTTCCGGAGGCACTTGGTCTTTCATGCCCGCCGCCTTCGTGCCACTTCGGACACTGTAAGAAAAAACATGAACATCCGCAAATCCGATCTCTTTGACAAATTCCCTTGTGCACTCAAATTCCCCCTCGGTCTCCCCTGGAAACCCAACGATCACATCTGTGGTAATGGCAGGATGTTCAAAATATCTTCGCAATATGTCACATTTTTCTTTATAAGTCGCTGCCGTATAATGTCGGTTCATCCGTCTCAAAGTGGAATCACAGCCACTCTGGAGGGAAAGATGAAAATGAGGGCACAACTTCGTCACCGCCATCAAGCCCTCCATAAATTCTGTACAGATGATACGCGGTTCCAGAGATCCCAGCCGGATTCGCTCAATTCCCTGGATCTCATTGATCTTCTTTAGAAGCTCTACCAATGGTCTCCCTTTAAGGGCGACAAACTGTTTTTCATCCGAACGGTCCACGCCGTAGGAGGACAGATGGATTCCTGTGATGACCACCTCTTTGTATCCGTCTTTCGCCACCGAACGGATTTCTTTCAGGATATCCTCCTCTTCCCGGCTGGAAAGAACGCCACCTCCCCGTACATAGGGAATCATACAATAGCTGCAGAACTGATTGCAGCCGTCTTGAATCTTGATATATTTTCTTGTGCGGTCCCGCACAGGATCGCTCTGCCCGCCGCAGACTGCTTGTGGGATGAGATTCTCTGACACACCCCGACTCTTCATATATTCCAGTACTTTTTGTGCGATACTTCCCTTGTCATGGTTAGAAAATACCACATCCACAGAGGGATCTTTGAGAAGCTCTTCCCCTCCGCTCTCCACGTAGCACCCCACCGCTGCCACGATACTCTGGGGATTTTTTTTCTTTGCCCGATGCAGCATCTGTCTGGATTTGCGATCAGCGATATTTGTAACCGTACAGGTATTGATAATACAGATATCTGCCGCTTGTCCAAACTCTACAATGTCGATTCCATGCTTTTGAAAATCTGCCATCATTTTTTCTGTTTCATAAAAATTCACTTTACAACCAAGGGTTAAAAATGCAGCTTTCATAAATTTTTATTGCGCTTTTGGTATTTTTTCTGCAATTTTCCAAAGAGCGCATTTTCCTTTCTACATTTTGCACAAAAATTATCTCTATTTTTCTCGCAAGTGGTCACTTTTTTCTATTGACATAATATAGGTTACATAATAGTATAATAACTGGAAGATGTTTGTAGCAGCTTTCAAAATAATAGAAAAGGAGGAATTATTATGAAAACAGTTAAAATATCTTTGAATTCCATTGATAAAGTAAAAGCATTTGTCAATGAAGTTACCAAATTCGACGCAGAATTTGATCTTGTTTCAGGAAGATATGTGATCGACGCAAAATCCATCATGGGTATTTTCAGCCTTGATCTTTCCAAGCCCATCGACCTGAATATCCACAGCGAAAACGATGTAGACGAGATTCTTTCCAAACTGGAACCATTTATCGTCTGATTGGAATTTGTTACATCACATATGGGGTACCAAAAGTACAATGTGGGGACTGTGAGACCTGGGTTTCAGGAGGCAGTCCTTTTTACATTTTCACGGTTAGGATCTCCCTCTCTGACACTGCTTTTTCAAACATTTCATCGATCTTTTCTTCCAGATTTCTCTCGGATTTTTCGATCTTATACAGATCTGGTTTTGTCACAGGATGTTTCGCCACAAAGGTGGTACAGCAGTCCTCGTATGGAAGGATCGAGGTCTCGAAGGTATTGATTTTCTCCGCAATATCAATAATATCCTGTTTGTCAAATGCAATCACCGGGCGGAATACCGGCATTGTACATACTGCATTGGTGGCCACCAGGCTCTGCATAGTCTGACTCGCCACCTGCCCCACACTTTCACCGGTGATCAGGGACATACAATCTGTCTCACCGGCGATCTGCTCTGCAATTTTCATCATATAACGTCTCATAATAATCGTAAGCTCGTCATGGGGGCACTTATCGTATATATACATCTGAATATCAGTAAAATTCACCACATGGAGACGGATCTCTCCCGCGTAATCACTGACCAGCTCCGCCAGATCCACCACCTTCTGTTTCGCCCGCTCGCTGGTATACGGCGGCGCATGAAAATAAACGGCCTCGATGCGCACGCCTCTCTTTGCCATCATGTAACCAGCCACAGGACTGTCTATGCCGCCGGATAACAGAAGCATTGCCTTTCCACTGGTTCCCACAGGCATCCCTCCCGGTCCTTTGATACTGCTCACATACACATAAGCGCGGTGGCGGATCTCAATATTTACGGAAACTTCTGGCTGATGCACGTCCACTTTGGCGCCTGGCATATGGTCGATGATATACGCCCCGGCCTCCCGGCAGATCTCCGGGCTCGTCATCACATAATTCTTATCGCTTCTCTTGGCAAATACTTTGAAGGTAAATTCCCTGTCTCCTAGTTCTTCCTTCATATGATCCACCAATTCTTTGCACACAGTCTCAAAGGTCTTGTCCTCTACCAGCACCACCGGACAGATATGGGCGATGCCAAAACATTTACTGAGCTGCTCGATCACCTCGTCAAAATCATATTCACTTTTTGCTTCTACATAGATCCTGCCGTTTTCCCGCTCTACAAGAAATTCTCCCTCACACTTTTCCAATTTCTCCTTTACCCTATCCCGGAGGGCATCTTCAAACATATATCTGTTTTTTCCCTTGATCCCAATCTCTGAATATTTGATTAAAAATGCTTTTACCATTTTATAATTTCCTCATTTCCTTACATACTTATAAACTGCTGCCATAGGCGGCACAAAACATTTCATGACTCTGCTCGCTGTTTTAGTCATCTCCTGACATAACGCCTCAGCACCGGCAGAAGTTCCTTTAACTGTTCCACCGCATACCGCAATTCTTCCTCTGTGGTATTTACGGAAAGGCTGAATCGGATCGTGGCGTCCAGTAGTTCCTTTCTGACTCCGATCGCCTGCAGGGTGGAGCTGATGCCCGGATGATTGGAGGAACAGGCGGAACCAGATGATACGTATACTCCCTTTTCTTCCAGCGCATGCAAGAGAACCTCGCTGCGAATCCCCTCTATGCCTGCGCTCACGATATGCGGCGCCGTATTTTCCAGCACTTCCTTCCGGCAGGCGTGGATGTGCACCCCTTCGATCTGCTCCAAAAGCCCGATCAGAAGCCGTTTTTTATCATACATCTGCTGAACCTTCTCACGGTGATCCTGATACATCATTTCCGCCGCCAGGGCCAGTCCCGCAGCACCAGGTACATTTTCTGTGCCAGAACGCCTCCCCTGCTGCTGACCGCCCCCGTGAATCAGTGGGTGGAGCCGGACTCCATCCGCCATATACAAAAATCCCGTCCCCTTCGGTCCATGTATCTTATGACCACTGGCAGAGAGCAGATCAATGTTCAGCTTTTTGGGATGAATGGTCATCTTTCCATATGCCTGTATGGCATCTACGTGAAACAATATATCTTTATTATATTCTTTGATACTGCTCCCAATACTCCCCACATCCAATACGGCGCCCACTTCGTTATTGACCATCATCACGGACACCAGTACCGTATCCTCCCGGAGTGCCTCTCTGAGCTTCTTGGGATCTATATGCCCCATTCTATCCACCGGAAGATAGGTGACCTCACAGTCGTAATTTTCTTCTAAATAAAGGCAGGGTTGATGCACCGCCGCGTGCTCAAAACAGGTCGTGACCACATGCTTTCCCCGCCGCCTGTTTGCCATCACGCCTCCGATGATCGCCATATTGTTGCTCTCTGTTCCCCCGGAAGTAAATATGATATTTTTCCGGCTGCATTTCAGCGTGGCTGCGATCTTATCTCCCGCCTCTCTGATATACCGTTCCGCCTCCACTCCCTTTGTATGAAGGGAAGAGGGGTTTCCATAGTCCACACACATGATCTGGCGGACCAGATCTCCCACCTCATCGAAGGCTTTTGTGGTGGCCGCATTATCCAAATATGCCTCCATGTATGTCAAACCTCTCCTGCATAGTCTTTTTCTATCTGAAACATCAGTACGGACAGGATTGCAAGTCCTGCCGTCTCCGTCCGTAAGATCCGCCTGCCCAGAGATACCGGCAGGGCACCAGCTTCCATCGCCTGTTCCACCTCACCTCGCTCAAATCCCCCCTCCGGACCGATAAAGATACCGATAGAGGCCCCCTGTACGATCTGGCTCATCGTCTTTGCCGTCTCTGACATATCATCGTACAACTCGTAGGGAATGATACAGTGTTCCAGCCAATGGGCCTGTGTACATGCCTCACCAAAGGAAACCACTTCTTCCACCTCCGGCACAATGCCCCGCCCGCTCTGTTTGGCGGCGGCCTCGGCAATGCTCTGCCAGCGCTGTCTCTTTCTTTCTGCCTTTTTATAATCCAGACGCACCACAGACCGTCTGGTGCGCACCGGAACAATCCTGGCGGCTCCCAGTTCTACCGCCTTCTGAATGATCAGTTCCATCTTGTCCGCCTTGGGAAGGGCCTGAAACAGCACAATCTCCACAGGAAGTTCTGTTCTTACCAGCTCTTTCTTTTCGATGTCCAGCAGCACCCTGTCCGGTTCGATACCACGTATGATACAATGATAATCCGTCCCCCGTCCATCGGTGATCATGATATGCCCGCCGTTTCCCATACGCAGTACATTTTTGATGTGATTTACATCATCCCCAGCTATCTCCGCCGTATTATCAAAAATCTGCTCCATTGGAACAAAAAAACGATACACCTGCCCAATCTCCTCTCTGGTTCCAACCAGGGCGTGCCTTGAACGCAGTTTCAAACACCCCCTGGCAACACAATAAGCACAAGCATTCGTGCCCTGCGGCAACTCCAATGCCTGTGCTCAAAGTGAACCTATACAACATGTAATTCTTCTGAAGTCCTTATTTCAGAACACCAGTACTTGAATACAATGATCTTCCTGCATTCGTCATCATCTGATTGGATGCAAGATTAACAAGACCGTTTGCCCTCTGGGCATGACGATCTGCCAAACCGCCGCTTCCCTTAAAAAGAGATTTAATATCGGTCAAATTTGCCTTTGCAAATTTGTCCTTATCAACTGTTATCTTATTATCCGTGCCGATGGTGATTCCCATCTTCTCCAGCTGCTTTGCACGGGCTTTTGTATCATCTGTCATCCAGGATACACTTTTGGATATGCTGGTAAGACTGCTCTTCTTTGCGCTATCCACTACGGCATTGTAGCTGTCTGCCATCTTTTTCACAGCATCGTAGATCTCATCCCTGCTGCTCTTGTCAAAATCCATGTTTGCCAGTGCGCTAGCGTCTGTACTAAGGGTTTTGGAAGTGCTCTTAACGCTGGAAAGCGCTTTTTCTGCTTCCGTATCCTTTGCATCCACTTTCACCTCAGGAGTAACATATCTCTTGCGGATATCATCCCAGGTTGGAGAATTGTCACTACTACTACTGCTACTTTTTGTTGTCTCTTTGTCATTGCCTACTTTTTCATAATAGGACTTCAGCATCTTGGTATAGACGCCACTTTTCATCAGTCCCAGATCCCCAAGATTAGAAGCGGAAAAAAAGCTTCCTGACCAGATAGAATTTCGGCTTCCAAACAAAGAATTTGCAAGTGAATTATTAAACATTGCACACATAATCCTCGACTCCTTTCTAAAAAAAACTTCCTGACAACCTCCTTGCCATCAGGTCTTTATCTTTGTTATCGACAATTATAACATAAAACTAAAGTCTTTTCCATATACTTTTTTCATTCCTTTGACAATAGCTTCCCTGTCACTATAATGATACTTGACTCCATTGATCTCCTGATATTCTTCATGTCCCTTTCCTAGAAGAATAATCATATCCCCTTTTTCCGCGTGTTTCAGGGCATAAACCACAGCCTCTTCCCGGTCAGGAATCACCACATATGCTCCCTCTGACTTTTCCATCCCTACCTTGATATCCTCTATGATATCCATAACATTTTCCCGTCGGGGATTATCGCTGGTGATTATGGCAAGCTCCGACATCCTTCCAATCACCTCTCCCATCTCATAGCGTCTGACCTTACTTCGGTTCCCACCACAGCCAAAAATACTCACAATGCGATGAGGATTGTATTCCCTCAATGTAGAAAGAACACTTTCTGAACTGACACCATTATGGGCAAAATCAATCAACACAGAAAAATCCTCAGAGACTGGCATCACTTCCACCCTGCCCTGCACCTTCACATGTTCCAGAGCATGAAGAATGACTTCTTTTGGCATTCCCAGTGCCACACCAGTACACGCCGCGCACAATGCATTATAAATATTAAAACGTCCTGGAAGACCTACGACGATCTCGCCTTTCATGACCCCTTCCGCCTGAAATTCCATGGAAAGCTCACCGCCCTTGGAGACATGGCGGATGTCATGTGCCCGCATGTCAGCTTCTTCCGACGTCCCAAAGGTAACGATACGACAGGTAGCATGTTTTACAATATCATCATAGTGCTCATCATCCCGGTTAATAATACCGGTTTTACAGCGTCGGAACAGCTCGGCCTTGCAGGAGAGGTATTCCTCAAAATTTTCATGTTCTCCTGGTCCAATGTGGTCCGGCGATATATTGGTGAATACACCATAATCAAATTCGATGCCCGCCACGCGGTCCATCTTGATTCCCTGGGAGGAAACCTCCATAACCATATATTCGCAGCCTTCCTTCACCATCATGGCAAACAGCTTCTGGAGCTCATAAGATTCCGGCGTCGTGTGCTCGGTGGGGACAGATTTTCCGTTCATGAAAGCTCCCACTGTGCCGATGATCCCACAGGTCTTTCCTGATTTCTCGATGATATCCCGCACCATGTGCTCGGTGGTAGACTTGCCTTTGGTTCCAGTAATTCCCACAGTGATCATTTTTTTCGCCGGATAATCAAAATAGGCAGCGGACATAAGACTTAACGCTTTTCGCCCACTTTCTACCATAAGAACCGTGATATCCCTATTTTCTACATCTGTCTCCTTTTCCACCACGATGACTTCAGTCCCCGCCTCTACCGCACTTACGATAAAGTTATGGCCATCCACCAAGGTTCCCTGAATCGCCACAAACATTCCACCCTTTACGGTTTTACGGGAATCATAGGCGATATCAGCCACATCCTTGTCCAACGTCCCCTGTAGTATCTTATATTCTACATCTGTAAGAATTTGCTCCAGTCTCATGTCCTGCCTCCTATCTTTTCCACCATTTCACTTAGGGTGTGTCAATCTACCTCAATATATATGTCAGACTACATAAAAAACCTGTCATTTAATATACGTCTGCGAAACAGTTTATATGCTCTTTTTGAAAGTTTTCTCTTCATCTGCCGCTTTACTTTTGCCCGGTTAATCGTACGGGAAATCATGTTCACCTCTGCCTCCCTGCGGCTGGCAGAAAAAGTCATAATCCGCTTGCTTCCTGGCACACGACGCCATTTTTCCCACTGGATCGGCACATTTCCCTGACCATCGATGCCGTTGGGATTACCAGTATGGCAGAAATTACTCACATACTGACGCATCACACTGGTAAGGGCCTGTCTTCCCGGAAGATTGGCTCTCGTATAAATGCTGTCGCTGGTGCCTGCCTCTCCCTTCTTGTATCGTCCCAAAAGAAAATCGACATCCATCCCATGGATCGCCCCCACATAGCGGGCATAATTTGATCCCACTACACGGCGGTCCTCTCCCCACTTGAAGCGATAGGTATAAAAGTCCTCATGATAAGGATCAATAGATAATTTATTTGCCAGACGCTCCAGATAAAAAGAGGTCTGTAGTTTGCTTCCGTACTCCTTTGACTTTTTTAGAAGCCGGTAAAACTGCGCCCTGTTTTTAAATGTCTTGGGGTTTTTCACCAGAATCCGATGTAATGTTTTGTAGGAAACATTGGCAAACTCCGAATTGTTGCTGCCAAGTATCATCGGCACCCGGTTATAGTCGCCGTACTCCAGCACGTCAAAGCCAGCCTTCGGAATTACTTTGCCGTCACGGAAATTTTGAGGAAAATTCGTCAGCCGCAAGGAAGTGGCACCTGCCATCTTCTTTACTTCTTTGTCGGAAAGACTGTACAATAATTTGTTCAGTTTCTTCTTGCCGATCCTTTTTACGTATTTGAGTGCCCTCTTCTGATTGGAAAAGCGCCCCCTTCGGACGAGGATCTTCGCCAGCTTTTGATTGGACCATCTTCTCCCCTCTCTGACAGAGCAGGTGGTCATTCCACCGCTAAAACTGATCACTTTGTGAAACAATCCTTTCATAGCCGGAGAGATCACACAGTTCAGTGCGTCCCTGGCTCCTGCCGAAAAACCAGATAAGGTGACATTCTGCTTATCCCCGCCAAATGCTTCAATATTGTTCCGCACCCATTCCAGTGCCAGCTTGATATCCAGCATGGCAAAATTACCGCTGTCTGTCATCCGGTCCCCTGTCTGCAGCCCCCTGGACTGGAGCCATCCGAAGGCTCCCTGGCGGAATTCTACAGAGACGACGATCACCCCGGTTTCTTTCACAAAGGAGCTAAAGCTTCGGTTTGCCGTACCTCCAACGTTGCCGCCTCCATGCAAAAACACCATTACTGGCATTTTTTCTTCTTTTGAAACCGGCTTATAAATATTCACAAACAGACAATCGTCACCCTTTCCCTTGCGCGGTCTTTTACAGGAACGGGTACGACTCCAGGAATCCGGCGCCGTTGGCGCCTTCCACCGCTCAGTCTGTCCATAGGGCACTCCTAACCAAATATAGGCTTTGTTGGTTTTCTTCCCCTCGATCTGGCCAGACATGGTGGTAACAATTCTTGGATTTTCATTTTGAGGAGTCAGGGCACCTCCCGTCACAGACTGACCGCTGACCACCTGCCCACTCGCAACTTGCCCACTCACAGCATTACCGCTCACAGCCCCATTTGTGGCAGTCCCGTCTGCCACCATATTTTCTGCCCTTACCATGCTTACTCCCATCGTAAAGGAAATGATAGCTGCCGACAATATAAGTGTCGTCAGCATATATATAAATAAATTTTGTCTTTTCATTTGCAGCCTCTTTTGTAAAGTATTTTATATAATGATGCTGGGATCAAAAACTTTTGTCCCTGGTATCATATAATATTAAAATGCTTCATGGCATTGGCGATGCCATCCTCCATCACTGGATCGGTCACATAGTCCACCTGGTCAAACAGGATCGGGTTTCCTCCGCCCATCGCTACGGAAAGCCCCGCCGCCTGCAGCATGGAAATATCGTTGGCACTGTCACCAAAGGCTATGCTCTGCCCGATATCAATGCCCAACCGCTGACAGACAAATTGAATCCCCGTAGCTTTGGATATCCCTCTTGGCACCACTTCATAAAAGGTGGGATCTCTTAATATGAACTCGAAATCCTTTTCGTATTTGTGCCGAAAGCTTTCCATATCTGAGCTCTCATCAAACCAGAGAGCCATCTTGTCAAAAGAAAATTCCTCTTCCCAAAAGCACTGGGTTCTGGCAGAAAAACTCGTTTTTTCTGCAAAGATTCCATTTTCCTTAAAGATACTCTTTACCACCGGCATCCAGTAATCGTGGCGGAATGCAGAGCATTCCTTGCCCTCCAGTACACCATCGATGTGATACCGCATCAGATCCTGCACCACTTCTTTCTGGAGCTCCTCCGGCAAAACATGGTGATAGACCTCTTCTCCCCCGATCTCAATATAGGTACCGCAGCCTCCCACCATTCCGTCAAATCCCAAGGCCATGATGTCCTCTGGAATGATCGCAAGACATCTGCCAGAACACAAAAACAGCAGACTGCCATTTTCTTTTGCCTTCTTTAATGCCTGTACCGCACTCTTCGGCACAATATCTTTTTCCTCGTCGATTAGGGTACCATCTATATCAAAAAACAGAATACGCTTATCCATATCCTTTTCTTCCTCTCTTCCTAGCCCGCTGACTCCAGTCAGCGCTCATCTGGACTGCGGTAGTCTTTGTGAACACCTACAAACTTGTACGCTGGGCGGATAATCTTGCCGTCATTCACCAGCTCTTCCAGCCGGTGGGCGCACCATCCTGAGATGCGTGCCACCGCAAAAATCGGAGTAAAAAGCTCTCTCGGAATACCAAGCATAGTATATACAAAGCCGCTGTAAAAGTCAACGTTGGCACACACCGGCTTAAACAGTCTTCGCTGTTTCATGATCAGCTTTGCGGCAATCTTTTCCACAGTTTCATAGAGCTTATATTCCTCCACCAGCCCTTTTTCCACGGATAATCTTTTGGCATATTTTTTGAGGATTACTTCCCGCGGATCGGACTCGGTATAGACTGCATGTCCCATTCCATAGATCAATCCGCTACCATCAAAAGCCTCTTTATTCAATATCTTTTTTAAATATTCCGCGATCTGTGTCTTATCCGACCAGTCCTCACAATGCTCCTTGATATCATCAAACATCTGAAGCACCTTCAGATTCGCCCCTCCATGCCTCGGTCCTTTCAGTGAGGCAATAGCGGCGGAGATCGCAGAATATGTATCCGTTCCCGACGACGTCACCACATGGTTCGTAAAAGTAGAGTTATTGCCCCCACCGTGCTCGGCGTGAAGCACCAGTGCGATATCCAGCACTTTTGCCTCCAGGGCGGTAAATTCTCCGTCGGGACGAATCATCTGTAATATATTTTCTGCGGTAGAGAATTTTTTCACCGGAGTCCGAATCACCAGGTCGTCATCAAATTTAAAGTGCCGGTAAGCATGATAGGCATACACCGCAATCACCGGCAACTTACTGATCAGCTGCAGGGACTGTCTCAGCACATTAGGCACCGAGATATCATCTGGATCATCATCGTAAGAATACAGCGTCAGCACACTTTTCTGCAGCGCATTCATTATATTTTCGCTGGGCGCCTTCATGATGACATCCCTCACAAACTGGGCGGACAGCTCCTGAAGGCTGGATAAGATCCGCACAAAGCTCTTGAACTGCTTTTTCCCGGGAAGCTCCCCAAATAAAAGCAGATAGGTCGTCTCCTCAAAGGCAAACCGCCGGCTCTGGTAATTTTTCACCAGATCCTTCACATTATATCCCTGATAATACAATTTACCCTCTGCCGGAACTTTGACTCCATCAACGTACTCGTAGGAAACTACGTCGGCAATCTCCGTCAAGCCTGTAAGCACACCCTTTCCATTGGAATCACGAAGCCCCCTCTTCACATCATAATCTGCATAATAATCCGGATTGATCGCTCCGGAAAGCATACAGTAATTCACCAGTTCTTCTAATTTGGTATTTAATTCATCTTCCAGCTGCATCATCGATTTGTTATCCATCGTTTCCTCCAATCATATACTCTCCCAACACATATTATCTATGTCATTATACTGTAGTAAAAAGCGCACAAACCACAATGATTTCACCATCGTAATCTGTGCACAAAAACATTATAGCATAGTTTCTTATTCTATGCAAACAATGGCTAAAATTTCCTTATCTGCTCTGACTCATCGTCGCTTTTCCGGATCTCCCGGATCTGTATATAATAACCGGTTCCGGCATTTACTTCCACCTTCACCCGGTCCCCGGCCTTATGTTTCATCAATGCCTTTCCCACCGGGGATTCTATGCTGATCATATGGTTTCTGGCATCGCTTCGCACCGTGGTGACAATCTTATATTCCTCCTCACAGTCCTCTTCCTCAAACCAGACTTTCACCGTATCATTGAGCCCCACTTCCTGTTCCGTGGAGTCGTCCTCTACGATCTGGGCGGTCTTGATCATCCGCTCCAGATAGCGGATACGGCTCTCGTTCTCATTTTTAAATTTTTTCGCCGCCTTATACTCAAAATTCTCACTCAGATCTCCATGGGCTCTTGCTTCTTTTACATCCTCCAGCGCCTCTTTGCGCACCACCAGCTTGCGGTGCTCGATTTCCTGTTCCATTTTTTCAATGTCTTTTCTGGTTAATTTGTCGTACATAATCCCCCTCATTTCCGCACTGTTTTTTACTGATTAAATGAATGACAATGCTATCCTATTATACCTTTTGCCATGTTTATCTGTCCAGAGTTTTTTCCCCGCATTTCAAAAAACTAGTTCAATCTTTCATGTTTTTTCTTCCAATTATTACCTTTTACTTGTTTTCTTATTTTGCTATAAGTGATATAATGGAAATGTATAAATTTAGTAATTAAACTAATTTACAGAAAAAGGAGGTATATCAAAGATGCAAAGAATTGAAAAAATGCTTTTGGCATTGGCAGTTGTTGTTTTGGTTTTTGGCGGGACGAATGCGTTTGCAACATCCAGGGGATGTTCCTTGAATAGTGCGAAAACAGTAGAAACTACAAATTCCTGTACTGTAAAATCCAGTACAGGAACCTATAAGGTAACGGCAAATCATAGTCCAAAATCAAACAGTAGTGAGTTGATAATTGGTTTGAATGAGTGGAATGTGGCTATTTCTGCTTATAAGTATAGGCAGATATTTACACTTCCAAAAAACACTACAACCATCAAATATCCAGCCTATCGGACTGGTAAATGGGCAAAACTCCGTCTAACTGCTAGTTCAAACAGCGCGACAGGTACAGGACTCATATCTAATGAGTTCTAATATGGTTTTACAGGGAACTGTTTTAAAAACAGTTCCCTGTAAAAAAATCTAGGAGGAGAATCATGTTTTTCCTTAAATGCAAACAATTTTTCAAATCACCAGTTCTAGTTCTTGCAACTGTTCTCTATTTTACCTGGATCATAAAAAAACTATTACCTGGTATGATCTCCGAAGAGGGCTCCGTCGCAGATGCGATGACCTTTCCTCTGGTTTTTATTCCAGTATCTTTTGTGTTTTTTATGTTTTTTTCCTATGCGCTTTTTTCCAGAGAGGGCAAAAGCAAGGTGAATGAGGTTATCCTGACATGCAGAAACGGTAAAGTAAGAAGCTGTTTTTGTGATCTTTGCCTGATCCTTTTTATCAATGCCTTTTTACTGCTGTTATTCATTTTGTTTCTGGGGCTGCAGTGTGACAAAGCGTTAGGCTCTGTTCAGATGGATGTGCTCTGGTTTGGGATCCGCTGTTATCTGATTCACATCATTTTAGTAAATATATTTGCCTCCTTAACCGGTATGGCAGTTTCCCTTATCAAAAACGAGATCAAGGCATTTGCCGTTATGATCCTTCTCTGCTGTTGTTTCAGTCAGTTTTTTCTGGAATCTTTTTATAGGCTGACAGGAGATCATCTGGATCTGCAGCATATGATGGACCTCTTTGGATTGACCACCAGAATGTATCATGCCACAGCGGATTATGATTATATTTTTTCCGTCGAAAGCGTTGATCTGCAGCGCATCCTGTTCTGGATTTTCCTGGTGCTTACCATCTTAGCCTATCATTTATTACAGAGAAAAAAACGGTTCTTTGCCTCCTGCTGTGGAGCCGTTACGGTGTTGCTTTTGGTGTTGTATATGCTTCCCAATGGCGCCAGCTATATTAATATAGATATGAATGCTGAAAACATTTCGGATGCCTATGATGAAGAAGACAGGTATTATACTACACATACGGAGCAGACCGGCAGTTTGGAACATCATGAATCAGAGGAAGATTTTAAGATCACGAAATATGTGGCAGACATTCATGTGAACCGGATCCTAAAAGCCGATGTGGAGGTTTATGTGGATAAGCCGGAACTGGAAACTTATATGTTTTCCCTGCGCCATGAGTACAGGGTTACCTCTGTCGAGGACGAACGTGGGGAACAGCTAAACTATCGCCAGGAAGGCGACTGGATCACCCTTCAGCCGGAGGATGCCGGGAAACATTCTAAATTTGTTTTCCATTATCAGGGTGCCTCCAAGAAATTTTATTCGACATCCCAGGCGGTCCGTCTACCTGCCTATTTGGCTTACCTTCCCTTTTCAGGGAAAAGATATCTGTTTCTGGACTTTGTACAAAAATATGGAGAACAAGATGTGTCCCAGGTCTTGTATGACGGACCTGTGCTGGAAGGACCTGGTTATAAAACAGAATATGATATAACGGTTGACAGTAGTCTAAAACTGTACAGCAATCTGCCGGAAATAGAGTCCAACCATTTTCATGGTATCAGTGATGGTGTTACCCTGATGGCAAATACTTTTTTAAATGCGGAAGAGATATCCGGCGTAAGGGTGGTGCATTCAAAAGCAGATCCTAGATATTTCCTCCATAACGCTGAAACAGATGATGATATGAGAAAAATGTGGAAAAGTTTTATTGTCGAAAATGATCTGCAGGGAAAGACGATTTTTGCATTGGGGGTTGTACATGGATTGGATGATAACTATAGATATTTTGGCGAGGATCATCTGGTGCTGATGGCTCCCTGTACGGACCAGTACCAGACCTTTCTTAAAACCGGAAAGCATCCCTATTATGAGGAATTGACGGAAGAAGAAATATTAAAGGACCTGGAACCTCTTAACAATATCACAGAGTAGACAGATAAGGAGATTGGGGATTGTGATAGAAATCAAACATTTATGTAAAAATTTTGGAAGAAAAAAGGTTTTAAAAAATATCAATTGTGAACTCAGTGAGGGGATTTACGGACTGCTGGGGCCGAATGGCTCCGGAAAGACGACGCTGATGAGGTGTCTGACGAATCTATATCCATTGACCTCCGGTGAGATCCGGATCAATGGAATTTCCTCCAAACGGGGAAGTAAGCTCCGCATAGGCTATCTTCCGCAGTTTTTTGGTTTGTATAAAGAACTAACGGTAAAAGATTCCATGCGGCTCTTTTGTAATCTGAAGAAGGTAAAAAGCTCTGATGAGGAAGAAATTATTGAGAAGTGTCTGAACGCTGTAAATATGAGCCAGTATCAGGACGTCTCGGGAAGGAAATTATCCGGCGGGATGATCCGCCGGGTGGGGATTGCCCAGGCACTGATCCATGAACCGGAATTGGTTTTGTTCGACGAGCCCACTGCCGGGCTGGACCCGGAGGAACGGATGCATTTTAAAAAGGTGATATCCCAGCTAGACAAAAAAGAAACGGTGCTTATCTCCACCCATATCGTAGAGGATATCGAGGCGAGCTGTGACCATGTAATCGTTATGAACCACGGGGAGATCTGCTGTGTTCTCAGCTGCAAAGAGCTTGTCAGTATCGCAGAGGGTAAAGTTTATGCGTGTAAAAAGGGAGATGAACAGCAGATCCATGGTAAGTATTTTATAGAGAAACAATATGAAGAAAATGGCGAAATTTTTTACCGCATCCTGACAAATGAAGCCTGTGAGATACTGACGCCAGTATCACCAGTTCTTGAGGATGGTTATATGTGTGTCATAAAGAAGATATAGGAGAAGATAGAATATGATGAAACGATTCTGGCTGCAGTTAAAGGGAATGGGAATTATGTTTTTTCTGCCAATACTTGGCTATCTTTTATTTATTCCATTTTGCGTCATGATCTTAAATAGAAATGTGGAGGAAGCGGAACGGAGATTCTTTGCGGCGCAGCATATGTGTTATCAGTTTATCCCCATCTTATCGACAATCTGGATGTATATGTTTCAAAAGGAGTATGTGGAAGGGGAGGGCCGGGAAATCCTCATTTTGGGGAGAAAGATTCCCCTATTCAGTTTCATATACTGGATTCTGAATCTGCCCTTTATCTGGGCTTCCCTACATATACTGAAAGATACAGAAGGGTACCGCGAAGATCTGTTTTATGAAATGCTGGTGGCCAGCTTTATGATCTGCGGCCTTGTATTCTTTTTAAACTTTGCCATAAGCAGCATCGCCCTGTCGATCCTGCTTGTGGTCCTCTATATCTGGTTATCCAATGTGGATATTGAAAACGTACTTGTTTTCCGTGACGGCCTGCAGGACGTCCAGCAAGCGTCCCAATATCTTTATGTAGTTTTGAAGGGCGGAGGCCTGATGAGCGAACAAACGGCTGTATATAGTGCCATGGGAGCGCTGTTCTGGCTGTGTGGTCTGTTTAAAGCCAGGAGGCTGTAGGGAAGCCGGGGAGGTATAGGGCGCATTTCAAACTTGCATATCATAAGGTGCTATGATAGACTTATGCTATGATGTTAGGGGCAAAGGGTATTTTGCCCCCAACAAATGAAAGGAAGTGTTATCATGTCACCTGCATTGGCGCAAGAAAAACTTTATACTGTCGATGACATTTATTCCCTGCCGGATGGGCAACGTGCGGAACTGGTCGATGGCCAGATTTATTACATGGCACCGCCAAGCAGAAAACATCAAGAGATCTCTGGAGAACTTTTTGGCATCATCCGGGAATACATCAGATCAAAAAACGGTTCATGCAGACCATACATTGCTCCCTTTGCCGTATTCTTAAATGAAGATGATAGGAACTATGTAGAACCGGATATCTGCGTCATATGTGATCCTGACATGTTGAACGACAAAGGATGCAGCGGTGCCCCAGACTGGATCATCGAAATCGTATCGCCGGGCAGCCGGCGAATGGACTATTTTACAAAACTTTTTAAATACCGCACTGCCGGTGTGCGTGAATACTGGATCGTGGATCCAGACAGAAACCGTATTACTGTATACGATTTCGAGTCAGAGGATACCCAGGACTATACTTTTTCCAGCGCAGTAAAAACAGGTATTTATGAGGATCTGATTATCGACTTCTCCGAACTTGCTGGTCTGCTGGATCTCTGAGCCTTATCAGAAGCACGAACGACTTTATAAATTCCCCTGGTCCCATTCCGTAGACCAGAAATCCCTGCTGCTTAATTCTGGTAAAGCACTTACATCCACACCGTAATGTTCTGGCAGGGCTGTCAGCTGTCTGCGGATACTGTTACATTTTTCTATTCATTCGATAATTGTCCTGTAGATGATCTGCGAGATTTTTCATGTCTTTTATGATTATCTGATTGAGGGAAAAGAATAACCGGGACAGATAGCTCGACGGCGCCAATTTGAACCCTGCCTCCGACTTGTGATTTCACAATTTGCTACGTCAATATCAATCAACGTACCTCCATTCCGTTTCCTTGTAAATTGGAAAATCACAAGCGGTGGTCGAAGATTTCGGATTGGCGCCGTCGAGCTAGAGTACACCGCTCCGGTGTCATTTTCATATATAAGGAAAAAAGAAGAAAATAAGGAAGATACTATAACTGCACATCATATCGTTACAAACTCCTAAACAACCAAAAGCAATACGTCATTGCAAACTAATCAACTACAAAAAATTTATTAAGACATGAGTCCCCGATCTCCCTTAACATATATACCCTTTTATTTTCAATCAAATGAAAAACATTATCTGTATAACGTCTCTGGCCTACTATCCATAATTTCCGTTTTGCTCTGGAAAAAGCAACATTGAGGCGTTTGTAATTTGCAAAAAAGAAACTGGTTCCCCAATTTCTCGTAATAGAAAAAATCACCACGTCACTGTCACGTCCCTGTATAGAATCCACCGTATCAATTCTAATTTTTAGATATCTTTTCATTTCTTTGATATCCTTATCTCCAGTCAGCATTTGAATTAATTTGGATTTCTGGCCTTTATATGGTGCAATAACGCTAAGCTGCTTCTTTTTTCCCAAATTTGCGCATATGGCTGCCTCCTCTTTTAATATTTTCTTTATAACACTAATTTCATCCAAATTGAATGGCGAATGTTTCTTTTCCATAGTAGAGACATCTGGCCATTTATTTTCCGTTAAATAATCCGCCCAGACAACACTTTCAGGAATAGAATTATTTTCTATTCCATTCAGCAATTTTCCCTGGTAAAAATATTTACTAACTATGGCAGATATTTCATCTGACATCCTGTATTGCCTATTCAACATGACAAATGCATGTGCGGGAATCCTATTGTATACTTCTTCAATGTATGTATCCGTTTCAATATGCTTGACTCCAGTCTCTTCCATCGCCTGTCGGTCCAACTCTGTATATACCGGGGACAACTGCACCGGATCACCAACCATCACTGCCCTTTTTCCCCAGATTAAGGCAAGGATGATTTCAGGAAAAGAAATCTTAGAGTTTTCATCTATAATCACATAATCAAATGGATATTTAGCATTAAAAGAAACACCACCTATTCCATTGCAAGTAATGCCCACAAATCTACTAGTATAAAATAACATATCTCTCATCCTTCGAGGATTACTTTCTATCTATTTTTTGAGAAAATCAGCAACACCATGAGGTATCTCCTTATGCAACAAACGTTCCCGATAGTCTAACAAAACTTTATTTGCCTGAAATCTTTCCCTTGTTTTTTCCTCATCAAATTCTTTATCATTAATCCGCAATCCCATAAAATTTAAGAATTTATTTTCTAAATTATGAAAAATATTATTTACTGCCACATGTGTTTCCGAACATACTAAAATTCTGGCCTCTGATTCCTTCAAAAGAATCTGACTGCATATTTCCGTTATGACACTTGTTTTTCCCGTACCAGGAGGCCCCTGTATCAACGTAAAGCACTGACCACTTAAGGCCATATTTACTGCCATTTTTTGCGAATCATTTAATTTATCCGAAGAAAAGTTATTTAATCTGATATGTTCTTGAGAAATAGATTCTGGATGAATGAAGGCCAATAACAACTGAGGATTTGCAAAAACTCCTGAGCGCACATTGTACAATGCTTGTTTTTGACGGCGTATTTTTGCCAAGTTTCCAATTTGTTTTTCCTTCTCCTCATGAATTTGAATCAATTCCTCCCTTTTATTCAAATATTTAAGCCAATCCTGAATTTCCGTATTCCATCTAACAAAAGCTTCCTCACGCGTCATATGGCCTCTCCTTTTCATAATATCACTTTTTGCTGTCCATCAAAATTCTTCAATATTCGTCCGACGGCATCTTTCGCTTTTTCCTGCTTGTCAAAAAACGTAATTTGCTCGTCCTCTAGCATATTACCAACCTTCAAAACCTCGGATGTCAACTGACATTCCCCCGTATTCATGTGAATAAATATCAATCCATTATTATGTAATTTTGCAAGTGAATCTGCTATGATTCTATATGGAAAAACATCTAAAACATTACTTATTTTCTTTCCATCATCAATACCGCATTGTATCAAATCAAAAACTAACCTATCGCAGATATTATATTCAAATCCCAATTTCAAAACAAAAATATTTTTCTCCACGCCTACACCTCCAATAAGTTCTGACACGAATCCATCAACTCATCAAATTTTTTATCCATATATTCTTTCTTCTGATTACGAATTTCTTTTATTTTAGCAAAATATGACCGCTTTTTTTTCCATAATATATCAATCTCCGATTGCAGTTCTGCAATGTCTTCCTGCAAACTAATATATTGGGCACTTAAATTTTCTTGTTCTTTCTTATATTTATCAATCTCCTCATTTCTTCTATCCTGATTGGCCTGATAATAATTGATTTGTTCCTGAACAGTTTGCCATTCACTATTACAACCTTTCTCTTTTCTCTTATTTATATCACGCTCATATTGCGCATGATCTATATCGGAACTTAAGCTTTTTAGTCTGGCAATTTTTTCACCAAACTCCGGGTCATGCTTATGAGATATTTTAATCGCCTTAACAATCCGATCAAGCCTTTTATGTTCTTGACAAAGTGCATTATTTCTTTTATTTGCCTTATCAGCTTCTCCATGATAGTATCTTTCGCGTTGTTCTATTTCTTTTATTTGAGCAATACACTCCTGCTTTTTCACCACATCAGACTTGTTCTCCTCAATCAAAGCATTTTTTTTGCATTTAATATCTTTTTGTGTATTTTTGACAGTTCTTATTGCTGAAATCTTTTCATCTCTTTTCGTTTCCCTATCCTTAATCTCCGCTGTTATTAAATCCACATCCCGCTGGATAATTGATATTTGATTTTCATATTCCTTGCATTCCCTGCTATTGCTAAAATAATTCAACCAAATCTTATGTGTATCTTTTTTTAATTGTTTTTTTCTATCATCTACTTGTTGCTGTTGTTCCTTCAACGCATTCATTCTATGCTTCAAAACTTCATTTGCCTGCTCAAATGCTGCTATACCTGTTTTACAGTCTTCTACCCTTCCAAAAAGTTGTTTTCTTACAATTTTTAACTGCCACAATTCTTCTTGAAATATTTTTAATTCTTCTTCCACAGTTTTTGCGGCATACCATGCCTTTTTTGCGGCATCGTCAGAACTGTCATGCCACAATTTCTTCTGCAAATCATTATACTTTACCTTGCCAGCTTTTTTCCCTATATCCTCTGGGACTATTTCCAGCAATTTCTGATTCTGGAACAAAATCAGATAATTATACTGCGTATCCTCCATAGCATCTTTTATCAAATCAATCAGTTGCTTGCATTCATAAATGGATGATTTATAATTTTTTTTCCATTGTTTAATCATATGTATTCTTGTGTTACATAATTTTTGATTCATATACACATCCTGCTTTTTTTCTTCAAAATACGAATTCCAAAATTACACTGGGAATAATCCAGCAAAACTCCCAACAAACTATTATATAGTTCTCTGGCATTTTCATATTCCTCAACCTTTTCCTGCATAAGCCTGTTATAAGCCCTATTAAGATAGTTCCCGTAATCTGAAACTTCCACCTGCTTCTCACTAATATATCGCTGCATATCTTCAGCAAGAACTTTTACATTCTCTCCTTTTTCCCGAAGCACGGTCGCATAAAATCTTGCCAATCTCTTTTTAAATAACATTCTCTCACCTCAATAACGGAATAATATCTTCTGCATGTACTTTTGCAATAAAAGTATCTTCATTTAACTGTTCAATTATTGAACTCACCATTTTCTTTACTGTATCCGTCTCGCTCCCATCGGACAAATCCATTGTTTGTAATACATGAATAAACTTTTCATTGACTTCTCTTTTGTGCCTCTGGCTTTCGATAGTAATTTTCTGTTCTCTTTCAATTTTTCGCAACTCCGAACGTTTTGTCTCAATTTCACCATTAATATATTTGGCAACAGAAAGGTATTGTTGATATTGCTCTTCCACTCCTTGTTGAATTTTTAACTGAAAATCACTTTTAAGTTCCTGCATCGCCACATTATATTTCACCTCCAATTGCGCTATTCGCTGTTTCTGCATATCAAGCATCGTCTGCTTCAACTGATATGCCTTGAAATCCCATTCTTTTCTCCTATCCACAAACTCTTTTTCCATATTTATCAAAACTTTTTTTCGATAATTATACTCTTCAAAATCAGAAATTATATTATACATTGGTACCAGCCCCTTTAAACTGAAGCCTGATGTTCCCTGAAAATCAGAAATACCATCTATAATTTGAAGCGGCACCACGGAAACGCCATCTAGAAATTCTAACTGATGATAATATGATACAAGGGAATCCTCAATCCTTGCATAGGCATCTTTTTGTGCATTATTAATAATTGTAGTCCGAATACATGCAGTCACGCCAGTACAAAACATGCTTCCCATGATTACTCCTGCAGGCGAAGCAAGCATACTACCAAGTGTTGCTCCCAAACCAACAATATCATTACATATCCTTCTCCCAAATCCCCAAGCTGCTCCCGTTAGACTTCCTAAAACATTATCCAATGCAGATTTAGAAGTTCTTTCAATAAGTTGGTCTGCATCTATCTCGCCTGTATAATGCTTATAGGCACTTCTCGAAAAATCATATAAAAATCCACTTGTAAAGTCGACAGACACCTCTCCTATTGTCTCCAGCCCCAAGGCTTCTTTCAAAACGGAACTTATTCCGGTCTTGGTTCCGTCATGTAACGCCTCTGTCATAGAATTGCTTAAAACCCTCACAAACTCTTTATAAGACAACTCATCTGAATTTTTATAAAACAAATTAACAAGTCCCTCAAAGGTATTTAATGTAAAACTTGCAACCATACTTCCACCAACATCTATAGCCGCTTCCTGTCCTGCAATAACCTTGTATACATCTTCATTTATCAATTGCAAAGGTGCATATCCTATTCCTTGATATTCTTGTTCTTTCATCTATATCCCCATCCTTAGTCTTTTAATACACATTAAATCAAAATAATAAATTGATACACTCCTTGTGCCGTTAATATGGGCAAAATAAGAGTATATGCAACCTACTTTACCCTACAAAAAACCTTTTCTTTCAAAAATCTCCCCTTTCCTCTGCTGATACCATTTCCTCATTGCAGAAATAAATTCTTCCCTACTTCGTATGCACCCTTTTCATGCAAAAAATATACAACCTGTGCTTCCAACTTGCCAATTTCCTGTTTAACTGATTTTACAACAAATAGGACAGAAACAATAAATTGTCTACTAAATAATCTCCCGTAATTGTATTTTGGTAACGGTTGCTTAATTCGATTTCTGTTCCAGCATAGTCATATTCCTTCTTGAAGAATTTTTTTACCAAATGAAACATCGTCTTCAAATTATAACGTTTCATTTTTTCTTTTATCTGTTCTTCAGTAAAAAAGTCAGGAAAATATTGCAACATAGTTTTTCGAGTTGTCTTCCTCTAAAAACCCAGAGGCACCGCCTGTCCTCAGAATTAATCTTGCTCTTGTAAGCTTTCCAAAGCTCTGTATCTTCCAGATTCTTAGAGTGCATTCTTTCATCTCCTCCTTGGTTTTCTGACATACTTATCAGTGTCCTCAAACATATTATAACACCTTTCCTCCTATTTTTCCATATTTTGTCGCCAACGACATGAATTTGCGACGAACGACATGCCACTCCCCCTTGCCTCTCACCCAGATTTCTGCTAAACTTATAGAAAAATACCAGGTGGCATGTATTTTGCCACAACTTACAGATCCAGGAGAACGCTATGAAACCAGGGGTATACACGGCAACAAAAAAAGACGGAACCTTATATTACCGCAGTTCCATCACATATCAAAATAAACATATCAGTCTCGGCAGTTTTTCTACAGAAGATGCTGCCAGTCTCGCCTATCATCTGGCAGATTCCATTCTCCAGGATGCCAAATACACTCTGGAGGATTTTTCCTCATGTCCCCAGGCTCTTTCTTTTCGCAAATGGGTAACGCTTATCAATTTTCGGGACAATGGGATCTATATAAAGACGCCGGTCTATCTGCACGAGAAATATTTTCATTACTATTTTTCACCGGAAGATTATTATATTTTCGATATTGACGATCTCTTTTACTATTCCACCCACACCATAACGAGGCGGGGCGGGCATCTCTTTGTCAGCGATTACGGTATGCAGGTAAACATTCTGTCCCGGTACGGCATAAAAAATTATGGGGTAGCAGGAAGGGATTTTCTTTTCGTCAATGGAAATATGCGGGATTTCCGCTATGAAAATATCGAGATTATCAATCGCTATCATGGTGTCTTCCGAAAAACACACCAGGGAAAAACCCTGTATGAAACGCGCATTCACTGGAAAAGCGACTTTATCGTAGGACGCTATGAATCAGAGACCGATGCCGCCGTTGCCTACAACAAAGCGGCATCGGTGCTGATCCGAAAAGGATACGATAAAAAATATCCTGTCAACTATGTAGAAGAGCTCTCCCCGGCAGAGTACAAAAACCGTCTGGAAAAGCTGAAGATCTCAAAGACGATCACAGATCTGAAGGAACTGATCTGATATGTCCCGTGATAAGAATCACACCAAAGCCCCCATGAAATACAGGATCAGATAGATGATGATAATGACCCCATTAAAGACCGAACCAATCGTGGGGGTGGTGACATAGATGTCCTCTCGTTTCAGACATCTCAGCGAAAGCACAAAGCCCGTCACGGAGAGCAGTAAATTCAAGATGCCCAGGTATCCGTACATGATTCCGCCATTTCCTTTTTCCATGCCGGAACACACAAACAATATGATCATCATGGCAAAAGACAACGCCGCCAGCAGGGCAGACAGAATCCCCTGCAGCGGATGCTTTTTATCTGTAAACTGAATCTTTCTTCTCTTCCCGATACGAATCTGCATATATTTCCTCCATTACGAAGCGCTATTTTTCCTGCGTACGAAGTTCCAGATAAACCGGCAGATACCATAACATAGATACCCCAGTACGACGCCTATCGTATTCAAAAACAGGTCATCCACATCAAAACATCCAACCTTCGTCACCAGCTGTACGGTCTCCACCACCAGACTGAACAAAAAGCCGAGGAGAGTTATCTTCAAAAAATCCAGAAAATATCCACGGCGCCTTTTTTCCAGGCTCGGCACAAAAAAACCAAAGGGCATGAACACTACCACATTTCCCACCAGATTGATCATGACAAAACCAAATCCCAGGATATCCCGGTGACGGATGTACCGGGTAATCTCCCGGAACAACACAAGGTTGTACTGATAATCAGTGTAATGGGTAGTGCGCCCATATTCTTCACTGAAAAACAGAAAATAAATCAGAAGTACCATGTAACCGATAAAGGCAAGTGCCAGTAAGTTACGAATCAATTTTTTCAAAACAATCCCTCCAAGGAATATTATTGACGTATTTTTACTCCTAAGCTTTCCATTTTCTTCAGTATTTTATCCATCACCGCCGTCACGTCCTTATCCTCCAGCGTGCGGTCCGCGGCACGGAATAGAATGGAATAAGCCAGTGACTTCTCATCTGCTGCCAGCTGCTCTCCTTCGTACACATCGAACAGTTTATAACTCTCCAGAATCTTTCCGCCATTTTTACGGATGATCTCCTCCACCTGTCCGGCGAGAACATTCTTCTTCATCACAAGGGAGATATCTCTCGTGACAGCAGGGAATTTGGCAACTCCTTTATATTTGATATCAAAATCCGCCAGCTCCGCCAGCATCTCCACGTCCAGAACCGCCACATAGGCCTTGGTTCCAATGCTGTAATGATCCAATACTTCCGGATGTACCTCACCCAGAAATCCCAGCGTCCTGCCCTCCAGTACAATATCCGCCCGGCGCCCCGGATGTAAGTAGGGACGGTCATCCTCCGGTGTGTAGGAAAGGGTCTTATGAATTCCCAGTTTATCAAAAATTCCCTCTACCACACCTTTCATGTCGAAGAAATCACCCTCTCCGTACATTCCCAGTGTCAGCTGCAGACGCTCCTCCGGAAGCTCCTCCAAAGGAAGGCTCTTGGGCAGATAAATGTTCGCCAGTTCATACAGCCTTACATCCTTATTTCTGCGGTTGTAGTTGGTGGAAAGGGAAGTCAGCATTCCATTCAGCGACAGGGTTCTCATGATACTGTAATCCTCTCCCAGAGGGTTAGAGATCACAATCGCCTTTCTCACGTCGCTTTGCTCCGGAATCAACAGTTTGTCGAATACTTTTGGACTCTCAAAAGAATAACTCATTCCCTCACAGAAGCCCGCCTGCTCTACTACATTTCTCGCAATGTTACTGATCTCTGTCTGATAAGATAATTTTCCGGCTGTCGCCTCACCGCTGGGAAGGGTGGCAGGAATTTTGTCATAGCCATAAAATCTTGCCACTTCCTCTGCCAGATCAGCCAGACGGTGAACATCCTGTCTCCAGGTTGGCACATGCACCAGCCGTTTTTCCCGGTCCACCGGAAGACATACCATCTCAAAATAACGGATCATTTCTTCTTCACTGATGTCGGTTCCCAGAAGGGCATTGATCTTTTCCGGATCGTATGCCACGGTCTCCTCTTCCCGTTTTACCGGATAAATATCCACACAGCCGCCTACAACGGTGCCGGCGCCCAGCTCCTCGATCAGCTGGCAGGCGCGGTTCATCGCCTCCAGGGTGGTATTGGGATCCAGTCCTTTTTCAAACTTCGCCTGGGCGTCGGTACGCATGCCCAGCTTTTTCCCGGACAGACGAATATTGGTGCCGTCAAAGCACGCCGCCTCAAAAAGCATCGTTTTCACGTCATCGGTGATCTTGGAATTTTCTCCACCCATGATGCCGGCGATGCCCACTGCCTTCTCTCCGTCGCAGATCATCAGTATGGAATCATCCAGCTGGCGCTCCTGTCCATCCAGGGTCATAAAGGTCTCTCCCTGCTTTGCATTTCTCACAACGATCTTTCTGCCGGCAATGGTATCCAGATCATAGGCATGCATTGGCTGGGAGTATTCCTCCATCACATAGTTGGTGATATCCACAATATTGTTGATGGGACGGATTCCGCATGCCGCCAGTCTTCTCTGCATCCACTCCGGTGACGGCGCCAGCTTGATATCTTTTACCACCCGCGCCACATACCGGGAACAGAGCTCCTTATTTTCTATCTCTACAGAAATATAATCTTCTGCCTTCTCGTCGTTGCCCACTGCTTTTACCTCCGGCGGACAGAAGGGTTTGCGGAAGGTCGCCGCTGCCTCTCTGGCGATACCGATCACGCCAAAGCAGTCCACGCGGTTAGAGGTCACCTCGTATTCAAAATTGGCATCCCGCAGTCCCAGAAGCGCGATGGCGTCGCTGCCCACCGGCGCATCTTTATATTCGAGATTGTCACTGAGGATATAAATCCCATTTTCCGGAGCGTCGGGATAAAAATCTCTGGAAGATCCCAGTTCCTCGATGGAACACATCATGCCACAGGACTCCACACCGCGAAGTTTTCCCTTTTTGATCTTGATGCCTCCCGGTGTCTTAGATCCATCATGACCGCCTGCCACACGGCCCCCGTCAAGCACCACAGGAACTTTCTGCCCCTCTTTCACATTGGGCGCTCCCGTCACGATCTGTACCTGGGTTCCCTGCTCATCCACTGATACCTGGCAGACAACCAGCTTATCCGCATCCGGATGCTTTTCGATCTTATCAATCCTTCCCACGATAATCTGATCCAGATCCTCGTCAAATTTTTCATATCCCTCCACTTTGGTACCAGACAGGGTCATGGCGTCCATGTACTCCTTTTCGGTACATTCCAGTTCCGGAACATATGCTTTTATCCACGATAATGGTGTATTCATTCTACTAACCTCTTTTCTTTTATTTACGGATGTCCGTCGGCACTGCGCCGCATCCTATACTAAAACTGCTCCAGAAAACGCTTGTCATTTTCATAGAGAAGACGCATATCGTCAATTTCGTATTTCAGCAGTGCGATTCGCTCCAAACCAACTCCGAAAGCAAAACCTGTGTATTCTTCCGGATCGATGTGGCTCATCTCCAATACGTGGGGATGAACCATTCCGCAGCCCAGGATCTCAATCCAGCCCTCGCCCTTACAGAAACGGCAACCCTTTCCGCCGCACTTAAAGCAGGTCACATCCATCTCCGCGCTCGGCTCTGTAAATGGGAAATGATGGGGGCGGAATTTTACCTTTGTTCCCTCTCCAAACAGCTCTCTGGCAAATTCTGACAGGGTGCCCTTCAGATCTGCAAAGGTGATATTTTTATCAATCACAAGTCCCTCGATCTGATGAAAGGATGGAGAATGGGTGGCGTCCACCTCATCGGAACGGAATACTCTTCCCGGTGCGATCATGCGGATCGGAAGCTTTCCTTCCTCCATCACCCGAACCTGTACCGAAGAGGTCTGGGTACGCAGCAAAAATTTATCATTGATATAAAAGGTATCCTGCTCATCCTTCGCCGGATGGTTCGCCGGGATATTCAATGCCTCAAAGTTATAATAATCATATTCCACTTCGGGGCCTTCCACAACCTCATAACCAAGTCCCACAAATATTTTTTCCACTTCTTCCAGCGCAATGGTATTCGGGTGTCTATGTCCCAGTTTCGGTTTCTTTCCCGGAAGAGTCACATCGATCACTTCGGCTTTCATCTTCTCTTCGCGGAGAGCTTTAGCAAATGCTGTTTTTTTCGCCTCCAGCTTTGCCTCGATGTCTTTTCTCGCCTCGTTCACCAGCTGGCCTACCTTCGGCCGATCCTCCGGCGCCACATCTTTCATAGATTTAAGCACGCTGGTAAGTTCTCCTTTTTTTCCAAGAAATGCCACCCGGATATCATTCAGCTTATCCAGTCCTTCAGATGTCTCGATCTGAGACAGGGCATCCTTCATGATCTTTTCAAGTTTTTCTTTCATGATCTCCTCATTTCCGCAGGATACATATTTTATCCTGCTGCTTCGTTTTATAGTCTGTATCCAGAAATAACATGCAAGGTGCGGCTGAGAAACGCGCACCTCTAAAGAATTGCCTTCGCCATTCTTTGGCTCCGCAGGGTGAACTTTCCTACTAAAATAAAAAAGTCCGTCCCCCACAGGCATGTTCTCCATGCTTACAAGGGACGGACTTACATCTCCGCGGTACCACCCTGATTCCCACCACTCACAGAAAAGCTCTTTTTCTCTTCCCTGATCACAGCAGGCACTCATTATCGCTTAACGCGCAGCCACGCCGCTCCCTACTGAATTTCAGAAACGGAACTCCGGTGTGAATGTCAATGACCCAGGGAACCTGACAGAACTTTCAGCCGGCGATTCTGTCTCTCTGATGGAAATGGATCACATCTGGAGAAATACCTCCTGCACCATCTTCGTCTTTATCAATTTTGATTAATGGTATCACATTATGGGCCGTGATGTCAATAATTTTTTCGTTCGCATTCCAGATAATCTGTCAAGCACTTCCAATGCTATCATACCCTTTATTGGTCAATATACTTTCATTAACTTTTCACCACTTCCTCCTCACATGGGGACAATACCCCTTTTTTCTCACCGCCCGCACTGCCACATAACAGCCGCACTGTCCGCAGAGCCCGCTGCGAAGCTCCGGACAGGTGTCACAAATCAAAAGCCTTCTCTCATGCTCCTGGGGAGATACCTTGTCTTCCTCTGGAATGTTGGCGATGTAATCCTCCAGCTTGACCCGTTCCTTTTCCAGCATCTCCTTTGTCCACATACATTTGCGGCAAAATGGTATCTGTTTTCCCATGATCCCCCTCATTTCTCCAATCCACGGTACTCTCCGCCCAGATCATTTAGGGGCGGCACAGACCGCCGCCCCATGCAATAAGATCCATTATTTCAAAATCAGTGTCACCACACTGCATGGCGGCATTTTCACTGACAGGCAGCCCTCTGCCAGAGAAGCTCCATCAAATTCTACCGGCTTCACCACATCCTCCTTCTCAAAGGAATTAAAATCGTCCATCTTTCCAGTGAGAATCCTTCCGCTCACAGAGGAAAATTCACCTTCTACGCTTGTAGAAATCTCAATCTCTTCGGAAAGGGAAGCATTTGCCAGGGTAATGGTCAGCTCACCTTCTTCGTTGATGGAAGCAGAAGAAGAAATCAACGGAATGTTGTAACCTTCGCATTCTTCCATCGGAGTATCTACAAAGCAGTCTACAAGTGTAGCATTCTGGTGACGTTTGTACATCTCAAACACGTGATAGGTCGGTGTCTTTACGATTTTAGCACCTTCTGTCAGGATCACTGCCTGGAGTACATTTACTACCTGGGCGATGTTTGCCATAGAGATGCGGTCACAGTGACGGTTGAAGATATTCAGGTTCAATGCCGCTACCATGGCATCCCGCATCGTATTCTGCTGATACAGAAATCCCGGATTTGTCCCCTCTTCTACCTGGAGCCAGGTGCCCCACTCGTCCACGATCAATTTAACCTTGTGCTCCGGATCGTATTTGCTCATGATCTCCAGATGGCGGTCGATCATCTCCTCGATGCGCAGAGTCAAGTCAATGGTCTCATAGTATTCCTTCGCATCAAACTGCGTCGCCTTGCTTTTCTTCTCCCAGCCACAGGGCACGGTATAATAGTGCAGGCTGATGGCATCGGCAAAGCGGTCGCCGATAATACTCATGAGTTTATCCGTCCACTCATAATTGGCCCCGTCCGGTCCGCAGGCGATCTTGTACAGCTTATTGTCGCCGTAATCCCGGCAGTATGTCTGGTATCTGCGGTAGATATTGGCATAGTAATCCGGCGTCATATTGCCGCCGCAGCCCCAGTTCTCATTGCCCACGCCAAAATATTTTACCTTCCAGGGCTCTTTTCTTCCATTTTTCTGGCGCAGTTTTGACATCGGTGACTCTCCGTCAAAGGTCATGTACTCGATCCATTCTGACATCTCCCGCACGGACCCGCTGCCCACATTTCCATTTATGTAGGGCTCACAACCCAGCTGATCGCAGAGCTCAAAAAATTCATGGGTTCCAAAGCTGTTATCTTCTACCACACCGCCCCAGTGGGTATTGATCATGCGCTTTCTGTTCTCCTTCTCGCCGATTCCATCCATCCAGTGGTACTCATCGGCAAAACATCCGCCCGGCCAGCGAAGCACCGGAATCTCCAATTCCTTCAATGCCTCTACCACATCGTTTCTCATTCCATTTGTGTTAGGGATCTCAGAATCCTCTCCCACAAAAATTCCCTCATAGATACATCTTCCCAAATGCTCCGAAAAATGACCGTAAATTTCCTTGTTAATCTTTCCCATTTTACGTTTTGCGTTAATCATTCCTGTAACCTTTTTCATGGTAATATCCTCCTGATTATATTGTTTTCATCGATATCTGGACATTTGCCCTTGTATCATCATACATAACAAAGCTGCCAAAGAAAATAGATTATTTTGGTGCGCTTATGTATTTTTTTGTAATTAGATCGACGGCCAATATTTCTCAAAATCCTCGACATCAGCTGTACATGCAGAGCGCGCCAAGAAACTTCGTTCCTCCCTGCTGATACGCTCCTGTAGCTCCTCACTGAGCCCATTATAGGCCGCCATATATAATCTCGCTATCGTAATTTATGAAGTACCTCTTCAAAACACACCCCATCTGTCTCTGGTATATCAAATGACTCCGTCACACGGATACACTCCTGCACAAAAGCCGCCGCCTTACGGACAGAGGTCTCAAAATCCACCCCATTGACACAGTCGGCGGCGATAATGGATGAGAAAATGTCTCCGGTGCCGGAACGCACCTTCCCCACCCTTTTCTGCCGCAACAGCTTACATTCTCCAGGAACCTCACTTACTGCATTGGAGATGAACTGTCCGGAATCCAATCCAGATACCACGATCTTCTTCGCTCCCAGCTCCCGCAGACGCGCCATCATCTCCAGCAGTTCTTTCCGCTGCCAATTCTTATCCTTAAAGGGCATCCCGGTGAGCATACAAGCTTCCGTAACATTGGGTGTGAGAATATCGGCATACTCTACCAAATGCTTCATCTTGTCGCACATTTCCTCTGTATAGGTGGGATAGGCTTTTCCATTTTCCCCCATAACCGGATCGATAATCACCTGGGTTCTCTCATCCCGGAACTGACGGATAAATTCCCGCACAATCTCGATCTGTTCCGCCGATCCCAGGAACCCGCTGGCAATGCCCTCAAAACGGAGATCCAGTTTTTCCCATTCCTCCATAAACCTCGGCATCTTATCCGTAAAATCATTATAATAATAGGATGGAAAACCCGTATGGTTGGAAAATATGGAAGTTGGCAGCAGACAGGCCTGTACTCTCATATGGGAAATCACCGGAAGGGATACTGCCGCAGAACACCTTCCAAAACCCGATATATCATTGATGACAGCTATTTTTTTCTGTTTATTGTGCGACATTGCTTCCACTCCTATATTTTCCAAAAAAATCTTTTGTCTCTCTCACAACCACGCCACCAAGGGCAAATAGCGCGATCATATTCGGTATGGCCATCAAACTGTTAAAAATATCTGCTATGGTCCACACCGCGGCTACCGTCATATACGGTCCGATGAATACCGCGGCGATGTAGAGCCAGCGGTATACTTTTACCACCTTCCGGCTTCCCGACAGATATTCTAGACACCGTTCCGAATAGTAATCCCAGCCCAGAATCGTCGTAAAGGCAAAAAATACGAGACAGAGCATCAGGATAAAAGAGGCTGCCTGCGCCGGAATCGGCAAGCCATTTTGAAAGGCATAGGTGGTGACCTGTACTCCCTCCAGCCCTTCCACTCGCCAGGCCCCAGTGAGAACGATGGATATCCCCGTCATAGAACAGATGATAATTGTATCGATAAAGGTCCCTGTCATGGACACAAGCCCCTGTCTCACCGGTTCCTTCGTCTGGGCTGCTGCCGCTGCGATGGGCGCCGATCCCAGTCCCGCTTCATTAGAGAAAATTCCCCTGGCAACTCCCTTCTGTACCGCAACAATCATGCTTCCCACGACCCCTCCTGTCACGGCAGAGGGATCAAAAGCTCCCCGCAGAATTTCTCCCACAGCCGCCGGGATCTCTGTAATATTGCACACCATAAGGACGACACAGAACAATATGTAAGTAACAGCCATCAACGGTACTACCACCTGAGACACGCTAGCGATCCTGCGGATTCCCCCGATGACCACCAACGCCACACATATGGCAAGGAGTATTGAGGAAATAACTACCGTCCAGGAATACTCTCCCAGCCCAGGGATATTTACAGTATGTACCTGATCTGGATCAAAAAAGCCTTGAATCGCCGATGAAATACCGTTGACCTGGGAAAATGTTCCGATTCCAAAAAGCCCCACACAGGCGCCAAAGAAGGCAAATATTTTTGCCAGCGGCCGCCACTTTTTCCCCATACCCATTTCGATATAGTAAAATGGTCCACCCAATACATGGCCATCTTGATCCACCGTCCGGTATTTCACCGCGAGAAGTCCCTCTGCATACTTGGTCGCCATACCAAAAAGAGCCGCTGTCACCATCCAAAAAAGAGCTCCTGGTCCCCCCAGGCAGATGGCAGTCGCCACACCCACGATATTTCCTGTGCCGATGGTGGCAGATAAAGCCGTGCACAGTGCCGCAAAAGAAGTGACTTCACCGGTTCCTCCCTCTTCATTTTTCACCATCCACTTGAGAGCCAAGGGCAGCCTTCGCATCTGCATGAACCCCAGCCGGAATGTCAGATACAATCCTCCGGCAAGGATCAGAACCATAAGTGGAACACCCGTTATAAACTCATTTATCGCTACAAGAATTTCATCGATCTGTGACAACATAAAATTACTTCCTCCTCCAAATCCTGTTAAAAAGATAATAACGATTTTAAGTAAAAAAGTCAAGCCAAAGCAAAATACTACTTCCCATTTTATGAAACATTTGTTATACTTAGCTCAATGGAAATATTTATTCAACATTAAGGAATATGATAAAGGGATACAACAGAGAGAATGGGGGACTGACTATGATCCGGGAAGTAGATTATGCTACATATGCCGTTGATCATCGTGATAATTTGCGTATTATCAGTTTTAACGATTATTTTACAAAACTTACAGGCTTTACCGCCCAAGATGTCTATGCTGGTAAAATGACTTTACGGGACCTGATTCCCCCCAGCATATGGGAAGAATATATGATAGCAGTAAACCGCGCCTCGAAGACTGATGATGGTTCTGGGTATTTTGAACATCCGATTCTTTGTAAAGATGGCAACAGCCTGGTGGTACTCTGCTATGGCAAACTTCGGGACGATGGCTCCGATGTCAGTGATATTTTGATTACAGATATCACAAGTCATATTGAAGCACATAATGCAGTAGTTCAACAGGAAAAAGAACTCCGCCTGCTACTTAAAAAATTAAGCATCATTTCAGAGAGGAAAGAAGAGTATACGGTGGACTATAATTATACCACCGACCATTTTGACATTACCATCATTAAAAATGGAGAGGCGAGGAACATATACTCCGTAGACAATTATTTAGAGAATCTTTACCAGATACCAACGATTCACCCGGATGATCTGGAAGACTATGCCAACATCCTGCGCAATCTACCCAATCTAAAAGAAGGTTTTGCCTTTGATTTTCGAAGTTCACTGTTCACCGAGGGAAAATTCTGCTGGTACCGTACCACCTACGCTCCGTATCACGATAAGGAAACCGATGAAACACATATCATCGGACGAATCGTAAATATCGATGAAGAGGTTATGAGGAATCAGGAATTGAAAAGACAGGCACAGATCGATACACTGACTTCTCTGTATAACCAGGGAACCTCACGTAATAAAATAGATGAAATTGCTCTTCAAAATCCAGAAAACTGTATCAACGCGTTTATTATTATGGATCTGGATAATTTCAAATATGTCAATGATAACTACGGACATATCCGGGGAGATGATGTCTTAAAACATGTCGGAAAAACTTTGCGGCAGTTTTTCAAATTTGGCACCGACATCATCGGTCGCCTTGGCGGCGATGAATTTGTTATTTTTATGAGAGATGTGCCATCTATCAGCCGCATCAAAAAATACTGCAATGACTTGTGCCATGAACTGAGCAAACCTTTATGTTTTCAAGAAGATGACATACGTATCACCATAAGTGTGGGAATCGCCATTCAAAACAACGGGCCAGATAGTTTTGACCACCTGTATAAGTGTGCAGATGACGCCCTGTACCAGAAGAAAAAAGAGGGAAAGAATGGTTTTTGTTTTTACAGACAAACAAAGAATTAAATAGAAAAATCCCCCATCAGTTGAAAATCCATTTCATCTGATGGGGGATTTTTTTAGTCAACCCTAAAATATTTTACGCCCTTCATCAACTTCTTACCGCGAATGGCAAATAGTTCGGATACAGACACCACTTGGATTCCCTTCTCCTGAAAATAAGCGAGAATCTCAGGCACAGCATCTGCTGTCTTCTCATAAGCGGAATGCATATTGATAATATCTCCATCTCTGGCTTTTTTCACATTTGCCACAATCTGCTCCTTTGTTACTTCTGGCTTATAATCATGGCTCCAGTTCGACACGTCAATGATCGGAGCATCGATCACTTCAAACATCGTATCGCCGTATGCTACATTCGGCGCCCGGAACAGAAAACTGGAATACCCGCTCATCTCTTTGAGAATAGCGTCCGTTTTTTCAAGCTTCTCTATAATCTGTTCCGCACTTGCTTTATCCAGACTGGCATAATCATAGGAATGGTTGGCGATCTCAAATCCCCAGTCCAATGCCTGCTGTACTTCCTGTCTGCACTCCTCACTTTTTACAATATTGCCGCCGATATAGAAAAATGTCGCATGAGCTCCCACATCCTTAAGGGCCTGCTGGATCCTCAGACCATAATCTACAAAGTCCTTGCCATTACCACCAGGACCATCGTCAAATGTCATGGCTACAACAGGCTTTGATGGATCAATATTTTTCTCAATCCAAGCCCGGTCCAGACCCTCATAACGGAATTCACCTGGCTCCAGAGGTTCTTCCGGTTCCGGAGTTTCTGTTGCCTCTGGAGTAGCAGCCGGAGTCTCCATCGGACTTGCTGACGGTGCCGGAGTCAGAGTACCAGCGGGTGTCAATGTTGGCACCGCCGGCGTCACCGTTGCTGTCGGTGCCGTCGTCGGTACAGTCGGTTTCTTCGTGTTTGCTTTTTTAATGGTAACCTGACAGGTAAGTTTTTTGTTTCCTATCTTCGCCAAAACAACTGCTTTTCCCTGTTTTTTTGCCTTTACCACTACACTCGTTTTCTTTTTACCAGATAGTGATATGTACTTTTTCCCACTCTTAATAGACCATTTCACCTTTTTCGCAGTATTCTTCACTTCCAACTTCTTCTTCTGCCCAACCTTTAACGTAATCTTTTTGCTGCTTAACTTCATTTTTTTCGCCGCGGACACCGGTACTGTGATCCCCGCTACAAGAGAACACACCAGAACCAGGCTCAAACCTTTCACCATTTTCTTCATGAGTAACATGACCTCCTTATAAATTTGACACAACGTAACTTGTATCCATCTTATAACATTTTGAGGGTCAGGTCAACACTCATTTAATGGTTATTTTACCTAACTCAACGGCGCGAATTTGAACCCGCCATTCATGGTGGGTTCAAATTCGCGCCGTTGAGCTAACTTTATTTTTTCCAGGTAGCTTTTGAAAACAGCAGCAAAATTGGGAAAAGTTCCAGTCTTCCCGCAATCATATCAAATATTAAAACACATTTTGAAAACGGGGAGAAAATGGAAAAGTTCTCCATCGGTCCCACCGCATTAAATCCTGGTCCCACATTATTGATGGTAGCAGACACACCTGAAAAATTGGTTGTAAAATCAAATCCATCCATGCTCACCAGTAAAACAGAAACCGCATAGGTAAGAATATAAGCCACCAAAAACACATTTACGGAACGGATCACCTCGTGCTCCACCTTCCTGCCATCCACCGAAACTTTATAGATGTTCCTGGGATGAACCATGACTTTCAATTCCTTACAGAATGTCTTTAACCATATAATCATACGGGAGACTTTCATTCCTCCGCCAGTACTTCCGGCACAGGCACCAACAAACATCAGCATGAGCAATATTGTTTTGGAAAACTCTGGCCACTGGTTAAAGTCCACAGTGGAAAATCCCGTTGTTGTGATAATGGAAGCTACCTGAAATGCCGAATGCTTTACCGCTTCAAAAATGCTTCCATACATGTGGCGTACATTAACACTGATCGCCGCCGCTGCCACCAGGATAATCAGAATATATGCCCTGACTTCCGCCATCCGCAGGGCGTCTTTCCAGCGTTTTCCAATGATCACCAGATAATAAAATGTAAAGTTCACACCAAAGGCGATCATAAATATAGTTACTACGATTTGTATATAGGATGAAAATCCTGCGATGCTGTCACTATAAATACCAAAACCACCAGTACCCGCGGTTCCAAATGTCGTCGTCATGGCATCGTAGACACTCATCTTGCCCGCCAGCAGAAAAAGAAATTCTAACACCGACAGAGCGATGTACATTCCATATAAAATCTTCGCCGTAGACTTGATCCTGGGAACTAGTTTCCCCACTGTAGGTCCTGGGCTTTCCGCTTTCATCAGATACATATTGCGTCCGTCCGCCAAAGGAACTACCGCCATCATAAATACCAGGACACCCATACCGCCGATCCAGTGGGTAAAGGTCCGCCAAAAGTTGACGGCCTTGGACATCACTCCCACATCTGCCAAAATCGTAGCTCCCGTAGTCGTAAATCCGGAAGCCGTCTCAAAGACCGCATCCACAAAAGAAGGAATCGCCCCGGACATCACAAAAGGCAGCGCTCCGAACAAACTAAGCAAAAACCAACTGAGCGCCACGATCACAAACCCTTCTCTTGCATACAATGACTTATTTTTAGGCCGGAATCGGGTAATGATAAATCCCAGTACAAGACAGATCAGGGAAGACAGAGCAAAATAAAGCGCATCTTCTTCCCGATAAATCAATCCTACCAAACACGGCAGTAGTAAAAATGCTCCCTCAAAGTCAAGAAGCCAGCCAAGAAAATAAATAACGATGCGAATATTCATCTCATGCTTACTCCTTTACTGCTTTCTTACGCTAATCACATCTCGGATATCTTTCAGTCCCAGCGTCGTGGTCACCACCACCACCGAGTCTCCCACGCGCATTTCATCCTTTCCTCTCGGAATGATGATCTGTCGTCCACGTATGATACAGGCCACCAGTGTGTTTTCCTTGATCTTAAGCTTTTCTAGCGGAATTCCTGGCAGCTCTGAACTATCTTTCACTACAAACTCCAGAGCCTCCGCCTTATCATCCAGAATCCGGTACATCGTCTCCACATTGCAGCCGATGGAATTTTTCATCGCCCGCACAAACTGAAGGATATACAGCGCCGTGATCTTCTTCGGATATACGGTGGTATCCAGATCCAATTCCTTGATCACACGGTCAAAATCCATCCGGTTAATCTTTGTCGCGATCTTTCCAGAAGTCTGGCTTCTGGCAAAGAGCGAAAGCATAACATTTTCTTCATCAATATTGGTCAGCGCCACAAAAGCCTCTGCCTGCCCCACACCCTCTTCGATCAACACGATCTGTTCCGAACCGTCGGCATGTATGATCTGTGCCTTTGGCAGCAGCTCCGAAAGCAGGTTGCACCGCTCCTCATTCTGCTCGATCAGTTTGATCCCGATGCCCATGGGCTGGAGCAGCTTCGCGAGATAATACCCGGTATCTCCTCCCCCTACGATCATCGTATCCTTGACCTGATGTGTCTCAATCCCAATCTTCTTAAAGAAATCACTGGCCTTCTTCGGTCCGGCGATAATGGACACCACATCCTTCTCCTGTAACCGAAAATCTCCCTTCGGGATAAAGATCTCCCCATCTCTCTCCACGGCACAAACCAGCACATCCGCCCCTAGTTTCGGTGCAATATTCATGACCAGCATGCCATTCAGGCGGGATTCCCCCGGCACACGGAACTTCAACATCTCCACCCGTCCCTTGGCAAAAGTATCGATTTTAATCGCCGATGGAAACCGCAGCACCCTTGCGATCTCCTGCGCCGCCGCAAATTCCGGGTTGATGGTCATCGCCAACCCCAGCGCGCCCTTCACAAAGCCGATCTCCTCACTATACTCCGGATTCCTAACCCGCGCTATGGTCTGGCAGTTTCCCGCCCGTTTCGCAATTAGACAACACAACAGGTTCAGTTCATCCGATCCCGTAACCGCAATCAGTATATCCGCCTTCTCGATGCCCGCCTCCATCTGGGTCTTATAACTGGCTCCGTTTCCCACAACTCCCATCACATCAAATTTATTTGACAGCGACTCCACCTCTGCATACCGGCGATCGATCACTGTCACCTCATTATCTTCTTTGTTCAGCTCCTCTGCCAGCGTCTTGCCAACCTTACCGCAGCCCACAATGATAATCTTCATTTTCTTTTGATTCTCCTCTTATCCTCTTGAAAAGTAATGTGTTTCCCTAATGAATAAAGTATCATATCAGGAGGAAAAAGTCAATGAAGGGTACATCCTCCTTCTCAACCCTAGATTTCCAATTTTTTCTTTAATTCCTGTAAGTTTCCCTCGATCTTATCCACATTCACAAAATGCAAGTTGACAGTTGTTCCATCACCACTTTCAAACCGGATAGGGTCATGGCCTCTCATCTCATCATTCATTGGATACAACAGCCAGATCTCAGATGTTTGATATTTTTTTGAATAAGCATACATCTGATACATATCAGCCTGGGATATTCCATAATTGGCACGCTCATTGTCGATGAGACTTTTCCACTTGGTGTCTAAAATAACGGTCCGTTCCCCTTTTCTCATTACAATATCTGGTCTAAGCGCAAACTGACGCCTCGGTTTCTCAAAAAGATAATGGCCCCTATCCTGACTGGAAACATCCCAACCGTCCAGGCACATAACCTTTTTTAATTGCCGTGCCACATAGCTCTCATATACCCTTTCCATCGGAAACAACAGTGCCCTTGATGTTGTGGAGCCAGAAAACGTTGTAAAACTCTTGTTCATCAAAAATACCCTAGACCATTGCAACAACCCTTCATAGTATTTTGTGTTTCTATTTGTTACCACGTTCGAAAAATCCTTCTCATAGTTTGTCGATGCCTGAACCATTTCAAATGCAGTAAGAAGCTGCCTTATCTCTTTCGAGTTTTCGGCACTGGAGGTCAACTTTTGTAACTTCGATAACGTCGCTTTCACAAGCTTGTTTTCTGGCATGTTCGGATGGAATTCCTCGTATGCGACGTAAAAGCGCTCTCTGTGAGCCAAATTTGCTCTCACGTGCTGATTTACAAGAAGTTTTCCCTTGTAATAACGCTGATTATCCTCTTGCTCTATGTAAGCGGACTGAATACCTCGCTTTACCAACTGTCTTGCTTCCTGTAAGTACATATTGATAAACAACTCATACAAATTCATCTGATCAACTTTCAGAGAAGCATCGTGAAACACCTTACTCGGAAAGTCTTTCATGCTGCGGAGCATTCGGAGGAACACTTTCTTTGTCTGGGCATTTCCTTCGTCTTCACCATCACCTAAAAAGATCTTTGGCAAGATCTGAATCTGAAAACCATTGTTCATCTGTATCAATCCAACATAATTTTTAATAGAAACAACTTCACCTATATTTCGTCGGCAGCCAATTGTCATAAAATCTAATATTCCTGCACTCTCCTCGTCTCCAGAAAACTCTCGAATAAATGCTACCAAATTGTCGAATTCTTTCCGATTCAAATATTTATATTTTTCGTCATTCTTGTAATCCTCGTTACAGATAATTGAGTCAAACTCTTTTACCTCAAAAGGTTTACTCATGTCGTCACCACACTTTACAGAATTTCTTTATAGCTATTGAGGTTCGTAAAAGCCGTCTGATTGATCGAGTATCTCTTCTCTGGAAGATCTATAACATCCTCAACGTTTCCTTTAAAAATGTCCTTTGCTACTACCTTATGATCAACTATAAACTTCAATTCGCTGCTGCTCTTTGCATTGTCACCAAGTACAAGTTGTATCTTCTTATAATCTTCATAGAAGTATTCCTGCAAAAGCGGAATGACCGACTTCTCAAAGATTGACTGCAACTTTTCAATCGTGGCATTCTCCCCCTGAAGTTCCGTAAAAAAGGCATGTCCGATGGTGTGCTCTCTATCATACAAGAATGTGATACGCTCATTTATCTTCTCAAGCATTGCTGCCACATTCAAATCTTCTACCTTATCCGCATGAATGTCTACAAGCACCTGTGTATCCGGCATCATTTCGATAAACTGGAATCGTCTACGAAGTGCAGTATCCATCAGTGCAATAGAACGATCTGCCGTATTCATCGTTCCCAATATGTAGACATTAGATGGAACAGTAAATTCCTTACCTGAATATGGTAATACAGCGGATGCCTCTTCTGGCATTCCCTCTCTCTTTGTGCACTCTATCAGAGTAATCAATTCTCCGAATATTTTAGAGATATTTCCGCGATTGATTTCATCAATAATAAAAATATGTGGTTCGGCAATACATTTTTCCGCCTTTTCACAAAATTTCTTAAATATTCCCGGTTCTATGGTATATCCAATTTCCCCTTTTACATCATCGACTACAGGTTTAATGCCTTCTATAAACTCCTCATAGCCGTATGACTGATGAAATGTAGTAAATGCAATCCTTCCTGCTTTCTTAAGTTCATTATATCTTGCCATTACAGCAGCATAATCTGTAAGCTCTTCCCGTGACATTCCATCACAGATTGCTACTGCATAGATTGCAGAATTATAGGTTTTTCCTGTTCCAGGAGGGCCATACAATATTAAATTTTTATCATATGCCATGTTATATGCTTCTTCCATTTCCTGGAACACACCCCTTTCCTCTAATTTTTTAATTGCTTCCATCAATGGCTCTCTCAGTTTATAGCTAAATGTGCCTTCACTACCTGTCGGTAAAGCTTTACCCCAAAACAAAACCGGCCAATACTGATTTTCCCCAGTTTCTCTAGTATGAAGTGGGCAGTTTGTTTCCTTATGTACTGCCTCAGCCACATGAGTCGCATTCCTATTATAGTGCGAAGCAGCGCTTCCATACTTATTTGCAATCTGCTTGCAAGAGGCAACTCCACCCATTAAATACAAATAATATATAGTATCGAGCCATGTACGTTTTACCAGGTTTTCATCACCAAGTATCCTCTCATATTCCTCTTCTATAATCCCCGGGTCATATTCAGAAAGACTTGGAAAATACTCCATTGTTTCAATACCAATCACATACTCATAATAAGGAATAAGAGCTTCTATCACTTTTGATATCTCTGTGTGATAATATAGATTTGTCTCATCGCCTTTGCGTTCAACAAATTTGCATATTTGTACTTTCTTTATCTTGCCGCTAACCACTTCCTGTTTTATTTCTTCTTGAGATTCATTGATAACGACAGGATTTCCCCATTCATTGCTACCAGACACATAGACAAGCCCTGCTGCCGTATTAAGCGGAAGATCTAAATGTGAATGATACTGACTCATCTCCTCCTTATTTGTACCATCATTTTTTATTTCCAAGCTGACTCTATATCTCGTGCTATCTTTCTTAATTCGTTCCACAAAAACAGAAATACTTATCGGAATATCAGCATATTTACTATACTTAAGCTGCGCCCACAAATATCGTCGCGTCTTGATATTCGAGCTATCAAGCCAAGTCATTGGCATATATTTATCTAACTTATATTTTTCGGCAAAAACTGTCGCCATTTTTTTTAGTTCAGCAATTGCAACTCGTCCTCTTTGCTTCACCTCTAAAAGTCGTTGTTTTTCTTTTTCCTCAATTCCATCCGCCTCAGGATTTGAATATGGAACACCTGCATTGTCCCTTAAGTAATTTAATACTCCAATATAATTAACCTCTGTATTTTCTTCAAATGTTATCCCGTACTGATTATCCAATCGTATCACCTCTATACTTTATATATATGTGCCTAGCTCGACGGCACCAATTGTAGTGCTACCAACGTAAACCTTTCTCCTGCTACTTCCTTGTCAATCCATAGCTCTCCCGAATCATCCGCTTAACATCCTCCTCTGGCACAGTGCCGTCTAAAATGATCGAATTCCAATATTTCTTATTCAGATGATAAGCTGGAATCACCGAATCAAATGCCTTACGCCAGAAATCCCGCCATTCGGGATCACACTTGACATTGATCCATATATTTCCCTCCCGCTCAAAGATCCAGGCAAATACCTTACGGCTGTCGTTATGGCGGATCACCGTCCAGTTTGGGTCCCGAAAGGGATAATCCTCATAGCAGCCGCCCAATGACAGGCAATACTGAATAGCGTCTTGTCGTGTCCTCATTTTTTTCCTCCGGTGCTCAAAGTTCCCAATCTGTTTTATGTTCATTAAAACTTATTCTATCATAAATCATTACCTCTTTCCATCTTTTTCTACTCCCCTCCTCTTTTCCTGATTCCAGCACCCCAGGACGCTCAAACGATTGACACCAACCTCTCCCTATGTTAAGATATTCCTTGTTATGATATTACATACCGTCCTGTTTTCTGTCCCATGAAGGATCTGGCAAAACACCGGCGGTACAAGAAAAGAAGCGAGGTATATTATGAAAAAGAAATTACTGGCATTACTGCTTATGAGCGCATGTGTATTCACATCCCTTACCGGCTGCGGCGGGGAAGATGCAAAAGAAGGACAGACATCTTCCGGCGGACAGAAATTCACCGTAGGATTTGACGCGGAGTATCCACCTTATGGTTTTAAGGACGACAATGGGGATTACACCGGCTTTGACCTGGAACTGGCTGCCGAAGTGTGCAAATTAAACAACTGGGAACTAGTCAAACAGCCCATCGTCTGGGACAACAAGGACAACGAACTGAATTCCGGCGCCCTGGACTGCATCTGGAACGGTTTTACGATGAATGGCAGAGAGGATAAATACACCTGGTCCGATCCTTACGTTGACAACAGCCAGGTGGTAGTTGTGGCAAAAGATTCCGGCATCTCTGCTCCCGCCGATCTGAAGGATAAAACCGTCGGTGTTCAGGCCGCATCCGCTGCCCTGGATCTTCTGAAGAGCGACGAAGAGGGCGGACAAAAAGCACTTTCCGACACCTTCAAGGCACTTCAGGAGTTTGCTGACTACAACACCGCTTTCGTGGAGCTGGAGGCAGGTTCCATCGATGCCATCGCCATGGATATCGGTGTGGCACAGTACCAGATCAAAAACCGCGGAGACGGCAAATACATCATTCTGGAGGAGCACCTCAACTCAGAAAAATATGCCATAGGATTCAAACTCGGCAACGAAGAACTTCGTGACAAAGTGAACAAATCCCTTCACGACCTGAAAGCGAATGGCAAATTTGATGAGTTGGCAAAGAAATATGAATTAAGCGAAATGACCTGCTTAGAATAAGGAGCAATTACATATGAGTTTTTCCATGATGCTTTCCCAGATGTCTGAGGGTATGTTAAATACCCTCGGCGTCTTTATTCTCACCCTTCTGTTTTCCATGCCCCTCGGTTTTGTAGTGGCATTTGGCAGAATGTCAAAATGTCGGCCGGTCAGCGGCTTTACCCGCATCTTTATTTCCATCATGCGGGGGACGCCTCTGATGCTGCAGCTTATGGTGGTGTACTTTTTTCCCTATTACCTGTTCGGTCTTTCCATCGGAGCCTGGCGGTTTCCTGCCATCATCCTTGGATTTTCCATTAACTATGCGGCATATTTCGCCGAAATATACCGCTCAGGAATCGAAGCGATCCCAAAGGGACAGTACGAAGCCGCTGCCATCCTGGGCTACAACAAGGTCCAGACCTTTTTAAAGATCATTCTTCCCCAGGTCATCAAGATCATTCTTCCTTCGGTGACCAACGAGGTCATTACCCTCGTCAAAGACACCTCTCTTGCCTACTCCCTTTCCTATATAGAAATGTTCAGCATAGCAAAGCAGATCGCCGCAAGAGAGACCACTCTGATGCCTTTTGCCATCTCCGCTGTCTTCTATTACATCTTCAACCTTCTGGTAACATTTGTGATGGAAAAGCTGGAGAAAAAAATGAATTACTATAAATAGAGGAGGAAATGGCTTTGAATTATCTACTGGAAATGAATCATGTAAAAAAATCCTTTGCGGATCTGGAAGTGCTCAAGGATATTTCCCTAAAGGTAGCGGAGGGCGAAGTGCTCTCTATCATCGGTCCCTCCGGTTCCGGCAAATCCACCCTCCTGCGATGTGCCACCCTGCTGGAGAAAATGGATTACGGAGATCTGAGCTATCTGGGCAAAACTGCTGCCTTCATCTGGGGAAATACCTGTGTCTATGCCAAAAATGCAGAACTTGAGACCATAAAAGAATCCTTTGGACTGGTTTTTCAGAACTTTAACCTGTTTCCTCACTACACCGTTATAAAAAATATTACGGACGCGCCTCTTCATGTGCAGAAACGCCCAAAGGCAGAAGTCATGAAAGAAGCAGTAGATCTTTTGCAGAAAATGGGGTTGAGCGATAAAGCGGACTATTATCCCCACCAGCTCTCCGGCGGACAGCAGCAACGCGTCGCCATCGCCAGAGCACTGGCGCTGAACCCAAAGGTTCTCTTCTTCGACGAACCAACCTCTGCGCTGGATCCGGAACTCACCGGAGAAGTCCTGAAAGTGATCCGCTCCCTGGCAGAAGCCAAAATGACGATGGTGATCGTAACCCACGAGATGGAATTCGCCAAAAATATATCTGACCGTATCATTTTCATGGATCAGGGCGTGATCGCAGTGGAAGGCACTCCAGAAGAGGTATTCCATTCCGATCATGTGAGGATGAACGAGTTTCTGGGAAAACTGAATCGGTAAGATGCAAAAGATGGGAGGGGCCAGTCCCTCCCATTCTCTATCTAATCTCTCATAGCTTCCTCCAGAAACTGTTTAAAATCCTTTTCTGGGTAATTCTCTGTATATATCTTCTCAAGGCTTTTATAACAACTATCTGTTTTCGGATGATTCCATCCAAGTTTGAAAAAACAAATCTTATATGCTTTCAAATAATAAATTACTGCTTCCTTATACTTTCCCTGTTTATCATATAAATACGCCAGATTATTATAACACGTAGCTGTGTCCAGATGCTCTTCTCCCAGTATCTTTTCTTTTACACTAAGGCTCTTTTCATACAGTTTTTCCGCTTCCTTATACCTTCCCTGCCTCTCGTACACCCCTGCCAGATTATTATAGCTCGTGGCTGTGTCCGGATGCTCCTCTCCCAATATCTTTTCTGTTATTCTCAGGCTCTTTTCATGCAGTTCTTCCGCTTCCTTATATCTTCCCTGCCTCTCGTACACCTCTGCCAGATTATTGTAGCTCTCAGCTGTGTTTGGATGCTCTTCTCCCAGCACCTTTTCTTTTATCCTTAGGCTCTTTTCATACAGCTCTTTCGCTTCCCTATACTTTCCCTGTAGGGTATACACCCCAGCCAGATTATTGTAGCTTGCAGCTGTGTTTGGATGCTCCTCCCCTTGTACTTTTTCATGTATTCTAAGACTCTTTTCATACAATTCTTCCGCTTCTCTATACCTTCCCTGTAGGGTATACAGCACTGCCACATTATTATAATATGTAGCTATTCCTGGATGCTTCTTTCCCAATATCTTTTCATTGATACTAAGGCTCTTTTTATACAATTCTTCTGCATCCTTATACCTTCCTTGATCCTGATATACCCCTGCCAAATTATTATAACACGTGGCTGTTTTCGGATGTTCCTCTCCCTGTTCTTTTACATGTATTTTCAAGCTCTTTTCATACAGTTCTTCCGCTTCCCTGTATCTCCCCTGGCTTTCATACACCCCTGCCAGATTATTGTAGCTCTCAGCTGTGTCAGGATGCTCCTCTCCCAACACCCTTTGTCTTATACTCAAACTCTTTTTATCCAGCTCCTCTGCTTCCTTATACCTTCCCTGGCCCTCATACACCTCTGCCAATTCAAAATAAATTTCTGCCATCTCCAAATGTTCTGGACCAAGCAGTTTCTCTTTTATCTTTCGCGCATGCAACAGCATTTTTTCACTCTCAGAATAATGCCCTTTGTCTTTCTCCTCTTTTGCCTGCTCGATCAAAACATATGCCTCTGCTAATTTTTGTTTTAATGCCTCCGGTTCCTCCACATTCTCTAACACCAGTTCATCTTCTTCAGGAATGATTTTTTCCTCTTTAACTGGTTCTGTCTCATGATCATCAAATAAAATGCGGAGCTTTACAAAAGAGTAAAAATCATATGCTCCACATACCAGGCTGTCATCCCCGTAAGGGGTGATAAGAAAGATGAAATTTTTTCCGAGCCCATCAATCATATCCCTGCTAAAATTCAAACGCTTCAAACTCTCCTCATCCTGTAATGCAAGATGAAAGTTGGCGATCATAAATACCTTTGTCTCCGGCAGACTGAGAACCCATTCCTGCAGATCACGAAAAATATAAGCCCCTGGACGTTGCTTATAATCGTAGACTTCTACTGCCCCTTTCCGGTAAATCCCGACAATTTCCTTTTGCATCTGCTCCTCTGCCACCACCAGATACAACCCCTGCTCTGAATTATTTATGATCCATCCCAGTGTCTGGAATCCATCCTGTCTATTCTCTGACATCTTGAATCAACCCCTGTTCCCTGAAAAATTTAATAACCAACGGATGTACATTATGCCACCGTTTTCCGTTATATTCCAACACTACGGAGGCCTGGAGCATATTCAGCAGCATCTCCTTGTCTTCGATGCGTTCCTTGTTCTCATTATATATATTTAATAAAAACGTATAATCCTTTTCCTCGATCCGTCTTGTCAGGAAGGTCTTTACCTCTTCCAGGGCACGCCCTGCATCTTCCATAGAGACTGTATCACTCCCCCTGCGCTTTGCCCGGTTTGCCGATGTATTGATCACATGAAACAGATCCCGGAGGGAACCTCCCGTATACTGAATCAGTAAATCCACAACGCCACTCTCAAACAGGGCTAGATCTGCGCGCTTCTTTACGATATCACGTATGATATCTATACCATCCTGGAAAAGCTCGCCTTCTATCGTCTCAATCTTTATCATAGGCAGTGTCTTGGTTGTAAAATAACTATCCATCGCCGAAAATCTTTTGTCATAAGAAAGACCGATGGGAAAAGTATAGATCACCGGAAAGGTCATTCCTGAAAGAATCGCCGCGTAATTATAAAATACCTTCCATGCGTCTTCCGGATTCAGTTTATCCAAATCCTCAAAAATAATGATCGGATGCTTACCACCGGTTCTGCCGGTGATTTTTTCCGCTACCTTCCTTAAGATCCCGATCCATTCACTGGAACGAATACTTATCTTATGTCTGTATTCTTTTCTTCTCTCTTCGTTCAATTTCAAGTCTGCCTTGATTTTTGCGAAGACATTTAGTAATCCTGCCAGTATCCCTCCGGTTTCGATAGACATCCCTGTCTCCACAGAAACTCCCCCTATTTCCTGGGACATCAACGTTTCTGTTCCCTCGTGCCAAAAATTCTTAATGTTCTCAAGAACATCCTTCTCAATCTCACATTTTAATTCTTCCGCAATTTTTAACAGAGCTTCCCCCATCAATATAAAAAGATCAGAATATACAATATTAAACAGATCCAAATCCAGACTGCAGTTAACGGTCTTCACGGGATATCCGTCAACAGCCAGTCTTTCGGACATTCTATTTAACTCCGTACTTTTTCCGCATCCTCTGTGCCCCAATAGCAGGTAGGCGTCGCGTTCATCAAAGCTCCGGCAACTGTCATATATATCCTCAATGGGAGAATCGTACTTATCACTTGTACGATATTCCATCGTATTGTCACAGTAAAATTCTTCCATCTGATCTGCCCGCAGGGGAGCCGGGGAAAAAGCATTTAAAATTTCCGAAATTCGATCTGCATATTTCATCTATTATTTCCTCCTGAAATTTTTTCAATTTCTATTATATATTATGCTATCCAAATCTGCAAAGCATTTTTCCGATAGACGAAGATTTTTACAGCCATACGCCCCAGTCTCCATAATGGAATGTGCCACTACCATGATGAAGTTTTCCGTCTGCCTTCAACTGCCCAAATGCTTCTCGCATACGTATCAATATTTCAGGCTTTATATCCAATGAATGATGAATAACAATGCGTTTCCTCCCAATGACGATATTCACTAATAATGTAAGTTTTTGTGTCTATTTTATCTATTGTAAACCAGTGGTCCATTCTTTTATCTATTTCTTCAATTTTTTTATTTTTAACATTTACTTCAACTTCAGTTATGTCAAACCAATAATCTTCATCAATAAGAAGATAGTCAATTTTATAATTCTGACACTGTCTCAATATTTCAGCATTATCCCTGCGCACTGCTTCTAGTGTACACCCCGCATCATCGATTCGATCTTCTATTACACATGCATACTTTTTAATATCATCAAAATGATTCTTAATATACTTATCACTCATAACTAGGCAATAATATTTTATATTGTCCAAATACTCTGGTTCAAAATCTTTCGACCAATCAAAAGGTATATAACATCCTTCCACAATAAGATTCTGCTTATTCTCAATCGCCGTCTTAATGATTTCGGTCACGATCGGCCATAGATAATCTGTCAGAGCACTCTCGGCACTCACGGGAGTAAGCTCCGTATTTCCGCTTCGAATAAGTCCCATTTTTAAGTGGTCTATAGATAAATACGGATACTTATATTTTTCCAGTAATTTTTGGGCAAGCGCCGTCTTTCCTGTATGGGACGCTCCTGTAATCAAAATTATCATTGGATCCTCCTTATTCTCTTTATACAACCAGCTTTTCCAGCACCTCTACAATTTCCTATTCCTTTCAAGTGGTCAACACAATAGAATTAATATTTTGTATCTGCTCTATGATAAAATCTACGTTTTCTTTAACAGATTTTGTTCCATCAATTCGTAAAACAGGACATTTTAAAGACTGCACCCATTCTTCAACAGTATTCTCGGATCTTGATTTAATAAGATCAAAGAATTTTTCTTCTTGCTCATGTAAATCTCCACCTTTTAAAATTCTTTCACCAAATTTCTGAAAAGAACGATCTCTAACCCGCTGTATTCGAATATCCTTTGGAACATCAATTAATACAACATATTGAAAAAACGGATAGATATTTTCTCCATAATCTCCTTTTACAGAGGCAAAAACAAAGTTTTCATGTGCCCTTATCTCACTCCTAAGCAACCTTTCTACCTCCTCACGAGAACGTGGATTGGCATAAATATAATCTGGGTCTGTTTTAGGAAAATATAAATCCTCATTATCTATAAAGTGAAAATGCAGCTTTTTCGCAAGAGCTTTGCCTACTGTACTCTTTCCGCTGCCATTTAAGCCACATACGATAATCCCTGTTCCCATAAGTTCCTCCTTTAAAAGTCCCATTATTATAACGATATAAATAGTATAACACAAAACATATGGAATTGGTAAACTAATTGAAATTCTTCAGAATAATCACAGTTCACCTTGGGCAAATAGGTTATCTTTTCCCATGCCGCATACGAATGGATTAGAGTCATAATAATGGCAGAAATCCAAAAAGTCAGAACGCTGTTGTGAATCCTTCATAATCTTTACAAGTAATTCATTCGGAAGAGTTCTTGCATATGCACCGGGACCTGCCATTTTAATATTTTTTACGCCATAACATTTCAGTATATTTTCTAATTCATCCGGCATAAAAGTGTATGTAATGCACCACGGTACACCCCCTTTTTCATACTCTTCAATTTCACTGTCGCCACCCATGAGTCCTTCCTTCCATAGCTTTATAACGGCCTCCTTGCTGAAATGAAAAGCTTCGATTGCATTTGTTTTATTTCTGATGCACCATTTTACAAATGGATCATCACAGGTTTCATCTAATATGAACTGGTTTTTTTGTATTGGATTTGTTAAGTATGGAAGACACCCTAAACGACTTGATACACTTATCATAATTCGTTTGCGGCATATGCGTATAAGTTCGCTGATAACCTTTTCCTGATTGGGATAAGTATATGAAATAGGGGCGTCAAAGGAAATCACCATATCAAAGGATTTATCGTTGAAAGCCTTCAAATCTTCCAATGCCCCGTTCACAAAGGTTATTTTATCAAGAACTCCTTCTTTTTCCGCCAATTCCTTTGCCTTATCTATCATAGGCTGTGATATATCAAAATGTGTAACCTCGCAACCATGTTTTGCAAGGAGAATGGAAAATCTTCCACATCCTGCACCACCATCAAATACAGTCTTCATTCCATCCAAATGAGAGAGCAGTTCCTTTTCAATATGGCTTTTTTGGATAATGTCATCAATAAAGGTTTCTTCGCGGTGACTTTCCAGTTCACCTTTATCCGGCATATTCCATAAACGTTCCGATATTTTTCTGCTATAATCCATAAATATTTTTCTCCTTCTATAACTTTACTGTAATCAAACTGTCATTCCCTTTGTGGTATAGCGTAACATATCTTAATCCCGCCTTCCACCTCACACATTTTTACAAAAAAACATGAGCCAATACAAAGGAGTTATCACCAAAAATACAATGTCGTTTTGCGAAAGTCCTTTGGTATCAGCTCATATTTTTACGAACAATAGATAGTCTGAAGGATATGCTATTGTTTTCTCATTTTTCTTAGGATACGCTGTATGCTTTTCTCTGACAGATAGTATTTACAAGCTAATTCCTCTGTCTTGCTTCCTGCAAGATAATCCTCGTATATTTGTCTGTCACGCCTCACAAGTTCCTGCTTAATTTTTGTGCCTGTTCCCCATGCCTGTCTATGTGATGATTTGCGCGGGATATAAATACTTTCTCCGTCAACATACTGTTGTATCAACTCTATTATCTCCATCGGCAGAATTTCTTCTGCTTTCAAATAGCCCATGTCTGCCTCCCTAAACTTTTATTTTTAGGAATAGCATTGGCTATAACAAATACTTTTTATTGCAATAGCCAGTGCTATGCAAACATAACATATCGTCTCATATTCAAATCCCCCTTCTTATCTTTTACAAGAAGATTGACCCTCTAGAAAAATGAATGTTGTCCTTTAACACTATTTTATTGTAATAGCTCACTGATACTCTTTCTCATCTCCCAAAACACTCATTCACCAATTCTGCTAACTCCCCTTTCTTTGCTGCCTCTGCCGCATCCGCTTCTATAAAATTATTCACTTCCTCTTTCAAATCCTCATCAAATCCCAAAATATAATTGGTCGCAATCAGATAGATAATGCGGGTCGGCGCCATACCATACACCTGTTTCTGCAAAATATGACGAATACGCTCTTTGTCATCAGGATATGTGGCTTTTATTGCTTCGCTGCGGTACAGGCGTTTTACAATCTCCGTAATATAAAGCCCGGATTTCATGTAAAGGTCTGCAAATGTTTTATCCGGATCATCAAAGCAGCCCGGATTATTTGCTTCCAGTTCTTCCACCATTTTTGCAACCACCCATTTAGGGGTAAAGATTTGATTGGTTTTCTGTGGTGGTATGTAGTCAAAAATATCTTCTTCCAAAGATTCATCAAAATAATTCGCCAGTTGTTGTTTCTTTTTCCAAAATTCCTCTATGGAATCATTGAAAACTACTTCGTCAAACAAATGACCTTCAAAATACTCCGTCTCACCACTTTCAGGATTTTCATACTCTCCTCCATCACGCAAAAAACGGAAATCTTCTTCTGTAATTCCTGTTACCTCCAGAAATACATCGTCCTCTGTATAATCATCAAAATTAGCCAACGTCAGTTTACCATCGCCATACGCCATGATAAAGCTGGGAATGGTTCGGGAAAATCCACGCAAATGCGCACGTACTTCTTCCTCAACAGTGTTCTTCTCCTGCTCTGCTTTGTGCCGTTCTAATTGCTCCACCAGCTCTTTCGGCTTATCTTCTATGGTTTTCTGGACATTCTCCTGCACTGTTTTCACAAAAGCTTCCATCGCATCAGCCATATCTTGCTGAAATTCCTGTTCCGCTGCCTTAATGTCCTGTTCTGATTCTGCCTCTTTCTGTTTATGTTCAAATTCAGCTTTTGCTATCATAGCCTGCTGCTTATAGTCTCCCTGAATTTTTTCAAAAGAACGCTCTATATCCCGATTCACCTGCTTCTCTAAACGATTCTGCACACCCTTCCTCACCTCGTATTCATTGATAACAGGAGCAAGAACATTCTCTTTAATACTGTCTTTTACTGTATCTACTAACGTTTCTATCTGCTTGTCCACCTCATATGTTCCACTTTCTGTCAGGTTACTAACCTGTGACTGTACATCCTGCGCAAACTGTTCATATACTTTTGCACCAAATAAATCCTGTGTCTTTCCAATCACAACTTCTTTCGGAATTTCCACCTCTCCATTTTCATCCACAGCCACATCAGACATTCCCTCCAATGCATCCTGTCTGCCTTTTTTTGATTCTTCATGAGCAGGCGTCAATTTTTCCACAATCTCTTTTACCACATTTGGCGCACCGAATACATTGCTGATATTTTGGAACAGGAAATTAGACAGAAAACCTCGTCTGACAACTTCCTGACTTTTAATCTTTCTCGGAATGGACAAGACCGCTGCCGCATCCAGTTCTTCCATTGTTCCTTCTTCGTCCTCTCCAAGCACTGGAAAGAAGTTAAGAAGGCGTTTGATATTATCTTTTCGTTCATCACTCGTTCCATTTCCACTTACCGTATCAGGTGATAAATTATTCGCAAATTCATCAAAAATAATCAGTGTACGTGCTGGATCAAAATCAAAAATATAAGCTGTTTCTTTACGGTAACGCTGCCCATTTCGTGTCAGTATACAAGGATTCTGTGCCCGAAATGCTGCCTGCATATAAGAAGATGGGCTCTTCATATTGCAGAGCATAAGTACACCACTCCATTCCGGAACGGTCACTCCCACCGTAAGCTGACCGACACTGAGTGTAATCGTCTTGTCGTATTCCGCAATTGCTGTTTTTACTTTATTGTAGGAGCTCTCATTTTCTTCCTCTTTGCCCAACTTACTATCTCCTGCTGCCAAAACAACGTGATATTCCCCGAACACCTCATCTTCCTTTAAAAGTTTAGCCAATGCCTTTGCACTGTTGACACGATTTAAAATCCACAGTGTGTGGGATAATTCCCCTCTCAATTCTGGCGTAGAGAATGGATATCTTTCCTGTGTACTCAAGGCATGGAGAAATTTACGAATCTCTTCCTCATGAATAAATTTACCGCTTTCACTGGTCATAAAAAATTCATTTAAATCAAACGCAAAGTCAACACCCCCTTCCTCATCCGGAAGATCCATCCCTCTTTTTATCTTATCATAAATCATGTTGGACAACTGGTAAGTATACATAGTAAGTCTTGGCAGCACCTCATATGGGTTATAATCATTCCTGTCCCATTTCTCCTTTGCCTCCTGCTCATCCGCATAAGACCAGTTAAAAATCTGATTTGGTGCAAACTGCTCATTTGCTAATGCCTTAAATGGCGTTCCTGATAAGTAAAGTGTATATTTACGGGTAATGTTAGAAAATGCCCTATCTGTCCTTATCGTGTCAACACCTTCCTGCGCCTCATCCACAATTAACAGATCAAACTCCAAATCACTCATCCACTTTAGTTTTTTGTAGTCCCCGCCAAAATATACAGAACCCTTTAATCCCTGCAGGGACTCAAACGCAACCATTCCCTTTAGATCTGTATCATCTAGAGGCATCATGGCTTTTGTATATTCATCTCTGGTCATAACTCCTGGCTTATCTTTTAATGCATCTGTATCTGAAACAAAACATAACTTATCTCTCCAGCCAATGAACCTGCGGAAATCATCTGCCCATGAATTTGCTATACTTGGTCTGTTTGTAACAATAAGCACTTTTGTAAAACCCATCTCGCAAACTAAATCATAGGATGCCAATGTCTTGCCAAATCTTGGCTTGGCATTCCACAAAAACTCGGAACCCCCATTTTCAAAATACTCTTTTGTCATAATGACAGCTTCCTGCTGTTCTTTACGCAAAGTATAGGTACATTTTTCTTCACTCTGTTCTATATTTTCCCGTCTGGAAAAGCGATTAAAGTAGTTCTGGGAATCCCGCCCATCAATTTTAAACCACTCGGTTCCCTTCTCACGCTCTATCTTCGCTTCAGACTCTAAATAAGTATGAAATTCCCGATCTGTAAAATACTCACCGGAACCATCCTTAAACATAGCATTATCCTGCCATGCCAGTTCCCATTTTATCCCTACTGTATGTGCTTGCTGATTGATTCTCTGTGATACTGTCTGCTTTTCTGTATACCCAATCTTTGTCCAGCCCTCATGGTAAGTAACTCCCGGTGTATTATAGGCATAAATCATCGGAACCACATGGGTAAAGGACTGAATCTTCGTCTTCGCACTCATCATTCCATCTCCTTTACATGTGATTCAATAAATTCAATCTCTTGTTGATCCAAGCCATATTTTTCATATAACTGTGCATCTATCTCTCGAACGGATTTTAACCAATCAATATCTGAAGATTCCGTAAAATCTTGCAAGGGAATCTTAGACCATACAACCTTGGACTGATTATTTTGGGTTGTTTTCATAACCCCCAGCATTGCCCTTGCAAATTTGGTCTTTAGATATTTTGCAAGCGCCTGTGCCTCAAATTTTGTCTCAAATTCCCCCATGCTTACAAAAGTTTGGGTGTGGGCAGCTTTAGGTTCTAAAACTATAGGCTCACTTATTATTTCTCCAAAAGCTCCCGTACCAATAGCACCTGCAATTAACACTTTCCAAGCATGAAGATTTCCAGGATCATTCAAGTAATGAATCTTTGTAAAAAACATTTTGCGTTCATTGTTTTTTCTCCCTATAATCTTAGCATCTCCTTTTTCTTCAACTTCCCGAAATATTTCAGGATATCGTTCAAAAACACTTGATGCTACTGCTTTTGCATGAGCTTTATCTGTTCTGGTGACAAGTTCTGGATTTTCATCAAACATTAAATCAGTAAATCTATAGCTGTCGGGACTATGAACAAGATTTCCAATATTGTCTTTTAAATGCGACTTAACCTTTTCATAAATAGAACGCAATTCTTCTTTCTTAATAAAAACTTCTATTGGTTCATAATTTTCATTCCTATTGTAGTAAGTAATGGCTACTCCCCCCTTAATATCTACTCCATTAAAAATCTTTGAACTATCTTCTGCATAATAAAGAACTTTGAAATGTTCATCATTCAACATTTTCATATTCCAGTTCTTGGGGGTTGCACCAGCCCGTGTAAGAAATCTTGCTGGAGTAATCAATTCCACAATATTACCTATTTCATAGGCACTATCCATAAAAAGATTATAGATTGGTTTTGCTTGTTTATTTTCTCCTACATTTTCATCCTGATATGGTGGATTGCCAATAATAAAATCAAACTTCATAGTACCTTATCCCTTTCTCTGTAATGATAAAAACTCTATGCTAGCACATTTTCCTCGCCAGTCAAAAATACGGCAAGGTGGTTGAGTATTCTCTTTTTCACTTTCTGTATCTATGCCTAGCAGTTCCATCAAATCCATTTGATGGTAAGCTTCTTCAGCTTTACAATACGGAATAGTCCCCGTCAAACCATCCATCTGCCATATGTTCCAGACAATCACTTTCGTAATCTTTTGATATTCTTCGGCAGACGGTTTGCGTTGCCACCTGTCCTGCAGATATTCTTCAAAAGTCATTAACAGATTGACACGTGCTATCAGCAGATTATCCCCTTGAAATTCATATCCATAGGTGGCTTGAAAAGCTCTCTCTACCCACTGAAACCATTCTGTTTCCGTATTTGTATTTTCATTTACTACCCTCAGTTTCCGATCCAATATCCCAATACGTTTCGCAATTGGAATAATCATTTCTCCCGTCTCAACATCATATCTGCTGACAAGATAAGGGGCTTCTCCACATGTAATTTCTAATCTTCTGGAATCTACATAACGTTTCCAGCCATTTTCCTCTTGAAATATTACCCGTTCAGTCGGCTGCCCATCTTTTTGAAAAATATCTTTACTGCCAAACCATACTTCATCCACATAATTATTCATCTTGTCACAAATCCACAACGGCGTAAATACTTCTGCATGCTGTCTGGTCCTCTCCGTCTGCTGTTCCATTGCTTTACGGGCACGTGTTTTGATAACTCCTGCATTACTGCCTGTTATCAATTCTGAAGTAATTTCCTCATTACGTTCATATTTCGTTCCCAACACACTATGTGCATCTGTAGCCCACATAATATTTCGTTTTGTGGTCTTGTCAACTAATAATCTGTCAAGCAGTCCTAATGCCTGTATCTTTAAAATGTCGTCTTGAATATTTATGATCACAGGGTACGCCCCTTTCAACACTGTATACATATAAAATCATCCAAATTAAAGTATACCATCAAATTATAAAAAATTCGAGGAATTTTTTATAATTTTAACTGCATAATGAAAAGGAACGGATTTCTCCGCTCCCCTTTGGCTAACCGTATATAATCTGTTCTTTCACAATCTCTTGCACCCTCGCCCTGATTCCATTCACTCACTGCACCCATTCCATTAGATTTTCTTTCTTCAACTGCTCTGTCAACAGCGATTTGAAATTGTAAGAAAACGCCGAAGAAATTTTGTAGTTTTTCTGCGGATTTTCCACTGTCATTCATACCCCCTACTATTAGTATTGTCATAGCCATTCTTTACCTTTTCTATAGGTTCGGCTATGCTATTTTAAGATACTGTGGATTGGTTCATCACCTCCTACCACTAGATGGTTCATACGAGGCTCCAACCTTTCTTTCGTATCAATGTGGTATAACATGCTTTTCAGTATAATCAGAAAATCTCCGCCACCCGATAGAATCATATATTCTGCCAGAAAAAACAGCATTAATTGATTTGCCATTACAGCAACTACTGCAACTCCGCCTCCTAAAACTAATGTAGGCATAGCAACCCCCAAGAGATATTACCATTTTTTCAGTGGATTTGAACAAGTGCAGTATGGAGAAAAACTACTCCAAATAATTCCAAAATCAATCGAATGAAAATGATTTTTTGCAAAAATCCCCCTTTCACCCACAATGAACAGATTTGAAATGTTTTGCCATTTCCTAAACTCAATATGTTCGTTTGGAAAAATCTTCTGGTAAAAAATCACATTGACTATTGGGAATACCTATTTTTTTGGCATAGTTAATCATTTCATTCCAATTTTCTCTATCTTCCGCATAAGAAACATCAAGTGTTTTTCCGTGAACAGGTGTAATACCTTTTCCAGATAAATCAAATATTCGCGTGCGAAAAATAATGATAATTCTCTCTCTATTGTGAACAGTAATATACCATTCTTTTTTTAATTTTGTACTCATATTGGATTGGAAATGTTTTGCTATTTTTTCAATTTTCTCACTTGGTAATTCAACAGTATAAATTTTAACCACCCCTAAAAAACGCTTTTTTATATCAATTATTTTAAATTTGTTAAGTATAGTAACATCTCTAAGACTTAGATTTATTACTTCTCCATGATAGCATGACATTGTTTTCTCCTTTATGCTGCTTTATTCGCTCCAATTCATTTCGTTATCTAAAATGCCCTGCATTCTGCATTCGTGGCAAACAATAGCTTTTTCCTCTGGATTTCCAACTTTCTGATGGTCTGCTATTAAAGCTCTTGAAGCTAATTCCGGGAAATTAGGGGTATCTGATGTAAAAAAGATAACTGTCCAGTATTTTGGTACTTCTCCTGTATTCCATAATTCAATTTTATGAACACGAATATAATCCAAAAGATTTTCATCCTCTATGCTTTCTTGAATCAGCGCTCCCTCATATAATTTTGCCCGCTCTTTTCTAATGGCATTATTTCCACAAGTATTGACTTCTCTTGTTCCATTGATTGAAAGTTCATCTTTTAACAAGACATCAACAGTTACTTGAAACAAATTGCTCAATACAATCAATTTTTCTGTTTCTGGAAGTGCAATATCAGCTTCCCATTTAGAAATAGATTGTCAGCTCACATTACAGACGGCTGTTAATTCTTCTTGTGAGTAATTATTCTCTTTTCTTAGTATCTGTATTTTTTCAGATAGTTTCATAGAAATACCTCCTTGCTTCTCTGTAGATTATATCAAATACTCGTCCATCAACAGTACATCTGAATGCTTTTCATCTGCCAAAATGATTGCTTCACTCTCTCCAGCATCTAAATCCAGTAAAATTCCGCAAAATGGTAACGGATTTCCCATTGTCCACTTCTTCCACATAAAGAAATTCACACTCTTGCACCATTCTTATTTCTTCAGAAAATGCTTCATTCTCTGTCAATTCCCGATATACTGCCTTTGGAATATAAACAACACCAAACAATTTCTGTAACAGTTCCAACTGTCCCGCCTTCATCAGTGAAATAATCGGTGTGGTATCTGAAACAACATTTCTGCTGCCTTTCCATGAGAGATGACACCACTTTTGATATAAGGGAATACCAGCATTGCATTCCTTGTTATTTGTGTGTCCTTATCCTCCAGCACTGTATATGGTACAATTTCTTCCGGCACATCAATTTCTACCTTTGTCATTGTCATAGCAATCATCTCCTTACCTTTCGGATTCTTCTAACTATATTATATACATTTTATTTTTGCCTTACAATAGAAAAATAAACAAATCCCTGGCTTATTCCTAAACTGCCACACAAAAACATTCTATTTCTCTACTACCACAGACTCCCCACCAGACAAATCCCCATTCAGCCATTGCCATTTCTCTTGTAATGCAATTTTACCATTATCCATGATGCGCGGAATACTGTGACACTTTCCAATCCTTACCTGCCGATCTGTATTCATATGCTGATAATGAAAATCCAACTCTCCATTCTTATCTACAGTGCCAATCATATATCCCTTTAACACATCCCCGCCACTATACTCTGCCCAGAACAAATCATTCTCCTGAAAATAGCGAAATATTGTTTCCCCATCCACTTCCCCATTTTCTGTATTACTTTGAGGAATAAAAATCTTACCATTATAATTTATTCTCTCCTGTTGTTTATCAACTCGTTTTTCCATTTCATCGTAGATAAGAATATCGCCACTATCTGCCTGAATCCTACAAGTTTTCCTTTCCTTATATCCACGTTTCAAATACATTTCTTTCGCTGCCAATGAGGAATCTATATGAACATGCGTGAACTGTTCTGCAATTTTGTCCTCCGCAAAATCCATAAGCCGGCTGCCATATCCATGAGATTGATAGCTGGGCAGAACAAAAAGTCGGTTTACCGCATTCCCTTTAATTGTCACAGTTCCTATCACACTTCCCTCTTCTTCCAACAGCCATACAATCCCATCTTTGATATCCGATAACATATGCTCCCTGCTGTGATGCTGTAAGAAAAATTCAACCACACCCTCTGCATAATAATGGGAATATATCTCCGATATAGTGTCATGGGTAATCTGTAATATACTTTCCAAATCTGGTAGTTCTGCAAGTCGTATCATCTGCTCTCTCCAATCTATAACAAAATTCAGTATTTCTTCATGGCATTGCTGTCCGCATTTGCTTTTTACAAATTGCAGACCATAATATATTCTTCCTCATTTTTATCCACAATGGTAAAACCAACTTTCAAATACAATCGTGCCTTGTTTCCACTGACATTATGATAGGTCGGCATCACCCTGTAATAACTGATTCCCCCTGCCCCGATAAATCTGTCGCTGTCAAACACAAGATAGGCGGTATGGGTTCCGTTCGGTAATGCTTTCTTATAATAATCCTGTGCCTGTGTTTCTACCTCTGCCATGTCAACATCATCTGCTAACTTATTCGCTGCTTTTAATACTTCAATTCTTGATTTTGTCAGCAAATTGATATCTTCTATTGTCGCTTTTTTGTATATCAGATTCATATGTATTGCCCTCTATTTCTTCGCCAATATCCCTACCTGCATATAAGACACCCAAAAAATCTCTACCATGCGAAAACCACATTCCTTCAATAGCCCAATGGATTCTGAAATCGGTATTGGAAAATAATCTCTGCCATATCTTCCAATATGGGAATCCACCTCTTCCTTGGATTTCCCATTCGCAATCTGAAACTGTTTCCAACGCTCTAAATATAATCTCGCACCTTCCTCGCTGTCTGGTGCAAAATTTTCAAAGGAAATATAGATTCCATCGTCCTTGAGGGCATTATAACTTTTTTTAGTCGCCGCCATACGATTATCCCTCTTAAAATAATGATTTATCTGTATTGCAGTCACGACATCAAATATCTCCTGATAAGGCAGTTGTCTGACATCACATTGCAAAAATTCTACTTTTTCATTATCACAAAAGCTTTCTGCCCTCTCAAGCATTTCTTGCTCCACGTCAATACACACCATTTTCTGTATATCAAAATTGTTAAGTACTGTTCCAGCCATCTTCCCTGTTCCGCATCCCACATCAAGCCATCTGATTGATTGCAAATTCAATATTCTCACAATATCAACAACCTGTTGAAACATTTCCTCATAAAAGGGCAATGTCCTTTTTATCTGTCTATCATATTCCGTCACATCAAAGGGTGTAGAATTTTGTCTCATACTGTTATCACCTGCCTGTCCAATCCTGTGCCAGCTATCCTGTTATTTCCCAATCCACCATTCCGGTGTCAAAGTCCCAAGTGTAACTACTTTTCCTGTCTCATAATCCAGCATAATCTCAATTTGGACACCTACTCCCACCTGTATCCAGACAAGGACCAGCAGTTGGCTGGAGCTCTAAATAGGCTACGCAGACCGGATGGCAGAAATACCACTTGAAACCATGTTCATATTATGTTATATTATACATAGAAAAGGTAGTGCCGATAGACGGCTGGCCCTAAAAATTAAATGACTACAGAATAGCCGCTCAGTTTACCAGACCAGGGCGGCTATTTGTGTGTCTTATCACTATCTTTGCTTCCGATGGCGTATCCGAGACCGAAGCAGGTCAGGCATAAGCCAAGCACTGAAATCAATCCTTCAATCGTCAACATCCACTCAGCCCTCCCTTCAAGAAATCAAAGATTTCTTTAGATTCCCACAGAGGGGTTTCTATGTAAACGGAGGGTCACAGTCCCTCCGGAGAGGGCAGCCGCCTACCATCAATGGTAGCACCCAATGAAATTCTATCACGGTTCGACAGGAATATCAACTAATACATTTTTTGAATAATGAGAGTAACTGGCTCTATTTTTAACATCAAAATAACATCACAAACGAAAACCAAAGACCAGAAAATACTGATTTTACGCACTTTCCAGTCCAAATGTCCGCTATTCGAACTCTTTTTCCTGTTCGTTGCAGGTCCTGTTTTACATTACTTTTTCTTACAAAACCGTATCATTTTGATGCGTTTTTATTTCTCGTTTATATAGTTTTAAAACTGGTGTACCCAAAATGTACCCAATATGCACCTACGTCATTTGATTCGGAAAAGCTTCTGCCTTCCCAAATATCTTTTCAATATTATGCCTAACCTCCTCCAAATCATCAATATACAGAATACGCAAGTTTTTAATCGCCCTCGTAACTGCTACATACAAAATATTTCTGCCTCTATCATACTTTTCATATTTCGGCAAATCTTGATCAATATCTTCTCCATGCTCCTTAAAAAATAATTCAAATAACCCTTTATCCTGTCCAAAATCTTTTCCTAAAATCATAATAACATTCTCATATTCCACGAAAAAACTCATATTTCTATACTCATCTGTCGGCAATATATCTCTTAATGCCTTTTTCGTATCATTAATGTCATATTCTTTTAAATATCGTTGCAAATATCTATAATTGAAATCATTAATGCCAAATTTCCCTTGATTTATCAAAGTAGCCAGTGATGTAATTATCGTTGTCTTGCCCGCATTGTTTTTTCCAATAATTAAAGTTGTGTCAGAAGCAACATCAATTTCTGCTATTTCTTCATTAAGGCTATCATTTTCAACTATATCTTTATCATTTTGGTTCTCTATTTTTTTGTCTACTTTAACAAGCTTGGAACTAATAAATTCAATCTCATTTTGTTCTGTTGAAAATTTTCTATAATTAGTAAGTTACAGACTCTTTAAATACATATAACATCTCCTTCATTTATCTTAAATGTATTGAACGAAATAACAACACTAATTGTCTGCAATTCCTCCTTTTTGGAACTCATACTCTGTTGTAACTATCATAGCGTCATAGTCCTTCTGAAAATAATCGATCACATCTTTGATTAAATCTGTTTTATTCGCATCCAAATCAACAATCGGAAATATTCTAACTTCTTTACACACTCTCAGCATTTCCTTTATGGACTGAATATGAAAATCATATCCCAAAGATACATCAATAAAAAATGGGAACTCAAGCCAATATCAAAACTTTCCGGTTCATAAGGCAGTCTGGCAGGCAATTCATGAAATACATATCTTCCCTCTTGCTTTCCATGCTCATAATCAGATAAAAATTTCTGCATAGCTGACATGCGAATATGCTCCAGCTCATCCAAATCTCTAATATGTTTCCAAACATAATTGTCCATATTTTCTTTCATTTGCTACATGACTGTAATAAGGACTTCTTCAATACGCTTTTCAATTTCCTCTTTAGAAAACTGATAGATTGGATCAAAGGATACAACATTACCGCCCTCATTTGTCATTTCGCAGTTAAAACAGGCAGGACCATCTCCAAAGCCTGCAATTTTCTTTGTCACATCACTGTCTAATTTGAAAGCCATTAACATTTCCCTCCAAATATAAAAATTTTACCATAATAAATTCCAATCCAAAAGCTCATTTACTCCAAATTACTTATCAATAAAGACACCTACGGTCTCCTTTAATCCGTCACTAAAATCTTCTAAATCTTCAAAAGTAATTGCACCTTCATTAAGCAGTGAAATAAGATTATAAATAAGATTTGACCTGCTCATACGCACCTGAACCCCTGCTTTCTTTTTGTCTTCCTTGATTCTTTTTACCAACTTCCAAAACTTGTCTGATGGGTTAGCATCTTCACTTAATATGGCTATGTATTCTCTGTTGAGCTTGTCCATATAAGATTCCTGCCAATCAGCAATCTTACTTCTAAATAATTTCCAGTCTTTTTCTGTAAACCTCTGCTCCTGCAAAATCTCAACCTCCGATTTCATTCTTTTTTACTTCCTAATCTCACCAGAAAGCTGGAAGCTAATTATCGACTTAAAGCTTATAAGCACATACGCTATTACAATTTCTTTACAATTTCAATTGCAGATGCAATTAAATCATATCGTATATTCTTTTGCATATTCCAATTTCGGGAATCCCACACCTCACCGCTTACATCATCACCAGCATATAATAACTGGGCAAGCGGAATATTATAATACTGTGATACCGCAAAAAAAGCTGCCGCTTCCATCTCCACAGTGATACAACCCTCGCTTCGTCTTAATGCAATCATATCAGGTGTTTCCCTATATATGGCATCGCTCGTCCATGTTTTTCCTGTTGTAAATGGAATCCCCATCTGTTTCAAACACGAAACAACAATCTCAACGGTCTCTTTATGGCATTCAATTTCGCAGGATGGCTCTAAGTAATGATAGGATGTTCCCTCATCTCTGACTGCAGAGACCGGAACAATGATTTCTCCTACTTTACTGTCCTTTGTTAGTGCCCCTGCACCCCCACAAACCATGAACTTTTCACATCCCATAGCATGTAGTTCTTCAACTGTTACCGCTGCACCGGGCGCACCACAAAATGCCATCGTAATACAAAGTCTGTCCGCACCATATACATACTCATAAATCGGTATATCAAATATTTCTGAATTAAGATAACCAATAACAGGAAGATTGTTTTCCGTAACAAATTGATCCAGCTCTTTCCTAAAAAAAGTAATAACGCATTTTTCCGGAAGACTTTTAGTTAAAAAATTTGCCGGCTGAATAATTGGATTTTTACTGGTATCAAATTCACATATGGGATACTTATTTTTCAATATCATGCCTTTTGCCTCCACAAAATTTTTGATAGTCGTTCACAACAATATTAACAGTATATCATAGCACTCCATATAATTCCACAGTTTCCGCAAAATCAAAAATGCGAAGCAGTTCCCCACCCCCGCACACGTTCACACATATACCAACTCTTTTAACACAATCTCCTCTGCGGCACTCCTCACATTATTCACAAGTCCAACCCACTTCATTTGCTCTGTAGCTTTTAACTCCTCCGTAATCCCTGCCTCTGCTTTCATCTGTTCCACAAGCATTTCCACCCTTGCATGGCACTCCTCGTCTATCTCATGCAAATGCTCATTCACAAATCAAATTATAATAGAGGTGGATATTTTTTTGAAAAAATTCGTCCGCTGTAACATTTCGCAGACATTTGCCTGGTATACTATCTGTAAAAAGCAAAGGAAGTGAGGATATGAAGCAGATTTTAATTGTCGAGGACGACAGTTTGTTGAATAAGATGTTGGCCTATAACCTGACCGCAGACGGCTACGGCGTGACTTCTGCCCTAAATGCCAGAACCGCAGCCGACGCCATCCGCCAGAGGGAATTTGATTTAGTGCTGCTGGACATCAACCTGCCGGATGGGAATGGTTTTGAACTGTGCAAGCTGATAAAGCCCCAGCACCCGGACACCATTGTAATCTTCCTGACCGCCAACGATCAGGAGAGCGACCAGATACGGGGCTATGAGGTGGGCGCGGTGGATTACATCACAAAGCCCTTTGTGATCGGGGCCTTGCAGCGGAAAATCAAAGCCATGTTTGCCATGCTGGAACACCACAAACCGGCCAAGGATATTTACGACGACGGGCGGCTGTTTCTGGACTTCTCGGAGCAGACGGCTTCCTTAAACGGCAAGCCCCTGACCCTATCCCCGATGGAATACAAAATGCTGAACCTGTTTCGTAAAAATCCCCGGCAAGTGCTGACCCGTGGGCAGCTTTTGGAAAAGCTGTGGGATATAGACGAGAAGTTTGTGGATGAACACACCCTGACAACCTCCATCAGCCGGATTCGCAGCAAGATTGAATCCGATGGTGGCACGCCCTACATCAAGACCGTTTACGGCATGGGCTATCAGTGGACGGGAGGCGAGGCGAAATGAAGTTTAAGAACCTCTCGGTAAAGCGACTGTTTGGCCGGGTAGCAATAGGACTTGTCCTCTCCATGTCCGGGATTACCATAGCCCTGTTTTTTGTGACAAAACAGGCAGCGGTGCTGCTGACTGGCGGGGCGCTGCTGCTGTGCGCCCTTGTGGGGATTTTTGTACTGACGCAGGCGTTTGGAAAGCGGCTGTCACAGTTTACTGCTGATCTGTGCCAGACGTTAGACCACATGATCGCCGGGAATGAAGCGCCCCAGCGACCAGAGGACAGCGAAACCCAGCTTGCCAGAATCGGACACCGGCTGACAAGGCTTTATCAGATCATGCAGGAAAACCGCCGTCTTGTGGACGAGGAACGGCAGGAGTTACAGACCCTTGTATCGGATATTTCCCATCAGGTGAAAACGCCGGTAAGCAACCTGAAAATGGCGACGGACACCCTGCTGGAAAAGCCCATGACCGGGGCGGAGCGCACTGACTTTATCCGGGGAATCCGCAGCCAGACGGATAAGCTGGATTTTCTCTTTCAGGCCCTTGTGAAAACCTCCCGGCTGGAAACGGGCGTGATCCAGTTGGATAAGAAACCTGGCCGCCTTTTTGATACCGTGGCGCAGGCTATGAGTGGGATTGTGTATGCAGCGGAGAAAAAGGAAATCGCCGTGTCTGTGGACTGCCCGGAGGATTTGGCCGTTTCCCATGACAGCAAATGGACATCCGAAGCCCTTTTTAACCTGCTGGACAATGCGGTGAAGTACACCCCGGCAGGCGGGAAAATCGCTGTGTCAGTGGTACTGTGGGAAATGTATGTGGAGATCAAAGTAGCCGACACCGGCAAGGGCATTTCCGAAAGCAATCAGGCCGCCATTTTCCGGCGCTTCTATCGTGAGGAAGAAGTACACGAACAACAGGGCGTGGGCATTGGCCTGTATCTGGCCCGCGAGATCATAACGCGGCAGGGCGGCTATATCAGACTGGTTTCGGAGCTGGGCAGGGGTTCGGAATTTTCCATTATGCTGCCGACAAAATAGAACACGGCGGACGGCCATTTTCGGCTGTCCGCGTATAATTATATACTGATACAGTTTGAAGAAAGGACGGGAGAATATATGGAATATATGTCTGCTCCACAGGCAGCGGAGAAATGGGGCATTTCAGAAAGGCGGGTACAGATACTTTGCAGCGAGAAGCGCATACCCGGCGTTTCAAAACTTGGGTATATGTGGCTGATACCCAAAGACGCGGAAAAGCCTATTGATGGAAGAACGAAACAGGGAAAGGAGTTACAACATGAATAATGTATTGATTATAGATGATGATAAAGAGCTTTGCGCTCTTATGACAAAATGCGTAGAACAGGAAAATTTATCAGCCATAGTCGCATATAACGGCATTAAAGGGCTGCGTCTGATAGATGAAAGTAAAGATAGCTGTTCCCTTATTATTCTGGATGTAATGTTACCAGATATAGACGGGTTTCAAATTCTCAAAAAAATCAGAGATACAAGCAATATCCCGGTACTTATGCTTACCGCAAAAAGCAACGAAGAAGATAAGGTTTTCGGGCTGCGGCTTGGAGCTGACGACTATTTGACAAAGCCATTCAGCATTAACGAGCTTATGGCACGTGTCAATTCCCTTATCCGACGATACACTACCTTAAATCCCTTTACGGCAGATACAGATAATATACTTCTGAAAGATATGGTAATTGACAAATTAAACCGTACAGTTTCGGTCAAAGATATTCCTGTTTCGCTTACAGGGAAAGAATTTGATTTGCTGCTCTTTCTTGCTTCCAACAAAGGGCGGGTATTTACCAAAAAGCAAATTTATTCACAGGTATGGGAGGAAGAATATGCTTTTGACGATAGTAATATTATGTCTTTTATCAGCAAATTAAGGAAAAAGATTGAGCCAGACCCCGACCACCCTTTTTACATTTTAACTGTCCGGGGTGTCGGCTATCGTTTTAATAAGGAGGCTTAACATGGACATAAATTTTTATCTTTTCATAGTGTTAGCTCTCATGCTGCTTATCATTGTGTACCTCGTTTCTGCCTTGCGGCGCGTGCGAACACAGCTTGCGCTGATAAAAGACGCCTTAGAGGACATAAAGGGCGGAAATTTGAACAGACGTATTTTAGCAGATGAAAACGATATGACAAAAAAAATTTGCTATGGTATTAACGAAATAGCCGTAAACAGCCAGACACAGCTTATACGTCAAAGGCAATCTGAACAGGCATATAAACGGCTGATGACAAGCCTTTCACATGATGTAAAAACTCCGCTTGCTTCCCTTGTGGGTTATTTGGAAGCGGTTGAAAACAAAATAGTCACTGGGGAGGAAAAAGACGAATATATCCATGTCGCACATGAAAAAGCGCAATATATGAAATCCTTTGTGGAAAATCTGTTTGAGTGGGTAAAACTGGATTCCGGGGAGCAGATTTTTCATTTTGAAAAAATAGATTTGAATGAACTATCCCGCAACATTATAGCGGACTGGGTTCTTGTCTTAGAAAACAATCATTTTGAATATGAATTTATCATACCCGAAACAGAGTATTTTATCCGTATAGACGTAAACGCATATACCCGCGTCCTTAATAACCTTTTGCAAAACATTATCATTCACAGTGAGGGTGACAAAATGGAATTGCACATTTACGAGGATATGCGGCAAGCTAAAATTATAATCTGGGATAATGGAAAGGGGATAACTTCCGACAATCTCCCACATATCTTTGAAAGAATGTACCAGTGCGACCAGTCGCGGTCTGCGAAAGGAAACGGATTAGGTCTGGCAATTACAAAGGAACTTATCAGCGTCCACAAAGGAACCATCACCGCCGAAAGCAATTCCGGCAATGGAACTAAATTTACCATATTACTTCCGAAAGCCCTGTAAAAAATGCGGGGCTTTTTTATAAAACATGAAAAAAGCAAGGTATCGGCAAGGTTATGGCAAGGTTACAGATTTATAATAGGGAGTACAAAAGGAGGAAACATCTATGAATGATTTCGTAATTGAAACAAAGCAGCTAACAAAAATCTATGGAGAACAAACGGCTGTTAGCAAAGTTAATCTCCATGTAAAAAAAGGACGGATTTATGGTCTGTTAGGGCGTAACGGAGCCGGAAAAACAACAATTATGAAAATGGTTTTAGGACTGGCTTCTATTACTTCCGGTGAAGTGGATGTATTTGGTAAAAATATCAAAGGACGGGAAAAACGGGTATATCCCCGTATTGGGGCAATTATCGAGACGCCGGGTTTTTATCCAAACCTAACCGGAACAGAAAATCTGGAAATTTTTGCAAAGCTACGTGGCACAGCCGCCCCTCATGCAGTAAAAAACGCACTGGAAATAGTTGGATTGCCCTATAAGGATAAAAAGCTATTCAGTAAATATTCCCTCGGCATGAAACAGCGGCTTGGGATTGCAAACGCTATCCTGCATGACCCGGAATTATTGATTTTGGACGAACCGACAAACGGGCTTGACCCTATCGGAATTGCAGAAGTAAGGGATTTTATCAAAGAGTTAAGTGCGGCACAGGGTAAAACTATTCTTATATCCAGCCATATTCTTTCTGAAATCTCACTGTTGGCCGACGATATTGGAATTATTGATAATGGCGTTCTTTTGGAAGAAAGCGGCATGAGGGAACTGGAAGAGAAAAACCGTAAATATATCCTGTTACAAGTGTCCGATATTCCAAAGGCGACATTGATTTTAGAACGTAAATTCCATTTGACCGATTATTCTGTTCAAGACGACCATACGTTACGGCTTTATGACGCTTCCCTTGATATGGGCGAAGTCAACAAGGTACTTGTCATGCAGGATATTACCGTTATGAGTTCTCTGCTTTGCAATGATACATTGGAGGACTATTTCAAAAAAATTACAGGAGGGGAAGGCATTGCTTAAATTGATTGAAACCGAACTGCTGAAACTTCGCCGAAGAAAACTTTTATTGATAATGCTGCTCGCAGCACTTATCATGCCTTTTTTCGCAATGCTGCTGTTTCGTTACAAAGGAGAAATAGGAATAGACCCGTTAGAGTTTTATCGGTGGTCTGCATTTGGTTATACGCTTTTTATTATTTTGCCAGTCGTATTAGGGATATTTTGTGTAATGCTTATCTATGAAGAAAAGCAGCATGATGTAGCAAAGCAGCTTTGGATAGTACCGATAAGCAGAATGAGTTATTTTTTCAGTAAGTTTTTTGTGGTTTTACTCTATTCAGTCGTCTTTATGCTGATTGCTGCAATAGCTTCTGTGGCGTTTGGTATGCTTCCCGGATATATCGGATTTGACGGGAATAGTATTTTGTACTTGTTTGAAAGATGTTTAGAAATAGGAGTGCTTACGGCTTTGGCAATATTGCCTATTCTATCAATCGCATCAATGACAAAGGGGTATATTCTCCCGTCCTGTATCACATTGATATATGCCCTCTTAGGATTTTTCTTGATGAACACGAACATATATCTGCACCCGGTTTGTTCAACAGCGGCTATCATTATGCGAAACGGCGATATTCCGGGACTGGTTTTTTCACAGACGATAAATGTTCCATTTGCATTGCTTTGTTTTGCTGTTTGGGATATTATCTTTATTCTGCTTGCTAATATTGCCTTGAAAAGAAAGTGAGGTGTGTCCAATGCTGAAATTGCTTTGGGCTGAATGTCAAAAACTCCGTCGCTCAAGTATCGCCTTACTTACCATATTTGCAACCTTATTAGCCGCCGTTGTTGTTTTTATCGGTGGAAACAGTATGGATTTAGAGGGACAGTATATTGATAGTGCGGGGTGGTACATGACAATGGTTCAGCCTTGGGCTACCCTGCTTGTTATCCCTGCTGTTATTGCCCTGTTGGGAAGTTATATGGTTTGCCGGGAGGAACAAGACGACACAATGAAAACTTTAAGGCTAATTCCTGTCAATGAAGTAAAATTGACTATCGCAAAGCTGATTGTTACTTTTATTTTCAGTATATTTGTCTATGTGCTGATTTTTATAATAACTTTTTTGACAGAAGCATATTTACATTTTTCTGATTTGTCGGCAGAAATGGTTTTAGATTTTTTGAAAACGTACTTTTTAGAAGGAATAGGCGTATTTTTAGCTGTTTCTCCTATCATTGCATTAGTAACATATACAAAGAAAAGCTATTGGTTAGCACTAATCTTAACAGAAATGTACTCCTTTGCAGGACTGTTTATGAGTATGTCCGGCACTTTAAGAGCTTTCTATCCTATTACGGCGGTAATGGGTGTTGCGGGTTACTATGAAACTACCACCGAGAAATTGATTGCAAGTATCACAATTCTATTGCTATGCGGCTGTCTTTCAATTTTGTTACTGATAGGGTTAAATCACAAAGAAAGGGAAAATATATGACGAAAAAATTATATCGAGTTAGAAAAGGAAAAATAATTGCCGGTGTTTGCGGCGGTCTGGCAAAGTATTTTGATGTAAGTCCTAAAGTTGTACGCTGGCTTTTTGTCCTTATGTTTTTTGCTTTTTCAAGTGGATTGATGGTATATATCATTCTGATGATTTTCATGCGAAAAGAACCAAAAGCACATTAACGCCTATGCTACTATCTATCAATTTGTGAAGTAAACTGCAAAGGCAAATAAAATGTTTTAGAAATAGAATTGCGGCAAAAGTGAAACGTCGCAAAAAAGCCCGACCACCTCCGGGAAAAACTACGTCTATAAATATGTTTACTGTTCACTTTTCGATGTAATGATTTTTGATGAAGCAACTTCAAATTTAGATGTCGCTACAAGTAATTTACTGAAACAGTCTATTCACTCTATCTTTGCAGAAAAAATATGCATTATCATAACACACGATCAAGAAATGGCGGCTATCGCAGATAAAGTTTTAAGGCTTTCGGAATAATGGAAATTTTTTGTGGCGGACGGCCATTCCCGGCTGCCCGCCGTAAATTTTTTTGAAATGTCCGAGCGTTGTAACATTTCACCCTGATTTTTGATGAAATTTTTTGGCCGCTGTAACATTTCGCGGACATTTGGGTTTTACAATAGCCTTATCAAATATGGAGGTGATACAACTATGACATGGCCTTTTGAGAACGATACAAGCGCCATTGTAAAGAAATTAGCAAAACGCAATGTATGTTCAAATCGTATTTTTTGCCTTTTTAATGTTTTGACGATTGCACTGGCAATTAGTTTGATTGTGGGAATCTCCTTATTCCAACAAGGCAGCAAAATTAGTGAACAAAAGATTTTGAATCAAATGCAGCAAGCTACCATCGGGGGGCTTACAGCAGAACAGATAGAAGTTCTGAAAAAAGAACCTGATCTTGAAGATATTGTACCCTATAAGCATAGTGATAGTTTTCTGATGGATGGGATCAAATTTGAAGCGGTTTATATGCCGGCTGGTTTTGGAATTATAAAATCCTATGAATTAGTCAGTGGAACCTGTCCAGAACAGTACAATGAAATTGTAATTGATAAAAATGTTCAGTTAGAGCTGGGGTATCAGCTAAATATAGGAGATACTATCACTTTACCAACGGCGGGGAGTAAAACAGAGGATTTCATCATTACTGGTTTTACTGATAATGTGGAAACAGGAACATTTTACTTTTATGTTTCCCCAGCGTATGCAGAACAGGGCGTGTTATTATCTGATATTCCATATAGTGCCTTGATTCGTGTAAATGGCGCCACGGAAATGGGACTTGTTGATTTTGAGAATACAGTATATCGTCTGGCTTCATACCAAGACATAAGTAGGAATCAACTTTATTTTAATAGCAAGTTCTGCTCCTCACTTGTTAGTGGATCAGGAATGGGAGGTGTTCTTTTAGCCACTCTTTTTATTGTTTTTTCAAGCGGAATTGTCATATACAGTGTGTTCTACCTTTCGGTATCAAATCAAGTGTCGCAAATTGGACAGCTCAAAACTATTGGCATGACAGAAAAACAAATTAAGCGGATGATTCGTAAAGAGGGGTATCGTTTCTGCCTGTTCGGAATACCTGCCGGTATTACAGCAGGTATCATATTTGCATATTTGTTAGAGCCGAATGGAATAACGATTATCAATGCCATAGCCACAAGTATTTTCGCAATAATATTAGGCATTATCATCGTACAAATTTCCGTATACAAGCCCGCGCAAATAGCTTCAAATATTTCTCCTATTGAAGCAACAAAATATGTTGGAAACGCTCCAGAACTAAAAGAAAATAAAGTACGGAACAGGAAAAATCATATTCGCCTTTCACCGTATTCTTTAGCCGTATTGAGCGAAAAGCAGGATCGAAAAAAACACAATCTGACGATTGCCTCGCTTGCAATCGGCGGGATTTTATTTATGGTTGGAGCCACTTTTATATCATCATGGAATCCAGATTCCTTTGCGAGAATGGGGAATTTGGAAGATGGAGAATATTATATTACGATTAACCACAATACATTAGTCAACCCCAAACCGTATGGTATTTCGGAGTATCAAGTTGATACGCCTTTTTCACAGGAACTCATGGAAGAATTGCAACAAATCCCGGAAGTCAAAGAGATTTATACTACGGAGAGAACCGCAGCCATTATTGAGTATCACGATGAACAATTAGAAATTCCCATTATTCCGATTACGCCTGATAATCAGGAGGAAATTTTGAAAACGCTTCCTGTCCATTGGACATACGAAACATTGGTGAAACAAGACGCTATGGTTATATTAGGGACAAGCGTACAGAACGAAGTCTATCATACTTGCCCGTCAATAGGAGAAAAAGTGACATTACGATGGTTCGATGGAACTGAACACAGCATAGATGTTTTGATTGCCGGTACTTCCGAAAAAAGTATGAAGGAGGGGTTTTATCTTCCAAAAGAAACCATAGAAAAGTTGTGGGGAGATATGGATTTAACAGCTTCCTTAACTTTGTCCGTACCCGAATATGAAAAAGTGGGTAAATCAGTAGAAAGCAAGTTAAATGAAATACTGTCCCAACACCCTGATTTGGTAATGGAAACCTTACAAGAGGTAAAAGCATCTTCAGCAAATACGATTCATAATACCAGCGTACAAGTTTATGGGGTATCTGCCTTTGTCATTATGTTTAGCATTTTTAATCTGACAAACACCTTGATTAGTCGTATCAGCACAAGGAGAAAAGCATTTGGAATATTGGAGTCTATCGGCATGACAAAAAAGCAGATAAAGAAAATGTTGCTGCATGAAAGCGTCTTACTGATTATTCCATGCTTGATTATTACGCTTGTGGCAGGAACCTTAATGGGCTATTTGTTAGTACGGATATTGTCTGCGAATGGATTAACTTATTTTCAATATACTTTTCCCTTTATTCCATTACTGATTTACGGTGTCTGCTTAAAAATAACATCTATTATAATTTCTGCTATCTGTCTAAAAATTCAATGCAGAAATTCATTGGTAGAACGGATCAAAATGGCAGACTGATTTTGAAATGTCCGAGCGCTGTAACATTTCACCCCGATTTTCAATGAAATTTTTTGGCCACTGTAACATTTCGCGGACATTTGGGTTTTACAATACTCTTATCAAATATGGAGGTGATACAACTATGACATGGCCTTTTGAGAACGATACAAGCGCCATTACAAAAAAGTTGGCAAAGCGAAACTTAAAAGCAGATAAAAGTAGAAACATCCTCATTATCATTACGATTGCCTTAGCTACCTGTTTGATAATGACAACGACCTTGTATTTTTTTGCTTCGCAGCGAAAATCATTAAATGATGCGGCTGGGCATTATCAAGCAATTATCAATGAAGTCGATAATGATACCATTACGAAATTAGTAAATAACGATAGGATTCAAGTGGGTGTAAGTCATTTGTTGGGTTTAGTATCTTATGGGGACTACAAATTAACCGTTCGTTCAATGGACGAAACGCTAATGAAATTAGCAAAATATCCTGATTTAGAGGGAGAATTGCCCAAATCTACAAATGAAATTGCTATCACAAAGGCGTTTCTTGATAGAGCTGGATTGTCCAAATCCATAGGCGATACTATATCGTTAAATCTGGGAGATGGAGAAAAAGATTATACCTTATGTGGTATTTTGCCTGTCGAAAATTCAAATTATTCCGTATTCGTGTCGCAGTCCTATATTGAAAACAAGATCAGCGAACCGGCATACTCCGCTTATATCCGTTTGAATGAATCTGATGGTTGGTCTAAGGCCGCTATACAAGCTGAATTATCAACATTGTGCAGAGAATTGGAAATACAGCCGGAGCAAATGCAGTTTTCAACATATTATTTTTCTCTCATTGAACAGAGAAGCAGTCAATATATCGCTGTAATAGCATTTATCAGTCTTATTATCGCTTTGGCTTGTACCCTTGTTATTTACAGTCTGTTCTATGTGTCCATAGCCAGAAAAACAAAAGAATATGGGAAACTGCGGACAATAGGGGCAACTGGAAAACAGATGAAAAAAATCGTTTTTAGAGAGGGATTCCATCTTTCCAGAATTGGTATTCCGATTGGAATATTAGCCGGTGCAATAGCGGGATATGTCCTTGTCCCACAAGGCTGGAACACTTTAATGGTATTTGTAATTGCCGCTGTCACAGCTCTGTTTGTGTATCTATGCGTTATGATTGCTGTAATTAAGCCAGCCAAAATTGCTGCTCATGTTACGCCTATTGAAGCAGTCCGTTATATGGTGGGCAATAATGATGTAATGTCCAACAGTACAAAAGTGTTACATCGTTCTCTATCCGCGAAAAATTTAGCTTTCCTTAATTTTGCAAGGAACAGAAAGAAAACCGCTTTAACGATCCTGTCGTTAGGGGTATGTGGAATTTTGCTGATGGCAAGCTCTGCATATTTTAATTCCATTGATCCTTTAGCGATGGCGCGTAGGAGTTTTCCTTACGGAGAAATTCGCCTTGAATTAGGCGATTACGGGCCGCAGGCACATAACAGCGAACAATATTCAGAACTCCAAAAATCGAATCTGTTCACAAAAGATTTTAGAGAATCCATTTTGGACATAGATGGTGTGGAAGAAATAAAAGAATACCAAGGCACCGTTTTGAATGTTCGTATGCCAACGGGAGATATTGAACCGATTGTTTCAGACGCATATATGCCAAGCTCTCAAAAATTGCTTGAAAAATATTTGATTGATGGTACAGCAGATTTGCAGGAACTACTCAATAATAATGGCATTATTATTGAAAATGGCCCACAGTGGAAAGAAACTTTTGGGTGGGATGCAGCGATTGGGGACGAACTTCTGATTGAAGTTGGCGGACAAACATTGGAAGTAAAAGTAATGGGAATTGTGGACGCTAATATCCCGTATGGCGGATATGATACGCTATTTATTCCTTTAGAAATGCTGTCAAAGATCGTTCCTATTGAAAACCTCAATTATCAATTTATTGTAGATACAGATGACAGTAAATGGGCAGCTGCAAAAGATGAAATCCAAAAGATAATTCCACCGACTTCCAGCCTCTATGTTAGTACCTTGAATGATTGGGTAGAGGCATACAACGTAAAACTATTGAATTATCGTATGCCAGTTTACATTTTTGTTATGTTTATCGGGGTTTTTGGCATTATCAATCTGCTAAACACACTGATAACAAACATCTTGACACGGAAGCGAGAATTAGGTGTTTTGCAAGCGGTTGGTTTGAGCAGTAAGCAGCTTTCAAAAATGTTATTGATAGAGGGCTTGTTCTATACATTAGGGGTGCTGCTTCTTTCCATATCATGCGGAACTCTTATCGGGTATCTTCTCTGCACCGTCTTTAGTGCAATGAGTATTTTTGGAAAAGTAAGCTATCATTTTCCGACAGTTGAAATGTTCAGTTATTTTATACTCATGCTTGCCGTCCAAATGCTTTTCTCGTATTTGGCAATCCGGCAGATAAAAAAACAATCTCTGGTAGATCAAATACGGGAATTATCATAAAAATTTTTGAAATGTCCGAGCGTTGTAACATTTCACCCCGATTTTCAATGAAATTTTTTGGCCGCTGTAACATTTCGCGGACATTTGGGTTTTACAATAGCCTTATCAACAGGCAGAAAGCCTTGAAAGGAGTTTTGAGTATGAGCATTTTACAGACTATCGACCTGAAAAAGCATTACGGCGCAGAGCCGAACATTACCCGCGCCCTTGACGGCGTGAACTTCTCCGTAGACGAGGGCGAATTTGTGGCCGTTGTGGGAACCTCCGGCAGCGGCAAGTCTACCCTGCTTCACATGATGGGCGGGCTGGACACTCCCACCAGCGGAACTGTGATTGTTCGAGGCGAAGAACTGGCAAAGAAGAACGACGAACAGCTTACCATCTTCCGCCGCCGCAACATCGGTTTTATCTTCCAGAACTATAACCTTGTTCCCATCCTGAATGTGTATGAGAACATCGTCCTGCCGGTGGAGCTGGACGGGGACACGGTGGATCAAACGTTTTTAGAGGAGATCGTTCACCTGCTGGGGCTGGAAGATAAACTGAAAAATATGCCGAACAATCTTTCCGGTGGCCAGCAGCAGCGTGTGGCGATTGCCCGCGCCCTGATTACCAAACCGGCTATCGTGCTGGCTGACGAGCCGACCGGCAACCTTGACAGCAAGACCAGCGCCGAGGTGCTGGGGCTTATCAAACGCACCAGCGCGGAGTTCCGGCAAACTGTCGTGATGATTACCCATAACAACGACATTGCCCGCCTTGCAGATCGGATTGTCCGCATTGAGGATGGCAGGATTGTGGAATAAGGAGGTGGCAGGCTATGACATGGCCTTTTGAAAATGATACCAGTGCCATTACAAAGAAACTGTCAAAGAAAAGTTTACAAAGCGAGAAGCGCCGGAATTTGATGGTGATAATCGCCGTTGCGCTGGCGGCGTTCCTGATCTGCTTTACGGGAATTGTATCTGCCTCCCTGACACAAATGCAGCGCAATCAGGTTGTCGATACTTATGAGGCGGTTTGGCTGGGCGTGGAGGAAAACGACATTGAAACCCTGAAAGGACTGCCGGAGTTTGGGCGCGTAGGCGGCTACTATGTGCTCGGTGAGGAGCTTTCGGAACAGGGCTATCATGCGTCCTATGTGTATTGTGATGCGCAAATGATGGAGATTACCAAGGCACAGATGGAGTTGTTAGAGGGCCGGGTTCCTGAAAAAGCAAATGAAGTTGTCGTAAGCAAATACTTTCTTTCCACCTATGGAAACAATGCCAGGATTGGGGACACTGTGACCTTAGATACAGAGAGCTTTCATGGTGATTATATTGTTAGCGGCATTATGGACAGCGTAAATGAAAAAGAAGCGAATACCTGTTCCATCATTCTTTCCAAAGCCGCTCTGAAAGAATGGAAAGGGTTTGACCCGGCTGGGTATCTCGCCTATGTCCATTTCAAAAACAGCGACCAGTTGGGAGAAGAACTGATGACCTCTTATTGCAGGGAGATTGCAGAGGAATATCAGCTTCCTAATCTCCGCATGAACAACAGATATTTTACTTATGTTTCTAGGCCCTTTGATTTTGCACTGATGGCTGGCGTGACTGCCATTGTTCTGATCGGCGGCTACATTGTGATCCAGAGTATCTTCCGTATCTCCATCAATGACAAAATCCAGAGCTACGGACAGCTTCGGACGATTGGTGCAACGCCAAAGCAAATCAAGCGGATTGTAAAGCGGGAGGGACGCAAACTCGGCAGTATCGGGATTTTGATTGGTACAGTGCTGGGCGTATGCGGCGGTTTTCTCCTGTTTTCCAAGGGATTTAACGCTGTTTCCTATGTGGCAACGGTTATTTTGACGCTCATAAGCAGTTGGATCATGGTATCTGTTTCCATCCGTAAGCCGGTAAAAATTGCGGCAGGGATTTCCCCGATTGAAGCCGTCCGTTTCACCTCGGCACAAAAGAACATCCGTAGCCGGAAAAAGAACATCAAGCTTAATCCGGTTTCAATGGGAATTACGAATTTTAAGAGTGACCGAAAAAAGACAATCAGTATTATTGCGTCATTAAGCTTAGGTGGAATTATTCTGCTTGTGGTATCTTCCCTCGTTTTGCTACGCTCCCCAGAGGCGCTTGCAAGACAGGTTTTCCCGGACGGTGACTATAAAATTTATTTGCTTTCTGAGTTGACAGAACAAGAAGTTATGGCGGCGGGAAATCCACTAAATGAAGAACTAAAGCAGGAAATTTTGTCTATTGATGGTGTAACCGATGTGATTGCAAAAAGGCAAAGCCTTCATGTAAATTATCGTTCCAACGGAATTGAGGGTGGTGGTATGTGTGATATACTGACTGAACAAAACTATTCTGCGGTTGAAGCTGCATTGATAGATGGAACTATGCCACCGGATGCGCGCAGCATCATAATTGATTCGCATACAAGTAACCGTGATAATATAGGAGCAGGAGAAACAGTTGAACTTATCTCCGGGAAATCAACCCTTCCTGTTACGATATCCGGGGTATTTGACAACGGCAGCATACCAACTAATGGACATGGAGCACTCCACCTTGACGGTCCGCTTGAATTTGCTCCGGAAGCATTATTCCATGAATTGCATCCAGAAATAACCTCGTTTGATTATTCATGGAGCATTGTAAGCGATCCGAAAAAAGCGGACCATGTAGAGTCTGAATTGAAAAATATTGTAGCCAGCCATAGTAATATTGCCTTAGACGAAATCAATACAGCGATTGAATTTGAAAAAATGTCAAATACTCTTGCGTTTGGCAGTATGGAGGTACTTTCATGTATGGTGTTCCTCTTTGGCGTTATCAACCTTATCAATACGACACTCTCTAACCAGATAGCCCGAAAGCGGGAAAACAGTATTCTGCGCTCCATCGGCCTGACACAAAAACAGCTGTGTAAAATGAACATCTGCGAGGGATTGTGCTATGCGCTCTTTGCAACATTGGCGACGCTAATCGTTGGGCTTCCCGCTTCCATCTTTGCTTGCAGAAAAATGAGCATAGGTGCTTTTGTCGGAAATGTAGTGCCTTATCAATTCCCGGTTTTGGAAATGGGCCTGTTCATTCTGGTATTGTTCGGAATGGAGCTGATCTTGTCTGTATGGACAATCCGCAGACAGAAAAAGCAATCTCTGATTGAACAAATGCGGGCAATGGAATAAGCGTATAAAATTTGGAGGAATTATCTATAGATAACGATAAAAGAAAATTAACAGAAAAGGAATTGAAACGTAAAAATGACTTTGAAAAATGGAGATTTTCTAATTATACTGAAAAGTATGCTATACCGCACTGATAAGCAAGAAAGTGTGTATTGCGATCATCCTTACGAATGTGGTTTTGTAGTTTTTGAGAAATAGGAACAAATTGTGGAATAAGGAGGTGGCAGGCTATGACATGGCCTTTTGAAAATGATACCAGTGGCATAGTAAAGCGCATATCAAACCGCAGTATATCGGCAAATCGAAAAAGAAATATGTTTATTGTTTTGACGATTGCACTTGCCAGCGCATTGCTATCTGCTATTGTCCTCTATGGCTTTGGGGTTATGCAGGAAACGCAGAACCGCAACCAAAAAACAGCGCAGATTATGTATCATGCGATTTCTGAACAACAGGGACAGGAACTATACAAGCAGGAAGAAATTGCGTGGGTTGGGGAATTTTTTAACGCATTTTCTGAACAGGTAAACCATTCAACCGTGAATTTTACTTATGCAAATGCAGATATGCTAACATCCCAAAGTATGCCCTATTCGGGAGATTTACCAGCTTCGGAGGATGAAATTGTAGTACAGGAATTCTTTTTGGATAGTTTGGGCTATTCAAATAAATTGGGACAGACAATTCAAATTCCCTTTTCTGACGGCACTACCCATGATTTCAAATTGACGGGAATCTTAAATGTGAAAACCGGCGATATTGGACGCTATACAGCCATTATATCGAAAGAATTAGTAAGACAGCAGTATGGCGACGAGGGCATGATTGATTATTACATTGGGCTGAAAGGCGCTCAAAATATGAGCGAGAGAGAAACCGCCAACTATGCAAATACTCTGGCACAACAATTAGAAATTTCCGATGATAATGTGATTGTCCGTTCCACTTATTTCAACATAAAGGACCAAAATCACGGAAGTGATATGCTGTTCTACTTCTTGATCGGTTTTATAACTTTCATTGGTTCCGGCATTGTGATCTATTCGATTTTTTATATTTCAGTAGCAAGCAGTATACGTAACTATGGACAGCTTCGTACAATCGGAACAACAAAACGACAGATCAAAAAGATGGTTTACCGCGAGGGAAAATTACTTGCTGCCATTGCTATTCCTATTGGTCTGGTTATTGGAAATGTGATAGGGTACTTTCTGGTTCCTGCCGGTTGGTACTGGCTGACTGCTTTATGTGTGACGGTCGGGGTTGGCTTTTTTGCATTTATTATTGTAATGATTGCTATTCATACTCCTGTAAAAAGAGCTGCGGCAGTATCTCCACTGGAAGCATTGCGATATTCCGATTATCAAGGGAAGATGAAAGAAAGTTTCGTGTTGCACCGTAAAATAACGCCTGATTCACTTGCTAAAATGAATCTGTCCAGACAAAAGGCAAAGTCCACTTTAACCATACTTTCTCTTTCACTCGGCGGAGTATTGGTTGTATTGATTTCGACAATGTTAGCTTCCTATGATGGCGTTGCAGAGGCGCGAGGCAGGGCTTTCCCTGTCGGTGAATTTAACATTCAGCTAAACGCAAATCAATCGTGGGACACTGCCGATATTTCTTTGTCTGGATTACAGCAAAAGAATTTTCTAAATGCCGATTTTGTAAGTACAATAGAATCTATTGATGGTGTTACAGGAATCAAACGCTGGTATTACACGGACGCAGAATATCTTGTAAATGGTAATTCCGGAAAATGGATTCAGGGTTTTTGCCGAGATGAACAGCAGAATTTGGAGAAAGAGCTAATTGCAGGCACGATTGATTATGATGAACTGGTTGCAGGCAATGGAATTGTCTTGCTTCAAGAGCGTGCCGATCTCTATGATATTGAAGCTGCGTTGGGTGATACCGTCGAAGTGGACTATAAAACCGAAGCCGGGCAAATTCACACAAAGACCTATACAGTCATGGGCATTGTAAACGAATATTCTTACTCCGGCTTCTCAAAGTGCTTTGCGCTTCCAGAGCAGCTTATGAATGAAGCGACCGGGATAGATTGCACAGGTACGATTTCCGTAATTACCGATATGAAAAAATTTGATACGGTTGAAGCTGCATTAAATCAACGGATAGACGGAAATAGCGATTTGGTTATGGAAACCATAAAAGAAAGTATCACTTATTATAGCGGGCTTCAACAACTTTCTTTCGGGGTAATGTTGATCGTGGCTGTTATTGTTGTGTGCTTTTCTTTAATCAACCTTGTCAATACGACAATCACAAACTTTCTGTCCCGCAGGCAGGAAATTGGAATGTTACAGGCGATTGGTTTGAGTAAAAAGCAACTGATCAAAATGCTGTGTTATGAGGGGTTGATTTATTCAGTTTTTGCTACGCTTGTAACATTGGTTTTGGGAACTGGATTGGGCTTCCTATCCGTACAGGTAGTTGTGAAAACGATGAATCCATACTTTTATTATTCATTTCCGTGGCTGATCGTATTGATATATTTAGCAATCCTGCTGATTGTGCAGTTTACCTTGATTTCTTACACAACTGGAAATCTGAAAAAGCAATCTCTTGTTGAGCAAATCAGAGAAATGGAATAAGCGTATAAAATTTGGAGGAATTATCTATGGATAACGATAAAAGAAAATTAACAGCAAAAGAATTGAAATGTAAAAATGACTTTGAAAAATTCAATTCTGAAATGCAACAAAAAGGATATAAAATGGAGAATGTGGTTATCAATAGTTACTATTCAGTAATATTTTTGTGTTAAATAGTAATAAATACTTTACATTTAGAATAGAATAGTTTACAATATGGGCGATAAGAAAGTTTATCAAAATATGAAAGGAGCTATATATCAATGGCAAGCGAAAAAAATGTCAGCAAAATCATTAAAGAATTAGGGTTTGAACCCAAAGAACATGCCTGTATCGTTGTAAAGTATGCACCCGACGATTCTTTAGGCAGCAAGTTATCCAATTTTTTTACTTTAGAATATTACATCATGCAGCTGTGTGAAAAAGAAATTGTTTTTCTGCCCCTCCAAACGATCTTTGGTGCAGGTGTGTTTCCGAAGAAAGAAATTGCATTGCAAATCCCTTATGATACACTCCGGTCTGTAAAGATTACCGAGGTCGAAAAAACATTGAATTATGAAGTCTCCTTCACAACAGATATGGACACCATACGCCTCTCAGTGCATAAAAAAGAATGGAGTGAATTTCGTACCTCTGGAACAGTTGCAACAGGAAACACTTTTCTGAATGTTGGAGGATTCGCAGCTACTGAGAGCTGGAAGTCGATCAATTGGCACAGGCAAAACCTGGACAACACGTTTTCTTATTTGCAGAATTTACCACAATCAGCAAAGTCGGCCGAGACAGTCAATAGTAACATGAACGCCGCTGCGGGCTGCTGTTGACAGCTTCGCCTGTCCTTGCCGGTGGGGAATCAAAAGGGCGGCAGCCAAAATGCCGCCGCCCTTTTTAAGCATCAGTGTTCACTATGATATATCCTACTATATCGCTGTGAAGTGTAAGTCATTATGTATATAATATAAATTATTTTTATATAAATGTTGGGTATTTTATACATGAAAGGAAAGAAAATACCATCCTCATTCAGGGGATCAAGAGCATGGCGTAAGATGATGTGAAGTGTACGTTATCTGATTTTCCTTAAAATCAGTAATGCAATATCAGTCGTTAAAAGAAACAGGCTATAAACTGTCTGTATCCCATTTGCTAACCGAACGATGTTATCCATAGCCCACGGCACTAAATATGCGAAAATATTCAAGAGGAAAAACAACACGACATAAGAAATCAGCGAAGCCGTAGCGACCAGCCCTCGTCCTCTTTCATCTCTTCCCTCTTTCGAAAAATAGAAGAATAGGAAAAAACCTAAAAACAGGAAACCAAAAACTGCATTTATTCGCATAAAGGTTCTGTTGTCAAATAAACGAGTCAACCATTCAATCATTTAACATTCCTCCTCAAAGTCAAATAAATCTTCAATCGTAACTCCAAACACTTTTGCTATACTGTATGCAAGCAGCATAGAGGGATTATAACGATTTCGTTCAAGCTGCATAATTGTCTGCCTTGATACACCCACCAAATCGGCAAGCTCTTGTTGCGTCATCCTTTTTGTGGCTCGATATATATGAATCTTACTATCAAACTGATATTTGTTCTTTTTAGCCACAGGCTCACCGCCCTTCATTGTTTTTCATTTTTTTATGCAGCTATAAGCATAACATATTTCCTGTATTTTGTCGATGAAAGATTCGAAATGATCGTTACTGTTTATAGCTCCCCATAAAAGGGAAAACAAATGCCACTGCGAATGAATATGCAAAGTGAAAGAAAACACAAAAGTAAATTGGACATTTGGGAAAATCAGTGGAGCGGTTCATTAGCTGCCCTACTGATTTTTTGCTATCCCTTGACAAAATATTTTGAAATGTCCGAGCTTTGTAACAATTCAGCCTGTTTTTCTGTCGAAATCAAAGGCACCTCGGACATTTGTGTAACATTTGTAGTTTATGCTTGTGGTAAATCAATATTGGGGGTGAGGACACATGAAAAAGATACTGCTGATCGACGACAGCGACACCTATATATGGTGTCTGCAAAAATATTTACAACGGCGAGGCTACCCGGTAGAAACGGCTTCCACACTGAAAGAAGCTCGGGCAGCCATCCAAGAGGAAATGCCTCTGGTAATCTGCTGTGATCTCGACCTGCCGGACGGTTCTGGCATGGACTTTCTGGACTGTAGTGGTATACTAATCTTGTAACACCTTGTTCGAATAATATATAATAAGATGAACAAGGAGATTACCATTATGACAAAAAAATATGATGTAGAATTTAAAAAACAATTAGTCCATGCTTATATGCAGGGAACAAGCTACCCACAACTCGAAAAAGAGTATGGTGTTGCTAAATCTACCATTTCCGGATGGGTAAAGAAATACAGCGAAGAATGCAGATACACTTCTAAATCACAATCGGATAATCCATATGCAAAGGAGATTCATGATCTTAATAAAAAAATTGCCGAACTGGAGAAGGAGAACCTTTTCTTAAAAAAAGCCGCTGCATTCTTCGCAAAGGAAATCGATTAGCAATTTATCAGTTCATTGATGAAAACAAAAATATATTTGGTCTGAGATGGCTTTTCAGACATTTCAATATGGCACCAAATGCCTATTACAATTATTTAAGACAATAAAGCCGGATACCAAAAGCACAAGCAGAAAATATATGAAGAAATCAAAAGTATTTATTATAACAATAACAGGATCCTTGGCCACCGTGGAATGAAGATATTTCTGGCACGGAAAGGAATCAATCTGAGTAAAACTTCCGTCCACAGATATATGAATCAGGAACTGGGCTTACATGCAGTAACCATGCGAAAAAAACAGACCTATGTACGTGGAGAAAAAAATAAAATATTCCCTAACCTCTTAAAACAAAACTTTACGGCAGATGCAAAAAATAAAATATGGTGTACAGATTTTACATATATCCGGTTATCCAATGGGAAAATGCGGTACAACTGCACAATTATTGATCTATATGACCGTTCTGCAGTAGCATCGTTGGATTCCGGCTCTATAAATACCGAACTTGCCATTGATACCCTCAAAAGAGCTATAAACAATGAAAACCCGGGTTTGTTGTGGTCAAGCAAGAAGGAGTGGCGTCCATATTTAAGGAGGCCGTTGTCCAGCGGTGCATTGTGCATCTGATCCGGAACTCCATCCGGTACATACCATCAAAGGATTACAAGGCATATACGGCCCAGATAAAGAAAGTGTACGGTGCTTCCAGCCTGAAAGCAGCGGCAGGGGAATTTGAGCGCTTTAAACAGGCATGGAGCCGTTATCCGGGAGCTGTGGATGTCTGGGTCCGCAACTGGCAGCATGTGGAGCAGCTGTACAATTATGGAAGCGCCGTCCGGAAAGTAATGTATACCACGAATGCCATAGAGGCTGTCAACTCCGGTTTCCGGAAAGTAACGAAAAAAGGCTCTTTCCCCAGCGAGGATGCGGTACGCAAGGCACTTTATCTGCGTATAACAGAATTATACAAAAAATGGAACAACCGTCCTATACCCAACTGGGCTATGGTGAGAAACCAGCTTTCCATGGATGACAAGATACAAGCCCGGATATTGAAATATGAAAATTTTTAAGGAAGTTTCTGTATAACTTAGTTACATATGCAAAAAGATGGTCGATTAACTCGGCGAGGCTGTAAAAAATCTTGTGTCGATGGATTTTAGACTTTCCTGATAAGAATTAGATATGTAAGAGGTTTTTGTCGGTTTTATGTTTTTGGGACTGTCGAA
>CAJTFB010000014.1 GCA_910575665.1 Eubacteriaceae bacterium
GAAGTCCAGGAAAGGAAGCCGATATACCGATTGCTCCATCATTATAGCAGTTTAAGCAACAAGATGGGTAATTCCTTACTGGCTGTAAGGGATATTAACCATAAATATATTGTAGTAGAAAAGGAGAACGCTTATGCAGAAGTTATCATTGGAACAGGAACTGAAGGAAAATGCTTATCCGGGGCGTGGTATTGTAATAGGTAAATCGCCGGATGGAAAGTATGCGGTCACTGCATATTTTATAATGGGACGCAGCGAAAACAGCAGAAATCGAGTATTTGTGGAAGATGGAGAGGGAATTCGGACACAGGCATTTGATCCTTCTAAGCTCAGTGATCCAAGTTTGATCATCTATGCACCAGTACGAGTTTTAGGAAATAAGACCATTGTGACGAATGGCGACCAGACAGACACCATCTATGAGTTGATGGACAAGCAGCAGACTTTTGAACAGGCGCTTCGAACCAGAGAATTTGAGCCGGATGGGCCGAATTATACACCGAGAATCTCTGGAATCATGCATGTAGAAAATGGCAAATACAATTATGCCATGTCGATTCTCAAGAGCAGTGATGGCAACCCCGACTCCTGTAGCCGGTATACCTTTGCATACAGTGATCCGATAGCAGGAGAGGGACATTTTATTCATACTTATATGTGTGATGGTGATCCCCTTCCAAGTTTTGAAGGTGAGCCGAAACGGGTAGAATTGATGGATGATATGGATGCTTTTACAGATATGCTTTGGTCCAGTCTGAATGAGGAAAATAAGGTTTCTCTTTTTGTAAGATATATTGATTTTGTGAGCGGTGAATATCGTTCGAAAATTGTAAATAAGAATCAGTAAATGAAGAAAAAATGAAAATAGATTCATCGAAGAAAGGAATTTGTAATATGAAAGAATTGGAACTGAAATACGGATGCAACCCAAATCAGAAACCCTCACGTATATTCATGGAAGAGGGAGAACTTCCGATCAAGGTGTTAAATGGTAAACCTGGCTACATTAACTTTTTGGATGCCTTTAATGGTTGGCAGTTGGTAAAAGAACTTAAGGATGCTACCGGGTTGCCCGCTGCAACTTCTTTTAAGCACGTATCCCCTGCCGGAGCAGCAGTTGGCCTGCCACTGAGCAAAGTAGAGGAGAAGATTTACTGGGTAGATGATCTGGGAGAATTATCACCGTTAGCAAGTGCCTATGCCAGAGCAAGAGGAGCTGACCGTATGTCATCCTATGGTGATTTTATCGCGCTTTCTGATACATGTGACGTATCGGCAGCAAAGTTGATCAAGAGAGAGTTTTCCGATGGTATCATTGCACCGGGCTATGAGCCAGAAGCGCTGGAGATATTGAAGGAAAAGAAAAAGGGCAGCTATGCCATTATTGAGATCAATCCGAACTATGTACCAAAGGAAATTGAACGAAAGGAAGTATTTGGTGTTACCTTTGAGCAGGGACGCAATGAGCTGGTGATCGATGATGAATTTTTCAGCAATGTGGTAACGGAGAGGAAGGAACTTCCGGATCAGGCAAAGATCGATATGGCAATTTCTATGATTACATTAAAATATACTCAATCCAATTCTGTATGCTTTGTTAAAGGTGGCCAGGCGATCGGTATCGGAGCCGGACAGCAGTCCCGTATTCACTGTACTAGGCTTGCTGGCAGCAAAGCAGATAACTGGTTCCTCCGTCAATCACCTCAGGTACTGAATCTTCCCTTTAAGACGGATATGAAGCGTGCCGAGAGAGACAATGCCATTGATAATTATATCGGTGAGGATTATATGGATGTACTGGCAGACGGATGCTGGGAAAAATATTTTACGGAAAAACCGCCGGTATTTACAAAGGAAGAAAAGCAGAAATGGCTCAGTGAATATGCCAAGGATGTTACCCTTGGTTCCGATGCATTTTTCCCCTTTGATGACAATGTAGAGCGTGCTTTCCGTAGTGGAGTAAAATACATTGCACAGCCGGGTGGTTCCATCCGAGACCAGGATGTGATTGATGCCTGCAACCGCCACGGAATTGTGATGAGCTTTACAGGTTTGAGATTGTTCCATCACTAAGAATAAGACATAGAGAGATAGTAAAGCCGCTTTGCTGGCAGAATGCAGCAGAGCGGCTTAATTATTGTTAATATTAATCTAAAGTGATATAAAACAATTATTTCTCCATATATTTATCAATGGCTGAAACAGTGTTCAAAAGTTCTTTCATCAGTTCACTGGTCTGTTTTGTCTTTGAATTGGTATTTTTTCCAAGTTCAACAGCCTGCTGGGTGCTGGAAGAAACCTCTTCGCTGACAGCGGAGATTTGATTGATGCTGTCTACAATCGTATTGTTGGAGTCCATAACTTCTTCAATCTCCTGATAGATCTCATGGACATTTTGGTTTAGTCCGTTCATCTTTGTTCCGATACCGGTAAACTGCTGGCTGACATTTTCGATAAGTTCACGTTCCGTCTTACTGGTGGCTAAAACCGTGTCAGCGGTATCTTTGGCGATCGAAGCATTGCTCTGCAGTTCATTTACAATGTTCTGAATGCCTTCGGTAAGTTTTCTAGTCTCTTCCGCAAGTTCACGTATTTCTTCTGCTACAACGGCAAATCCTTTTCCGGCTTCCCCAGCGCGGGCGCTCTCTATGGAAGCATTCAGGGCGAGTAAATTCGTCTGGCTAGAAATAGAAGAAATTTGATTAGTAATTTCTTCTACTTTTTCTGCATTATAGGTAAGATTTGTAATAACTTCCACAACTTTCTGATTAGCAATCTGAGATTCTTTGGATTGAATTTGTAGGTTATTGATGGACTCCTGTCCACCGGTAACAGCTTCTTCTGATTCCTTAGCCAGTAAAAGCATTTCATCTGACATTTCCTTTGTCTTACGGATCATAGACTGAATGTTTTCAGTCATAACTGTTTGTTTTTCTATGCTTTCTGTGTTGTTTGCATTTCCATGGGCGATGTCTTCTAGGGCAGCGGCAGTGTTGTCGATGTCAACTTCCAAAGATTCCATGTAATCATTTGCTTTTGTTGAGTTCTGCCGAACGGTATTGATAACTTGCAGCACATCATTCAAAAGTTGTGTACTTCTTTCTTTTTCATCGTTCAGGTTGTTAATTCGTATGAAATTATTTTTGTTGGATAGTAAAGTTGTTCCGCACAAAACGATAAGATAAACCACGACGCTGGCACCGTGGAGCAGAAGGGAAGTACTGTTGATTTCCTGTCCCGCATGTGTAGTTCTTAAAATTGTAACAGTATATATAATATCTGCTATATTAAGAACGGAAAATGCTATGGATGTGCGAAGGATCAGCCCGTAATCATAATATAGGATGTAAAGCACAGATACAGGAAAAACGATAACAAAAACCAGGTCATTTTTTGCTCCAAAAAGCTGGAGTGCATAGACAATGAGGTAACCTGTCATCGAGACATTTTTGAACAGTGTACTGTCTTTTTTATTAAAGTAGATGGCAAAACAGACAACCAGCGAGAGGAATACACAAACATCTACAGCGATTGTAAAACCAAGGGAAATATTACCCTTCAAATAATCTGATATGTACCCAAAAAACATAAACATATTGATCACCGTCATGATAATCAAAATAAATTTGTTTACAGATTTTAGATTGTTATATTCTTTTTCTTTCACTTTTATGCTCCTCCAATATTTGTAATACTAACAATATTATACCAAATTGTAGCTTTTTTGACTAGACCTAGAAATAGTTTTTTGTCTATACATCGGTTGCGGCTTTTGGAAAAAATTGATATAATAGTATGATACTAGGGTCAAAAAGTCAAACTATCTTTTGGCCCCAACATCTTAAAATATTACTATTAAAAGGAGAGGGTAAAACATGAAAAAGCAAAAAATAATAAGTAAGTTGCTTTCTGTCTTTTTTTTGATGCTTGCTTTTGTGGCAGGAATTACCGCGGAAGCAGCTCCCGCAGGTGCAGCGGGGAAAAAAGCAAAATTATCAATTAAGCTAAATAGTAAAAAGCTTTCCCTCAAAATCGGTTCACGTTATACTTTGAAGGCGAAGGTAAAACCTGCGAAAGCAAAAGTAACATGGAAGTCTTCCAAAAAGAAAGTAGCTGTTGTTTCTTCCAAGGGAAAGATTACGCCGAAAAAGGCCGGAAAGACGACGATCACTGCGACAGTACGATATAAAAAGATGACAAAAAAGGCATCTTGTAAAGTGACGGTGACAAAGCAAAAGACACCAGTTGTTCCGAAGCCTACCCCGGTGAACACGGCAACCCCGACTCCCCAGCAGAAGAGGGTAAATCAAATCGTGACAGAGAAAACTTCTTATACACTGGAGATAGGAAAGACCTTGGCACTGAATGCTACTGTTTTACCAGCAGATGCTTCAAGTAAAATGTTGACGTACACCAGTGATAATCCTTCTGTGGCATCGGTGGATGAGAAGGGAATGGTCCAGCCACTCAAAGAGGGTACAGCTAATATTACAATCTGTGCTACAGATGGCTCACAGGTGACAACTGTAGTTCAGGTAAAAGTGGCTACAATGGTTACATCAATCAAACAGGAAGAGGCGATTACTCTCAATGTGGGAGAGACATATACTCTTGCGCCCCAGATAGCGCCAGAAGGTGCCACATTACATAGCTGCAGCATCTCCAATACAAAGGACTATGTTGCTTCTGTCTCTGAAAACGGTAGTGTCACCGCAAAGTACCCAGGTATAACGATGGTTACGATATCTTCTGCGTTAAATCCAGAAGTAAGCTGCCGGTTCCGAATCCAGGTGACAGATGATTTTACTGCTCCAGAGGGATTTGACAAGAAGGATGATAGCATTGCTCATGGTGAACTGAAGAACTTCCAGTACCCTTCTGATTACCGTTCCAGTGGAAAAGCCCGCGCTCGTATCTGGCTGCCACCAGATTATGACGTAGATAAAGAATATAATCTTTTGTTCTGTCTCCATGGTGGAAACGATGATGAGACCTACTGGACTTCTGACAAGGGAGGAACAAATGATGGATGTTCCGCAGATAAAGTACTGGATAATGCCTATGCACAGGGCTTGATGGAAGACACGATTGTTGTATTTACCAGTGGAGTGATTCCTTATGATTCCAGTAAAGAATATCCGAATATTGTGGAAAATCCACTGCTTACAGATTTCTGGAAAAATCACTATCTGTTAGAATTTGAGATTATCAACAATCTCATGCCGTATATGGAAGAGAATTATTCTATTATGACGGGTCCGGAGCACACAGGTATCTGCGGATTGTCTATGGGATGTGCCCAGACTATGGAGATTGGTTTGAAGCATCCAGATTTGTTCGGATATGTGGGATGCTACTCTGCTGGACCATTTGAGACAGATAACCAGCCTTTTGTGAAAAGTAAAGAGGATGCTGATTACCTGAATTCCAAATTAAAACTTCTCTTCTTTATAACCGGAGAGAATGATCACATGATGGATGACAGCATGCGGAACTTTGTGAAGACTTGTGACAGCTTCGATGTAAATCATGTCTTTTATGAGGTTCCTGGACGCGGCCATGATGATTTCTGTTGGGATAGATGTCTGTACGCGTTTATCAAATATGCATTTAAGTAATCTGATCTGGTGCTGCCAGGCTGGCTAAATGGAGTGAATCCGCACTATTTTGTCAGACTAATAACTTTTTTTATCATGGATATTCTGGTAGGAGTGGAAAAGCTTCTGACATTCTTCCTGGGCTTCTGCTTTCATATCAAGGAGTGAAGTTTTTCCTGCCAGATATTCATAGAACTTGTCATCACGGAAACCAATGGCATCTGTATCGGTACGATCGCAGCCATAGTGTACAGTCTCGATATTTGCCCAGAGGATGCCGCCTAGACACATAGGGCATGGTTCTGCTGTGGTGTAAAGTTCGCAGCCTGAGAGGTCATGAGTGCCGAGATTATGGCAGGCATCCCGGATCGCTTCCATCTCGCCATGGCAGGTAGGATCTTTTTTAAGGAGGACTTGGTTGTGTCCTCTGCCCACAATCCTGCCATCCTTGACGATGACAGAGCCAAAAGGACCGCCGTGTCCGTTTTCGATGCCTTCATATGCCTCATTTAATGCTTCTTTCATATAATCCATGATAAATTCCTTTCTTCAAAATAAAGCAGTAATTCTGGAGTAAGACCAGATTACTGCTTTATTTTAACGTGTATTTTCTTTTTTTATAAAACTATCTTAACAGTTCCATTTTTGTAGTTTGTACATTCGTTATAAGTATTTCTTTAGAACCTCTGCTTTATCCGTCTTTTCCCATGGAAGATCCAAATCATTCCGCCCGAAATGTCCGTAAGCAGCAGTCGCTTTATATATTGGGCGCCGCAGATCCAGCATCTGTATGATGCCAGCAGGTCGGAGGTCAAAATTTTCTGAAATGATATCTGCCAGCTTTTCATCTGGAAGTTTACCAGTACCAAAGGTATCGATTCGTACAGAAGTAGGAGAAGCGACTCCGATGGCATAGGAGAGTTGAATCTCCGCCCGGTCACAAAGTCCGGCGGCTACGAGATTCTTTGCCACATAGCGGGCAGCATAAGCTGCGGAACGATCCACTTTTGTCGGATCTTTTCCAGAAAATGCGCCGCCACCGTGACGAGCCCATCCGCCATAAGTATCTACAATGATCTTACGTCCAGTCACTCCGCTATCGCCATTTGGTCCGCCGATGACAAAACGTCCCGTCGGGTTAATGTATATTTTGGTATCATCATCCAAAAGTTCCGCAGGTAAAATCGGATCGATCACATATGTACGGATATCCTTTTGAATCTGTTCCCAGGAAATATCTGCACTGTGCTGACTGGAGATGACTACGGCATCAATACGGACTGGTTTCCCCTCTTTGTCGTATTCTACTGTAACCTGAGATTTTCCATCCGGACGAAGATAAGGTAACGTGCCGTCTTTACGTACTTTTGTCAGCTGGTGAGTCAGAAGATGTGCCAAATAAATCGGATATGGCATATATTCATCGGTTTCGTTAGTGGCGTAACCAAACATCATTCCCTGGTCGCCGGCACCGATGGCGTCAAGTTCTGTATCTGTAAGTTTTGATTCCAGTGCTTTATCCACACCGAGAGCAATATCGGCAGACTGTTTGTCAATGGATACCATGACACCGCAGGTAGAACCGTCAAAGCCCTTTGCGGAATCGTCATAGCCTATTTCGTTAATTGTATTTCGGATAATACTCTGAAAATCCACCTGTGCAGAGGTAGTGATCTCTCCCATGACCAATACGAGTCCAGTAGTGATCGCTGTCTCGCAGGCAACACGGCTCATGGGATCCTGTGCCAGCAAAGCATCCAAAATGGAGTCGGATATCTGGTCACATATTTTATCAGGATGTCCCTCTGTGACGGATTCAGAGGTAAATAGTATTTTGCTCATATTTAGTCCTCCTCGGTTTATGTTCAACTAGCAAAAATGAATCATTATGTTAGCTGATATTCCATCTTTTAGAATACATCAATTCACTGGTTACGTCAAGGAAATCCATGAAATTTAACAATATTTATGTTTTACTTTACCCGTTGAAAAATAATTCATTTTGTTGTATAATTTACATGTATTTGTGTACTGAAACACTAGGAGGAGAGACATTTGACAACGATTTATTTTCTTGCCTCTTTATTCGGAGTTTTAGGACAGAAGATTTACCGGAAAATTAGATTTGGGATATTTTTGTATGATTGATACCTGAAAAAGGTGCGGCTAAGAATGCTCCGCACAAAAGGACCTTCTATCAGATAAAAAAGGAGATCCAGTGCATGACTTAAAATACACTGGATCTCCTGAATTTTAGCTTTTAACGCAGCGGTTCATTTCTGCGAAGTTTATTTTCTACCTTATTCTTATACATTATTTCATCGCTGACTTTTATATAGGTTTCCAGAGAATCTTCTTCCTCTGGGATTTTATACAAATAGCCCAGACTGGCATGGATATGATATGGTTTTTTCTCTAACTGGTTGAACTTTTGCAGATAGTCTTCAAAGGCATCCATATGCTCAAGGCACTGTTCTTTTGGGATGTTATAGGCAAATATTACGAATTCATCGCCGCCGGTTCGAGCACCGGTAAATATAGGTTCACATGTGTCCTGAATGGCATAGCGGACCTTTTTCAGAGCAAAATCCCCTTCCACATGACCATATATGTCATTGATCTGCTTCATCCCATCCAGGTCGATGATCGCCAGGAAAAAAGGAAGTTTTTGTCTCTTGGCATCGGCAAACTGAGTGTAAGCGCGATTTTCAAAGCCCCGCCGGTTGTACATTCCCGTAAGGGCGTCCCGGTCGTACATGTATTCCAATTCTTCGATCAATGTCTGCATTTTATGCTGGTTCAGCACATCCTGAATCGCATTGCTAATATTTGTACTCCAGTCAAAGTATATATTTGCCGTGACTTCTGGCGTACGAAATTGGATTGCCTCATAACCGAAGGTTCTGTTCTCAAAATGCAGGGGTGCAAAATACCATGCCTGAGGTTTGTCGCTGGTCATCTCTGCTGGAAGAAGCTCATTCCGGGGAAAAGCGGTCCGGACAGGTCCCATGGAGTTGCAGTCCCGCATGGCGATGCGCAGCTCCATTTGCTCTGTATAATGGTTAAGCTCTTCCATTTTTTCCAGGTCCTTGCAGAGACACACACAGTAATCCTTAAATCCCTGGATATTGAAAATATATTCTGGTATCTTTTCCGAAATCTCATTGATATTTCTGCATTCTCCCAGATGAATGGATAAAAAATTAAATTGAATCTTTCGGTTTCTCTCTATCTTCATTTCCTCAAACCAGTTACGCCTCGTGGCGATGACTTCTCTGTCGTTGATGCGCTGACAGCCACAGGATTCTCTTGTAAGTGGTGTTACATCAAAAAAGTAGTTCTCCGTCTGAGAAGGGTTTTCCTGTTTTTTGTCAATGATTTCTACTGCCTTCATCCCCATCTCAAAAAAGGGAACTTCCACCGTTGTAAGAGAGGGAGAAAAATACATAGTATCTTTTAGACCATCATACCCACTGACGCATATATCCTTTGGAATGTCATAGCCTAATTTGATAAGTTCACTCGCCACAGCCGCCGCCATATAGTCGTTGGCACATACGATTGCTTGCGGGAGTTCACTGCTCTGAAGAAACCAGTCGCAGGCATCACTACCCTTATTTTTCCAAAAATCACCGTAAAAAATCTGGTGTTCATCCACAGGAAGATGATATTCCTCCATAATACGCCGAAAACAATTCAACCGCTCAATGGAATCCCAGCGTTCTTTTGGTCCCGTCATAAAACAGAGGCGGGTAAATCCATGAACATCAATAAAATGGCGTATGATTCCTTCCATACAGGTCGTGTTATCCACAAGCAGATTGTTGGCGCCGTCGATGTCTTCACGGATACTGACGATCGGACACTGGCAGCGTTCCAGGGTATATTTGAGTACGTGATCCCTGGTCTGCAGATTCTGGATCGTATCCAGAATCAGTATCATGCCGTCCAGTGTTTCATAGGGAGGGAGTTCATACATATAGCAGTCACCCTTAAAGTATTCCAGATTGTTGCTGTAACTCCCATAGGAAGTAAAGATGGCTACGTTATAGCCTAATTCATCTGCAGCTTGGATGACACCCTGGCACAGACGGCTTGGACATTCGTTGAGTACGGCCTCAACCAATACACCGATTGTCTTTCGCTGGTTTGAAAACATGGATTGTTCTCCTTTCTGCTCTCACGATACCTGTGATTTTTATTATACGTTCTTTTTCTATAGGATACAAGTATAAATTGACAAGAAAAAGACCATACTATATGATTTTTTGTAACAAAGGGTAGTTTTTTTACATTAATAGACAGAACAACGAGAGGAGATAGATCCATGCATTCGATCGAGGCTATTTATAAGGAACATTCTAAAATGGTATACCGCTATCTGCTTTCGCTTACCGGAGATTCGGATCTGGCAGAAGAACTTACCCAGGAAACATTTTTCCAGGCTGTCAAAGGGATACACCGGTTTGACAGAAGCTGTAAAGTTTCTACCTGGCTGTGTGCTATTGCAAAAAATCAGCTGAAAAGCTGGCGGCGCAAAAACCCGGTCATGGAAGATATCTCAGAATCCCATATAACGGCAGAAAGCGTGGAGGAAGCCGTCTCCGCTTCCATGGGAAAGATGGAGATTCTGAGAAAGATGCATGAGCTGGCGGAACCGGGCAGGGAAATTATGCATCTGAGACTCTTTGGCGGGCTTTCTTTCCGGGAGATCGCAGAAGTGATGGGCAAATCCGAAAACTGGGCAAGAGTAACATTTTATCGAGCAAAGGAACAATTGCGAAAGGAGCTGGAAAAAGATGAGTAAGAATTTATCATGTGAGATCATAAGGGATCTGTTTCCGTCTTATGTCGATAATGTCCTGAGCGATGCCAGTATTCAGGCAGTAGAGGAACATATTAGAGAATGTGAGGCATGCGCTAAGATTCTGGCGGACATGAGGCTGCCGGAGGAACCGGAGGAAGCAGTACAGGAGAAGCTGCGGCAGGACAGGGAGATCAATTTTCTGAAAAAGGTGAAAAGAAGGCATCGACTGGTTGTCTGCTGTATTTTAACAGTGGCAGTACTTCTTGCTGTACCTGCCGTGGTACTTATTAAAGCCGTGTATTTCGGACAGACATTGATTAATATGGATTTTAATATGACGGTATCAGAGGATCAGGTTGTCATTAAAGGTGAGGTTCCGGAGGGACATACCGTAAAAGAGTCCAGTTTTAAGGAAGAGAATGGTGTCCTGAATGTTCAGATCATGTGCATGCCATCGGCATTTTTCCGCCCGCAGAAGGACGTAGACGAGGTTTACCGTCCAAAGGGTGATATCCAGAAGATTTATATCAATGGCGATCTGATCTGGGAGAAAGAGGCGGGAACCAATCTGGCGCCATAGCGCTAAAATAAATAGACATTCCCATCCCTGGATGCTACAATGAAGCTAATAGTTATAATAGAGAAAGGGATGATAAGATGAGACATTATGAAGATCCTCAGCTGCTGCAGGAAAATTGTGAGCCCCAGAGAGCTTATTATATTCCCTATGATTCATTGGAAAAGGCGCTGGCGGGAGAGAAAGAAACCTCAGACTACTATATGAGTCTGAACGGAGAGTGGAAGTTCAGGTATTTTGAGCGTGATATCGACGTGCCCTCTGGGATTACGGATTGGGACAGCATTCCAGTGCCGTCGAACTGGCAGATGCTGGGTTACGATATACCTTATTATACGAATTTAAACTATCCGTTTCCTGTAGATCCACCCTATGTGCCGGATGATAATCCCTGCGGCGTCTATTCTCTGGATATCGAGATTCCTGAGGAATGGGAGGAGAGGGAGACATACATTGTACTGGAAGGTGTGAGCTCCTGTTTTTATCTTTACATGAATGGAGATTATGTGGGGTTCAGCCAGGTTTCCCATATGCAGAGTGAGCTGCGGCTGACGGATTATTTGAAAAAAGGTAGGAACCGATTGACGATAAAAGTCTTAAAGTGGTGTGCCGGGAGCTATCTGGAGGATCAGGACTTTTTGCGGTTGTCTGGAATTTTCCGTGATGTATACCTGCTGTCAAGAAACAAAGGACACATTCGGGACATCGAGATAACGACCGACCGGAATCACATCACCTGCAGCGTCCCCTATACCTTGTATGATGGAGGTGCACCTGTAGAGAATCTGAATGATCCTGTGACGTGGAATGCAGAGAACCCTTATTTGTACACATTGATCGCGGAGCAGGCAGGGGAGTACATTCCTGTGAAGGTTGGTTTTCGGGATATTGGTGTCAGCCCCCTCAGGGAACTTCTTATAAATGGGACTTCTGTAAAGTTAAAAGGTGTCAATCATCATGATACCCATCCGGTGAGAGGGTATGCTCTTACCGAAGAGGATATTCGCAGGGATTTAGTACAGATGAAAAAACTAAATATAAATACGATTCGGATGTCCCACTATCCACCATCCCCTTATTTACTTGAATTGTGTGATGAAATGGGTTTTTATGTCATAGATGAAACCGATCTGGAAACCCATGGTTTCTGTACGAGGAATACACAGTATGATTATGATATGGAGAGCGGGGACTGGCTCTGTCATCAGGAAAGGTGGCGGGAGGCTTACGTGCACCGGGTAGCCCGGATGGTAGAACGGGACAAAAATCACCCCTCAATCATTATGTGGTCCATGGGCAACGAGAGCGGTTATGGAAAAAATCATGATGCTATGATCGCCTGGACAAAGAAGCGGGATAATACAAGGCTGGTGCATTATGAAGGCGCATTTCTGATCGAAGATCAGTGTGATGTAGATGTGGTAAGCCGTATGTACAGCGATGAAGATCAGATGAAGGAATTGATCCAGAGAAAAGGGGAGACGCGTCCTTATTTTCTCTGTGAATACTCTCATTCCATGGGAAATGGACCGGGTGATATAAAGGACTATTGGGATATTATATATAATACTCCGGCATGTATCGGCGGCTGCATATGGGAATGGGCGGATCATGGAGTGTTAAAAGATGGAGTGCTGCGCTACGGGGGAGATTTTGGAGAAGAGACTCATGACAGCAATTTTTGTTGTGACGGATTAGTATTTGCTGACCGCACCCTAAAGGCAGGAAGCTTGAATGTAAAGGCAGTATACCAGAACATAAAGACCAATTATAAGAACCGCAAACTCTCTGTTACGAACCGGTTTGATTTTACCAACCTGAACCAATACTGCCTGATCTGGAGACTGGTCATCGACGGAAAAATAGTAAAGGAAGAGCAGCTGAACTGTGATATAGAGCCTGGAGAGACGAAAGAGTATTCTCTTGAATTGCAGATTCCGGATAAATGTGAGCTGGGCTGTTTTCTGGATATTTTCCTTCTGGACGGCGACGAAGAGATCGGGATGGAACAGCATGAACTTCCGGTAGCGATCCAGAAGCTGCCACCAGTTTTTTATAAGGAAAGTACGGTGCAGTTTGAAGAAAAAGGAGAGAATCTGTTAATATCAGGAAAGGATTTCCGATATGTGTTTAACACCCATTATGGAAATTTTGAGTATATGGAGCGTGGTGGCAGAGTGATTTTCGAAGAACTGGTGGATCTCACTGTTTGGCGTGCCCCAACGGACAATGATAAAATGGACAGTGAGGACTGGGAAGCAGCCAACTATCACAAATTGTGGAATAAAGTGTACCAATGTGAGAGAGAGGAAAATCAGATTATAGTCGAGGGCAGTCTTGCCGGTATATCGAGAATGCCTTTCCTGCGCTATCGGACCGTTTTTATCATTGGTTCGGATGGTCAGGTAAAGGTATCTTTACATGGAGAGAAGCGGGAGGGAAGCAAATTTCTTCCCAGGCTGGGGTTTGAATTCCGACTTCCCCCAAATGATGATGTATTCCGTTATTTTGGACGGGGAGAAAGAGAAAATTATGTGGATATGGCCTGCCACACCCGGATAGGAATGTATGAAAGCCGTCCATCGCTGGAGTATGTGCCTTATGTGAGACCGCAGGAGCATGGAAACCATACCGGTGCCAGACGGCTGGAAGTGGGAGGAATGAAAGTGGCTGCCGACAGACCATTTGAATTTAATGTGTCCCGCTACAGTTCCCAAAGCCTAACCAGTGCTTCCCACACCGATGAATTAGAGGAAGACGGATATGTACATGTCCGCATCGATTATAAAATGAGCGGTCTAGGTTCCCATAGCTGCGGACCAGAGCTGAGGGAAAAGTACAGGTTGGATGATTCAGAAATAGGGTTTGAATTTTATATGTAAAATATCTGTCTCAGCGGCGTCAATTTGATGTGATTCAAATTGACGCCGCTGATCTTATATAATGTACTTTTTTCTTTTTGTTCTGTGTTGTATATGTTATACTTATTATAAAACTATATATGAATGATGCTGCGGATTGCTCCGTTGTTTCACAACTCCCGCAATCCTTCAAACATTCGAAATCCGCTGATTTACTACGTAAATCGCTCCTTTCTCATGTTTGGCGGGTCCCAAGTTCAAATCCGAATAAGTTCGTGAGAACCTATTTTATCATGCAAGCATAAACGGCATTTTGACCTTTTGACCCTAGCATCATATAATTTCCTGGAGGTAGGTACAATGAAAGAGATGACGGGGGTTATCGCCGTCACCTTGGTGGTTTCCGTTTTGTTTAGTGGAAACTCCCTGATCACCGCAAAAACAGAAAAAAAGACGGGGATCAAGACAAAAAAGGTGACGATGAATACCGGACAGAAGAAAAGTATTAAGCTCAAGAATAAAAAGAAAAAAGCGAAATATTTATTCCAATCGTCCAAAACTAAGATCGTGAAAGTTTCAAAGAAAGGTTTAATGACGGCAGTGAAGGTGGGAAAGGCGAAGGTCACAGTGAAGGAAAAGCTGGGTAAAAAGACCAAAAAGATCGGAACCGTTTCGGTTATAGTGAAAAAAGCAGTGCGGCCTGCACCTTCACCAGACCAGAAGGTGACACCGGCGCCTGTAACACCGACAGTGACGCCAGCAAATGAGAAGCCCACAGTTTCTCCATTGGCTCCCACAGCAGATCCCGGGCAGACAGAACCACCTCAGACGCCGACGCCAAAACCGCCGGTAAATCCTGAGATAAAGGATACACCGGCAAAGCTTGACAGCACCCAGAGTGGAGTCAAGTATGGAAAAGTTGTTAAGAGACAGTATTATTCTCCGATAACAGAAAAGAATCGTAATGTGAATGTGATCCTTCCAGAGGATTATTCAGAGGAAAAAAAATATCCTGTGATCTATCTGTTTCACGGTGGAATGGGAGATGAGAATGACTGGATTAATGGAAAGGTACAGAACATGGTAGGAAATATGATCGCGTCAGGCGAGGCGAAGGAAATGATCGTTGTCATGCCAAACTGCCGCTGCCGTGAGAACGATGTTGCCAATCCTTCCGACGGATTTGCACCGGAACATGTTCACTCCTTTGACAAGTTCCTCGAAGATTTCAGGGACAATCTGATGCCTTACATAGAAAGCACCTATTCCGTGGCCACAGGTCGGGATAATACTGCCATCGCAGGGCTGTCCATGGGTGGACGCGTGGCGCTGAACATCGGTATTTCCCTGCCGGATCAGGTGGGATACATCGGCGCTTTCAGCCCGGCTTACGGGATTTTTCCTTATACCAATAATGGACTGACAGAGGAGGGGCTGTTTACAGAAGAGACCTTTACCCTGCCGGATCATTATAAGAACAGCACATATCTGCTTATAAATAACGGAAATCAGGATGGCATGGTGAAAGAAGAGCCACAACGCTACCATAATGCATTAGAGGCAAACGGTGTACACCATACGTTTTATACGTTAGATGGTGGCCATGACTGGGTTGTCTGGAAAAATGGTTTTTATAACTTTGCCAGATATTTGTTTTAGAGAAATGGAGGATGAAAATGAAAAAGAAAGTATTTCGGGGAATTAGTTTTTTGCTGATGGCGGCGATGGTTTGCCAGGGCGGAATCACCGCTGATGCGAAGACCAAAGCAAAGCTTTCAGTTAAGAAAATGTCGATTAATGTCGGAAAAACCAAAAAGATCAAGATTGCTAAAAAGAATAAAAAGGCTAAGTATACATTCAAATCTTCTAATAAAAAGATTGCAAAGGTTACGTCAAAGGGAGTCGTGAAGGCAGTGAAAGCGGGAACTGCTAAGATCACGGTGAAGGAAACCTATAAAAAGAAAACGAAGAAAGTGGGGATGGTAACGGTGAAAACCATCGATAAGCGTGTGCTGCCTCCTTCTAAGACGGGAAGTACAACTCAGCCACCTGTCCAGACGCCTGCAGAGCCGACCCAGACTCCGCCAGCCAACGTATCGCAGCCGCCGGCAACGGCCACAGAGACTCCGGCAGCGACGACGGAACCGCCGTTAGAACTCCAGCCCATCACCTACGATGTGCCCTCGGATTTTGATAAAAAGCTGAATGGCGTAGCCTATGGGAAGGTTGTAAAAAAACAATATTATTCTACCACGACAGGTAAGAAGCGGAATGTAAACGTTATTGTTCCCCCGGATTATACGACAGAGAAAGAGTATCCGGTGTTATACCTGTTTCATGGAATCGGAGGGGATGAGGACGAGTGGCTGCAGGGAAATCCCGCTTATGTGGTTGGAAACCTGGTGGCAGAGGGTCTTGCCAAAGAGATGATCATAGTCATTCCAAACTGCCGTGCCCGTGCGAATGATAAGGCGGTAACGGAATTTTCCCTGGAACATTATGCGGCATTTGACAATTTTATCAATGATCTTCGTGACAATCTGATGCCTTTTATAGAGGAAAACTATTCTATAGCGACCGGAAGAAAAAATACGGCGATCGCAGGATTGTCCATGGGTGGCAGGGAGTCATTGAATATCGGTCTGCACATGCCGGAGACGTTTGGCTACATCGCAGCATTCAGTCCAGGATTTGGAGTTTTTGCTTATGAGGCCAACGGCGTAAAAGAGGACGGCCTTTTTACCGAGGAGACATTCCGTCTGCCGGATGAGTACAAAGATCATACATTACTTATGATTAACAATGGAATTAGCGAGGGTGGAGAAAATGCGCTGGGTGGCCAGTGCCATAAAGTACTTGAAAAGAATGAGATGCCTCATCTGTTTTACGTGACAGAGGGAGGACATGATTTTAAAGTGTGGAAACACGGACTTTATAACTTCGCCCTTCAGATCTTTCAATAATAGAAAATAAGAAGAGTCCCCCATGCCTGGATATGGGCGTGGGGCACTTTTTGTTTGCGCGCCATGGGCGCGCTCTAACGGGTGAAAGTCCGTAACACGCCGTCCACCTAGGTATGATGGAAGAGGGATGCATATTTTTTTGGTGTGTAACCGGTATGTTTTTTAAAGGAAGTGATGAAATTGCTATAGTTTGTAAAGCCAGACAAATAGCAGGTTTCAGTTACATTTTTTCCATCACCGAGCATGGATTTTGCTCTGGAAATACGCAAAAGAAGAAGATAGTTAAAAATAGTAGTTCCGGTTTCTTCCTTAAATATGTGGCAGAGATGGTACTTGCTGAGTGAAAAAGTCTGGGCAAGAGAGTCCAGTGAAATATTTTCCAGCAGGTTTTTTTCCAAATAGTTGACAACATCCTGGACCGTTGGTGTGTACTGGGAGATAATTGGACAGGAAGAGTAGCTAAAAAGGTTGTTAATAAAAACCAACAGCTGCAGTAGATATGTTTCCAACAACAATTCCTTTCCTGGCAGTGTATAATTCTTGTTTTCCTGAATGAATTGAAATTGGTTAGAAAAATAGGCGAGCTCGCGATCCTTTAATTGAATCAGATTTCTTTCTCCGGTTTTTCGTGAAGTGAAGCATGCGGAAAGATCCATATCCCTGGCGCCGTATTTTTGAAAAAAAGCCGGAGGAATATGGATATAAATCCTTTTATAAGGGGTTTGTTTTTCATTGATCGCTTTATGAATCTCTAAATTGTTGATTGCTAAAAGAGAACCGGGGGTCAAATGATAAAAGCTCTGCTGAATACAGAAATTGATTTCTCCTTCCAGCAGCAAAAAAAGCTCGTAAAAATTGTGTAAGTGAAAATCCTTTACATAACTTTGGCGGGATGTAAGAATGTTATAAGATATTTCATCGGAATATTCATGAATCATAGAGTATTCTCCTTCACAGCAATATTTGCAAGTTTTCTGACAATATAAGCAAAGATATTATATATATTTTGTTTTATTATAAAACATAAGGAAACATATTGCAAGCTGTAGAGTGGATGTGATAAGTCTATTTGCATCCAACGGATTGGAGGTATTCTATGAAAATATTAAACAACAGAAGGCAAAGAATTCTGGCGAATTTTTTAACCACTGTACTGTTGACTATGTCTTGTTTTTCTTCAGGCTTTGTAACGGAGGCTGTGACGAAGAAAACGGGTTCTTCGGTTACTCTCGTAAAACCAGAGATAACTTCTTTAACATTAAAAGAGGGAACCAGGTATCAGTTGAAGACAAAGGCAGGTTCCAAAACGGCATCAGGTAAAGGACTTAGGTATCGTTCAAGCAGGCCCTCTGTGGTCTCTGTTTCAAAAAATGGAAAACTTAAGGCTGAGAAATGTGGAAAAGCGACTATTAGCGTAAAATCTGTTACAGGGAAAAAGCAGATAAATGTTCAGGTCAAGGTAGTTAAAAGATTAAAAAAAGTAAAAAAAGTAACACTTAGTGCTAAAAAAGTGGTATTATATGTAGGTGGGGAACAAAAAGAGGCACAGACAGTTCTTACTGCTAAAGTATCACCTAAGAAAGCAACTGTGAAAAATGTTATATATAAAGTAACAGATAAAAATATTGCATCTGTGAGTAAAAAGGGTGTGGTGAAGGCTAAAAAAGAGGGAAAGACGAAGATTACCGTGTTTGCGGCGGATGGCTGGGGCAAAAAAGCAGTCTGCGAAGTAACTGTGAAAAAGAAAGTTTCCCCGTTGTTTACACCAGCAAATACAGATGTAAGTGCCGCTCCGACTTTACCGTCTGGAAAGACAGAAAAGCCAACGCCAACAGAAAAACCAGCAAAAGATTATATGCTGGCGGATTCTGGAAAAGCACAGCAGTTGTATCTGGATGCGGAGGGCGCAGATTATAATGGTCTCAGGTTAGTAGCAGAGTGTTTTCAGAAAGATGTAAAGATGGTATCCGATGCGGAGCTGGATATCGTAACAGATGTAGGACAGATCGCGGGAATCCCTATCATTGCAGGAAGTATTGGAAATAACGGGCTTATTGATAACATGATTGAACATGGCAGATTGGATGTCAGTGAAATTAAGGGAAAATGGGAGACCTATAAGATTGATTTTGTGGAACATCCCGTGGAAGGAGTAGAAGAGGCTCTTGTTGTCGCAGGTAGTGACAAGCGAGGTACAATATATGGAATTTTCCATATATCTGAGCTGATGGGGGTATCCCCATGGGTTTACTGGGCGGATGTGACACCAGAGAAGAAAGACACTATTTCTTTAAATTCCAAAACCTTGTGTGTAACATCAAAAGAACCATCCGTGAAATATCGTGGCATTTTTTTGAATGATGAAGAGCCTGCTCTGGGCAGCTGGGCAAATAATTTTTTCAAGAAAAGCAAAGGTGGAAAATTTAATGAGTATTTTTATGAAAATGTGTTCCAGCTTATTTTACGCTTAAAAGGAAACTATTTGTGGCCAGCTATGTGGTCGTCGGCATTTAGCACGGATGGTGTAGAAATACCAGAAGCCAGCGCTCAACTGGCAGATGAATACGGTATTGTGATGGGCACTTCCCATCATGAGCCGATGATGAAAGCGCATCAGGAATGGAGTAAAGGCAAATTAAATTATGGAAATGGTGAGTGGAATTATGATACCAATAAAGAAGGACTGAAAAAGTTTTTCACAGAAGGGGCAGAGCGTAATGGCAAATATGAAAATGTGATTACGATAGGTATGCGCGGGGATGGTGATACCTCCATGCTGCCAGAAGGAAGTTCGGTTCAGGAAAATATTGATCTGTTGAAGGAAGTAATTTTAGACCAGAAAAGTATTTTGAAAGAAAACGGACTTGAGAACGCCCCAACCCTCCTCGCTTTATATAAAGAAGTCGAGGAATATTGGTACGGAGATGAGACAACACCAGGTTTGTGTGACTGGAACGAACTGGATGATACGATTGTCATGCTTTCAGAAGACAATTATGGAAATATCAGGACTCTGCCGACGGAGGAGAATAGGGATCGAAAAGGCGGCTGGGGAATGTATTACCATGTGGATTACAATGGCGCCCCAACTTCTTACCAGTGGGTTCAGACATTGCAGCTTCAGAAGATGTGGGAGCAGATGTCTATGGCGTATGATTACGGCGTGGACGATATGTGGATTCTCAATGTGGGTGATCTAAAACCTATGGAATCGGCAATCTCTTATTTTATGGATATGGCTTGGGATTACGATAAATGGGGCAGTAGCAACTTAGACAGCACGGAGGAATACACCCGGCAGTGGATGGAACAACAGTTTGGTAAAGATACGGACCAGCAGGGGATTCAGGATCTGACGACTATTTTTGAAGAGTACTTAAAGATGAATAGTACGCGCAGGGCAGAGAATGTCTTCTCAACCACCTACAGCCTTGATAATTACAATGAGGCAGTGGAGATGTTAGAGCGGATCGACAAATTGATCGAGCTGGCAGATCAGTACAAAGAAAAGCTGCCGGAGAGAGCGCAGGCTCCGTATTATGAGTTGATTTATTATCCTGCTGTGGCAGTAGCAAATGTCAACCGGATGCAGATTTATTCCGGCTTGAATCAGGCGTATGCCAAACAGAATCTGAGTAGTGCAAATGTGTATGCAGCGCTGGTCGAAGAGGCTGTTTCCCTGGATCAGGAGATGGAGCAGACTTATGATAAAAATATGCCCGGAGGCATCGGTAATAAATGGGATGGCATGATGTATCAGGCGAAAAATGCAGGACATGTCGGCTATCCGGAATGGAGGCCAAAAGGTGCCTATCCCGTTCCTGTATACGTAGATATACCAGACGAAGCACATATGTATGTGCGTCTGCAGGGGGACTCCAAAGCATATGACAGCGGAAGTGCAGATTTGCAGGACTTCACAAGTATCAACGATGAGAGCTACTGCATCCATGTAATGAATGGTGGAGCAGCCACCTTTGATTATGAGGTGGAAGCTTCTCATGACTGGATTACTCTGAGTAGAAAATCAGGCACAGTGAAGGAGCAGGATACCATAGAAATCAGCGTAGATTTTTCAAAATTAAGTGCTGACAGCACTGGCACAGTAACGATAACAGGAAATGAACAGACCGTAAAAATAAATGTATCTGCCTCTGTGATTTCTACAGAAGGATTAAGTGAAAAGACATTTATCGAGGCCCACAACTATATATCTATAGAGGCTGGAAATTATACTGATTCTAATGCAGCAGCTGATGGGGCTGCCTGGAAGGAGATTAAGAATTATGGTCGAGGACGATCCTCCCTAAAGGTATTTCCTTGTACAGGGCGGTTTACCGATGTAGAAGATGCACCATATGTAGAATATACAGTAAAGACAGCTAGTACAGATAAGTACAGCTTAATGGCATATATGGCGCCATCCAACAACGTAGATTGGAATTATGTAACAATGAAGTTTGGCATATCCGTGGATGAGGGAGAAGTACAAAGTGTAGACACGATTTCTAAGAACTATATCGCCGGAACATGGAGGGATTCACTCTGGTCAAATGGTGTCAAAAATGGAATTCACACCAAAAAGGTCAGTTTGGGAAAATTAAGTGCGGGCGTACATAAAATTCGGATTTATTCTATGGACCCGGAGATTGTATTACAGAAATTTGTCTTACACCCAACGAATAAAAACTTAAAGAACTCTTATATGGGTCCTGGTGAAAGTTATTATGTGGGAAAAGAAGTTTCTTCCCAGTAAAACAACGGATAATGCCTAATACAAAAATATTTATTAGGAGGAGGAATTCAGAATGAATTCAAGGAGTTGTAGTTCAAAAAAGAAAAAAATGATTGGGGTTTTAACACTTAGTTTTGGGATGGTGCTGTCATTACTGGCACCATCCAGTATAGAGGCGGCAAAATCGCCAAAATTGAGCAAGAGCCAAGTGAATGTAAGCGTTGGAAAGACGGTTACTTTAAAATTAAAAAATGTCGCAAAAAAGGCAAAGGTTAAGTGGGTTTCCAAGTCGAAAAAGGTAGCAAAAATAACAAAGTCATCAAAAAAATCGGCTAAGATCAAAGGCGTAAAAGCTGGCAAAGCCACAATTAAAGCAACCTATAAAGTGGGAAAAAAATCCAGGACACTGTCCTGCAAAGTTGTAGTAAAAGGTAAAAGCACTGTCAAAGTGACGGCATCACCGGCACCGACCCCGTCGCCTTCAGCGACTGCGGCACCAAATACGCCAGTTCCTTCCAATGCACCAGATGTATCTGCCTCGCCGGATGTACCAAAACAGGTGTATAAATGGGTGACTACCTGGGGAACCGCAGAAGAGAGATGCGATGCCACGGATTCTGCCATGCCTAAAATGGCGCTCACGGATACCACGGTTCGTCAGATCATCCGGGTTACCACAGGTGGAAATAAACTTCGTCTCCGATTGTCGAATCAATACGGGAAAAGTGATGTGGAGATCCAATCCCTCCATCTCGCCAAACAGATCAAAGCCGATGCTTCTACCATCGATGTATCCACCGATACGGCGGTGACAGTAAATGGGGAAGAAGAGTTTATAATCCCGAAAGGAAAAGTTATTCTGACCGATGAAGTTGAATTTCCGGTGGATGCTCTTGAGAATGTTGCTGTTTCTGTATATTTTGGTGAGGCGCCAAAGGATAATATAACCGGTCACAGAGGTGCAAGGGCGACGACCTATCAGGTTTCCGGCAATCAGGTATCAGAAGAGAGATTTTCTTCAGCTAAAACGACAACAAGCTGGTTTTTCCTCGCAGATGTATCCATGTGGTCACCAGAGGACAGCAGGGCAGTAGTATGTTTTGGTGATTCCATCACGGACGGTTATGGAACAGATGCTACGTACCTTGGCAAGAAGCCGGATAGTTATACGAGGTGGATCGATTATTTTGCGAAAAGACTTCAGGCAAATGAGGGAACAACAAATGTATCTCTTATCAATGAGGGAATTGGTGCAAATTCAATTCTTGGCTCCTACCCGACGGATGCCGGCAAGGACAGGTTTGCCAGGGATCTCCTGGAGCACGACGGCGTAGAATACTGTATTATTTTATTTGGCGTAAATGATATAACGAATCTTAAGGAAACCAGTAAATATAATCTGCTGATTCCGGAGTACAAAAAGATGATTCAGTTATGTCATGAAAATGGAATTAAGGTCTATGGTGCGCCGATTCTCCCCTTCGGAACAAGCAATAGTTATACAGAAGCTTCAGAGGAAGTACGGACTATGATCAATGACTGGATGCGCTCAGAAGATTCGGGAGTGGATGGTATAATTGATTTTGAGAGTGCGGTGGCAGATCCTAACAATCCCAAAAACATATTGGAAAAATATACCCACGAAGATGGACTTCATCCCTATGATGGTTATAGTGCAATGGCGGATGCCATTGATCTATCCATGTTTGAATAGTTTCATAACAATATAGTTAATAAATAAGGCGGCGCCGAATTGAACAAAATCAATTCGGCGCCGCTAGTGTTAAAGTTGAATGTATCAGGAAGTCTGTAACTGTCAGGCAGGTTAATCGTTACTGTCTGTCACAGAGGAGCTCCAGCCGTACCGGAATCCCCGGTCTGTGGTCAGTTCGGAAGGAAAGATTTCAAAATAAATCACAGCATCGTGAGTTAATGTAAATTCTACAGTCATGTTATCCTTTGAAACAGTTTTTCGTTCTGTCAGGATCAGTGGATTTGCCGCTTCCTGAAGCAGCTGTGTCTGGCTGCTGGTGAGATTCGCCGGCTCACCGAGATCATGCCATACCTTTTGTGGATTACAGGTTGTCTCGTCCACGATTTTTTGCATACAGCAGTAATCACCGGAAGGAACCGGGAGATTTAGCTCCAGAGTAAGCGAGTCACTGTTTGTTTCACAGGAAAGGTTCCATAAAACACCTCGAAGCGTTCCCTCATTTTCACAAACAACACCGTGTTCGCTACGGAAGACGCATTTTCCTGTCAAATCTTTGAAAAATTCAAAGGTCCAGAAAGTGGGTTTCGGAATACTGTTATTCGCCAGAAGTCCAAATCCTCCATAAAATGGAGTAAATGGCACACCCTGTTCTTCAAATACATCTCCAAAGGTCCAATAAGAATAACCAGTACAGTAATCACCAATCTCCGATAAGATCCGGGCGAGGCTCGCCGCATTCTGGTTTGTATCATGGAGTGGCGAATTGGGCACGTAGGCAGTATTAAATTCCGTGATGTAAAAAGGAAGATTTTCGTATTCTTCAAACTCACCAATAATTTCACGACACCGCTTCAGCGTACTAAAAGAATATTCGCTGGACTGAAGGTCCGCGTAGTCATAGTGTCCGTCGCGTTCTGGAAAATGAATGGTATAGTGGTGTCTGGAAATAAAATCCAGAGGAACCTTATTTTCTCTGCAGTAAGTTAAGAATCCCCGCATCCATACTTCGTCATTTCCTCCGCAGATCGCCGGTCCGCCTACCTGAAAATCCGGATGAACTTCTTTAACGGCGCATGCCGTCCGGGAGTAGAGTTTACAGTATTCTGGCATATCTGCGTGCTCCCAGAAACCTTTCAGGTTTGGTTCATTCCACACTTCCACCGGCCAGCTGAGCACTTCTGATTCACCGTATCGGGAGAGCAGATGCTTGAGTGTCGCCTGTACCAGTGCACACCACCGATCGTAGTCTTTTGGCGGCGTCACGTTTCCTTTCCAGTAAAATTGAGTCTGAGTGCCGGAAGCAAGTTTCTCAGGCATAAAGCCAAGTTCTAAAAAAGGCCGGATTTGGAGTTCCAAATAACTATCAACAACTCTGTCCAGATAAGTGAAGTTATATTCAGACTTAATGTTCCCATCCTCGTCCTTATACTCCTGATAAATCGCCATATCATCACAGAAAAGGCCATGTCCCCGTATGTAAGAAAATCCTATCCTTTTCTGGACAAATGTCAGCTGATCCCAGTATTCTTTGTGAAGTGCCAGTCCCATACGCCCTGTTCCCACACAGTAGGTCACATTGTTGTGAAAGGGTATCGTGTGGTCTAAATTAATATCATATGTCATTTTCATAAGATGCGTTCCTCCCCGCTATTTTCTATCTATAATATAACATTTTTCGTTCGCTCAGTGCAACCCAAAAGACAAATACTTTCTGTATTGTGAATATTTTTAATTGCTATTTTTCCAATTGTTCCTTATAATAAAATTATACATAGACTGAATATTATTACGCAGATGGGAGGGTTCCGCTTTGTTGATTTTAAAGAAAAGTGTTTTGTTCCGTAAGATAGCATCTTTGTTGTTATGTATTGCATTTTTCGTTCCAGGCACAGTGTGCCGTGCCCAGGAACGTAATTATCATATGTCAGGAATCTATACCTATTATGTTTTAGATGAACTGAAAAAGGAAATTTCCATCTGTGCCATCGATTCCACAGAAAAAAAGATCATTGTTCCGTCCGAGCTGGACGGGTACCGGGTGTGTGCTCTGGGGTATGAAAGTTATGCATATGATAATTATGAGAATTTTCAGGAAATGGGTGGGAAGATGAAGGAACACATGGAGGAACTGGTGATCCCAACTTCGGTCAGAACGGTGTGGGCGTTTGCTTTTAAAGAGTGCAAAAGACTTTCAAAAGTGTCTTTACCAGAGGGTATCACACTTGGTTATGCCAGTTTTAGCGGCTGCAACAACTGGAAGGATATTGTTTTGCCATACAATACGATTTGTGAAGAGAGTGCGCTTCCTTCTGATCATGTGGATACGCTGCAGATTAGTAATTCCATTATGGGAGAGAATATATTTTTTGGCGTCATTCAAAAGATGATCTTATCCGTGAAGAAAGATACTGTATTTAGTCTGGCTGTGCCCTGGGTGTCGGTTACGGTAAAGCAACTGATTTCGCCAAAGGATGCGACGAAGTTGATGTTCAATTTCAGTGACGGGGAGAGCCGGGTGGAGAAGCTGTATGTAAATGGGAAGCAGACAAAAATAGAGGCGAATGCAGAAGCTCGTATGGGGTATGTCGCAGAAGGCTATGTTACCTTTGGGGAAATTTATACGATAGAAGGTGCTGAGACGATCCGGTTTGCAAAAAAGAATAAGATCAAATATCATGTGAAGAGAACGGCGGAGGTAAAAAAGGTCATACGCAAAAAGAAGGCGGATACCTTTCTGCATACTTGGAAAAAGGCGAAGACAACGATTCTCTCGTGTCGATTCGATAAGGAAAGGAAAACGTGGAAAAAGAGTACGAAAAAAGTTCCAACCGTTTATGAGATTTATGGCAGAAAGGGGAAGAAAGGAAAATATCAGCGGATCGGTACGACGAAACAGAAGAAGGTGAAAACGAAGTACAAATATGTAAAGGTTAAATCTGTTAATGAGTGGGATGTGTAGTGAGAGCGATTGATGTTTTTATCTCAACCAAAGCAATCTCTTCCCACCGCTCAAAAGATGAAGCAGGCATCCAGCGGTTAAAAATGAAATTCCGAGAATAACTTATGCCAGTGTACATGTTTAGCACGGACCGAAGCGGAACAACGAACACATTTTCAAAGTAGCTGGTTAAGAAACGGGTTCGATTTGGCACCATCGGGCTAAGTAACAAGATGGATAATCCCTTACTGGCTGTAAGGGATAATAACCATAAATATATTGTAGGTAGAAAGGAGTGCGTAAACCAATGAAACATTGTAAAATATTTTTAGCGCATGTAGCTATTTTTGGACTTTGCCTGGCGACGATTGCTCCCTGCACGGTTTCCGAGACAAAAACAAAAAAACCAAAGCTTTCCAAAGGGACTTTGACAGTCACTGCTGGAAAGACGCAGACAATCAAACTTTCCCGTGCGGGGAAGAAGGCAAAAGTAACATGGAGTACCAATAAGAAAAGAGTAATTAAACTATCTAACAAGAAAAAGACTTCCTGTAAAGTGAAAGGGCTGAAAAAGGGAAATGCTCTTTTGAATTGCAAGGTAAAGATTGGTGGCAAAACTTATAAACTGCGGTGTAAAGTGAAGGTGCAGCCAAAGAAGGTCGTAAACACGCCAAGTATTCTCGCTGCCTATAAAGATATTGTTCCGAATATAGGTGCTGCCGTCAATTATGGAAGCAGAGCTCCCAGGGAGCTGCGGACCAGCAAAACATTAGCATTCATCAAGAAACACTTTAACAGCATTACTCTGGAAAATGAAATGAAGCCGGATAACATCCTTGGTTCCGCACCAAAGACTCTGTCCGTCCAGGAAGCAAAGAACAAAGGATACTATATTCCGGAAGGCTACAGTGAGGCGAAGGTTCCACAGTTAAACTTCAACGAAGTGGATGGCGCCCTGGAAGTGGCTTCCAAAAACGGTCTGAGAATGCGTGCCCATACTCTTGTATGGCACAGCCAGACACCGTCATGGTTCTTTACAAAGAATTATGATGGAGATACTGTCGTGACAACGGATGTTATGGATGCCCGTCTGGATTATTATGTACATAATGTGATGGCGCATGTGATGGAAAAGGAAAAAGCGCTCACCGGTTCTGCTGGAAGTATCGTCTACGCATGGGATGTAGTAAATGAGTATCTGAACCGGAGAACCTTTGGAAAAGTCTGGGATAGTGTGTATGGAAATATGGGTGCTTCGCCCTCCTATGTGAAAAAGGCTTTTCAGGTGGCCTATGGTATGCTGAAGACCTATGATGTTCAGGATAAGGTGACACTTTTCTATAACGATTATAATACCTACTTTAATACAAAGAAGGTACTGGATCTGGTAAGTTTTATCAATAAAGATGAACCTGAGAAGATCTGCGGCGGTATCGGTATGCAGAGTCATGTAGATGTAAAAGTACCAACAGTGAAACAATACGGCGATGCATTGGAGAAGTTCCTGGCTGCCGGTTATGAGATTCAGATAACAGAGCTTGATTTTACCATCAATTTTGATACAGAAGGATCTTCTGCTTCATATTCCTATGTGGATGAAGATGAGACAAATAATGACCAGAAAAAGTTTGTCAGCAATCTCATGAAAACGATCATTGCAAAACAGAAGAGTCGTGATATCAATGTTAATCCAAAGGGAATCACTAATATCACCTTGTGGGGGCTCACCGATAGCACTTCCTGGCGTTCCCAATGCCAGCCGCTTCTGTTTGGGGATAACATTTATGATCCAAAACCTTCCTTCTATTCCTTTATTGATGCGGTAAAATAATAAAAAATAGTAGAATATTCTCTCCCCTACAAGCTGATTTTAGGTCGGTTGAGGAAATGAAAACGCCGGGAAACCGCATAAACACTATGTTTTTGCACGTTCTCGGCGTTCTTTTATTCCTGCCCGTTGCTCTCCAACCGTAAAACAACAGTTTACATAAATAGAATTATTCCTTTACAAACTCGTTAGAAGAAATACTTATGCCTCCTGTTACAGTCAACGATGGAAGTGATATATCTTCATTTGTAGTGGACAGTGTAAGGGTATTTATAAGTGCATTGGGTATCTGTAACGATATTTTCCGATTTTCAGCAGACGGCTTTGTTCCAACATAGTCTGTCCAATCTTTGTTGCCTGCACTTGTCACAGTTAATGTGTTTTCGTCTGAAACCGTAATATCATAGGTTTCTTTGCTATTCTCAAAATAGACAAGATGAATTTGGTTGTCCTCTGATATTGACACGTCGATTTCTCTGTGGCGTACATCAATACCTATTTGGCAGCTCTGTATAATTCAGCCTGGAAGTTTATTCCCAGGCGAAACTTCCATCATCTCTTATTACATCACCGAGTTCTTTATAGTCAAAGTTTCTAAATTCTGCTTTGGCATCGTAGTAAGCATAATCAACACACGCCATACCGACGAAAGCTCCTGTAAAGAATCCACCATAGCTTTGTAATACATAATCATCGGACAGGATGGCAGCATCCAAGGTAACCGGGATCTCCTTGAAAGTTTTCCCATCGAAGGAATATTCATAAGAATAGCTCTCTTTTCTGACTTTTGTTCGGAACCAGACATCTGCGCCCTCCGGCACTGGAATGGCGTCATCCCTCAGAAAAGAAGTATAGTTTCCGCGGTCGCACTGCGCCACCTCGATCACTCGGCCATTTTTCTCATTCCATGTAATAAAGGCAAAGGACCAGTGTCTGTCATTGTAGTAGTTTGTCAGTCCAGCCATCTGTTGATAAGAAAATGGATTATAGCTTACTTTTACGGAGGCATCAAAATAAAATGCCTGCCAGCGCTTAGCAACTAGGGACAATTCATGTGTGTTGCAGAGGGAGCCCTGTCCACGAAGAACAAGCTTTCCATCACCAGCGATGCCCATCTCGTCGGTAAAAGGTACGCGAAGGGTATTCCACTCGTCGTGAAGCAGGGATGAATCAAATTCATCATGGAAAGAGTGGTCTGCCGGTGCGGCAGTCTCTATGCCATCGGCGGGCGCATCCACATAGATAGAGCCGCCGTGTCCGCCTTCGATTCGTGGCCAGCCTTCTTCATCCCAGTATACCTTTTGGATGGATGTTTCTCGTCCCAGTGTGCAATAGCCGCGGGGATCGATGCAGGACTGATTTTCGTGAGTCCATGGACGCCCACACAGGCTGGCGTAATACCATTCGCCGCCAGGTGTCTCTACCAGAGCGCCATGTCCCTGTTTTTGGATACCCAGATATGGAGTATCGAAGTTTGTGATAAAAGGTCCATCTGGTTCTGTCTCAAAGCTGAGCTCATCTAGAGTACGAGATCTTGCCACAACTTCCTGATGTGTGTACACGGTACCGCCCTGGGCAGCAAAAAGATAATAATAGCCATTTATCTTATAGAGATGAGGCCCTTCTACAAGCTTTACTTCTGTACCATTATAAATGTTTCGAGCTGTTTCTGGTTTTAACTTCATGGAAGCAGTGTCAAACTCTGTCAGTGTAATACCGTTAAATCCATGGTGATATTCACGGTGATCCCATGTCTGCTGCACCAGGTATTTTCTGCCGTCCTCATCATGGAACAAAGAGGCATCAAATCCCACACCATTGACACGAATCGGGTCAGACCAGGGACCACGGATATCCTCTGCCGTCGTAATGTAGTTGACCATATCCTTAAAAGATCCTTCGGTTATTTTAACATCGGTGTATACCAGCCAGAATTTTCCGTCAGCATAGGAAAGGTCTGGGGCCCAGATACCGCCGGAGGAAGGGTTCCCCTTCATGTCGAGCAGTGTTGTCGTTGATAACGGGGAAGGGAGCAGATTCCAGTGGATCATGTCCTTTGATTCATGCAGGCGCACGCCCGGAAACCACTCAAAAGTAGAGTTTGCTATGTAATAGGTATCATCCACGCGGATAATGGAAGGATCTGCGTGAAAGCCGGGCAGAACCGGATTTTTCAATTGTTTCATAAGATGATGTAAACCTCCGTTCTTGTAATATATTTACTTTAATTTTACGCGGAAGGCACAAGCCATGGCGCCGCCCGCGAACGTGAGAAACTCGCAAAGCGTGTTTCGCATCGTTTTTGTGCACGTTTGTGCACGTAATAAATCCGCTAGGATTTATTGTATCTTAGATAAGTATAAATGCTTTTGGGGTAAATGACAAGATTCTAAGGACAAAAAAAGAAGAAAATGATATATTAAATTAAATAGGAAATAGAGGAATTAATTTAATGAAAGCAGATCTTACCGGGGATGGCATTCCAGAGAGCATTCTGATTGATGAGAGAGCAGCGGCGGAACCAATGACAGGTAATGAGCCAACGATACAAGTTCTTTCCGGAAAAACAGGGGAGATGATCTGGTCTCTTCCAGTAAATACGGTTCATGTTGGATGGAATAACGTATATTTGTACAGGGATGGCGGGAAGCCTTTTCTTATGACCTGGAATCCTGCCATGTACCAGGGAGCGGCTGATTATGAGTGGAAGGTTTTTTCTCTCACGGAAGATGGAAAGGAAAAGATACTTGCATCGGATTTTTTTGAATTTGATTTGAACTATCCTAAAAAAAGCGATCCAGTGCGGTTACAAAAGTTTTCTGAAAGGTTAAATGGATATTTAAAAAAGGCGCAGCTAATTATCAGCACCCAGGAAGGTATGCTCCGCATCGGGGGTCAGGGTACCAATGGAGAGGGTGAATACTACGATCCTTCAAAAGAGCTACTAGAAATGCAAAGGGTTTGATGGAGATCGAAGCATTCAACAGGTAATTATTGGACTGGCATGTTAAAAGCAAATATCAACACGTCAGTCCAATTTATCATTGAGGGCAAATAATTTTTGCGCCCAGCATCATAATATGTGTCATGACGAAAGCCATGAAGCAATATTGTCAAAATCAATGAAAAGCTTACCATGATAGATATTGACTGGGACAGGTTGATTCAGGCCGCATATTTTGGGATAGATCACATCTTCTTCAAAGAAGTAGATGAGAAGTTTCTTCTGATAGGGATCCAGTATCCAGTATTCCAGAACGCCGGCATCAGCATATTTGGAAAGTTTTTTAAAACAGTCTTTCTTTTTGGTGGAAGGGGATAATACTTCCAATACAAAGTCTGGTGCTCCGTAGATGCCCCAGTCGCACAATTTCTCATCCTGGTTTTCACACAGTACGATCATGTCTGGTTGCACCATAGTTTTGTTATCCCGGTCCAGTTGAACATCCAGCGGGGACATTAGAGGCAAGCAATGTCCGTCTTGCTCCAGAATAAAATTGGAAAACTGGCGATAAATCTCGCCGCATATGCGTTGATGTAGGACGGTAGGTGCGGACATATCGTAAAATGTGCCATCAATGAGCTCCCGGCGCTGGTCTTCTGGTAATGCATAATAGTCACCTATGGTGAAGGTTTCGCCATGTTTTGTGGAATAAGCGTAACTTTCATGTAATTCAGGTGAATCTTGAAAAAGTTTTTCCAAAGCCATCAAAGTGTCATAGCGGGGATGGGTAGTTTCACCAGAAAAAATCTTCTGTATAGTGCCTAGCGGGATGCCAGATAATTCAGACATCATAGAATAGGAATATCCCCGCTCTGTTTTTTTTTGTTTCATTTCATCAATCGTCATAAGCTCACCCCTCATTCTGTAATATTTTGATTGGTTAAGTGTATTATACATAATATTTTGTGTATGGTCAACAAAAAACTAAAAAAATAGCCAAAAAATAACCGTAATATCTCCAAATTATCACCATCTCCAATTTGTTTTTAAAAATGGAAAGAACATACTTTTTGTAATTATTTTGTAAACGTGAAAGTTTGGGGAGATTTTTACATGGTAAAAAATAATTTTTAATTATAGAAAAGATCTAGTATTTATGCTACAATTATTCTTAAGTTTGTGAGAAAATTTAGAAGGAATTTGAAAGGAAGATTATGATGAAGTGGAACTTACTTTATTTTTTATTCATAAATGTTTTTAGTTTTTTTCAAATGGGTATTGATAAAAGGCGGGCAAAAAGGCATGAGTGGAGAATTCCGGAAGCGCATCTGTTTTTAGCGGCACTTGCTGGTGGCAGTGTGGGAAGTATTTTGGGTATGAGGGTATATCGCCACAAGACCAGGCATTGGTATTTTGTATGGGGAATGCCGGCGATCCTCGTATTACAGCTCGTGCTATTTGTTGTTTGGAGAGGGTGGATGTGATTGAGTTATGACATGACACGGGGAGATATCACCAGTGGTCTTATGAAGTTCGCCCTGCCATTGATGATAGGCAATCTGCTGCAGCAGGTGTATAATATCGCGGATACGCTTATCGTGGGCAGATACCTGGGTGAATATGCGCTGGCTGCTGTGGGATCGTCTTACACGCTGATGATTTTTCTCACTTCCGTTTTGTTAGGGCTCTGTATGGGAAGCGGTGCTTTTTATTCGATTCAGTTCGGGGCGGGTGAGCAGGACCGTTTAAAAAGAGGAATTTTTCTTTCTTTTGTGGGGATAGGAGGGCTTACAGTTCTGTTAACAGCGGGGTCTTTTTTTGGAATCCAGGGGATTCTGTGGTTCATGAGGGTTCCAGATGGGATCCAGGGCTGTATGAAAGAATATTTGATCTGTATATTCTGGGGGATTCCGGCAGTTTTTATCTATAATTTTATCGCCAGTCTGTTGAGAAGCGTGGGAGATTCTCTAACTCCCCTTATATTTTTAGGAATTTCTGCGCTTTTGAATGTCGGGCTAGATCTGATGTTTATATTAGTGTTCAGATGGGGCGTGGCGGGAGCCGCGACGGCGACTGTGCTGGCGCAGTATGTAGCGGCAGTAGGAATTCTGATATATTATGTTAAAAATTGTCCCATGCTTCGGGTGGAGAGAGTGCATATGCGATGGGACGGAGGCATTTTAAAAGAAATATCCAGCTTATCGGTACTCACCTGTCTTCAGCAGTCGGTGATGAATTTTGGAATTTTGATGGTACAGGGGCTGGTGAACAGTTTTGGAACTGTAGTGATGGCTGCATTTGCGGCAGCCGTAAAGATTGATTCATTTGCCTATTCGCCAGTTCAGGATTTTGGAAACGCATTTTCTACATATGTTGCACAGAATTATGGTGCAGGAAAGAGGGAGCGGATCTGGCAGGGAATGAAAAAAGCGGTTTTCCTTGTATTCTTATTCTGTGTCTTTATAAGTTTGGTGATCAATCTATTTGCCGGCAGACTGATGTCTCTCTTTATCGATGAAGAAAAGACGGAGATACTTTCTGTGGGAATTGGATATCTGAGGATTGAGGCGTCCTGCTATTTTGGCATCGGATTGCTGTTTCTTTTTTATGGTTTCTACCGCGGAATCAAGCTGCCGCAGATGTCCCTTATATTGACGGTGCTTTCCCTTGGCAGCAGGGTTCTTTTGGCATATATGTTGTCCGCAGTACCACAGATTGGGGTAACAGGGATCTGGCTGGCAGTACCTATTGGCTGGGGATTGGCTGATCTGGCCGGTGGTGGATATTATTTGTACCGAAAAAAGAGATATAATTAGAAATAGCTCGATGGCGCAAATTTGCACCGCCGAACTAAAAAAGCAGGCAACGGGAATCGAACCCGCCTCCCCAGCTTGGGAAGCTGGTGTTCTACCAATGAACTATGCCTGCATGATTCTATTATATCACTGATTGGAAAAAAGTCAAAGGAAATCTTTTTATTTTAGCCCGGCGGCGCTACTGCGCCGTGGAGTCGGGAGAAGGAGGAACAGGATGATACTGGATTGGAAGGAATACACGGATACAGTGAGGCAGGCGGCCGCGGAGGGCTGTGTACTTTTGAAAAATGAGGAGGAGGTACTTCCTCTGAAAAGTGGCGAAAAAATAGCAGTGTTTGGGCGGATTCAGCGCCATTATTATAAGAGCGGGACCGGTTCTGGAGGCATGGTGAATGTGTCCAGGGTGGTGGGCATTCTGGACGCACTTCTGGAGGAACCTTCCCTCTGTGTGGATGAGGAGCTGCTTGAAATCTATGACAGGTGGGAACAGACGAATCCCTTTGATGAGGGACTGGGCTGGGCAAATGAGCCCTGGTCCCAGGTCGAGATGCCAGTGAGTGATGAGCTGGTAATAGGGGCAGAGCAGAGAAACGATATGGCGCTTATACTCATTGGAAGGACAGCGGGAGAAGACCAGGATAATGTAGACGAAAAGGGAGCTTACCGATTGTCAGATACAGAAGCCGATCTGATTGAAAAGGTGACAAAATATTTTAAACGGGTGGCTGTGATCTTTAATGTCGGAAGTATTATGGATATGTCCCATCCATGCCTGAAACAGTGCCAGGCGCTCCTGTACAGCTGGCAGGGAGGCATGATCGGAGGTTATGGAGTGGCGGATGTGCTGACGGGCAGGATTGATCCGTCGGGGCGTCTGACGGATACGATAGCGGAAAGATTAGAAGATTATCCCTCTACTGCTAATTTTGGCGATGAAATAAGAAATTATTATCAGGAAGATATCTATGTGGGATACCGCTATTTTGAGACTGTGGCGAAGGAAAAGGTAATGTATCCTTTTGGATATGGACTGTCTTATACAGAATTTGAAGAAGAGGTAGCGGATTTTCAGGAGAGTAAGGGGGAGATTATCCTTACTGTGAAAGTTTGTAATACTGGGAACAGGAATGGCAGACAGGTGGTGCAGATTTATGTGGAAGCGCCTCAGGGAAAGTTAGGTAAGCCCGCCAGAGTTTTGGCAGGATTTGGGAAGACCAGGCAGCTTGAACCTGGAGAGAAAGAGGAACTTAAGTTCCACATTCTTCCCTATACCTTTGCCTCCTATGATGATCAGGGGGTGACGGGACATGCTTATTCATATGTGCTGGAGTCTGGCGAATACCGGGTATATGCAGGGAAAAATGTAAGGGACGCTATCTGCGCGGGGAGGTTTTGTCTGGGAGAGATAAGGATCATAGAACAGCTGTCCCAGAATATGGCGCCCATACTTCCTTTTCAGCGAATGAAGCCGCAGGCACCGGCTGAAGGAAACGATGGCTGGCGCATGACATTTGAAGAGGTGCCGCTGGGGGAGAAAGTGGATCAAATCAAGCGTTCCCGGCATCTGCCGGAGGAAATACCTTACACCGGGGACCAGGGATACCAACTGCGGGATGTGGCAGAGGGAAGCATAACCATGGAACAGTTCGTGGCACAATTTGATGAGGAAGATCTCTCTTGTATCATCCGGGGAGAAGGGATGGGAAGCCCAAAAGTTACCCTTGGGACAGCAGCAGCCTATGGAGGTGTATCGAAACATCTGGCTGCTATGGGAATTCCCTGTGGCTGCTGCGCCGACGGCCCTTCGGGGATGCGGATTGACAGCGGGATAAAGGCATTCAGTTTGCCTAACGGTACGATGCTGGCATGTACCTTTGAGCCGGCGCTGGTGCAGAAAATATATTCATTTACCGGATGGGAAATGGTCAACAGCAGGATCGACAATATTCTTGGGCCAGGTATGAATATCCATCGAAATCCTCTGAACGGAAGAAATTTCGAGTATTTTTCTGAGGATCCATATCTCACAGGAAAGATCGCGGCGGCCCAGGTGAGGGGTCTGAAAGAAGCAGGAGTTACCGGAACTCTGAAACATTTTGCCGCCAACAACCAAGAGACAAAAAGAACGGAATCAGATTCTGTCATATCGGAGCGGGCTCTGCGGGAGATTTATCTGAAAGGCTTTGAAATCGCTGTGAAGGAGGGGGGAGCCGATTCTGTCATGACCACCTATGGTTCACTGAATGGTGTGTGGACGGCGGGAAGGTATGAACTCAATACCTCGATTCTGCGTGATGAATGGGGGTTTGAGGGAATTGTGATGACAGACTGGTGGGCAAAGGTCAGCAGCCAGGACAGAGATGAGCCGGCACGCGGAAATGATTTTGCTTCCATGATAAGAGCTCAGAATGATCTTTATATGGTCTGTCAAGAAGGGGATAAAAATCTGACCGGGGACAATACTCTCTCTGAGCTGGAAAAAGGGGGACTGGCAAAGGGTGAACTGCAGCGCAGTGCCATAAACATCTGTAGACAGCTGATGGCAACGCCGGCGTATCTGCGGAAGATTGGAAAAGAATGCGAGGTTGAGATTATAAACCGGCCGGCGGAGATAGAAGACTTCTGTGTGGATGATATCGAATATTATGAGGTAAATGATATGGCGGAGATTCCGATGGAGCAGGTAGATACATCCAAAGACAAAAATTTTGTATTTGCTTTATCGGTAAAAAGCCAGGGAATTTATAAAATGGAACTTGAATTCTGTTCTGATCTGGAGCTGATGGCACAGATTCCCATGACTGTTTTTGCCCAAAGCGTACCCATTGGTGCCATCTCATTTAACGGAACCAAAGGACAGTGGCAGACGATAACAAAAAGAATCTGTATCGGGGCAAAATACGGGGTTCTTAGATTACATTTTACGCAAGGCGGGGTCAGGTTAAAAACCATGCGGTTCCAGCTTGTGGAAAAAGCAGAAGACGAAAATAATCCGATGGATGTATCGGGAGAATACGAGATGGGATTCCGTTAGGTTTATCTTGCCAGGAATTCCGAAATGGGGGATAAGATGGAGATTCTGTTAGGAATTATATTGGCTGTGCTGGTGCTCATAAATGCCGCACTGATGTTTATGGTACTTAGGAAAGACAGGTCTGGGAAACCGGATGCCGGATTGGAACAGATGCGCCGGGATATCGACGAATTGAAGCGGATATTCACTGGTGTGAAAACGCGGGGAATCTGGGGAGAGTGGCAGTTGGGGAGCATTCTGGAGGAGACACTGACCAGTGAGCAGTATGAGACAGAGTGTATGGTGATTCCCGGAAGTACGAACCGGGTAGAATATGCGGTAAAACTTCCGGGGCGGTTTGAACAGACGGTATATCTGCCCATAGATTCCAAATTCCCCCTGGACGCTTATCTCCATCTGGAAGAGGCACGAAACAGTGGAAACCGGGAGATGATGGAGGACGCTGAGATTTTGTTTAAAAACCGGGTTCGAGGATTTGCCAAGGAAATCCGTGATAAATATATTATGCCGCCATATACTACGAATTTTGGTATTCTATTTTTCCCAGTGGAATCAGTCTATGTAGAAGCAGTGAAGTGTGGACTGGGGCAGGAGCTGATGAGAAAATATCAGATCACTATGGCCTCTCCGGAAAGCCTCTCTGTTCTTCTCAATACACTGCAGATGGGATTTCGGACACTGGAAATTGAAGAAAAGAGCAGTGAGGCGTGGAGGGTGCTGACGGAAGTCCGCTCTGAGGTAGAGAAATATGAGGAGGTTCTGCTCAACCTGCAGAAGCGGATTGAGCAGACAGGAAAAGAACTGGAACTTTTGGTGGGAAGGCGTACCCGAGTTTTGAAGAAAAAGCTGGAACGGCTGGATCAGGAAGATCTTGATGAATATTAAGGTAATGCTGGCTTAGTTATTTTCCTTCCATACGCCATGTCTATGGCCTTTCCCTCTTCCTTTTCCATGCCCCTGTCCATTGTTTTCATTACCGGAGTGGATTTTGCAGCCTGAGTCCCCGGTTAAATCTCTTATCTGCCGCATAGTAAGACCCTTAACATCTTCAACCGTTATATCCGGGTTCAACTTCTGTAACTCTAAAAATGCCCGGTATTTGGTGTTCTGGTAGTAATTCACAGGGCTGCTCCGTCAGTTCGTCGATCGAGATAACATGGGTTCTAAAAAAATTTTTCAATAAATCTTTGCAGGCATTTATAGTTACACGGATGAACCAGGCTTTTTCATGCTCTTTATTTTCAAACACAACAGAACTTAGGACATACTTCAAAAATACGGTTTGAAATATGTCCTGAGTATCATGGTAATTTTTTAAATAAATCATACAAAGACGGTAAATCATATCCGCATATTGTTCGATTGCTTTGTTTACCTCTTGCTCACTCCGCATAAGCGCCCTCGTTGTTATCTCCTGTGACAGCCTCCGTAGCCGTGTCCATAGTAGCCGTGCCCGTGGCCGCCTCCCCAGCCGCAGGTACCATTCTGCCTTCTGGAAGCATAGTTATCACAGATGCCGTCGCCGTTCTCATCTATGAAAGAACAGCCCTCACCACAATAGTTACATACCGTGTCTGTGTTTGTGTCGTTAGAACTTTTTTCTTTTGTTGGTGCTGCGGCAAAAACGCTGGAAGTCTGCAATGTAATTACGAAAGCCACAACTGCAATCCCTGTTATAATTGTTTTTCTTTTCATGCCTATTTCCTCCATAAAATAACAAATGTATTATTTATTGCTTCATATATAATACGATCCATCTTTGGAAATCCATTCATATGTGGAAAAAAATTTCTGGTTGATAATACAATTTTTTTAATCTCTTTTTGCTTTGCTGCGGCCCATTCTGCAAAATGGCGCCGTCAGGCTATCTGTAAAAATCGGTAACAAAAACGAAACACCGGTAGGGGAGCTTTTTACACTTTTCCTTGGCAGCTTTCGCCTTATTCGGATCATCAAAGATACCGAATACGGTAGGTCCGCTGCCACTCATAAGAGAACCCAGGGCGCCCTGTTCCAGCATTGTTTTTTTAATGTCTGCGATCTCTGGGTGTTCTGGAATGGTTACGGTTTCTAATATATTTGCCATGCTGTCACACAGATCCCGAAGATTATTTTTTTTGATGCAGTCTATCATATGGTCGATATCCGGGTGTTCCGTCTGCTCATCCAGCTTTAAATTCGTGTATACAAATTTTGTAGATACGTGAAAGCCTGGTTTCGCAATCAATACATAGCAGTCTGGTGCAGCGGGGAGCGGCGATAAGATTTCTCCGATGCCCTCTGAGAGAGCGGTTCCCTTCATAATACAATAGGGAATGTCAGCGCCAAGAGTGACGCCCCGTTCCATCAGCTGTTGATCCGAGAGCTTCAGATTAAATAAGCGGTTCATAGCCAGCAGGCAGGAAGCGGCGTCGGTGCTTCCCCCCGCCATACCAGCGGCAACAGGAATACGCTTGTCCAGCTGTATGCTGACCCCAGTATCAATATGAAATTCATCCATCAGAAGTTTGGCACTTTTGTATACGAGATTATCTTCATTTACTGGAAGAAAGCCAAGATTTGTGGTCAGATGTATCCCTGGATTTTTTGATTTAGCGAGGGTAAGGCGGTCGAAGAGCCGGATGCTCTGCATGATCATTTTTACCTCGTGGTAGCCATCCTCCCGTCTGCGTATGACATCCAGACCGAGATTGATCTTGGCAGGAGCATTTATCCATAATGAATCCATATCGTTCACCCTCTCTTTTTTCTATTTATTATAACAAAGTTTGGTGGAATAAAAAAGTTTTTATTGGGAAAAATCATAAAAAGTAATTAGTCATTAGCTTGGCGGCATCATCAAGCTATAAAAAATTGGAGGAAAAGAAAATGAAAAAGGTTTTATTGGCAGCAGCTGTACTATTTGTCTGCGGTCTGATGTATTTTTATGGGAAAGCGACAGAGGGAGATAAAATGCAGCGGGATATCGCGGAGCAGGTCATACGGCTGCATGTGGTGGCAAACAGTGACAGCGAGGAGGATCAACAGTTGAAACTGGAAATAAAGGAGGAGGTTGTTCAGATGCTCCGTGATGAATTGATACAGGACACCACTGTAATCTCTGCCCAACAGACACTGCGGGATCATTTAAGTGAAGTGGAACAGGTCGCTTCGGACTACATACAGAGAAATGGTTATGATTATGAAGTAAAGGCGGAACTGGGCACTTGTTATTTTCCTGTGAAACAATACGGAGATATGACGTTTCCAGCAGGGGAATATAAGGCTTTGAAAGTAAATATTGGAAGGCATGAGGGAAAAAACTGGTGGTGTGTAATGTATCCGACCCTTTGTTTTGTTGACAGCACGTACCAGATCGTACCAGAGGAATCCAAAGAAAAGTTAAAGGAAAATTTATCCGAAGAAGAATATGAGTCTCTGCTCACCGGAGAAGAGGACGTAAAATATGGTTTTAAGATCGTAGACTTTCTGACAGATTTATTATCGTGACGAAAGAATTGAGTCGTAAGGCTGAGCTGACGACAGGAAATTGCGGAAAGAATTAAAGGTTTCAAAGATTCAACCGAAATATATAGTAGCAATTATTTCGGAGAGTGAGTGTGAAATCTATGATCATTAACAGCAACAAGATTTCCATTGACTTTAAAGACACTGACTACGCGAAGGGCTTAGGGGTGTCGGTACAGAATGCCAGGGAAGGCAGCATTTCCAATATAGGAATTGAGTACACAACGGATTGTGCGGTACGAAAGGACATGGGAAACAGTATCGTATATACGGATACGAATAGTAAGGGCAGCATGCTGCAGGATGCAGTTCAGGGATTGTCAGGAGACACCTTTGATCCAGCACAGTTTATCAGCCAGAGCATGAATGGCGAGGATGCAAAAGATATTGAGGATGAGGACGGCTCGATCTTGGAAGAGTATGTGGCGTCCTCTTTAGAGCGCGCGCTGGAGCGGGTAAAAACCCAACGGCGTGACAATGCGGAAGCGGTGGAAAAGCAGGTCGAGAACAGTGAAGAAAAGAAGGAGTTTATGGATGAGATCGACCGGCGGATCAAGGAAGCAGCTCAGATGGCATCTGGTCTACAGGGAATGTCGGAGTCAGCAGCGAAATATCTTCTGGAAAATGAACTTCCAGTGACGCCGGCAACGATAAAAGGAAGTCTGGCAGCAGGAGCAGTGTCCGGGGGTGTCATGCCCACAGAGGGCAAAGAGCCTTTTGACACAGTCCGGGACCAGGCAGAGATGATACTGGAAAACAGTGGTCTTGCGGCGAGTGAAGAGAACATGCAGGCGGCGGAGAAGCTTTATGAAGAGGGAGCTCCGGTGACCGCTGAAAATGTTCGCAACTATCAGGCGATTCAGGATCTGAAAGAACTATCACCGGAAATGCTGGAGGAGCGCATTGAAGATGAAGTGCTGGACGGCATACACCCGGAGGAGGCAGATCTTACCAATATATCCAGAAAAGAAGCGGCGGACCGGCTGGAGAAGCTGGTACAGACCGATGAGGAGACGCTTCGGCGCACTTTTGCCACAGATGCAGAGGCCATAACAGCAAAGAGGCAGCTGGAAGAGATCCGGCTCACGTTGACGATCGATGCGGCGAGGCGCATGGAAAATAAAGGGATTCATTTGGATGTACGAAATCTGGTTCAGATTGTAGAAGAACTGAAGCAGATGGAGCAGGAGGCGTGCATGGGATATCTGCAGGCTTCTGGAGTCGAGCAGTCAGAAGCCAATGTAGAGATTATGGCGGATACCCTGCAGGCAAGGGAGGATATCCTGGCAGCTCCGACAGCAGTGTATGGCAAGACGATCGAAACGGTACATAGCGATACCATCGCAGATGTGGCAGCTGCAGGCAGGGAAATGAGACTCCGTATGGAGAGCAGTTATGAGTCTGTGGGAACAGAGGTAAGGGCGGATCTGGGAGATAGGATCAGCAAGGCATTTTCCAATGTAAATGATATATTGGATGATCTTCAGTTGGAGCCTACTGCGATGAATCAGCGGGCAGTGCGAATTCTGGCCTATAACCGCATGGAGCTTACCAGAGAAAACATTCTTTCTATGAAGGAATATGATGACAAAGTGACGACTCTTGTCAGGGAACTCCGCCCACAGGTAGTGGCAGAACTCATTCGGCGGCAGGAAAATCCTTTGGAGATGAGTTTGGATGAACTGGGGGAAAAGGTTTCGCAGATCAGTGAAGAACTTACCCAGGATGATGTCTCTTTCCGAAAGTATTTGTGGAAGCTGGATCACAGCGGTGGGATTTCTGAAGAAGAAAGAAAAAGTATGATCGGTATTTACCGGCTTTTAGATAAAGTGAATAAGAGTGATGGGGCGGTGATCGGACAGGTGGTCCGAGATGGCAGAGAATTATCTTTTTCTTCTCTGCTGTCAGCACTTCGCACGAGGAAATCCAAGGGGATTGACCGGGAGGTGGATGATGACTTCGGCGGCTTAAAAGAGGTCGTATCGAATGGTGAGAGCATCAGCGACCAGATCAGCGCAGCATTTGGCAGCAGTGTAGTCTCCAAGCTTCAGAAAGAGCTTTCCCCGGCGGTGTTAAAGAATCGAAATGAAAGTTATATGAATGATCCGCTGGAACTTTTGCTGGATGAATGCCAGGGAAGTGTAGAGGCACTTAGAGAAACCACGGAGTACTATGAGCAGAGGGCAGAAGAAGTAAGACAGATGGCGTCAGAAAGTGATGAACAGATACTACAAGTATTAAAGCAGGTGGAGCTGCCAGACAGCCTTATGAATGTGCATTTGATGAGGTCTTATCTGGAACAGGGAGCGAAGGAATACCTTAAGTTCTTTACAAGAGAGGGAAGCGAAGAGATCATAGAAGCTTTTGATAATCCACAGCTGCTCTCGGAAGTGTATGAGGAAAAAGAAAATGCACTGGCAGATCATTTACGGGAACAGAAAGATGCCGAGGACGTCACAAGTGACACGGTAAAAGAGATCGCTGTTATGGCAGGAAGTATTTCTTTTTACAGGCAGATGCGGCGTTTCCAGAAATATGAGGTGCCGATTGTGACAGAGCGCGGTGTGACAGCCTGTGCGGTCACAGTAAGACAGGGAGACAAAGCGGAGAAAGGAACGGTAGAGATCAGTGTCAGTTCCAGCCGGTTCGGAAGTCTTCAGGCCACCTTTAAGGTGGCAGGGACACGAGTATCTGGTTTTGTTACCAGCGAAGAAGAGGGTACTTTGGAGGTTTCCAGAAGTATTTTCAGTGAATTTGAAACGGATTTAGAAATGAATGGATTCACGATGGAACGTGGAGATTTTGCGAAAGGAACAAGAAATTCATTTCATTCAGGTAGTCAGATAGAGGAAGAGACCACAAATGACAGATTGTATCTGGTGGCAAAATTATTTATTCAAAATGTGCAGAGAAAGGAAGATGAAAAATGAAGATAAACACAAATATTGCAGCGATGAAAGCGAGTGGACACTTAAATCGGACAGAGAATAAGATCACGACGAGCCTGGAGAGACTTTCTTCTGGTTATCGGATCAACAAGGCAGCAGATGATGCGGCGGGAATGGCGATTTCCCAGAAAATGCATGCGCAGATCCGCGGATTACAGCGTGCTTCCAGAAATGGTGCAGATGGTATTTCCTTTATCCAGACCGCAGAGGGCGCCCTTATCGAAGTAGAAAATATGCTGCAAAGATGCCGTGAGCTTTCTGTGCAGGCGGCTAACCAGGGTGTGACCATGTTGGAAGATAAAGAGGCGATCCAGAAAGAGATTGATTCTCTAATGGAAGAGATTGACCGTCTTTCATCCGATACGGAATTTAACACGAAAAGTATTCTGGATGGTTCCTGCTGTCGTCAGACATCTTCTAATAATATTGGAGTGAAGGTTGTTTCCATGACAGACTCGGTGGAAATGACAAAATATGGAATGACTGTGGACCAGGTGGCTACGAAGACAATTTTTACATCCGGTGCGCTTGGTATGGCTGCCACAGATGTATTTACCGAAAAGGGAGATATTCAGATCAATGGTGAAATGATTCATGTGGCGAAGGGAGATACATTGGAAGATGTTTATGCAGAGATCCGCGACTGCTGTGAGAGCATGAATATCACAGTGACACCAGTCAATGCCCTTGGCAATGAGACCGAACTCGCCAACGCTACATCTTTAAAGTTTGAATCAAAGCTCTATGGTGTGGAGCATAAAATAGAAGTGACTACAGACACACCGACTCTCGCTGCTAAACTGGGCGTGGATGGTGGAAACATAGTGCAGGGACAGGATGCGATAGTAACACTGGATACGGATTCTGGATTTTCAAAGACTGCTACCACTTTTGTAGAGGGCGGCAGAGTGACAGTTTCAGACAGGGACGGCTTCTGTATGGTTTTTGATGTTTCCAATGCAAAAGCGGGTAGCGATGCGGCTGTGACCGTACTGGATGCAGGATTTGTGGCAATTCAGATCGGTGCCAATGAGGGGCAGACGATCGATATATCCATTCCTCCAGTGACTTGTAAATCTCTGGACATTGAGTACTGTAATGTATGTACGAGAGAGGGAGCTTCGACGGCGATCAGTAAGTTTAATTCAGCGATAGAGGAAGTTTCCGCGATCCGTGCGAAGCTGGGTGCTTATGAAAACCGCCTTGACTCCGCTACTTCAAGTCTTGATATTACCTCCCAGAACCTGACAGAATCCTGTTCTCGTATCGAGGATGTGGATATGTCAGAGGAAATGACAGAATATACACAGTTGAGCGTGCTCAGCCAGGCAGGAACAGCAATGCTTGCACAGGCGAATAATCGTCCTCAGACTATTTTGCAGCTGCTTCAGGGTTGATGAATGAAAGGTGGATGAATCTTGGATAAGGAAGTATTAAATGCCTATGCCGCAAGAGTGGCACAGGCAAACCGAAGTGAACTTGTCATTATCATGTATGAGGCAATTTTGGATAGTGTAGAGGAGGGTAGGAAATGCCTGGAGGCAGACGAGATAGAGGTCTGCCGACGGGAGATCGGACGTGCCAGAGGGCTTTTGACAGAGCTGATGGGAAGTCTGGATTTTAGCTATGAGATCTCTCACTATCTGAGAAGGCTGTATGTTTACGCCTATCAGGAACTTTGTCAGGGAGTGGCATTTCGAGAAAGTGAGCGTTTTGACCACGCTGCGAGTATTATGAAAAAACTCCTTCCGGCATTTCAGAAAGTGGCTGATCAGGATCATTCACAGGCGGTTATGCAGAATGCACAGCCGATTTATGCCGGACTTACTTATGGCAGAACCAGTCTCAATGAGAACATTGGGGTGGACGTATCAGCAAATCGAGGGTTTCAGGCGTAGTCTGATGTGTCGTTGAGTAAAATGAATTTAGATCAAAGGGGGCGTGCGTTTTAAGCCGCCCCTACTTAATTGGTCAAACTTTCCATTTTACGCATCTGTTTGAGTAGATATTTGTATTTGTACTGGATTGCATTCATTTCATAAATACAGCTGTCCACCAGATCTGGGTCACAGGCATTATCAAAATTTGAATGCGCAGTTGCCAGTGAAAGTTTGATCTCCTCGATCTCGTTCAGAAGTTCTTCTCTAGCAAGTAGAAGGTTGTCCGTTTTCTTTTTCATAGCTCCCTCCGTTGTTTATTTTCAATGTATTTCTTCTTTTAAAATGTCGTAAAATGGGGAAATTTGAAACGACAATTTTTCTATTTTCACTCTATTTCTTTTAACAGTATTTCCCTAGTCGAAAAAAATATTCCAGTATTTACAAAATAATGGTTGACAAGAGGACTGTAAGCGTGTAGTATATGAATCACAACAAAATTAGGAGGTGTAAGTATCGGGGATCATATGTTGATTTTCCTCGTGCTGCTTCCGGTGTCACTCTGTGATCTATACTCTTATCATGTTCCGAACTGTTTTATAGTGGGCGGACTTGCACTCAGTCTCTATCGGAATATGAGTTTGTATGGTATGACGGGATTGTGGCATTTTGCATGGAATGGTCTGATTCCAATTGTTGTCTGTTTTATCTTTTATCTGCTCCATTTCTTTGGTGCAGGCGATATCAAATTATTTTCCATAATTAGCAGTTATTATAATTTCAAATTTTGTTTCCGAGTTATGATCTTCTCATTGGTCATCGGAGCATTATTTTCTATTGTCAAAATGATCCACAAAAGAAACGTTTATGATCGATTTCGATATTTTTTAAATTATGTAGAGAATATAAGGGCAGGTAAGATGCCGAAGGTGTACTATGATCGGATAGTATGTGGAGATGATGGTGTCATCCCCTTTACTATATGTATTTCCGCAGCGGTCATCTTATGCCTGAAAGTTTGCCCTGTTTTGTGAGGAGGAAAAGTTTGGGTCGAAGAAAAATTTTTATCTGTATGACAGATTTGGATTATGGAAATCGACTGGCAAGATACTTGACCAGCCAGTATAATTCCGGGATAGAGGTAGAACTATTGACCGGATGGGGGGATAAGGCAGATGTGAGGGAGGAAGATATAGCCCTGTCAGATGATCCGAAAAAACTGGAAAATCTTAAGTGTCAGACAATATTATTTGTAAAAACACCGGAAGAGAAGGGGAAAAATAAAATTTTTATGTTTCGCAGCAGAGAAGAGATATATATAGATCTGCTGGAACTGACGGGGACGAAAGAAGGATATAAGGAAAACTGTCCTCCAAAAGAAAGTGGAATTCTTGTCGTGTTTGCCCCAGAGGGAGGAGATGAAAAAACGCTGCTGGCTCTAAAGAGAGCTGGTGAATTATCTCGCAATAATCGAGTGTTGTACATAAGTCTTTGTGGATTTCCCATATCTTTTGATCCATCATGGATAGAAGAGAGTGGAGGAGATATTAATCCCTTTTTGGGAATTTCTGAGCTTATGCTTCGGGCAGAGGATGAAGATTTTGGGCAAGAGCTGGAAAATATGGTATTTCCACTGGGGAAGATTTGGACGATAACACCGGTCAGCCATTATAAGGATCTGCTGGATTTTTCTCTTGAGGACATCTGTAAATTTATGAGAGGATTAAAGGCGCAGAGTATGTTTGAAGCTGTTGTATTGGAACTGGGGCAGATTTTCGAGTATACCCTGGATTTGATGACATATGCGGATCAGATTTTGATTCCGAAAGGGACAGGAATTTTGGCAGCAGTCCGGCGAAATGTATTACAACGGTATTGTAGTATGGAGGGAAAGCCAGAGTTATGGGAAAAGATGACTTTTGAAGAGACAGACTTTTCTATTCCGAGAAAAAAGGAGGAGGTACTACGATTCATTGGAGGAGAGGTGGATAACGTATGAGTGACATGGGAGGCAGGGAAGAACGGCAAAAAATCCGGCGGATGGTATTAGAACAGATCCCGTCAGATTCTGAACTACAAGAGAGACAACTGTTACAGCTTATCGATGAAAATATCCGGCGCGCGGGTGGAGAAAATTATTTGCGCTTTGGGGACAGAAAAAAGCTGCGAACCAATATTTATAATTCCATGAGACGCTTAGATGTGTTGCAGGAGCTATTGGAGGATGAGAATATTACAGAGATCATGGTCAATGGACCGGAACATATTTTCATCGAGCAGAAGGGGCGGATGATGGAGACGGGACTAATATTTGACTCCCATGAGAGGCTTGGTGATATTGCGCAGCAGATCGCTTCCCAGGGAAACCGCATAGTAAATGAGACCAACCCGATCCTGGATGTACGGCTGACAGATGGATCTAGGGTAAATATCGTGATGCCGCCCATTGCGTTGGAAGGACCTGTTATCACGATCCGAAAGTTTCCGAAAGATCCTTTGACCATGAGTAAATTAACAGATATGGGGGCATTGACAGAAGAAGCGGCGGAGGTGCTCAGAAAACTGGTGGAGGCAAAATATAATATATTTATTTCTGGGGGAACTGGTGCTGGCAAGACTACCTTTTTAAATATTTTATCCAATTATATACCTGGGGATGAGAGAATTATCACTATAGAAGATTCGGCAGAATTGCAGATCAAAAAGGTGAAAAATCTAGTGAGGCTGGAGGCGAGAAACGCCAATGTAGAGGGAAAGAATCAGGTGACAATCCGGGATCTGATGAAAAGTGCTTTGAGGATGCGGCCAGATCGTATCGTTGTGGGGGAGATCCGGGATGCCACTGCCATTGATATGCTGACAGCGATGAATACTGGTCATGATGGAAGTCTGTCTACGGGGCATGCCAACAGTCCGGGAGATATGCTGAACCGCCTTGAGACGCTGGTGCTCATGGGGATGGAGATTCCGCTGGAGGCTATAAGACAACAGATTGCCTCTGCGTTAGATATCATCGTTCATCTGGGCAGACTGCGGGACAAAAGTAGAAAGGTTTTGGAAATCTGCGAAGTGGGACAGTGTGAGAGGGGAAAGATAGGGATGTATCCGTTGTTTCGATTCTGTGAGGAGAGGGAGCAGGAGGGAAAGATCATAGGAAGTCTGAAACGGACAGAGCATAAATTGATCAACGACGATAAATGTGCAAAGGCAGGAATACAAATATGATTGATTATAATCAGTATGTATATACGAAAAAGGAATTTGTCCAGTATGGTTTATGTGGAGTAAGTGTGGGATTTGTTCTGTTGATGTTGTTTTATAATAATATACTGCTGTGCGGGATTCTCTCGGTACCGGTTGCACTGCTTTTTCTGGGTTATTATCGCAGAATTCTTTTGGAACGACGGCGCTGGCAGCTCACCATTCAGTTTAAAGATGCTATGGAGAGTCTTGTATCGGCACTGTCAGCGGGTTATTCATTGGAGAATTCGGTGCGGGAGGCTGCCGAGGATCTAAAACTAATTTATTCTTCAGATGATATCATTCGAAAAGAGTTTGATCATATGAGGAGGCGGTTGGAATTAAAAATAACCGTTGAGGCACTGATGAAGGAGCTGGCGGTGAGAAGCGGTGCAGAGGACATCATGATGTTTAGTGAGATTCTTGGTACAGCGAGACAGACTGGCGGCAATCTGGTGTGCATTATGCGCCAGACCTCATCGAATATAGCAGCGAAGATAGAGGTGCGCCGGGAAATCGAGACACTGGTGGCGGGTAAAAAAATGGAGGCGGCATGTATGACCGCAGTTCCCCTTCTTATGATTCTATATCTTCGTATTTTCTCTCCAGGGTTTCTGGACCCCCTCTACAATAACTTGATGGGAGGTATGGTGATGACAGGTGCATTGGCAGTATACGGTGCAGCCTTTCTTTGGGGACAGCACATAATGAAAATAGAACTTTAAATGAGGTGTGGCGATGGAAAAGTACTATCCGTATATTCGGCAACTGATCCATAAACTACGTCTGGAACGTATTCTGGATCAGGACAAGGGAACAAAAGAAGCGGTGGAGATCCTATATCGCTGTCAGGATAAGAAAAAAATATGGGAGGAAATATGGTGCCAGAGAATTATGCTGATTCTCGCAGCAGTGATTTTATCCATCATCTTTTTTCTGATTTGTATGGCAGCGGACGAGCCAGAGCAGGTAATACAGGATGGACGGATCATCAAGAATAATGCAGATGTAGTGACTTTTGGAGTACGGGCACAGTCTGGGGAGGAGACGATAGAGAAAGAGCTTACCGTGGAGCTAAGGAGAGAAGGAGAGCAGGCCCAGCCTCTAGAGGAGACGCCGGTATCACAGACAGAAGTGCTTATGGCGGAGATCCAAGAGAGGGTACAAGAGGCAGTGGAACAACAAAGGGATTCGGAACAGATCATCCTGCCGGAAACGGTGTCTGGGAATAGGGTGGAATACCTAAATCCAGAAAAGAAAAAAGATTATTCAGCCTTTTTTCTTTCTCTGGCGTTATTACCAGCACTGCCATTGTTATGGAAATATCAGAGGCAGCAAAGGCTTCGATTAAGAGAAGAACAGCTGGCTTTGGATTATCCAGAACTGATCAATAAAGTTCTGCTTCTGCTTAGTGCGGGACTTACGATCCGGAGCAGCTTTGAGAGAATTTCCAGTGAGTATAAAAAACGGCTGGAGGGGGGGAGTGACAGGCGTTATGTGTACGAGGAGATTAGTGTGTCCTGCCAGGAAATGAAAAATGGAGTGTCAGAATCAGAGGTGATCCAGGCATTTGGAAAACGGTGCAGGCAGCTTCCCTATCTTAAATTTGCTTCTGTGATCAATCAGAACATACGCAAGGGCTCCGAGGGACTGACGGCTCTTTTGGAACTTGAGGCAGTAGAAGCTTTTGAAAAACGAAAGGAAATGGTTAAGAGAATGGGAGAAACCGCGGGAACGAAGCTGCTCTTTCCCATGATGCTAATGTTGGGAGTGGTTATGGCGATCATTCTTGTCCCAGCGTTTATGACAATGTAAAGATTGATAAGGAGGAACGAGTTATGAAATGTATCATAGAGTTTTGGAAAGAGGAAGATGGAATAGGTGTGGTAGAGATTATATTGATCCTTGTTGTATTAATCGCGTTGGTATTGCTGTTTAAAGATAAGATTACAGCAGTGGTAGAAAAGGCGTTCAAGACATTTGAGAAAGATTCGGGGAGCATCATTAATGGAAAGTAGCAATAAGTACGGAAGAGCCAGTATTAGCGTATTTTTGTCGTTGACACTTGTAGTGATCCTGGCGCTTCTGGGAACGTTGGTTGAAATCGGGCGAGGAAAGGTATGCCAGGTACACGGTAGGCGGACCCTGAGGTCTGCGACCGACAGTCTTCTAACAGAGTACAGCCTGCCGCTCTATCAGGAATATCGTTTATTTCTTCTGGAAGATGTGGGAAAACCCTTTGAAAAAAGCATTGCGGAGTATGCAGCGGATACACTGGAGCCAGGAAGCATATTTCCTGTGAGGACAGATTTATTTGATTTGGCATTGACAGATCTTGCGGTAGAAGGAAAAACATATGCGGGAGATCAGGACTGCCGGGCGCTCAAAGAACAGATCACTTCTTATATGAAGAGAGTCATCGCAGTAGATGCATTCAAACAATTTCAAAAAAATATGGCTTCGGCAGAATCCTTGGGTAGTTCTGCTGATGGGCTGGAACAGAAGGCAGAGGCAGAGAAGCAGGCAGCGGAACTAGATACAAAATTATTAACACTAATGGAGCTGATCGACGGCATTTCGGTATCGGAAGGCGGAGTGCATGGAAAAAAGTATTTCGTAAAAATGTTCTGTACTGGTGAAAAAAGGGCAGAAAATTTGGGAATTACAGAAGCTTCGGTGTGGAAAGTAGTTCAGGAACATATTGTGGATGTAAATTCTGAGATGAAAGCTATTGTCAACGGGAAGAGAGACCGTGACAGATTTGTGAAAAAAATATCTGAGGTTCAGAAAAAGACGACGGAGGCCATTGGGATGCTGAGAGAGTTAGGGAAAAAGGCTGGAACGTTAGGCATATCACCAGAAGCTTGGAATATTCTGACCTCAAATCAGAGGGTGCTAGAAGATGCAAAAAGAATGCTGCAGAAGCCTGTGGATGAGTTAGATTTGGGCTCCCTGAAAAAACTGTGGAAAGCATATGATACATCTGGAATTGTGTTTGATTATACTGGGATCAATGAAAAGGGGGGTGGAGAGAATCCCTTTGACAACTTCCGTCAGATGATTGCCGGCGGTCTGACAAAGCTTGTTGTAAAGGACGTCAACAAGCTGTCTAAGAAAAAAGCAGGATGTCCTGATCAGTACCAGGGACTTTATGATAGCCAGGAAAAATCCAGGGATTATACAAAGGCGGTACAGAATTTTGCCAGTGAAAAAAACGTGGATTTTCAAGGGGCGATTAAAGATATCTCTCAGATTGCACTTTCTGATTTTATGTTGCTAAAATATATGGAAAAGTACTTTTCCACTGTAATTCAACCTGTAGGGAAGATGAATAAACGGCTGGATTATGAATGGGAGTATCTCGCCAGTGGGGGAGGAAGTGATAAAGGAAATTTAGAACAGGTCATTAACCGGATGGTATTAATGCGTACTGTGATCAACACAGGAATTTTGTTTGCTTCTTCATCAAAGCGAGAGACTGCTTATGCGGCGGCGCTGGCTGTGGTGGGTTTTACCGGACTGGAACCTTTAGTCCGGTTTACCCAGACATTATTTATCATTTTATGGGGGATATCAGAAGCTCTTGTGGATGTGGCAGGTATACTGCAGGGAAGGCAGGTTCCACTTATAAAGGCAGAAAAAGATCTTGCCGTAAAGTTCACAGATTTATTTGTTATGGGAAGGGAATATATCATGAACCAGGTGAAACAGCTCCCTCATGCCGGTAAAAATGACTTTACATATGAATATTACCTGATGTTATTTATGCTTGGAAATGGAAGCACTGTAACCTGTCGGCGGATAATGGATCTTATAGAATGGAATATCCAGGATAATTATGTGAAGGGTTTTTCCCTGGGGAAATGTGTGGAGTCTTTTCAGGTGCGGGGTTCATTCTCCATGAAAACAAAGTTTTTTCGCCTGCCTTTTATACAGAAGATTTTAAATCGTAAACTGGAGCGATCGGGTGCTGGCACAAGAATTTATGCGGGATATTTACCGCAAAAAACTTCATCCCCATAAGGGTATGTGGAATATGGGTTTTATCGAGGCGGGAGAGGGTATTCTATAAAAAAATAATACTATCATATCCTGACAGGGAGAAAATTACCAATCATACAACAATAGAATACCCTTTGCCGCCTCGAGCCCCAAAGGAGGATAATTTGAAAAAGAAGTTTACAAGAGGATCTTTAACAGTGGAGGCTTCACTTGTATTTCCTGTCTTTATATTTGCTGCTCTTTCTGTTATCTACATATGTCAGCTGCTTTTATATGAAGACGAGGTTCAGTGGGCGCTGGTGAGAACCGGAAGAGAAGTTTCCGTAGAATATGCTGTCAGTGGTAAGAGTGCCGTGACAGATCCATTATATCTGACAATGAAGATGAATCAGTATATACAGGAAGAGATTCCCGTCGGTATGCTGCGGTCCCGATTTAATGAGGTAACAAAGGACATTGTGCTGGTGGCTGATTATAGTATATCTCTGCCCTTTCCTATTTTGCATCGTTTTCCTTTTCACTTTACGGAGAAGTTTCATACGAGAACATTTTCAGGCGTAAATACAAGAGCCGAAGTGGATTTACAGGATAAGGATACCCGTGTCTATGTTACGGAGACGGGAAAAGTGTATCATAGAACTTTGGAATGTACTTATTTGAAATTAAGTATTTCTCAGGTAAAGTACGGGGATTTGGAGTATCTCCGAGGGGAGGACGGAGGAAAATATTATGCCTGTGAACGCTGTGGAGGAGGTGTTTTTCAAAAGGAGCAGCATGTATTCGTCTGCAATTTTGGGAATCGTTTTCACAGCAGCAGAGCGTGTCAAAAATTAACCAGAAACATTCGCCAGATCAAGCTTTCTGAGGCTGGCAGGAGGCTGCCCTGTTCAAAATGTGCATTGTCTGGCTAGTTCAATGGTTCCAATTCGTGTCGTTGAGTTAAATAAGAAAAGGAGAGAGAAAACAATATGAAGATATGCTTATATGGTATTTTGTTTCTATATTTGCTGGCAATGTCAATTTATGATGTGAAACGAAAGGAGATACATATTCGGGCGACTTTAATAACAGGTGGTGTTCTGGCGGCATTCCGCATTTTTCAGTTTTGCCATGAAGGTGTTTCGTTAGAACTGATACTGGGAATTGTGCCAGGAATACTAGTACTATTACTAAGTCATTTTACACATGGAAAGATCGGGATGGGAGATGGTTTTGTTATAATGGAGTGTGGAATGGTACTTTCTATATTTGAAAACCTGTTTTTATTATTTTTTTCCCTCGTTTTATCAGCAGCTGTTGGAACTGGATTGATGGTGTTCCGGAAGGTGAAGAGAAGCTATACTATGCCTTTTGTGCCCTTTATCTGTATTAGTTTTGGTATATCTTATCTGTGGGAGATATGGATATGATGTGGAAAAAGGCATCCTTTACTGTGGAGGCAGCGTTTATATTCAGTATCGCCATATGGATCCTTTTCAGTATTTGCTATCTATCCATATATGTTCATGATCGGACAGTGACATATTCGTTGGGACAACACTACCTAGAGGTGGCAGTAGAAAATGGAGCAGAAGTGGGAGAAGAAGAATTGAAAGAGGGATTGGAAAGATATTTGTCGCAAAAACTGCTGTTATGTGATATTGGAAAAGTTCATGTAAAAAAAGGGCTGACTTCAGTGGAAGCGGAAGTTTCGCTTCTGCTTACCATCCAGTTTCCATTTGTAAAGGAACTTTTGACGGGACAGAAGGGGAAGAAAATAGATCTATCCCATGAAAAGTTATCAGCGCCCAATATTTTATGGGATGTGGAAGTGATAAAGGGGGAGGAAAAAAATGAGAATAGCATTGGTACAGGAGCTGGAGGGACGAGTCCTGCAAATTGATGAACTGGAGGAAGTTGGTCGATTTGGGAGTGAAATGCTTAAGTATAATGTTGCCCAAGGGATTCTTGGTGCAGAGTTGTATAATGTGGATCAAGAGATGCAGTGCCTATACCGGGTAAGGGATATGATCTCCCTGAATGAGTATTTTGAGAGGGGAAATATGAATATGATACAGTTGGCTGGTTTGCTGGAACAATTAGCTCAGATTCTTACCCGCTGTCAAGAGTATTTTCTGGATGAAAAAAATTTACTATTGCAGTGTGATTGCATGTTCTTGGATGAGAAACAGCGGCTTCAGATTCCCTATCTGGATGGATATAATAAAAAAATAAATGAAGGAATTTCCAGACTGTTAGAAAAGTTTATGGATACAATGAATCATCAGGACAAAGAGCTGGCTTTTTTTGTTTATGGACTTCACCGTCTCAGCAGAGATAGCCATTTTGATCTAAATAAATTGTCTGTTTTTTTGGATGAGAACAGGAAAAAGAAAGTTTCTCAAAGGGGTGATGATAGGAAGGAAAGAAGAGAACTACCATTAGAAGAAGAGAATCATTTACACGTACTGCCACAGGCGGAAAAGAAATCCGAACAGAAACCAGAGCAGCCTTGGGGAAAATGGGTTGTTTCTGCTGCTGTGTCAGTGGTTATCGGTATCATTTTGTATCAGGCAGGAATCATACAGAATCCAGTTTCTGGAGGACTTGATCTGAGGCGCAGCAGCATACTGGTGGTCGTTCTTATGGTAGCAGTATATTGCTATCATAAAAAAGAGTCAATAAGCCATGACCAAACAAGAAAAATAGTGAGAGAAGCTGAAAAAGAAATAACGGATAATACGATACAATTAGTCAGTACCTGTACCGATGAAACCATCACATTGGAGCAGACGGAGGGAGGGTACTGGATGGTCAATCTGATTCCTCAGGATTGGCACCGCCCGGAAATTAAGATACGAAAAAGCCCTTTTTTTATTGGAAAAGACGGGGCAAAGGCAGATGAAATTATCGGAGAAGGAGAGGTCAGCCGCATTCATGTAAAAGTTGTGGCAGATGCGCAGGGTGTATTTATGATCGACCAGGAATCTACCAACGGTACCTTTGTCAACGGAAGGCGGCTGGTGCCATGGGAGAGATGCCGCCTGGAAGATGGGGATATGATCGGTATTTCTTCCATATACTATAAGGTAGAATTATATTCGTAGGTCATGTGCAGGATAAATTGTTTTTGAAAATAATTATCATCGGCAAGAATGACTTCCTGGGATTTTTGGCAAATGTCTTTTATACGCTGGGAAAGGTCATCTGGTCTGTGGGAAATTGATGCTAGACCGAGAAGACAGCTGTTTCCCACCGCATGGATATGATCTAATTCCACGCCGGAAAACATTCCGGAAGCGGCTGCTTTGGAGATGCTTATGTGGTAACCTAGTCCCCCGGCGAGATAGAGCTGATCTACATCATTCACAGAAATACCAGCGGTATGACACAATGTATCGATACCGGCACCAATGGCAGCTACTGCCAGCTGCATTTGACGAACATCCTGTTTCGTAAACCGAATCATCTGTCCAGAAGATGTCCGGGAGAGGATAAGTCCATCCTCTGGGAATTTATCAGTCAGAATTCCAGAAGGATCCATGTATCGGCAGGTGAGAAGCTGGGACAGGATGCTGACGGCACCACTTCCACAGATTCCGATTGGAAGTTTGTTGCCGATGGTTTGGGTCTGTGGCAGGATCCTTCTGAGACTAACGTCGGATATCGCGCCGGGGACTGCCGGAGTACCGCAGGAGAGCCCACCGCCCTCGAAGGCAGGTCCGGCTGCCGTTCCTGCCGTGTAAATCTTCTGATCATAGACAAGTGCCAATTCCCCATTGGTACCCAAGTCCACTAAAAGACAAGTATCCTTTCTACTGTCAAAATTTAGATAAAGCATACCAGATACTATATCGCCGCCGATAAAAGCAGACAGCCACGGGAGAATCTGAATCTCGGTGCTGTTCTGGTGGAAACTAAGTTTACCAGAAGAAACGTCTACAGGGGTAAAGGGAGCTGCTGTCATACCCTCCAGAGACAGACCAAGAAGAAGGTGGACCATAGTGGTATTTCCGCCAATGAGACAGTTCTTAATGGATACATTTTTATGGGAGGCCAGGAAGGAATTATAGTGTTGTGAGAGTGTCTCACAGATCATATGTGTCAACTCATGTTTGTGAATGGCCTCTGTATCATATTTGATGCGGCTGATCACGTCAGCCCCGAAAGGAAGTTGTGGATTGGGAAATACTTCCGAATAAAAGACCGTTTTGTGTAAAGAACTATAATAAACCATCGCTACGGTTGTTGTGCCAAGATCGATGAGTAGAGTATCTGGAAGATGGTCTTTGGTCTGTTCTTTGAACAGAGCTAGACCGCCAAAAGATTCTCTAGGGTGAACTGTCACCGTTACATCCTTGTGAGGAATCAGGGTACAGGGAAAATCATATTGCTTTCCTCCGCAGGCATTTGCTCCGTGGCAGTTACAGGGCAGTGAAATCCCCTGATCTTCCAACAGATCCAAAATGGATTTTGTGTTTTCTGGAGTCCCGTGGACGGTAATTTTCATCTTTTCCTCATTTCTCAATAGTCTTGTGGACTATTGCTCTAAAATATGCTACAATACTAACATATTTTGATAGGGAAGACAAGTCGGGAGGATTACGATTTGCAAGAAAACACCTTAATGAAAAGGCTTCCGCTGGTTACAGTGCTGATCACAGTTATAAATGTTGCAGTGTTTTTCATAACAGAGTGGAAAGGTTCCACTCTGGATCCAGATTTTATGATCGAGGCAGGGGGCATGTATGCGCCAGCTTTTTTTGAAGAGCATGAATATTATCGGCTTATCACACATTTCTTTCTTCACTTTGGAATTGAGCACCTGTTTTTTAATATGGTATCCTTGGTGATATTTGGACATGTGATGGAAAATGCTGTTGGCAGACTGTGGTTTGTAGGTATTTATCTGATTTCGGGAATTACCGCAGGACTTGTATCTGTGACAGCTCATTTGAACCAGAATGCCCAGATTGTTTCCTGTGGTGCTTCTGGTGCTGTGTATGGGGTAATGGGGGCATTTATTGTGATACTGATTGTAAACCGGAGAAATAATCTTCGTAGGGAGATACTTCGTTTTACAGCGTATGTTGCCTTGAATCTATACTATGGGATGTTGTATCCGGAGGTTGACCAATATGCACATGTGGGCGGGTTTATAGCAGGTGTTGTGCTCTGTATCGGAATGTACCTGATCAAAAGAATAGTTTCAACAAGAAAGGAACGGGTGATGTGATGCGCGTAAATATTTATTATGGAGGTCGCGGACTCATAGATGATCCTACCCTATTTACCATTGATAAAATTTCGCAGGTTCTGGATGAACTTCGTGTAAATGTGGAAAGATATAATTTATATGAGGATAAAAGCGGGATTTCGGTATTGCCCAAGACATTAAAAGAAGCGGATGGTGTGATTCTTGCGGCATCTATAGAGTGGCTTGGGATCGGAGGATACTTACAGCAGTTTTTGGATGCCTGTTGGCTTTACGGGGATAAAGAGAGCATACAACATATCTATATGCTTCCCGTGGTCATGGCGACGACCTATGGGGAGAGAGAGGCACAGACAGCGCTGATCAAGGCGTGGGAGATGCTTGGCGGCGTACCCTGTGAGGGAGTATGCGCCTATGTGGATAACCATGTGGAATTCGAGACAAATCCAGACTATAATCTGATGATTGAAAAATGTGCGGAAAATTTTTACCGTACTATCTCAAAGAAAATGGTGGCTTTCCCCAGCAGTAGTTATCAGGTCAAAAAGACGGTGCTGCGGAGCAATACCCTTTCTTTGACGCCGCAGGAAAGTGAACAGCTTTCAGCTTACGTATCCAATGATCATTATGTTAAAAAACAGAAGGAAGATATCGAGGAACTGGCAAACCTGTTTAAGGAAATGCTGGATGGAGATGATAATCCGGACCGTTATATTTCGGAGCTAAAATCGCATTTTGTACCAATGGATGATATGCAGGCAGTATTTCAAATTGATCTGACTGATGAAAATAGGAGCCTTGTTATAGAGGTGGACAATGATCATTTAAACTGCTATTTTGGCAGTGTCCAGAATCCGGATGTAACAGCGAAGACCAAAAGTGCGATATTCAATGATATTCTGGCTGGTACAAAACCATTTCAAAATGCTTTTATGTCAGGAGAATTATCTGCTCAGGGAAATTTTAAGGTGCTGAGAAATTTTGATACCGTATTCCGTTTTGAGTAAATTAATGAAAAGAGAGGTAGATTCAGATGGCAGATGAAAATTGTATTTTTTGTAAAATCATAGCAGGAGAGATTCCTTCCACAGCGGTGTACGAAGACGAAGACTTTCGCGCAATCTTAGACGTAAATCCAGCTGCCAGAGGGCATGTGATCATCCTGCCGAAAAAACATGCTGCGAATATCTTTGAGCTGGATGAAGCAGAGGCGTCCAAGGTATTTCCCATTGCCAAAAAGATTGCAACTGCAGTGATGAAGACTTATCACTGTGACGGGGTGAACATTCTGCAAAATAACGGAGAGGCGGCTGGACAGACCGTATTTCATCTTCATGTACATGTGGTTCCACGATACTATGGAGATGGTGTAAATATCATGTGGAAAGCGGGGGAAACTCCAGATCTTCAGGCTGTAGCAGACGAGATTAAAAAGAATTTATAACTGGGGGGATCGATAGGATTGAAGAAGATAATACTGACTGGTGGGGGAACAGCGGGGCATGTGACGCCGAATATTGCATTGATCCCTGAACTCCAGAAACGGGGATATGAGATTCATTATATTGGTTCCAAAGATGGGATCGAGACGAAACTGATGGCGGAGTTTGATATTCCATACTATGGAATATCGTCCGGAAAACTGCGCAGATATTTTGATGTGAAGAACTTTACAGATCCGGCGAGAATACTAAAAGGTTATGTAGAGGCTGCCAGGATCATAAAAAAGATAAAACCAGATGTTATCTTTTCAAAGGGTGGTTTTGTGACTGTTCCGGTTGTCATGGCGGCAAAGAGGAAGAAGGTACCTTGTGTTCTTCATGAATCTGATATCTCACCGGGGCTTGCTAACCGCCTTTGTCTGCCGTCGGCAACGGCAATTTGTGCCAACTTTCCAGAGACACTTTCGCATCTGCCAGAGGAAAAAGCGTATCTTACAGGCTCCCCGATTCGAAAAGAACTGTTTTCTGGCAATCGCTTAAAGGGCCTTGATTTTTGTAATTTTTCTTCTGGAAAACCGGTAATTCTGGTGATCGGTGGAAGCCTTGGCTCCGTCCGGGTCAATGAGGCTGTCCGGGATATTCTTCCTGAGTTGCTGAAAGATTATCAAGTGATTCATCTGTGCGGAAAAGATAAGGTAGATGAGGCATTAAAAGGGACGGAAGGATATGTTCAGTTTGAATATATCCAAAAAGAATTATGCGATCTTCTAGATGCAGCGGATCTTGTTATTTCCCGCGCTGGTGCCAATGCGATCTGTGAGCTGCTGGCGCTTCATAAGCCTAATATATTGATCCCTTTGTCTATGGAAGTAAGCAGAGGAGACCAGATTTTAAATGCAGAATCCTTTGAAAAGCAAGGCTTTAGTTATGTGATCCATGAAGAGGAACTTACCAGTGATCGGCTTTTGGAGGCAGTGAAAAAAGTATATGAGGGCAGGAATGAATATATTCACTCTATGGAAGCGAGTGACCAGCACAATGCAGTGGTAAAAGTAGCGGATATCATAGACGAAGTAAGAATAAAGTAAAAGTTTGTCACTTCCTGTCATACGAAAATGTCATATTATATCAGCGGTATCTGTACAGGAATATCAGGAATCTGATATACTGTACAAAAGGACGGTGCCGCCGTTCCTGTCACAATTCGTGCCAAAAGGCAGATAATTGTAATTATCAGGAAGTGAGGTATGATATGAGAGATGTAATGTATTTGATAATTGGATTTGGATTTTTGTGTTTTGTGATCAAGTTATTTGTGAGCAGAATGTACCGAAGACTAATCCGGGCCGCCGGGCAGATGGGAAAATCGGAACATCCGCTTATGAAAATGCTGCTAAAAAAATTTGAGACATGCTATCAACTAAAAATGGGAGTTGAAAATGTTGAAATTTTTGTGGACAAGTATTTGAATTCGTACCGGGCAGCAGGTGTTCATCTCTACACTTGGGAGGTACTGGGAGATGTAATGTTTGGAATTACACTTCTGACAAGCCTTCTTGCTAATTTGTACATAGCAGTTCTGGACAGTGACCGTAGAATGATGATGGAATTTCTGTTTGTGGGAATTGCAATATGTGGAATTATTATTTTGGAAGACATCTGTTTAAATCTTCGATTTCGAAGGAAGAGATTGCTGGTTGAGGTGCGGGATTACCTGGAAAACATCTATAAACCGAGACTGGAAAACCAGGTATTTAAGCATGAAGAGATGGAAGAATACCATAGGGAGTATTTTGAAGAGGAGCGGGCGCAGCTTGAAGAACTGTTGTCTATGAAACAGGAAGAGGAGACTCCTGTTAAAATTGAATTTACAAAGGAAGAAGAGGCTGTGATCGAGGAAGTATTGAAAGAATATATGGTCTAATGCAGTGCTAAGTTGTGTTACAAGGCTGGGTTGGACTTGTGTTTTGACAGCCGGTTTGATATAATGAAGTTATCAGATTGGCACAATGAGCCAATTCAAAAGTTTATTTCTCGAAGTGAAAAGAAAGGGGCGAAGTATGAACAAGCATGTTACATTTGATTATTCACTGGCAAAGAAGTTTATCAGCGATGATGAAGTAAAATCTATGGCCGATATTGCGGCGGCAGCGAAAGAAACTTTGGTGAGTAAAAGTGGTGCCGGAAACGATTTTCTTGGATGGATCGATCTTCCGGAAGATTATGATAAGGATGAATTTGACAGGATCAAGAAGGCGGCACAGAAGATTCAGTCTGACTCAGAGGTTCTTGTTGTGATCGGTATCGGAGGCTCTTATCTCGGTGCCAGAGCTGCTATCGAATTTTTGAGACATGGATTTTATAACTGTGTAGACAAGTCAGTGCGTAAGACACCTGAGATTTATTATGCAGGAAATAGTATCAGTGGAACATATCTGTCTCAGTTGATCGAAACCATTGGGGATCGGGATTTTTCTGTCAACATCATCAGTAAATCAGGGACGACCACAGAGCCAGCGATTGCTTTCCGTGTATTTAAGGAAATGCTTGAGAATAAATATGGTAAGGAAGAGGCTGCGAAGCGGATTTATGCTACTACGGATAAAGCAAAGGGAGCGCTGAAGAACCTTGCTACAGAAGAGGGCTATGAGAGTTTTGTAGTGCCAGATGATGTGGGAGGACGTTTTTCAGTATTGACTGCTGTAGGCTTGCTCCCAATTGCAGTGAGTGGCGCGGATCTGGATCTGTTAATGGAGGGGGCACAGAGCATGAGAAAGCTCTGTCTGGAGAGCCCCGTGAGTGATAATAATTCAGTATTGTATGCGGCGATTCGGAATATTCTTCTTAGAAAGGGAAAATCCGTAGAGGTTCTTGCGAATTATGAACCGTTTTTCCATTATGTGAGTGAGTGGTGGAAACAGTTGTATGGAGAGAGCGAGGGAAAAGATCAGAAGGGTATTTTTCCTGCCAGCGTGGATCTGACTACGGACCTCCATTCGATGGGACAGTTTATCCAGGATGGATCCCGTATCATGTTTGAGACGGTAATGGAATTAGAGAGCCCAGCGATGGATATTACCTTGAAGGAAGAGCCGGTAGATCTGGATGGTCTGAATTATCTCGCAGGCAAGACTCTGGATTTTGTAAATAAGAATGCCATGAAAGGAACACAGCTGGCTCATACAGACGGAAATGTTCCTAATCTCGTGATCCGTGTTCCAGAACAAAACGAATTTTATCTCGGAGAACTGTTTTATTTCTTCGAGTTTGCCTGTGGAGTGAGCGGATATATTCTTGGAGTGAATCCGTTTAATCAGCCGGGAGTGGAGAGCTACAAGAAAAATATGTTCGCCCTTCTTGGCAAACCAGGATTTGAAGAACAGCGGGAAGAGCTTTTGAAAAGACTTTGATGAATATTGATTATAACGATGAGAAACACGCTTTGCGGGTTTCTCATCGTTCGTGGGCGGCGCATGGCTTGTGCCTTCCGCGCAAATAAAACAGACAGGAGATTCGTCAGAATGAATCCTGTCTGTTTTAATTCTGCTGTAAACCGCTATAAGAAAAATACAGTTTGTATGTAACACTGTATTAGTTCTCAATAGCGCCTGTAGGACATGTAGAAGCACATGCTCCACAATCCAAACATGCGTCAGCATCGATCTCGAAATGTGCAGAACCTTCTGAAATTGCTCCAGCAGGGCAGTCAGCTGCACAAGAACCACAACTGATGCAAGCATCTGTAATAGTGTATGCCATGATAATATCCTCCTTTTCTAGTAGATATCATCATTCTAATACAAATTGAGGAAAAATACAAGTAAAATTTGACTGAACCCGATAGGTTTTGTACATACTAAAGCTAGCACATCATTTTATTCGTTGTACTAGCTTGACATTTGTGCTTCAAGTGAATATAATCGAAGTGGTACTGTTTTTGAAAGGAGGATCAGAGATGATGGAAGTTACGAAGGACATGCTTATCGGTGAAATTCTTACAAAGGATCAGACAATTGCTGCGATTCTTATGGCATCTGGTATGCATTGTGTAGGGTGTCCTGCTTCTCAGGGGGAAAGCCTGGAAGAAGCAGCTATGGTTCATGGTATCGATTGTGATGAGTTAGTATCTAAAATAAATGAATATCTGGCAAATAAAGCAAGTGTATAAATGCAAATGCCGCTGTTCAACAGACAAATTGTAAAAGACAGCCGTTTTTCCAAAATAGAAAAAGCGGCTGTCTTTTTGTAAATACGTTAAAGGGTGATCATGCACCCAGATCAAAGCAATGATAGACGGGTGATCGCATCATCCTTCAGTATCAACTTGTAATGTTCATTGAAGAAATCTTGTGTGGCGTAGGTCAGTGCTTCTTTTTTTCCGAATTCACTCACGATGGAGCAGATCCGGTCAAAGGGCAGTTTACCATCATGCCGATTTAGAAGCAGGTAGTATCTGCAGGTATCTTCATCTTTCCACATGCTATTTTTTCCCATATAAAAACGGTAAATAGCTTTTGAAGCGCCTACTGCAAAGTTTAGGGATGAAAATGAATATAATCTGCCAAACTCCAGCGGAATCTGTCTATTCTCTGATTCAGCAGCAGCTTTCTTTTTTTTGTTCTTTTTCAAAATCTCATGAAGAGGAACAAACTCTGTGCCATGATCAGATTCGGAAGCATTTTCGATAATATCATTTAACTGTTCAAAACAATTAATCAAGTCTCCATGATAATCATCTTCTGGCAATTCTTCGGAGTCATCATCGTAATATTCCTCCACTTCATCTGAATCGTCGTCATATCTATCTGCAATATTTCCAAATCTAGAAAATTTTTCTTCAAATTCTTCCGGATCCTCCACCTTGGTGATCACAAGTACAATGGACTCCTTAGAGGTAGGGATAGCTTCGATCATAAGAGGAATATCATCTGCTTCAAATCCGAAATCCATGTTTGCCTGTTCCATCATATCTCGAAAAAGCTCTTTTGCTTTGTCAGAGCCATATGCCAATTCACTGATTTTTAAATGACGCTCGATCAGATCGTGCTTACTTAGGGTGCAGCGAATCTGATTATCATTGATGCGTTCTATTCTCACAAGCTCACTTCCTTTCCGATTTATTTGATGTTGTATGAAAAGTATAAGTTATTATATAAATAAAGTCAACATATTAAAGGTAAAAAATATTGGAAAATTGTAAAGAAATTTGTGACAATTTACACGAATTATGGTTAACTTATGTTCAAACGACAGTTTTTACGTATAAACGACAGTTTTCGCGTACATACGACACTTGATTTTTATCCTGAAAAAATATTATAATATAGGAGAGATAAAAAATGTTCGTGAAGGGGGGATGTATTTGGTTTGGGGCGGAAGGTTCAATCTGGTAACTTTCCTGATTACAGTCTAATTTTCTAATAAGCAGGGTCGCTCAAAATTCCATAAAATAAGCGAATAAGCAGTTGAATATCAAGTTGAATATTTTTTATCTTTATACTTTATGTAAAGGGATAGATTTTACGCATCACGGTGTACACTTCCTTTTTCATGCAGTACAGGAGGGATAAAATGAGAGAAACTTCATGGCTCCAGGAAGAGCTAGATCGGGCAAAAAAACAGGGACTTACGGTTCATATTGAAGGAAAAGCGTGTCAATATCAAGATCCAGCAAAGTTCTTTCATCTGTTGGAAGAGCCCTCATATATGCTCGATTATGTTAGTGATGAAAATGGAAAGATCACGGGCATTTGCTTTGATAAAGTAAATGAAGATGATTTTTCCTGACGAAGCGTATTGACAGGAGACATACATATCCAGAGTGCAAATTTATTTAGGGGATAAAGATGTATGGATTCTAATGGTGGGAAAAGGGAACATAATATTTGATATCGAGGAAGAGGGCTGCCCTTGGGGTGGTTCTCTTTCTATCCTAAAGCAAGCTAAAAAATGGAAATATCCGGTTGCTGTAGCAAAATTGGAAAAAATTTGTTATAATTGAGTCAGTCATTGTTGTAAAAAGCATGGATTGAAAAACAGGAGGATAAGATAAGAAAGAAATGTTATTTTTTGAGATTGTGGGAGCATATTACGGTGCATTTTTTATATGGCAGCTGGTAACAGGGATCATGAATATGCTGTCAGGAAAGATTTTGGGCGGTATGAAGTTCCATTCTATCCGATTTTTGAATTTCAAGATTGGTGAAAGTCAGGGAAGACTTACGCTGAGCAAGGATAGGGTTTGTTTTCTTCCCCAGTTTAAGATATTACATACACCTGAGTCAATGGCAGACAAGAGGCGCAGGACAGTGGCACTGTCAGCGGGTGCTTTCTCCGGATTTACAGTCTATGGTATGTTCTGTCTGCTGGTGTACCGCCTGGCAGCAGGCACAGAATTTTTCCGGATGTTTATACTGGGGGCGATCATTGTTTTTGCATTTGGATTATATCAATTTTTAATCATGATTTTTTCAGGTTTGGGAAATTCAACTCAAGCGGTAATGCAACGGAAGAATGAACAGATTCTCTCATTTATGATGGAAGGAACACACCCGGCTCAGCTTGGGGACTGGCTGGCAGAAGAGGTGGAATTATCCGGTGCAGGTCTCGCTGAAAAAAATAAATATATTCAGTTTCAGTATTTCTCTGCATTAGAAATGGGAGATGAGGAGCGGGTGAGCCAGCTGATACATAAGATGGAGGAAGCGCTGCCCCAAAATGTGCCGGATTTCCTAGGCGGTATCTGCGGTGAACTTATATTTTATTATTCGTATCTGGAAAAGGATCTGAGTAAGGCGGAGAGGTATAAAAACCAGGCTCCATCTATGATCGAGAACGATATGGATCTGAATGGCAGGAGGGTGTATGCCTATTATCTCTATGGAAAAGAGGCAGATACCGATAAGATCCTAGAAGTGATCGCGGAAGGGCTGGCAGTGGCACAGGAATACCCAATGCCCGGAAATATTCCTATGGAGACGAAGCTGCTGCAGTATTTAAGGGATCTATTGTAGATGTTTGATTATAATAGGTTTAGGATACAACAGCGTCAATCTGGGGGATTTCCAGACTGGCGCTGTCTATGATGGCAGCATTGGACTGTCTCATTTAAAATGGGTATGTCGCCAGCAGCATTCATTTCTAGAAGTGTTGCTGAAAGCGGAATATTCATTTGATTTCAGATTAAAATAAGTATCAGCAGCAAGTTCTTCCCGCTCCACATAGAGGCTGCCGCTGGCTCGCGCACTCATAAACCATTTCATCAGAGTGAGTCGCCCACGGGAGATCTCAATGCAGGTGATGCACTGGGGATGGACACAACTTCCCGTATTCAGGTAAGAAGAATCTTCGGTACTGACCATGGGGCGGTGGGTGTGTCCTGTGATCAATGTCCGGTGGTATTCCTTTGCCCATGCCGCCAGCTTGCTTTCGGAACGCTGTTTGGTGGTATTATTTTTGGCAGCACTGGTTGGGTCCAGGATTCCCACCTGCTCCAACGGTTTCCACAGATAACGGACGAGAAAACAGTTTACAGGCCACAATGTGGAATTTAGTAGGGAAGACTGGTGCCCATGGGTGAGGTACAGGCTTTTTCCCGTCTGCTCATTGCGGAGCACCAGTCCTGGATAAAAAATGATATCAGGAAATAATTCTTTCTGGCACTGGCTGGAGATGCAATAATAGGTGGAACATTTTTTTCGGGCAAAAGAGGCGCGTTTTTTGATCATATCGTGATTTCCGTAGATCATATAGAGCCTGTTGTCCTTATAAAACCGGGCCAGCTGCCGGAATACGTCACCATGGATTTCTTTGATCTGTTCCATGTTCCGATTTTCCCAGAGTTCGTCTCCATCCCCCAGTTCAATATAGGTGTAACCACTCTGATAATAATAGTTCAGAGCGGCGAGATAGAGATGGCGGTTTTTTAGAAAATTATCGCCCTGGTTACCGCTTCCCCGGTGACAGTCACTGAAAAGCACGTAACGGCTTCCAGAGTTCAGAGGAAGAACGGGAACATTGCGAAAGGATTTGTTTAGTCGTCTTCGGCAGCTCATCCAGATCTCCTTTCAGTGTTTTTTGTGATGTTTTCCCTTTCGTCCAAAACGTCTCAGCCTGAAAATACGGCGGAATACAAAGGGAATGTAATAATACAGATACAAAAGTTTGCTGCCGGAATCTTCAAAAGGTCTTGTGACAAAACAAAAGAGTTTGCAGAAAATCCGGTTTTTAAACTGAACATAGTGGCAGTACCATCTTTTCAAGAAGAACCAATGCTGACTGCCGGCATGAAAGGTGAAAGACACACTGGTATACATCACGTCGATATCATCGGGATCGTGTCCGCTGGCCAGCAGGGCATCCAGAAAGGCATCCCTCATCGACAGGTCGTGGAAGCGGAGGGTGATATCCACAGACAGCTCTTTGGGCCTGGAGAACAGTCCCATGGAAAAAATGGTCAGCCACCAGTGTTCTTTCTGAAGCGCTGCGATAGGGCATCCTCTCCGCCGGAGACGCATGGTGATCTCTGGCATTTCTTCGTTTGAAGCTGCATGAAAAATGGTAAGTTTGCGGGCGGCCGGAGGAATGATGTGATCAGTATGATAGATCCCCACCTCACTTCCGGTGTTGATGCCGTATTGTCCTTTCCAGAATTCGATCAGCCATGTTTTGCCGTCATGGTCAAAATAAACTGGATAACTGTCGAAGACCATATTAAAATATGGTGCTCCACGGTCATAGATAGCTCCATACCCAAAATCCTTCTGCCAAGCGTCCAAACGGCTGGAAAAGATGTCCTGCTTGGAATAGTAGTTATAGCCAAGGGGTTCCACCAGTTCATTCAGGAGCCGGCATTTGTGCATGTCAGACATACAGCAGATCTTGCAGATGATCTTTTTCTTCCTCCAGTGAAAGACAATAAGGCATACAATGGCGATCAGTACTATAATAGAGATTGTGAGATACATAGAGTTCTCCATTCTTTGGTTTGTTAGTACATTTTATGCGGAAAATGTCGAAAAGTGAAGATATATGAGGATAAAAGAAAAAGAATGTAGAAAAAAGGGACCTGCCTCAATTAATTTGAAGCAGATCCCAGATTAAGCCAGACAGCACGATCTGGTTCAGTAATTTATTCTTTTCCATTCCAACAGTAGGTGCACAGATTTTCCTGGGGAATTCCCACGGAGGCAAGCATGTCATCCAGACGGTTATAGCGCAGTGTTGTAAAATTCAGCTCCTTGCGGATCTCTTCAACCATCTGCTCATATTTAGGTGATTCTGGATCGGCATATTCCTGTAATATGTCATCGGATACATCTTCTGTGCCCTCCAGACGGACAATGACGCGTCTTGTAATCAGATCCATCTCTGAAGTGGAACGGGAGAAGTTTAAATATTTACATCCGTATACAAGAGGCGGACAGGCCGGCCGGATATGGACTTCTTTTGCGCCGCTTTTATATAAAAATTCTGTGGTCTCACGCAGCTGGGTGCCCCGGACGATAGAATCATCGATCAGGAGCAGGCTCTTGTCCTTGATAAGATCATGGACGGCGATTAGTTTCATTTTCGCGATCAGGTTCCGTTTGCTCTGGATCGTAGGCATAAAAGAACGGGGCCAGGTCGGCGTATATTTAATGAAAGGACGGGAAAAGGGAATTCCCGAAGCGTTGGAGTAGCCGATGGCATGGGCTGTACCGGAATCCGGTATGCCGGCTACGATGTCCGGTTTGACATTGTCCCGCTTCGCCAGGCTGGCGCCGCAGTTATAGCGCATCTGCTCTACGCTGACCCCTTCGTAAGAACTGGATGGGTAACCATAATATACCCATAGGAAGGTACAGATTTTTAATTTTTTTCCGGGTGCCATCAGTACATGTACACCCTCTTCCGTCACGACATCGATCTCACCAGGGCCCAACTCTTTAAAATCCTGATACCCCAGATTTTGATATGCAAAAGATTCAAAGGAAATGCAGTAAGCGTCTTCTTTTTTTCCGATGACGATAGGTGTGCGTCCGTATTTATCCCTGGCGGCATAAATGCCTTTTGGTGTCATGAGCATCAGAGTTAGAGAACCGTCAATAAGCTCCTGAGCATAATGAATTCCCTCAATAATATTTTCCTTCTGGTTAATGATGGCAGCCACCAGTTCTGTGGGATTGATGTCACCGCCGCTCATTTCAAGAAAATGGGAGTTTCCATTGGAAAAAATCGTATCTACAATTTCTTTTGTATTGTTGATCTTACTAACTGTGGTAATGGCATAGGTGCCGTGGTGGGAACGCACGATCAATGGCTGGGGCTCGTAATCTGAAATACAGCCGATGCCATAATATCCCTTCATTTTTTGTACATCTTTATCGAATTTGGTTCGGAATGGAGAATTTTCGATATTATGGATGGCGCGGTCAAAGCCGTCTTCTCCATACACGGCAAGCCCGCCGCGTCTCGTCCCCAGGTGAGAATGATAGTCTGTTCCAAAAAATAAATCAAAAATGCAGTCGTTCTTTGCTGCAACGCCAAAAAATCCGCCCATGATAATCTCCTTATTATAAGTGATATGCCACTCTATGAGGCATTACATCCTGGATGTCTGAAGGCATGTCCAGGTCGTTATACAAATTTATTTTATCAAGCATTGGCGAAGCTGACAAGAGGGAATTCAATTTCTTTTCTTTTTTTCAGACAGAGTGGCGCGACAGTTGCGAAAACCCGCGTTTTTTGTTATAATCATGTTATTCGGCAGGGGACAGATTCGTATCGCCCATCTGATACCATGGAGCTAAATTCTGCCGAAATAGTACGGGAAAGGAAGGATATATATGAAAATAGCAGTAACATATGATGAAGAAGGACAGGTGTTCCAACATTTTGGACATACAGAAAAATTCAAAATATTTGAATTGGGAGAGAAGGGTCTTGTAAATACGATGGTAGTGGATACCAACGGAACGGGACACGAAGCCATCGCCGGATTTCTTGCTAAAGGAAATGTAAAGGTGCTGATCTGCGGGGGAATTGATGAAGGTGCCATGATGGCGCTTAGTGAGGAAGGCATTCTAGTTGTACCAGGGGCATCCGGTGATGCAGACAGGGCAGTGGCAGACTTTCTAAAAGGAATTCTTGAGACGGATAATACCCCGAACTGTGATCATCACGGAGAAGGACATGCCTGTGGCGGTGGCTGTGGAGGGTGTCATGGATGTCATTGAGTTGAATTGGTTAATGGGAAAACTGGAAATGGGATCGGGACGATACGGTGGTACATATGCTCATACTGATATAGCTTTTCAGTTTGCGTCGTGGATTTCTCCAGAATTTAAACTTTATATTATTAAGGATTATCAGCGGTTAAAGAAAGATGAAGCAAACCGGCTTGCCATTGGATGGGATGCTAAAAGGGAATTGTCAAAAATAAATTACCGTAATCATACAGATGCAGTAAAGGAAATTCTGATAACACCTTCTACAGAGAATAATTACTAAACAAAATTAGCTAGGAAAAGTCAACTCTCCTATACGGATTCTTAATGATTCTGTATCCCACAAAATAAAACAGAGGCAGTGCACGGTACAAACACCAGATGCAGAAGCCCCTGTTTTTTGATATTATAAGGAAAAATGTGGTCAAATGTAGCAGTTCTATCATGATTGCTATTCGCCACTGATAGAATGTCATCTTATCCTACTATTTGCATAAAGTCAATACATGAACAGAAAGACCTTGAAACGTTATGAATAATAAGAAAATATGTTATAAATAAAAGAGTTTTAAGGTTTTTTGTTTATTTTCTAAAGTGACTATGGACGAGGGGGAAAATAAGTGCTATACTATGAGGGATTTGATTTGTAATGGGGAGATTGTTATGAAAAATGACCATTTGGATGCCATAGACAAGCAGATAATTGAGATTCTGGAAAAGGATGCCAGAACTCCGGTAAAAGACATTGCGCAGGCGGTATTTCTTACGGCGCCAGCGGTATCTGCTCGGATCAATCATCTTGTAAATGAGAAGTATATAACCGGGTTTCATGCGAGCCTGAACCCGGAACTTTTGGGATATCATATCAAAGCGTTTATAAATCTGGAAGTTGAACCCAAAGATAAGAAGGATTTTTATCCTTTTATCAAGGACTGCCCCAATGTGATCGAGTGTAACTGTGTTACGGGGGATTACTCTATGCTGCTGGAGGTTCAGTTTAAGAGCACGATGGAGCTGGATCAGTTTATCGGTGAACTCCAGATCTATGGAAGGACAAAGACGTTGATCGTATTTTCAACATGTATCGATCATCGGGAAGTTAGTGTAAAGTAAGATTTTTACAGGTAATGGAGGTAAAGAGTGAAATAAATTTTTCACTCGACGAGTTTGTGTCTGCGCGCTGCCTGCCACAAACCTCGGTTATGCGCAAACAGCAGCGCGGAAATGAGGTAAGCTATGAATATTACAATGTTAAAGGGAAAGATTCATCGCGCCACTGTTGTGCAGGCTGAGTTAAATTATGTAGGGAGTATCACGGTGGATCCAGTACTCATGGAGGCAGCAGGAATTCTTGAATATGAAAAAGTTCAGATCGTGGATGTGGAAAATGGAAGCCGATTTGAGACCTATACCATAGCAGGAGAAGAAAATTCCGGCATGATCTGTCTGAATGGCGCTGCGGCGAGACAAGTTCAGGTAGGGGATCACATTATTATCATGGCATATTGTGAGATGACGCCGGAGGAGGCGAAGAATCACCGTCCCAAGGTAGTTTTTGTGAATGATGATAACAAAGTGCAGAGAATTTCTTCCTATGAAAAACACGGGCAGCTGAACTAGAAAAACTAAGAAGAATTTAGGAAGAGGGGCAGCAGAATGTTAAAGGGAAAGACGGTAGTGCTTGGAGTGACAGGAAGTATCGCGGCATACAAAATGGCGAATCTCACGAGTATGCTCATTAAGCTTCACTGTGACGTCCACGTGATCATGACAAAGAATGCTACCAATATTATTAATCCAATTACTTTTGAGACTCTCACAGGGCATAAGTGCCTTGTGGATACATTTGACAGGAATTTTAATTATAATATAGAACATGTGGCGCTGGGAGATAAGGCAGATCTGATGCTGGTGGCGCCGGCTTCTGCCAACGTGATTGGAAAGCTGGCGGGGGGTATCGCGGACGATATGCTGACGACGACGGCACTTGCCTGCCGTTGCCGCAAATTGGTGGCGCCGGCGATGAACACTAATATGTATGAGAATCCCATTGTACAACACAATCTGCAGAGATTGCGGGAATTTGGCATGGAAGTGATCGAGCCGGATACTGGTATCCTCGCCTGTAAGGCAGTGGGGAAGGGAAAGCTCCCCTCGGAGGAGATCCTCTTGGAATACATTTTGCGGGAAATCCATCTGGAAAAGGATCTGGAAGGAAAGAAAGTACTGGTTACAGCCGGGGCTACCCGTGAGGCCATCGATCCAGTGCGTTTTATCACCAATCATTCTACCGGAAAAATGGGTTATGCACTGGCGAAGGTCGCTATGTACCGGGGAGCAGAGGTGACGCTGGTAAGTGCACCGACCCAGCTGCAGCCTCCGATCTGTGTCAAGCTAGTCAGAGTGGAGAGTGCTGAAGATATGTTTCGAGAAGTGAAAAAATTGGCGCCGGATATGGATATTATTATTAAAGCGGCGGCGGTAGCAGATTTCACTCCGGTGGAATACCATGAGGGGAAGATCAAGAAAAAAGAGGGGGAGAGTACACTGGAGCTAAAGCGCACCCAGGATATTCTTGCTTACCTTGGCGCCCGCCGCAGACAGGGGCAATATATCTGTGGTTTTTCTATGGAGACGGAAAATATGATAGAAAATTCACAACAGAAGCTGAAGGACAAACATGTGGATCTGATTGTCGCCAATAACTTGAACACGGAGGGAGCTGGTTTTGCTTCCGATACAAACATTGTCACGCTGATCATGGAGGAGGGGTTGGTTGAGCTTCCCTGCATGTCGAAGGAAGAGGTGGCAGCGACGATCTTTGATGTGATCGTAAAGAAATAAAAATAATATTGGCCTGACGCCTTTACTAAATACAAAAAACGACTGCCGTGGCAGCCGTTTTTTGCTGAGAAAAGTAAATCGTATAAGAAAAGTGAATTGTTATGCTTTACAAAGCGTTATTTGAACGTCCTTTGTCAATACATCTGTGTAGCTGTATGAGATCGTCTGGCTTGTGTTCTCAAGCTCATTTTCTACTGTGATCAGGAATATACTTGGGAATGTTTCCGTGATAACACCTTCTGTAACGTCTACTTTATGTCTTCCCAAGTTGCAACGTATGACTACTCTGCTTCCAATGTGCTTGCTTACTGCCTTACGCACATTTCCAACATCTGTTTTCAACATAAATAATACCGACCTTTCTCCTGTCGCCGGACAGGTAATATGATGTCCCATGTCCCTTCAGTGTATTACCACGATATATAGAAATACAATTCTATTGTACCACATAATATTGTGTTTGTCAATTTTTGTATCCCTGCTTCCTTTTTTGCGCAATGAAATAACAATATTATTATATGCGGCAAACGGAAAAATATTCCTTATATTTTTTTAAAAAGCTGGAATAACCATGATACCCCCAGAATATAGATAGTTTAGAAGTAATTAAGCCGTAGCCTGCCTGCGCGCCAGGCTATAGTGAGGAGGGCATATGGAACTTATAAAACAGAGAGTTCACATGAACCGGTGCAACAGCCGGGAAAATGTTCAGATCACACTGGATGCAGATTTTAATGTACCGGATATCAAACCGGATGCCAGGGCGATCATGCAGGAGAAGGGTGAGGTGGTAATAGAGGAGATACGGGTTGTGGATGGCAGAGCCAACATAAAAGGCGCTTTATATTTTACAATCCTGTATGCCGGAGAGGACGAGATGCCGGTCTGCGACCTGACAGGAAATATTCCCATCAGTGAAACGGTGGCGCTGGGATGTGACTCCACCAGAGAGGATGAGATCTCGGTACACTCATCCATTGAAGATCTAAGGGGAGAGCTGATCAATTCTCGTAAATTCGGGGTAAAGGCCATCGTTAATATGGAAGTGGTGTCGGAATCGGTCTATGATGGCGAGGGCGCCATTGATATTGAGGGAGATGAGTCAATCCTCAAACGCAAAAAAAGCATGGATATCACCCGGCTTATCTTGGCGAAAAAGGATACTCTCCGGGTGAGGGATGAATGTAAGATCCCTGGAACGAAGGATACCATTGGTCGCATTTTGTATGATGATGTGAGCTTGCTGGAAGTGGAGACCAGGGTCGGTGAGGATAAGCTGGTGCTTTCTGGCGAAGCCAGCCTTTTCCTGATCTATCTGAGTAATGACGAGACACCGCAGTTAAATTTTCATGAGTGTATCATACCCCTTAGCGGGGAGGTGAACTGCGGGGGTTGCGACGAGACCAACGTGGTTCAAGCAGATGTGGGTATCCACAGCAGAGAGATCGAGGTGAAGGAGGACGAGGATGGCGAAGACCGCGTTATTGATGTGGAAATCGTCCTAGATCTGGATGTAAAAGCATTTGGCGAGGAGAGGCTAGAACTTCTTACAGATTTTTACTCCACAGAAAAGGAATGCAGGCCGGTATTTGAAACCTCTTATTTTGAGAACCTCATTATGAAGAATAAGAGTAAATCCAGGGTAAATGGAAAAATTCCTCTGGACGGCGCCAATACCCCGCTGCAGATCTGGAAGGTGACGGGGGCTGTGCGTGTAGATGGGAAGCGGATCGTAGAGGATGGTGTGGAAGTAGAAGGTATTATTGATATAAATGTTTTGTACCAATCGTCGGACGATGCGGTACCGCTGGCGGCTTCTTCGGGGATTTTGCCCTTTGAACAACATATACAGATCCCGGATATTCTCCCAGACAGTGATATCCGCATGACGGCGGGCATCGAGCAGATCAGTGGTTCTCTTCTGGGAGAAAATGAAGCGGATATCAAGGCAGTGGTCATGATCGATATTCTTGCTTTCAATAATATCGAAGAACCAATTATCGCAGACTTTAAGATGGAGTCACTGGACTGTGATGCCAGGGCGAGGGAGCCCGGCCTGATCGGTTATGTCGTTCAGAAAGGGGATGAACTCTGGGACATCGCCAAAGAATTTTATACGACTACGGATACGATCATGGAGATCAATAAGCTGGAGAGTGATCTGATCAATGCAGGAGACGTTCTGCTGGTGATGAAAGAGGCTGGATGCAGCTGAGTTTTATGAGCATAAAGCACAGGAGACTTGAGAAACGGGCTGCTGACAACAAACGGTGGTATGTTCCCGGAGAGGGCACATACCGCCTATTTTGTTGTCAGGGGTTTATCTCCTGGATAAATGGGAATATATTTCTGTCTCTTGAGCCAGTACAAATCCGCACAATCCAAGGGATGAGCCTATGACAAACACCCGGATTTTCTCCTGTATCATTTTCTCCCGCAGTTCTTCGACACTACAAATGGCAGGAAATCCGTAACAAATAGACTTATCCAGCAAGTCTTTGTACTGCTGAAAAAATCCGTCCACGGTAATTTCTTCCATGTCAAAGAGAATGTTGTCCTGAATTACATTATTAAACCAGTGAGCCAGTAGACCGGTAAAATATCCTTTCTTCCTCGGACAGCTTGTTAAAGTTCAGCCAAAGCCGTTTGCAGATAAACGCCAGTGACGCTTATTATTTATCATCCCACATGTCTTTCAAATGGTGTGAATCCCAGGATTTTATCAATCTCTTCCAGGGCATCTTTGGGAATCTTAAATCCGGTGGCCGCGAGATTGCTTTCCAACTGGGATGGTTTGCTTGCTCCTGTGATCACACTGCTGATGATGCCTTTGCGAAGAATCCAAGACAGAGCGAGAACAGATATCGTTATGCCAAGATTTTCTGCAATCTTCTCCATCGCTGCCACTTTGTCCAGATTTTCATCCGTCAAAAGGTGGTTTACCTGCTTATCTGCCTGATGGGTGGCGCGGGAGCCTTCCGGATATGGCTGGCCTTTCTTGTACTTACCGGTGAGCAGCCCTTGGGCAAGGGGTGAAAATGGTGCGATGCCGATGCCGTATTTCTCACAGATTTCCATAATTTCATGCTCGATATATCGATCCATCATATGATACTGTGGCTGAAGACTGGTCATCGGGTGAAGACCGTATTTCTCAATAATCTTCTGTGCCTCCATCAACCGGGCTCCGCTCCACTCTTCACTGACACCGTAATAAAGGATTTTTCCCTGATCCACCAGAGCGCTCAGGGCACGGAGCGTCTCATCCACTGGGGTCGTTGGGTCGAAGCGGTGGCAGTAGTACAGATCGATATAATCCAATTGCATATTTTTAAGAGTGCGGTCAATATTTTCAAAAATATGCTTTCTTGATAACCCCGACTCATTGACAGAGGGCCCTGTCGGAAAAAATACTTTGCTGGATACCACATAAGAACTTCGGCGATAATCTTTAAGTACCCTCCCCAAAAAGCGCTCTGCCTCTCCGCCGCTGTAGCCGTCAGCGCAGTCAAAGAAGTTGACACCCTTATCATATGCGAGCCGTATCGTTTCTTCTGCTATCTTTGCCTTTTCGCTTCCGGTGAGATCTGTCATCCAGCTCCCCACTGCAATCTCACTCACCTTTAATCCTGATTTTCCCATACTGCGGTATTCCATGTCTCATTACCTCCAATCTTCATATTTTAATTTTCTCTGTTCTATTTACATAGTGTAACACTTCAAGTATACTTGTAGTCAAGTGAAATTTTCCTAAAAGCCAAAACTTCTATGGAGCAGGGCACCCTTCTCCTTGTTTTGAAGAGCGTAAAATAGAAAGAGAGGTTAATTAACAATGAGAGATTTTTCAGATATTGAATTAAAAGAATTGTTGGAAAATGATTCCCCAGACACCGCTTCCCGTCTGACAGAAGAAGCGGATGCCATCCGCCGTCAGTATTATGGTGATGAGGTGTATATCCGGGGACTGATTGAGTTTTCTAATCACTGTAAGAATAACTGTTATTACTGCGGGATCCGCGGAGGCAATACCAAGGCTGTGCGGTATCGCCTTACGAAAGAAGAGATCCTATCTTGCTGCCAGGAGGGGTATGGTTTGGGATTCCGGACCTTTGTTCTGCAGAGTGGAGAAGATCCGTATTTTTCTGATGATAAAATGTGTGACATCGTGGCGGCGATCCGGTATGAGCACCCGGACTGTGCAATCACTTTGTCCATCGGAGAGAAGTCCAGAAAGAGCTATCAGGCATATTTTGATGCCGGTGCTAACCGGTTTCTGCTCCGACATGAAACTGCTTCGGAAGAACATTATGGTCAACTCCATCCGAAGGAGATGAGGGCATCGGACCGAAAGCGCTGTTTATTTGACCTAAAAGAGATTGGTTATCAGGTAGGTTCTGGATTTATGGTGGGATCGCCTTATCAGACCACAGATCATCTCATCCGGGATCTGCGCTTTTTGCAGAAACTGGAGCCGGATATGATTGGGATCGGTCCCTATATCAACCATGGTGAGACGCCTTTAGCTGGCTGGGGCAACGGAACTCTTTCCCAGACGCTTCGTCTGATCTCTATTCTTAGGTTGATGTTTCCCTATGCGCTTATCCCTGCTACGACAGCGTTGGGAACGATCCACCCCAGAGGGCGTGAATTAGGATTGCAGGCAGGTGCCAATGTAGTTATGCCAAATCTGTCTCCCCTGAGAGTGCGGAAACTTTATGATCCATATGAAAATAAAATATCCACCGGCGAAGAGGCCGCCCAGAGTGTTGACCTTCTGAAAAAGCAGGTGGCGTCAGCTGGATACCGGGTGGTAGAGGCGAGAGGAGATGTAAGGCGGGACAAGTGATTTCTGGAACTGCTTGCGGGTTTGCTGCTATCAAAATCCGAAATAGGCTTCAGATTGGCGCCGTTTGGCTATGTATAATTTTCCTAAATGTGTAGAAACTATAGTTAAAATTCTGTCGGTCTGAAGTAAGAAAGGCAGAGAAAACGCAAGGAGGGAAATCGATGCAGAAAGAAGCAAAATTCTACATGTGTGAGGATTGCAGTTCGATCATGGAACTGGTGGAAGGACAGGGCGCCGGTGATTGCTGTAGTGTGAAACTCAAAGAAATTCACCCGAACACCAGTGAAGGCGCCGGAGAAAAACACATTCCAGAGGTGGAAGTTCAGGGAAATGCTGTGACGGTCAGAGTTGGCAGCGTTCTCCATCCGATGGTTAAAGAGCATTATATCGGTTGGGTGGCAGTTCACACGAATCATGGAATGTACCGCAGGGATTTTGAGGCAGGAAGAGAGCCGGAGACAAAATTTCTGTTAGAAGAGGATGAGACTATTTCGGCTGTATATGCTTACTGTAATGAGCATGGGCTGTGGGAGCGTTCTTTTAAGTAAATGGGGATGTCGTATAGATGTGAGAAGAGCCGTCCGGGAAATCGGGCGGCTCTTCTGTTATACCATAGCATCCAAGGTGGCTTCACCACTATTTTGTGTTCTTTCGTCCGGCGATATAGTCTTTGATCGCCTGAAAACTGTCTTTGCTGATATAATGTTCTATCCGGCAGGCATCTTCGGCGGCGGTTTTGGCGTCCACTCCCAGCTCTGTCAGCCAGGAGGACAAAAATTCATGGCGTTCATAGATCATTTCTGCCACTTCTTTTCCTTTTTCTGTAAGATAAATAAATCCCGCTTTTGTCACCGTTATATAATCATTTTCGCGTAAATGCTTCATAGCTACACTGACGCTGGATTTTTTAAATCCCATGTCTTCTGCGATATCCACAGAGCGAACTACAGGAAGTTTTCTGCTCAGCATAAGTATTGTCTCAAGATAATTTTCAGATGACTCATTTAACGTCATAAGTATCTCCCCCATAACCTGCCCGGTATTATTCGGGTGTTGTAAGTATTGTTTAATAAGTATAACATATCAAAAAAATGAATTCAACAAAGTGCAAAGCGCTTTTAGAAAATGATAAAATGTTGTTGACAACTAATAATAGTTAGTATATACTAACGATTGTAAGGAATAAGTAATTTAGATGGGAAGTGATGTTTATGCCATTATCTATGTTTTGCTCTGGAGAATCCGGGATGATCCACCGGATTTCCGGCAGGGATGACACAAAGCGTTTTCTGAAAAACCTTGGTTTTGTCGAGGGAAGTTCTGTCACAGTGATCAACAGGGTGGAAGGAAATATGATCGTCAGTGTGATGGATTCCAGGATTGCCATCGGAAAAAATATGGCAAATAAAATCATGATGGAAAGGAATTGAGGCTATGCAGACATTAAGAGACATTCCCTGCGGTGCCACGGTCAAAGTGACGCGGCTGACAGGGGAAGGCGGTGTGAAAAGGCGTATTATGGATATGGGGATCACAAAAGGAACCAGTGTATTCGTGAGAAAAATGGCGCCTCTTGGTGATCCAGTGGAGGTAACAGTGCGGGGATATGAATTGTCTCTGCGCAAAGCAGATGCGGAAATGATCCTGGTGGAAGCTGACAATGTAAGAAAGGAAATGTAAATTATGTCGATAAAAATAGCTTTGGCCGGCAACCCGAACTGTGGAAAAACCACATTATTTAATGCATTGACGGGTTCCAATCAGTTCGTTGGCAACTGGCCGGGAGTAACGGTAGAGAAGAAAGAAGGAAAATTAAAAAATCACAAGGAGGTGGTGATCACAGATCTTCCGGGGATCTATTCGCTGTCACCATATACGTTGGAAGAAGTTGTGGCGAGAAATTACCTTATTAATGAAAGACCGGATGCCATCATCAACATCGTAGATGGCACGAATCTGGAGAGAAATCTGTACCTTTCCACTCAGATCATGGAGCTGGGAATTCCTGTGGTGATCGCGGTGAATATGATGGATGCCGTGGAAAAACGTGGAGACAGCATCGATATGGCACAGTTGGGAAAAAAGCTGGGCTGTGAAGTGGTGGGGATCTCTGCCCTGAAAGGCACCGGTATTAGTAAGGCAGCGGAAAAAGCAGTGGCTGCCGCCAGAGCAAATAAAATATTTTATCCGGAACATTCTTTCTGCGAATCGGTAGAAAAGGCAATCAATCAGGCGGAAGAGTTGATTTCAGAGACGGAAGAGGCACAGAAACGTTTTCTTGCGATCCGGCTTTTGGAGAAGGACGAGAAGATGGACGACTTGATGAAAAACCCACCGGATGTATCTGGACTTTCTGAACAACTGGAAAGGGAATTTGAAGATGATGTGGAAAGTATCATCACCAACGAAAGATATGAATACATATCTGGAATTATTGAGGGATGTATCCAGAAGGCGGACCGTGAGAAGTTGACACTTTCAGATAAAATCGATAAAATTGTTACAAATCGAATTCTGGCATTACCAATCTTTGCGGTTGTCATGATTATCGTATACTATATATCGGTGACTTCTGTGGGAACACTAGCGACAGATTGGACCAATGACGGTCTTTTTGGAGACGGCTGGTATCTGTTGGGCATTGGAAGAGCAGACTTGGATGAGGCCACGGATGACTGGGCGGAAGAAACGCTGTTTGAAAATGAACAGATCAAAGCGGTGATCGATGCCGCCGCTGCGGATACAGAGGTCATTGGTGCTCAGGAGATCCAAACAGCCTTTGATGATAAAGATTTTGGTGGATTCGAGGAAGCCTATGGTTCTTTTGGAGCCGATCTTCAGGAAAAAGGATATGATCTGGGCGGCATGATGGAAGCCCGGAATATATATGTAGAGGATGAGTGGGCAGGTCAGCCGGATCCTGCTGAGTATGGAATCTGGGTGCCGGGTATACCAGTACTGGCGGAACGTGGACTGGAAGCCATCGGCTGTGCGGAGTGGCTCAGGGGGCTCCTGATCGAGGGGATCATCGGCGGCGTCGGTGCGGTCCTTGGATTTGTACCACAGATGTTAGTATTGTTCATTTTTCTGGCATTTCTGGAATCCTGTGGTTATATGGCGCGGGTGGCATTTATCATGGATCGTATCTTCCGCCGGTTTGGGCTTTCAGGAAAATCCTTTATTCCCATGCTGATCGGGACTGGATGTGGTGTGCCGGGAATCATGGCTTCCCGTACCATCGAGAGTGACCGTGACCGCAAGATGACGATTATGACTACTACATTTATTCCATGTGGGGCAAAGCTACCGATCATCGCGTTGATCACCAGCGCTCTGTTTGGAGGTGCGGGATGGGTAGCACCAAGCGCTTATTTTCTTGGAATCGCGGCCATCATCGTATCTGGTATTATATTGAAGAAGACAAAGCTGTTTGCTGGAGATGCCGCTCCTTTCGTGATGGAGTTGCCGGAATACCATCTGCCGACGGTGGGTACTGTCCTCAGAAGCATGTGGGAGCGGGGATGGTCCTTTATCAAGAAAGCAGGAACTATCATTTTGCTTTCTTCCATCATTATCTGGATGGGATCGGTGTTTGGATGGACCGATGGAGTCTTTGGTTTCAATGCGGATCTGGAGCTGGCAGACAGTGTTCTTGGGCACATTGGAGATGCCTTAAAGTGGGTATTTGCCCCGCTGGGATTTGGAGAGGCTACTGCTGCGGTTGCCACTGTGATGGGACTTGTGGCAAAGGAAGAGGTTGTGGGGGTATTTGGAGTACTAGACTTTGAGGGAATGACCCAGATCGCCGGATATTCGTTCCTGGCATTCAACCTCCTGTGTGCCCCATGTTTTGCAGCGATGGGTGCTATCAAACGTGAAATGAACAACATTAGGTGGTTTTGGTTTGCCATTGGATACCAGTGTGTATTTGCCTATGTGGTAGCGCTGATGATATATCAGTTTGGCTCCCTTATTATCACAGGGACGTTTGGAATCGGAACGATTGTGGCGGCGGCACTGTTAATTGTTCTTCTGTATTTGCTGTTTCGTCCGACACGAAGAGAATCTTTAACATTTCATGGAAAGGGGAATGCGATATGGGCACAGCGATAGTACTCACCGTTGTTGTGATCGGAGTCATACTTGCTGTGAGAAGTATGATTCGGGATAAAAAGCAGGGAAAATCTCTGCAGTGTGGCTGCGACTGCAAAAACTGCAGTGGCGGCTGCCACTGATTAGGGAAGTGTTGCATTATGTGAAAATTACTAAAAACTTCTTTATTGGAGTGGCATTTTAATGCTATTCTGATAACATAAAGATGACATTTTAAACGGAGGTGCTTATTCGGATAGGTGCCAAACAGGCATTTTTGCAGCTAAAACAGAAATATCCTAATGTTTGTCTGGTGCATTTATATACTTTAGAGGGTGCGGTATGTAATATAGAATTTAATTGTCTTTCAGAGGAAAAGAAAAAGGAATTGAAACAGTTTAGTGACTTTTTAAAATAGACTCGATGGTTCTGAGATATGCTTTTCGACTTTATTCTGGTATAATTTTGAAGGAAATGGACATACTTTTCCCAAAGAAGCCATAATGGCTTTGGTTCGTCCGATATTGCCATCGGACGGGAAGGGAGAAACGTATGAGCAGAAAAATAAAGATTATGATATCTGTGGTCTGTACACTTTGGATTGTGGTGTTTGCACAAATTATTTTGACAAAGGCATATGTAAAAAGAAATGACATGACACAGGCATTTGCTAGAAATCAGCTTGCCATCGCGGCGCAGAGCGGGGAACTTCCCGAAATCTGCCAGGAGGGCGGCTGGGTTATGGGTAAACTGCCTGGAAAACTGTCCACTGAGGAGAAACAGAGGATGGCACAGAGCTTGTTTGGCTACGAGGGCGGTGGTAGCATCATGGAACAGGAGACGAAGGGATACTATGTTGCCTACGGCTATACCAATGGTATTGATATGGTGCGGCGAGTGAATGGAAAAGTGATCAACATGAACGTGGCGATCACCTATGATGAAAATGAAGATAAGAGTGTTGTGTATTTTGGAGTGCCGATACTAAATCAGGATTTTTAGGATAAGGAGATATCAGCCCAAAAAATGTGTAGATTTTGTGAACTTTCAAAAAAAGCTTGCCCTGAAGCCGGCTATAGATGTTATGATATGGAAAGCAAGAAAAAATAATGGAGGTTCACGCAAATGAGAATCTTGTTTTACCTGATGCCAGCGGTAGTCTATATTCCTGTGGGGATTTATCTGTACCATTTTATGAAACGGCTCCTGTCGCTGTTTCGTATAAAACGGAGCAAAAAAGCGGATAAGATCATAGCAGTGGTCTTTGCTGTGGCGTGTGCAGCGGCAGGCTGGCGGGTTTATGATGTGGGTTCTGTTGCAGTGCTTTATTTTGTTGTGTGTTCGCTGCTGCTAGATGGAGTTCACCAGCTTCTTAAAAGATACTTGAAAGAAAACAGAGGTGTGCGGATATGGAATGTGATCCATAAAAGTGGAATTATTCCCGTTTTGGTTGTCAGCATATTGTTTACTTATGGTTATGTCAATATCCATCAGGTGAGAGAGACCGCTTACACACTGCAGTCTGACAAAATATCGGGAGAAGGGCTGAGGATTGCCCAGATCTCAGATTTACATATGGGAACGACGATGGGAGTGGAGGAACTTCGTGGATATTGTGAAAAAATTCAGGCGAAAGATCCGGATATCCTCTTTCTCACAGGAGATATTTTTGATGAGAGAACAGAAAAGTCAATGATGGAGGAAGCCGCCGGCATACTGGGGCACATTGATGCAAAATATGGTGTGTATTATGTCTGGGGAAACCATGATCCCAATCATTATTCAGCACAGGCGGAATATAGTATGGAGGAGCTGCGACGTGTGCTTGCCGACAGCCGAATCCGGGTGCTGGAAGATGAAGCGGTACAGGTGACACCGGAGCTAGCAGTTATTGGACGGATGGAACAGTCTTTGGACCGAAACCGAAAGAGCGTTCAAGAACTGGCAACAGGTTTGGAACCTGATTCTTATCAGATCGTTCTCGACCACCGACCGGTGGAACTGGAAGAAAATGCAGCTGCCGGGGTGGATCTGCAGCTTTCGGGGCATACCCATGCGGGGCAGATCTGGCCGACAGGACAGCTGGCGGAACTTTTGGGAATCAACGAGATGAATTATGGATTAAAAAATATAGACGGTTTCCATGCTATCGTCAGTTCTGGCATTGCCGGATGGGGATATGCGGTGCGGACGGGAGGACATTCAGAGTATGTCCTCATTGACGTGAAACCATAGATACAGCCCGTTCAGATATCAGCTGACAAGGGTGACTTCCAGGTAAAAGTTAGCTCGACGATACCGTCGAGCTAATCTTATGCCAAATTTCTGTTATAATTTAATATCACTTTCCAGTTCTTTTGCAATGTAAACCGTCTGTTCCAGTGCGTTTCTGATGGAGCTTATGCTGTCTATATGGCTTTTTGCCACATCATTTGCATCTTTTATAGAGTCTACAATAGTTTCAAGATGGGTGACGATCTCAGACAAAGTTTTCTTTATTTCTGTGGCGGAACTGCCACTGTCTTCTGCCAATTTTCCCATCTGTGTAGCAACCACGGCAAATCCTCTGCCTGCTTCTCCGCTTCGTGCGGCCTCAATGGAGGCATTTAGTGCAAGTATATTGGAATGGGAGGCATTATTGCTGATCTTATTTACAACATCTGCCGCTTTGGTGACGTCCTTCTCCACATCGGAAGTCATCTTATTCATATTTGTCAGCATATGAAATAGATTTTCGATCCCACCGATGACATCCTGAATGGAATCATCAATTTCCTGAATGGAGTCCTGGAACCTTGTGGCGATATTCTTAATCTTCTCTTTGCCTTCTATAGAGTAAGAACATGTTATGCAGCCCACCACTTCTCCGTTGTCTTTAACTGGCACCAGATTTCCCTCAACGGGAAAGCCCATGACCTCTTCCGGAAGATAATTATGCTTTGTAACACCTGTTGCGATAACTTCATCAAAGATCCCGCTGGGATCCTCAAACACGGAGCCAACCTCTACCTGCGGGGGGATTCCCTTAGGAAGTGAAAAACCCTGAACGACTTTGTCCTTATCCATAACGGATATGATCAGTTCTTTGTCAAACAGCTGGCTTATAATGTCGAGATTATCGACGATATACTGCAATTTTTCATTCATATTATGTATACCTCCTATTTTAGATCTTTTCTCTCTGCCCATACCTGAATTATACATGGTATTTTAGATATGTCAATAACAGATCCAGATAGAACAAGAAATTGATTTCTAATTTGATTCATATGATATTTTTAGGATTATGACTTACAATTCCCCTTATAATAAAATACCGCCAGTTGGGTTCGGTCCCGCAGCTCCAGCTTTTCCAGAATATTGCTGAGGTAGTTGCGGACTGTTCCCTCGCTGAGAAAGAGTCTTTTTGCGATTTCCCGGTTGTTCAAACCTTCTGCTACCAGTGAGATCAATGTTTGTTCTCTCTCGGAGATATCATATTTATCAAAGTTTGGTCCACTGGCAGGCGTACCCATAAGGCGGGGAAGCCTGCCAGTGATTTCATTGCCAAATACATTTTGCCCTCCTTCCACCGCGAGAAGTGCAGGGACAATGCTTTCAAAATTCTGCTTGAGTATATACCCTTTTGCCCCCATTTTTAATGCCTTTACGATATATTCATCATCGGAAAAGGTGGTAAGAAATAAGATTTTAGCCTCTGGATGTGTAGACAGAATATGCACTCCTGCTTCCAAGCCGGTCATGCCTTCCATGCGGATATCCATGAGAAGGATGTCCGGAGCAAGTGAATCATAGAGCTCAACTGCCTCCGCTCCGCTATTTCCGATCCCCGCGATCTCTACCTGACCGCTGGCTTCTAAAATTGTTTTTAGTGAGAGAGAGACGAGTTTATCGTCATCAATGATCAAAACTTTCATATCTGGCTCCTTTTGTGATTGAGATATTTAATAAAAACCCATGTGCTGTGTCGATGCGCATGGTTCCCCCCAGAGAATGTACACGGTCCCGGATTCCCGAAAGCCCAATGCCATCTGTCTTAGGTGGCAGTTTATCGGGAGTACCATTGTCGCGGATCTGTAGCAGATAAAATCCGGGATGTTCCCTCACCGTGATTTTGCCGGAGTCACCACTGCTGTGTTTGTGGATGTTATTTACCGCTTCTTTGACGATGGAGATAAATGCGTATTTGATTTCTCTTGGCAGATCCTCATCCACATCGTATTCTAGATGAATCGAAACTTCCGGGGCAGAAGATGCGATCTCTTGCAAAACGCTTTGAAGGTCGATGGATTCATCGTGGAGGTCATGGACGCTGGTGCGAATGCTGGTCATGGCAGTATTCAATGTGTCCTTCAGCGTATCCAGAGGCTCTTCTAGCTCTGGATCTCGGTTGATGACTTTGAGGGCGCCGGTCTGTAAGATGGAACGGGTCAGCATGTGTCCCACATTATCATGGATCTCTCTGGCGATACGGTTTCGCTCGGAAAGTGTCGCTGCGTGTATCTCTGAATCTTGTTTTTGGATCAATGCTTGATTGTGCTCTTTCAGATGGATCTCAGCTTCTGTGCTGCGGTCTCTTATGAGATGAAGTTCCCGCAAAAGGCCTTGATTTTTTCTAGAATATCCAGCAAGTAAAAAACTGAGGGAAATAAGCAGCAAATAAGGGAAAAGAAGCATTTTCGGAAGCCATAAAAGAGCTCGGATTGCGGCGGGGGTGCCTGCAGCTAGCAAAAGTTTCTCACGTCTGTACGTGGCATCGTATATAAGAAGGGGAAGAAAGGGGGAAAAACCTGGGACAATAAGGCAGAAAAGGGAAAATAACAGCACCAGTATATCACAAATCCTGGTATCCCTAAAAAAGCTGCACAGACAGCTTAATAGAAGGGACAGGGTAACGGCGATGATGGCCTGATCCTTCACACCCAGGCACCAGATGAAATAACAGCCAGCCAGATAAATCAACAGTTTATTGCCCAGGTCCTGCATAGTATCCCCCCTTCCTCAAGATTTTTTGTATTTCTTCTTATCTCGATGGTGCGAATTTGCGCCACTAAACTAAGTATACTTCAAATGTGTAAAAATAACAAATGACAAATGTCACAGGTAAAACATGATACTGTTCACTTTCAAAACAGGAAAGTATCATTTATAATAATGGCATAATGAAAGAAAATGAGGAGGAGATTGCATGGCAGCGGTGATCGAAGTAGAAAATCTGGTAAAACGCTATAAAGAGCTGGTGGCACTGGATCATTTTAATCTGACGATTCAGGAGGGAGAGATTTTTGGGCTGCTGGGGCCGAACGGTTCTGGAAAGACTACAGCGATTAGTTCCATTCTGTCCCTGCTCCGATACGACAAAGGTAGGATCCGGGTATTTGGAAAAGAGATGCGTCCGGATTCTTATGATAGTAAAAGGGAGATCGGAGTGGTACTGCAGAATGTAGCTGTATTTGATGAACTTACGGTATATGAAAATATAGACTATTTCTGCGGGCTTTATGTCAAAGACAAGAAGAAGAGAAAACAGTATGTAGAAGAGGCGATCCAGTTTGTAGAGATGGATGAGTTCCGCAGATTTTATCCGAAGAAGCTCTCTGGGGGACTTCTTAGAAGGCTTAATATAGCCTGCGGCATCGCCCATAAGCCCAGACTGATATTTTTCGATGAACCCACAGTGGCGGTAGATCCCCAGAGCCGGAATAAGATTCTCGAAGGGATCATAGAACTGAATAAAAATGGGGCGACGATTGTATATACCTCCCACTATATGGAGGAGGTGGAGCAGATCTGCAGCCGCATCGCCATTATGGATAAGGGGCAGAATGTAGCCATCGGTACCAAAGAGGAATTGAAAAAGATGATCAAAAATACAGAGACAATCACGGTGGAGATCCCGGACTTAGAGGAGGAAAAACTGGCTCGTTTCCGGGAGCTGGATCATGCTTATGAGGCCGTGATGGAAAAGGGACAACTTCATATCCGTTTCAGTGGCGGCGGACAGAATCTGATCCATGTACTTGAACTGCTTCACGCCGATGGGATTCCATTTGGCAGGGTATTTACGGAACTGCCCACCTTAAACGACGTATTTCTTGAGATCACAGGAAAAGAGCTGAGGGATCAGTAGGAAGGAGTGCAGAATGTTTCGACATGTATTAAAATATGGGCTTCTGTCCCTTCTGCGGACGAGGGAAATTGTGTTCTGGACACTGGCTTTCCCTTTTGCCCTCACCACGTTTATGTACCTGGCATTTGGTAATCTGTTTGAGACGACAGAACAGTTTCATGTCATTCCGGCAGCAGTGGTGCAGGAGAGCGAAAATGAAGTCTTTTCACAAATGCTGCGGCTGGCCTCGGAAGAAGGGGAAGACCAGCTGCTGGAGATACATGAGACCACCAGGGAGAAGGCAGAGGAAATGCTGCTGGCAGGAGAGGTAAAGGGAATTCTCACTATGGGGGAAAAGCCCGCTCTGCAGGTGGCGGAGTCCGGTATGGACCAGACGCTGCTGCAGATGATCCTGGATCAATTTATACAATATCAGAAAACGATATCCGATGTGGCGCAGCTGCATCCAGAAAAGGTCATGCAGGCGGTTTCCGCCCTTACATCCCAGGCAGAATATGTGGAGGAGCAGAGTTCCACAGAGAGTAGCCAGGACAATGTCATCAACTATTTTTACGCGGTACTGGCGATGGTTTGCCTGTTTGCCAGTTTTGCAGGTTGTGACCGGATCCTGAAAATCCAGGCAAATGTCTCGGATTTGGGACAGCGTAGAAACATGATACCGGTACACAAATTAAAAAGCATTTTGACAGATTTTTTGGCCTGCGAGGTGGTGCAGTACAGTATCGTAATCTTGCTTTTAACATATATGAAATTTGTACTGCGCCTGGAATTGGGAGATGATTTGCCTCAGATCCTGGTTCTCCTTTTTCTTGGCACCAGTTATGGCATTATGATAGGAATATTTGTGGGGTCCCTTCCCCGGCTGGGTGAGGGAGCGAAGATGGGAGTGCTGGTGAGTGTCAGTCTTGCCCTCAGCGCTATGAGTGATTTGATGATATCCGGCATAAAGAACAGCATCGAACATAATGTGCCGTTTATAAACGATATCAACCCAGCAGCTTTGATCACAGATTCCTTCTATGCGCTGAATATCTATGAGACAGATGAGCGCTTTTGGGGAAATATGATCGGTCTGGGGACAGGGGTTGTCGTATTGACGCTGGTAAGCTATTTTATGGTAAGGAGGAGCCGGTATGCAAGTTTATAAGGTTTTCTTTCGAATATTAAATAAGCAAAAGATTCAGATCCTTATGTATCTGATCATATTCTTTAGCATTTCTATTGTTATGTCCTATCAGGGGGAGGATACCCAGAACGGGATGTTTAAAGCGCATTCCCACAAGCTTGTGATCTTTGACGAAGACGGATCGGAACTGAGTCAGGGCATGGCGGCATATCTGAGAGAGGGGAATGAAGAAGTAAAGATAGAGGATGACAAAGAGACGATTCAGGATGAACTCTATAATCGAAGTATTCATTGTGTGATCCGGATCCCGAAAGGTTATGGGCGATCGCTGACGGAGGGTGGAGAGGCAGTGCGGCCAGAAGTTCAGAGCATTCCCGGAACCATCTATGCGGAGACTTTTAAAACTATGACAGGCAGGTACAGCTCGATTGCCAAAGCATATCGGGAGGGAGGTATAGATCCACAGCAGGTTGCGAAAAAGACAGTAGAAACATGCCAGGAAAAGGTTCCGGTAACGCTGGTGGAGGGAGGCAGGGAGAGCAGTCACCAGACGATGTACTATTTCTTTGCTTATTTTCCCTATATTTTTATCTCGATTTCCGTTGTGGGAATTGGCCCAATCCTTGTGGTATTTCATAAAAAAGAAGTCAGGGAACGCAATATTTGTTCCTGTTATCCGCTGCAGCGGACAAATTTTGAGCTATATGGAGGTATGATCACAGCAGAGACCGGTTTCTGCTTCTGTTACTTCCTGATGGTGTTTGCGGCTATGAAAGATCGGTCACAGCTCTTTCGTCTTCAGGGGATGCTGTACTGTCTCAATGTATTTTGCTTTATGGTGGTGACGTTGGGTATTGTATTTCTGGTTGGCGAGGTGGTAAGGAAAAATTCTGTGCTGAATATGATCTCTAATATCATCGCCCTGGGTATGAGTTTCCTGTGTGGAATCTTTGTGCCTTTAGAATTTCTGGGAGATGGTCTCATCAAGGCAGCACATTTTCTACCGGCGTACTGGTACATCACATCGGCGAGCTGGATCGATCGCTATGTGCCCGGGCAGGCGATGGGAGAACTCTGGCGGGGCTTGGGAATCCAACTGCTGTTTGGTGCGGCGCTAGTCGGCGTTGGCTTGGCATATTCCAAAGCGAAGGTGGCAGCAGGGCAGAGAGAGTGAATACCAGGAGAGGAATAAGCGGCCTTTACTTTTCATAGATTTATAAAAAGACGGAAAAAGGGATTCTTTTTATGTTAAACAAACTTTGGGGGATCATGCTGCTGGCGGGAATCATCGTAGCAGCTTTTACAGGAAAGATCGGGGAGGCGGGAACCGCGGCCATCGACTCGTCCAAGGAGGCAGTGACACTCTGCATCGCTATGCTGGGAGTTATGTCTATGTGGACAGGTATCATGAATGTTGCAAAAAAGGCAGGTCTGATCGACGCCATGACGAAGGCGCTCCGACCTGCCCTTCGTTTTTTATTTCCAGGGGTTCCAGAGGGACACCGTGCAAATGAATACATCGCCTCCAATATAATTGCCAATATGCTTGGGCTGGGGTGGGCGGCGACGCCCTACGGCCTCAAGGCTATGGAAGAAATGAAGGAGTTAAACCACGGTAGTCATATCGCCAGCGCGGATATGTGCACGTTTCTTATCATCAATATTTCCTCGCTTCAGCTTATTCCGGTCAACATCATTGCTTACCGCAGCGAGTATGGCTCGATCTCGCCTACTTCCATCATCGGAATGGGACTGGTGGCGACTTTGGTATCCACAGCGGTGGGAGTAATATTTTCTGTGGTGGCAAGAAGGTTCAGCAGAAAGGACGGTGGGGCATGAGATTTTTATATTATCTCTCAGATAGCATGATACCTTTTGTTCTGGTTTTGGTGGCGGGATATGGGCTTCTTCAGAAGGTGGATATATTTGATGCATTTATCGAAGGAGCTGTGGATGGTTTTAAGACGGTGTACAAAATACTGCCGACACTGATCGGCCTTATGATCGCAATCGGAGTACTTAGGCAATCCGGTAGTTTAGACTATTTGGCGGGGGCGCTGGCGCCAGTGACCTCCTGCGTTGGTTTCCCTTCCGAACTGGTGCCTCTGGTCACCGTAAAAATGTTCTCTTCTTCCGCAGCCACCAGTCTTTTACTGGATGTCTACAAGCAGTTCGGACCAGACAGCAGTCTTGGGATACTTGCCTCGGTATTGATGAGCTGTTCAGAGACCATCTTTTATACGATGAGCGTGTACTTTATGACTGCCAGGGTGACCAGAACGAGATACACGCTGGCTGGGGCATTGTTTGCTACCCTGGCAGGAATCGTCGCATCGGTGCTATTGGTATAGTTAATTGAAAATAACGGATACATTATACATAGATATATGGACAATGTATCCGTTAAATTTATTTCCCTTGGTTGTTATCATAGAATTTAATAACAGTTAATCAACAATTCTATGAAAGAAAGTAAGGGTATAGCTATGGCGAAATCAGAAAAAAGGAAAGAGAAAAAACAAAAAAATCCGTGTAATTGCGGTGTGGGAAAAAGGCTGAGGACGATGCGGATACGAAATGGTCATACGGTACGCTATATCGCAGGAATTTTAAATCTTGAAGAGGACAGCTACCGCCGCATCGAGTACGGCATCAATTCATTGTCAGCGGACAAGGCAAATATACTGCACAAAAAATTAGGTTATGATCTGAACTATATCATTGGTGGGACAAGTTTGTCTGTGGAACAGGAATATGCAGCATCCAGTGACAGCCGGGTGATCCATATGCTCTCGGAGGTCATTCGTCAGCTGGAGGCTATAGACAAAAAGATGGAACAGACGTGCGGGGAAGACAGCGGGAATAGAAATAATTAACAGATATCAATAACGTTGTCGTATTATGTCACAAAAGCGAAAATATTGTATTCTTTGGAAGTATCTGGTATAATGAAGGCAAATATTTATGATATAGGAGGGCGATATGCGAGTAGCAATATGCGACGATGATCAGGGATGCTGTTCGCGGCTTGAAGGATGGCTCAAGATGTATCGAAGAGCACAAAAGATCAGAATGGAGATACATATATTTAATACAGTAGAGCTTCTCTTAAATCAGGTAGCAGAGGGCTCCTGGTATGATGTGGTTTTTCTGGATATAGAGTTCCCGGAGGGTTCCGGCGTGGAGCTGGGGCATTTTATTCGGGATAATACGAAAAATGAAGCGGTTCAAATTGTTTATATTTCAGGAAAAACAAAATACTGCAGATATCTTTTTGCACTGGAACCATTGAATTTCCATCATAAACCTCTGCATCGTGAGGAGATCTTTGCAGATCTGGATAAGGTGGTCAGGAGAAGCAGCGATGGCAAACAGGTGCTGAGGTATAAAGAGGATGGAATTCTCAAGTGGATTGCGCTGAGGGATGTCATGTATGTTAAGTCGGTGGATAAAATGCTGGAGGTAATGACCAAAGACAATAAGAGAATCCGGATACGGGAAAACCTCCAGGATCTTGGGGAAAAATATGCAGATTATTCTTTGTGCCAGTGCCATCGGTCTCATGTGGTGAACTTAAGTTATGTGGTCCGCTATCTGGATCACTGTTTGTTTATGGAAAATGGTGCGGAGATTCCTGTGGGGAGACGGTATGTAGAAAAAGTAAAAAAGGCGTGGGTGGATTATGATATGGAGGTGAAGTAAATGTCCATAGTGATCTTCCTGATATCCTCTGCTTTTCAGACCTATGAGGTGTATCTGCTCATGCAGTGTTTTCTCAAAAAGAGCCGGTTCGGAGGGAAGGGGGTACTCTGCGCCTATGCAGGGCTGTATCTCATGTTGACACTTCCCCATCTGCTTTTGGGCATTCCTATGGTAAATCTGGCCTGTTCCTTTGGTGGGGAACTGCTCATCACTATCATTTACAAGGGGAGCTGGAAAAAGCAGATTTTATCTGGAGTTTTTGTTTTTGTGATTTTTACTCTGGCAGAGTGTGTTGTGGCGCTCCTATCTGGTTATATTAATCTGGACATTTTTTCATCCACAGAGTATTTTTCAGTATTTGGGACGATCAGTCTTCCGGTCGTGATGTTCATGATCGTACTATTCATCCGGAATCTCAAAAATATCAGGGAGGGAGAGGAGGTGCCGGCTTCTTATTGGATCATTTCTGTGGCGCTGCCAATCTCATCGGTTTATCTTTTTATCTTATTTTATCAGCAGCCAGGACTAAGACTTCAGTCAGTGGGAGCCTGTGCCGCTGTGCTCTTTGCCATCAATATCTTTGTCATTTATCTGTATGACCGGCAGCTTCACAGCTTTCGGCTGCAGGTGGAAAAGGATACGCTGGAACTTCAAAACCAGTATCAAAAAAACCAGCTGGAGCTGATGAACCAGGTGGTGGAGCAGGTAAGAGAGCAGAGGCATGACTTCATCAGGCATATTTCCATGATTTCTTATTTGAACAAGCAGCATGAGACGGAACATCTTGCGGCATATCTGGGAGAGATCCAGGAAAATATCCTGCAGCATCAGAAATATGCGGACACAGGAAACTCTGTGCTGGATGGTATATTGAATTATAAACTTCAGGAGGCAGTGGCTGCCGATATATCAGTGGATATGGAGCTCAAGATTCCGGAGGAGCTGGAACTGTCTGTCTATGATATGAACTTGATTCTGGCAAATCTGATGGATAACAGTATGGAGGCAGTCCGTGATATCAGACAAAAGAGAATTGAGCTGGGTGTTCGTTACAGTAATAAGGGGGAGCGGTTATTTATCTGGATCAGAAATCCATATAAGGGGAAAAGGGAAAGGACTGGAGGAAATTTTCGCACCACGAAAGAAGATAAAATCAATCATGGTTATGGATTACGGAAGGTGGGAAAGATCGTAAAAAAGTATGATGGAACCTTAGAGATCAACACAAAAAACGAAATTTTTGAAGTGAAGATCTGCCTATTTCTGTAGGTCATAGTGTCGTTCGTCGCAAGTTTGTGTCGTTCACGCCAAAACGCCCAAAACCCCGAAAAGATGTGATATAATTAACTTATATCACATCTTTTTTAGGAGGAATGACATATGAAAAACACAAAGAAAAAGTTGGCAGCAAAGGTAGCAGGACTTTCGATGAAAGTTACTTCAGGTGCAGTGAATTCTGCTTGTCAGTTTTTGATGCATCAGCCGGAACTGCCGAAAGGGGCAGAACGGCTCCGCAGGAGATAAGCGGTGCTGGAAAGGTTTGCCGGATGGCTGGTGGGCAGGATGCTCGCCAGCCAGGCATTTCCCAAAGAAGATGCTCCCCTGGTGTCTTTTGGTATCGTTCAGGGGCTCCGCACTTTGATAGAGATCATCCTTTTGTTGTGTACAGGTCTGTTTATGAATCTGTTCTGGCAGGGAGTGGTGATCCTTTTGGCGTTTATGCCTCTTCGTATCTATGCTGGCGGCTACCATGCCAGGACGCCGATGCAGTGCGCGGTTAAGACCTGGATTTTATTTTTTGGAATTTTATTTTTGTATAGATTTGCTCCTGGGCTTTTATGGATTCAGATTCTCATTCTGGTCATCACAGGACTCAGCCTGTGGAGATTTGCTCCGGTGGAGCATGAAAACAAACCTTTGGAGGAGTACGAGGTTATCAAATATAGAAAACGGGCCTTTGGTGTATATGGGACAGAGACGGCCCTTTTTGTGATTCTGCAGCTGCTGGGGGCTACGGGGGCGGCCAGGTGTATCGTTCTGGGGATTGGAATGATGCTGTTGATCATGTGGATCGGAGTGGGAGTGAATTGGAGAGGCCACCACTATGAATAAAGCCACAGTTCAGAAAAAGAATATGCAGAGGAACTCTTTAATAAGTATTACGTTCCGGAAGTGAACGAGGGCACATAACACAGATGAAGAAATTAATTGGGAGGTAACCGCTATGAATAAGGACTTTGCACAGTTAGAAAAAGAACTTGCGGAGATGATTTTTGAGTTTAGTGAGGAAGCTCGGTCCAATCATACAGACGAAACGATTCTATAGGACAGTTTATGGATTATATTTTAGAGAAGATTTAGGTAATTGCGAAACTCGCTAAGCTCGTTTGCGATCTTGATTCTAAACAAGAAAGGATTCGTGCAGAGCACGAATCCCGGGATAAAAAGTGAATAAGTTGAATTTGGGGCGCACATAAATAAGCCCTCGTGGTTTTATTAAGTGGTAAGTCCTACGAAATCAAAGGCCTTAAGCTGCGGATATATTCATGATGGTGGATATTGTCTGCAAGAACTACCGTTATTAGCTGGGTAATACCAGCAAGGATCAGATCCGCATGTAATGTTTTTTCGTTTTGTG
>CAJTFB010000015.1 GCA_910575665.1 Eubacteriaceae bacterium
AAGCTGCTAAAGAACTGGGAGTTCCCAAAAACACCATGTATGGCTGGGTACGGGCTAACCGTCTTGGCAATCTTGACCTTGGAGCTGGTTCACAGACTCCACAAAGCGCTATGACGCTTAACGAGGAACTCCTAAAGCTTCGCCGACAGGTAAAAGAACTGGAGAAAGAAAACCGCCGTTTGAAGAAAGAAAATGATTTTCTGGAGGAGGCCAGCGCTTTTTTCGCTGCGAGCCGTCTGAAGTCAGCAAAAACGAAAGAATGAAGTTTATTGCATTAAAAACGAAAGACGGCGATTTAAAAGGGGATATCGCTTTTTTCTGCAGAGTCCTCCATGTCAGCAGACAAGGATTTTACCAGTATCTTGCAAACAAAGACTGCCCATGGAAATATCAGCCACTGGCGGATGCCATGAAAGAGATTCTTACGGAAGATGAATGCAATGATACTTATGGCCGTATCCGCATGTATCAGGCATTGACATTGAAGCAGCCGGAAAATGTGAATATTCCCAGTGAACGCACTGTTTACCGTATCATGGAAGAGATCGGAATCAGTCATCATCCCAGACGCAAGCCAAACGGGATCACAAAAGCGGACAGGGAAGCCAGAAAATCAGACGATCTGTTAAAACGTGATTTCCATGCAGAGGAGCCGCTGACAAAATGTGTTACAGATATAACAGAGATCAAAGCCAGTGATGGAAAACTGTATGTTTCTGCTGTTTTTGACTGTTTTGATTCCAGCGTNGCGGAAGATGTCACGATAATGCCCGCTGTGAAAGTATGTGGGCAAGGATGAAATCAGAACTGCTGTATGACCGTTATGATACGGAAAAAATGACCACAGAGGAACTCAGGACGATTATCTGGAGATATTTCATCAGCTACTGGAATAACCGAAGAATCTGCTCTGCCAACGGAGGGCTTCCTCCTATGGTTAAACGACAGCAATACTATGATTCCCTGAAAGAAGCAGCATAGGATACAAAATCCTTGAAGAAAATGTGTCAACTAATCTTGACAAAATCACATAGCCTTGATAAGCTAGGGAAAAGATTTTTTCAACAATCCACTTTGTTTCCTCATCAACCAGCAGTTTCCCTTTGATGTCAGGGTGTTTCTTATATCCTAACGGAGCATAAGCACCATAATGAGCACCCTCTGCAAATTTTGTCCGAAATGCCGATTTCACTTTACGGCTTGTATCTCTTGCCACCCATTCATTGATGATGTTCTTAAATGGTGCAATCTCACTTTCGCCTTTTTCGCTGTCTACACCGTCGTCAATCGCTATGTAACGGACATTATGGCTGGGAAAATACAATTCTGTATATTGTCCTGTCATAATATAGTTCCTGCCAAGTCGGGAAAGGTCTTTCGTTACAACACAGTTGATTTTTCCTGCCTCTATATCCTCAATCATTCTTTGAAAACTCGGTCTTTCAAAATTTGTTCCCGACCAGCCGTCATCAATATATTCATCAATCACATTCAAATGATGTTCTTTTGCATATAGACGCAACATACTTCTTTGTGTGGTAATGCTGGAACTTTCGCCCTGTAATTCATCATCTCGGCTTAACCTAAGATAAAGTGCAGTATTGTAAATCTGTTGTTTCATTGTCAGTTATCCTCCTTTATAACTAACCCGTGTTTACAATACCTGCTTGCAAGTAAAGTATAACACGGGTACTTTTTGCCATTCAATCTATTTCTTACAACTGCACCGATTTTATGCGATTGTCTGCTTTGCTTTTTCCAGCATAACATCAGTCAGAAGTTCTCCCATTGTCTTTCCCTTTTCGGAAAAATGCTCTTTTACAACAATCTTTGTCTTTCCTCTGTTGCCAATGCCACGCTTATTATTTGTCTTTTCTTGCATTGTTTTTACAATATCAGCAATAACACATACCCCCTTTCCATAATCTTTTTTTAAGCAATTCAACGACTTTTGTCATAGCCCACAGGAGTTTCACCTCTGCATAGTTCTTATGTAGCCGTACCCATTGCGTGCGACGCTCTGAACGCTCAAACTGTGGCTGTACGGGAGTATCATTATCAGACAGAACAGGTCATGGCGATAAAAGAGGACAAGTCTTTTACAGGAACACAAATAGGGTTCGCTCGCTTTTGCAGGGGAAAGGTCATGGCGTATCTGCTTCAATGGCTCGCTGTCTGTCAAACGTATTGAATTGCTTTATTCAGTTGTCAAAGAACACGAAAGAAGAAAATCGTCTTTCCTATATACCGCGTTGGAAAAGAGCAGAAGCGTAACCAATATTCAAAACTTTTTCTCTTTTCACTTCATATCTGTACAGCAAACGTCCAGTTGCTAAGTTGATAATGAAAAAATTATTTTTCTTTTCATACCCTAACTACCCATGCAACACCGTAACTGCCAACTATGGAATAAAAGATTTTCTTTGCTCCATATAGGGAATGAAAACTGTCAAATGTTAAGTTGAAATTAAAAATTGTTTCTTCTTTCACATCATATAGGGACAGCAACCACCGATTTGATGACCTGTTTTCAAAAAAAGTTAGATTTCCTTTCCTCGCACCATATCTGTACACAAGTAGTCGTTTTGTTGCAGTTTTTTTGAAGAAATTAAAAAATACCGTCATTCCCTTGTGGAACAGCGGTATCTTTCTCAATCATGTCTGCTATGTCTGTTGTCATTTGTTTAATCTTTAATTCCTGCTTTTCTGTTAGTCTTGTATGCCTGTCGATTTCTTCCAGATAATTTGCTCCTGTTTTCTTTTCAATCTCTTTTATCATCAATAAAGAGGGCATGACCTGTCTTTCTAACCAGCGTTTTGTTTTATCCATATTGACAGCAACAGGTGTCATAATAAACGGAAGTGAGGTCGTTACATTATCTAAAAATATATCCCATAAAATATAATCGGGAAAATCTATCTGTGTGAGGATAAGGCTTGCTATGGTCTGTTCGGGATTTCTTGAAAAAACAAGTTGTTCTATCGTTTGCCCTGCTTTTCCATTTTTTAAACGAATTTCAAAGCGGTTCTTAATGTCTGTTTTTATGCCCTTGCTTTTTTGTTCCTTTTCTTTTTCATACAAGCAAAAGTAGATAGAACTATTCTTTGAACCGATATAAAAAGTTTTTGCAGTATCTCCATTTGTACCCGATAATTTTCCGCTGTCTACTGCTTCATGGGTTCTTGAACGTTTCCATACCTTGTTGGCGTAATAACGTTCCCTTAGAATTTCTATATCCAGCAATCCGCCCATATCATTGATTGCTAAATCTATGCGTTTAAAAACGCCTTGATAATCTATACAACATCTTAAAAAGTAATACCAGTCTATCCCTCTTGCCTGTAAAACATATTCCAAGTTCCGACACCCCATACCTCTTAATTCCAATAAAACACCCCTAGAACTATCTTTAGAAGCATTTACACTAATATCCCCATAGATATACTGTTCTTCATAACCATACATTCCGTAATCTTCATGTATAAAATATTCGCTTTTAATTGCCAGTACATTTTTTATAATTTCCAATGCGTCTGTGGTAGGAAAACGAACACGCAGATAGTCAATCGTTAAAGTGAAAGGCTGTGTACAATTACAATAATCAAGATAATGTAAAAGTATATGTTTCATTTCTTTACTGGCTTTTGTTTTTCCGTTTTCAATTTCATTTAAGTTCTGCCTGCTGATTTGTAGTTCCTGTGCCAGTCGTGATTGCGAATAATCACAGGCATTTCTCTTTTGCTTTAATGTTTCAATAAATTCTATATCATTCATGCTTCATTCCTCCAATCAAAAAAGGCATATACTCATAGGAGCATACACCTTGTATCTTATATTTATTTTCTATTGATATGCTGTTTTAGACCTGTCGGGTAGAAAGAATAGGGTGTGAAGTGAAATAAGTTCTTATAAACTTATAAATCGTTGCATATCAGCAGTTTTGTATTTGTTTTTTCTCTTGTCTTTTGTAATAGTACCCCCCTGTTAGATAACGGGGGCTTTGAACAGCTCGCAAGCTCGCCCAACCGACGAAGTGAATCAGCCCCTCGCCAGCAAGCTGGCGTGTCGGAAAGTCTAGGGACTTCCGCCACCGTGTCTGGATCACTCCGTCGGTTTTGAGATTTTGAGCGTATCTTTCGCATAAACTGGAATTTAACTTTCTAAAATATTAAATTTCAACACTTTCACCACAAGACATATAGTGCATATTACTCATTTGATGAGATAAATAGTCAAATGCTTTCTTCCCTGTACAATGACAAGTATAAAACTCAGTATCTTTATATTTCTGAAGTTCCGTTACAATGCCATTTAACAATTCTTTTGACACTGTTTTCTTTGTGAGCGGATTGAATAAATGGAAACCTCCAACGCAAAAATCAGGTTTATACTTTTCTGCTTCTTCCATTATATTGACAACACCAGTATGTCCACATCCCATAATAAGTACTACTTGATTTTCTGAAATAATCAAATTTTGCTCGTGTCTAAAATTATCTTTTCCATTTTCACCATAAAGAGCATTATTAGCAGGAGAATAAAATTTATTTGTTTTACTCACTGTAAACAATGATAATTCATCATCAATTTTATAATCACCATCCAACAGTATCACCTGTCTATTTGACTTGAGTTTACTATCAATTCCAACTGGTATTTTAAAAAATAAAGTTTTGCTGTAATGTGGTTCAAAAGCTTCTTTCTGTACATAAATATTAGCTAAAGAATTGACCTCTAAAAACTTTTTCAAAGCACCTCCATGGTCAAAGTGCCCATGTGAAACAATAACCGTATCCACCTTTGAAATATCAATATTTCTTCTAACTGCATTGTCAAACAATGTATTGTCTGGACCTAAATCAAATAAAATTTTATGTGTCTTTGTTTCGATATAAAGTGATAGTCCATGTTTTGCCATACAATCTGATTTCGTTCTATTTTCTACCAATGATATGATTTTCATAAATTAACCTCTACAATTTCATATTTATCGTTCTGACATATATTGCTGTACTTCATTAGAAGTCAATTTTCGTATTTGTGTATTTGTATATTCTTTGTATTCTGTAACAGCGAAAATAGGTTTCATACATTTACAAAATTTGCCTTTGTTCTTTTTCAAGTACAACTGTAAATCATTATCACTAGCAAAAATTTTATAGGAACGTCTGCCATTTTCACTTTCTATTTCATAAATACCGCAAGATTTTTTCATACTGTAATCAGCTGTACGCAAATACATTTTTGCAATTTCTAATGACTTAAAAGGGAAATTCCATCTTTGCAATCCACGCTTAGGCTCTTTTTCAATACAGATACACCGTCCACAAGTCCCACAAATATATTGCATATGATTTTGTAAACATTCTATCGGATTTAACAGCGGTGTTATTCTTTTTTCATCAACATAACATTCCACACACATTTTTATTTCACTTCCTTAAAAATTTCCAATTTATCTTTATGTACATTATACCATGATACTTCAATATCGTCATTTCTTTTCTGCTTTTGAAAAGTTACTTATCAGTCCATGATTTGTAAAGGGTGCTATTCAGCATTGCTTACGCAACAAGCCCTTGACAAACCATAGACTAATAAGTTTTGAGGTAATCAAGCAGAAATGAAATAGTATGCTGTTACACTGCATAGAAAAAGACACTCTGTTTCAAGTGTCGTTCTTCCATAACTTTGTATAACGCTCTATAAGTCGTTACATAAGGCTCTTTCATTTGTTGTAATTTTCTTCTTTTTTCTTTAGTTGTTTTGCTGATAGATACTGTATTTATGCGGACATTTCCGATTTCCTATCTATTTTTAAGATAACAAGACACTATATTCCAAATGCCATTCTCTTATACATTAGTATTTTTGCAAGCAGGCAAACACAGGTTATTTCTTAATATCCTTTTGTGTGGGAAACTCCCGTTTCCCATTTTGAGACTGCTCTATTGGTAATATTTAATTTTTCAGCCAACTGCATTTGCGTAAGCCCTTTTTCTTTTCGACAGGCTGATATAAATTTTCCTATCATTGCTTGTTCCATGTCCCACCTCCTGGCAAATATTTTACAAACTGAAAACGGATTATGAAACGAACTAACAGTCGATTGTATCTAATTCAACCAACAGTTGATTCGGCGATTATCCGCTATTTCCCCTTGTTTATCTGTGGATTGGATTTTTATCGCAACAGTTCACCCACAAACTGTGATTCGTTGTTCTGTTGTTTAGCTCTGTGTTCTCGCTTCAAGCCCTTCAATAATCGTTACTTGTAAATCCTTTACTTCAATCAATGTTTCCCGTTTGCACTTGGGACAGTAGAGAGGATAGTTTTTCAAAACCGTATCCTCTCTGATTTTGACACTAGTTTTATTTCCGCAAACAGGACATAAAATCCATTCTGATTCTCGTTTCATAAGCACTCCAATATAAATTTTTCAAGCATTGGATTAAGTTGCTTGGCATTACGCATTGGAAAGCCGTGATTTGCTCCTTGTAATGTCATTGTCTGACAGCTTGGATTTTGAGCAAGTAATGTAAGAGAAGTTTTCATATCTCTGACTTCCTTACTCCCACAAATCGCCAACATAGGTATCGTTACTGCTTGATATTCAGGTAACTTTGATAAATCTAATGTATTGTAAAAGAATGAGCGATACACCAGCGGAGTAATCTGTTTTGAATATTCAGCCATATTATTGGCTTGTTTTTTTGTGTAGTTCCAATATTTTCCTTGAAACTGCACCAACCACCTCCAATGCAGCATTTTTGCGGATAATCCCGCAAGAGAACCGTACATCCGAATTTTTTTCGGTTTAGGATTAATCCATGCGCTTAAAAATACTGCAAAGTTAAATAATTCGGGTTGCTTACTGACAAGCATTATTGCAATTTGACCTCCAAGCGAATGACCGATTACACCGATTCGCTTTTTATGTAGGGTTTTAATGAGCGCAAAGAGTTCCTCTACGGTCTTTTCTGGCTCATAAATCTCAGTAGCCGCCTTTCCTGCACCTGCTAAGTGAGGTACAATAAGATGGTATTTATCAGAAAAGCAATACTGCCTACAAAATGTATCAAGCGCACCCGCCCCATGCAGAAGCATGATAGTCGGATTTTCCTTGCTTCCATATTCATCATAATACAGCATAATTTTTCCTTTCTTTGTGAACAGTTTCAATAATAAATTTTTCTATTTCCTTGTTTACTTGCTCTGGATTATCTCCATTGGCAAAATGCTTTGCCTGTTTTATAAAATGCAAAGGATAACCTGTTTGCTTTGCCCATTCTTTGCAATATGCCTTAACCTTGCCTGTGCTGTCTTTCTCACCCACCAATATCAATATGGGGAACGAAAAATTAACATCTTTATTTTCTACAATAAAATATTCATATGCAATCCGCATTTGCTGGATAATTTCTGCTTTAGACAGCGGCTTTAACATAGACAACATTTTTTGATAGGAATAGCGGCTCTCTGATACTGACAATGCCATGCTCTTTCGTAAAAGATTTGTTGTAAAGCATTTTGCCATAGGAACAACCTGCTTCAGCCACCACAAGTCTGATTTTGAGTAATATTTAAGTCCCAATGGCGTTGTATCTAACGCCACAAATCCTTTTACCATATCAGGATACAAAGCAGCAAAATGTTGACTTGGATAGCCGCCCATAGACATACCCACTAAAAATGTTTTTTGAATGTTCTCTTTCTGCAATATGCTATGTAATATTTCTGCTGTATCTTGATAAGTGAATTTCTGATATGGTTTCGACAATCCATGCATAGGAACATCCCATAAGATGATTGTGTAATTATCTGAAAAGTAGGGTATCTGCTTTTCAAACATAGTATGGTCTGCGGTTACTCCATGCGTAAAAACAATACAGTCTGATACATTGTCATTTCTGGCAATCCAATAATGTACAGTTCCGCCTTGTGACAAAATTGTTTTATGCTGCATTTTGTTCACACCTCCTGCGTATAAACCTTTTTCCAAAAATCAATTAAAATAATAATTTCTTTCTCAATTTCATCTGGTATAATACAATTTAAACGATATTTTTTCAGCATATATCCATCGACAGCGTAAAAGATTTCAGCATACATTGTTTTTATATCAATATCTTTCCGAAATTTTGATATATCTATTTTCTCAAACACTATCATTTCACTTGCCTTGCTAACATCATTAAAGTTTTCTTGAATGGACTTGTGTATTTCTGGAGCCGTTTCATAATATGCTCTTAGCGAAAAAGCATATAAATGCGGATAATCACGCATAAGCGAACACTTTGATAATAGGCTTCTTTTCAGCATTTCAAAAAAGTCATCTGTTTCCAAAGTTTTGTATTCTGTAACCGCTTTCCTTGTCATCTCAATAGCGTTCATCCACAAGTACATATATAATTCCTTTTTGTTAGTAAAATAGTGAAAAAGCAATGCTTTTGAAATACCGCTCTCGTCTGCAATTTCCGACATTGGGGCTTTTTTATAGCTGTTTTCTGAAAACACTTTGTAAGCAGCGTTTATAATACGCCGCTGTTTTTCTAATGGAAGTTTGAAAAACTTGTCATTCATATACATTCTCCTTATTGACCGTAACGGTTAATGCAAGTATATTATATATCCGTTGACCGTTTTTGAGAAGACTATTGCTAAAATTATAAAGAAAAGCGACAGAGCTTTAACCCTCTGCCGCCATGTTGCCTATGTGAAAATAATTTCCTCGTTCACAATCTTCATTGCACAAGTCCGTATGTTATTGAGCCGTCCGACCCATTCTAAGGCGTTTTCAGCCTTTAGCTGTTCCGTAACGCCCTGCGCCTGCTTCATGCCCTCTATAAGCCGTTCAAAGCGTTCCTGCGCCTGCCTGTCAATGCCGGCAAGATAGGAATTGAGCCTGCCGCTTGTGAGAAGATTGGTGTATGTAACCTTTTGGTACTGCTTCAGATAGTCCATATGCCGCTGTCCCCATATGCCTATCGGCTGTTCTTCTTCATATGGTAATCTTAAATCTGGAATAAGATACCCATTTTCTTCGTGGTATATGCCGCCTAACTGTTCAAATATTGATTTCATATGCAAAAACTCCTTTTCTGTATGGTTTGGTTTCTGCGGGGTATCTGCAAGCAATGTATCAGCAGGCTGTATGTATATACTGTCTTTAAGTTAAGTAATCCCCGTCTCATCTCCTCCCAGGGAAGAAATGGTATTTTTAAACCGGATCCTTTCTTCCGGATTAAGCCCTGCTGTGGGCTCGTCAAACAGGATCAGTTCTGGATGGTTCAACAGTGCCTGGGCAACTCCGACACGGCGCATCATTCCCCCGGATAACTTTCCGCCCGCCTTCTTTAAATTTTCTTCCATGTTGACGGCATGGATGCAACGCAGGATCTCCTCCTTCCGCTCCTTTTTGGGGATTCCCTTCAGATTGCAGAAATAGTTCATGGAGTCATAGACATTTAGTTCTTTAAAAAGCCCAAAGGACTGTGGCAGATAACCAATGTTGGTTTTCTTTTTCTTCTTACTGCTGACTCCATCGATCAGTACCTCTCCTCCCGAGAGAGAGTATAGATTGGTCATGCAGCGCATGAGCGTGGTCTTCCCGGCGCCATTCGGCCCCAGAAGGCCATAGATCCCCTTCTCTATCGTACAGCTGATGTTATTCAGTATCTGTTTTTTTCCAAATCTTTTGGATACATGTTTAACTTCTATCATGGCAGATCCTCCTCTGGTTCCACTTGCTCTTCCTTATCCCATTTTGTATGGTCGATAGTGCTGCCTGTCTCCTGATAATACTCATATAATTCCGGAAGGCTTTGCGGGGAAGCGACGGCGTGGTCACTGGCTATATACCAGGAAATATCAGCATCCATGACATTTGCCAGGTCAAAAAGGATCTCTGGACCCTTTTTTCCCCGGTTCAGTCCTTTGACCGCCTGAAAAGATTCTTCCGCCATTTCTCTGGTCTTTTCAATATTATTTTTCCAGTAGGGCATAGCCAGAACCGAATAATACACAACACCGTTTTTTAATCTCATTTCCTTCACAAAAGGGGAGGCCACAAAAGTTGCCCCTTCCGCCGTACCCACATAGCGGCCATCCTCGGATTCCGACAGATTGGAGTACATCTGATGTTTCGTAGGAAAACGGATATCGTAATGGACCGGATACATCGCCCCCTTTAAATTATACCCATGCTGCCAGTAATTTCCCACCGGTTCGATCATATACTCATTCCAGCCTGCATTGGGCAGATACGGAAAATTCCCTGCCAGAAATACAGCCTGGCTGGTGGCGACATATTTTCTGGAATAGCCTTCATATTCAAAGTGTATTCTTTCCAAACGATGGGCTTTATTCGTCCGGACCAGCACATGATCGATATCCTGTTCAAAAGACAATTCTTCCCCGGTTTCATCTGTGACCCTTTTAACCACATACCCGTGATACAACGTAAAACCATATTCCGGCAGTTCCTGCCGGTCTACTGTGACATCCAGGGAAGCAGCCAGAACTCTTCCGGGAGTCAACTCCCCTTTGTATTCCAGGATCTTAAAATCCGGTTCTTTATATTTTCTTCCAATCCCCTGATGCTCCATGGCTGTAAGGTAAACATCTGAGGCGGAATCAGCATTATAGATCAGACTGTAATACTGCTGGTCGTCCATATATGCCCCCCAGTTTCCATACACATACCGATCCCCGGAGGGCTGGATATAAAATATAAAAACCGTGCAGGCAGCCATAAATAATAGGGCTGTTACCGCCTTCTTTCTTATTCTGTTCATCACCAGGCTCAAACCGGACAAGGTGAGCAGGATCCAGAAGAGGATCCGCTGGAGATTCACAGCTTCTGTGGTATACCCATAAATAAAGTCGCAAAAAACATTGTAATTCCGGTTCATGATGCCGAATATATCGATCACATGGGTCCACCTCTCACTGTTGGCAACACTATTCATCATAATGGGATAAAGGATTCTGGAAAACATGGAAAACACGGTAACCAGAGCAAAAAATCCCTTGATCCTGGAGGGGATCATGGCAATCAGCATGCCCGCCAGCAAGGCAAAAAAATAAGTAAGAAAATGATAAATAAAATAAGCTTTGACAAGCATGATAAACCAGTCTGTATTAAATTCCTTCAGGACACTGGTGGTCCCGATGATGGAAACCGTCAGGTATACGATATATAGGATCAGATCCAGTCCCAGAAAGATTAGCAGGCCGTATATCTTCTCCCGCCCTGCCCCCATCCTGGAGACACTGACGATCTCATCTAATCAGCAGCGCCTGATCTGGTAAAAAAATTCATAGGAGATCATCATAAAATAGAAAAAAGAAAAGGTCTGCGTCGAAAGCGCCGTATTGGAAATATCCTCAATACCTGTCGCCGTATGTACGGGCTGCATCAGATAAAGTATGATCATATATGCCAGCGTCCCCAGCAAAAACACCGGCGATTTTATAAAGCGCTTCAGATTTATGTAAAACATAGGGTTCTCCTTTGCATTTTTTGAAGTATAAAAAAGACACTATATATATTCTAGCATGTCTATTTTTCAATTAAATCTTCCATTGTGCAGCCTAAAACCTTGGCAAAGCTATACATGGTCTCCACACTCGCCTTGTTAATGTTTTTGTTTCGTTGTTCGTACATCTGAATAGAACGAAGGCTGACACCGGAATGTTCCGCCAACCCTGCCTGTGTGAATCCATAGGCTGTCCGAATACGCTTTAAATTAGTTTCAAAAAAATATTTCTTCATTCGTGAATCCACGATATCAACAAACTTTGTTATATCTGCCTCATGGAGAGTGTAGTACATTTTCAGCAGATCTTCATAAGAGATAACTTTAAAAATATCGCTGTACTTTCTACTTGAATACCACTGATAATAAGCAACTGCCCATCCAATCCAGTATTCCTTGGAGCGTTCGAAATGTTCCTGTGGTTCTATTTGAAGTTCCTGCCCTTTCGTTTCTGCGACGATTTCCACAACAATTTCAATACCACTTTTTCCTGCAATACAGGCAGGTTCGCCATTTTCCATTCTATTGCTCACCGAACTTACAATAAAAAGTTTTACAAAATCTTTTCCAGGAATACCACAAGCATTGACTGCATAATCAAAAGCATCCCCTAGTACTGACTGTGCCTTACTCAGATATATTTCTTGGTATGCGTGGATCATCGTTCTTAATGCCTCCTCTCATAATATCCTGAATATACAGTCCATCACTCTCCTCTTCAAGCATTTCAAGATAAAGCTTATTTGCTTCATGATCTCTGGCCTTGCGAAGAACATAATATGGTTCCTTCCCGGCAACATCGAATCCTTCATATTTCAGATTAGAAAAGGCAAACTTTGATTTAATAACGATTTGTTCACCCAGCTTTCCAAGCCGCATAGCCCGTGCAAGCTGCTCTACTGAAATACCGTTGTTAAGAAATAATTCTGCATAATCAAAATAGGAATCGTCTGCACGGTAGCCTATGATCAGGTCAAACGCATTTACATTAACACTGAAGTTATCAATCAAATATCTTTTTGCTCTTCCGGCCACAGGCGTTTTTATAGAAAACAGACGGTGTTCTACTAAAACAGTAATCCAGTTAAGTATAGTGTAATCAGGACAATTTAAATTCAAAATATTTAAGTATTTGGTATCTAACGTATATCGATTGGAAAAACCATCATGCAAGGAAGATACCGCCCATTCTTTTGCCAGCTTCTCACTTACCGTGCAATAAAAACCAGGACCAAAATCATTATTCATTTTACCTTCACCAAAAGTCGGCCGTTCCACGATTTTTTCAGAACCGTGAAATATAGTAATCAGTTTGTCCATTTTCCCAACCTCCATTCTCCACCACGATTGTATCACTAAAGTGATAATATGTCAATCAAACTATAAACATTCCTCCATTCCATGAAAACGGAGCAGTGTAAGACTACTGCCCCGCCTCTGTTTCGTATTATCCTGTAACCTTTGCTGATTGTTTAAACAGTTGTTCTGCATACTTATTTATCTCATTCGCTCTGCTGGTTGTATAATAATATTTGGGTTTTGAATCAACCATTTTAAATTGCTCTGTTCCATCTGACAAATATAAATGGACTGCATAATTCCACCCCACCCTTCGTCCTTTGTTCGCCAGTTTATAATCAAACTTAAATTTTGCTTCATTTATCAAAGCACACAAATTACGGACAGCCTCCTGTTCTTCAATTTTGACTACCGTTCCATCCGATCCGCTTTGGATCGTCGCATATTCCACCATTGATAAATCTTTTTGGGGATTTTTACTAACAACATCCAAATCAATCCTATATCTTTTCTTTTTTGTTATGCCAATCAACTTATATCTTCCAATTTTTTTTGCTGTAAAAGTTTTACCAACGACTTTTAAATTTTTATTTTCAGAAACCCATTTTATTTTTTTATTTTTTAACTTCTGTGTCATCTTTTTACCTGTGTCTATATCTTGGACATCTTTAGCAATCTGGGATATTTTATACTTTGTACCATTCGCAACAATCACCTTACTACAGTGGTAAGCCTGTACCTTTTTTGCACTTATATCCACCCTATTCAACATAGAAATAACGAGTGATAAGGCGAACATTAGCACAATAACATTTTCTTGTTTTTTTATTTTCATCTGTTTTTCCTCCTTATATAAATTAATTACCCTGCATAAATAAAATAACCCTGTATACCCTTAACTTTATTATTACCCATACAAAGTCATAAAGCTTTACTGGGTTAACTTTTAACATTTTATTACTTTTGAATGTTAGTATATACAAAATATAGAGATACCATTTCATCTGTTGTTGGATCGCATCCAACATGAACATTAATATACCGATCAGCATGTTCTTCCCAACCATCAGCCACCTGAAGATACCTGCTTGTTTTTAAACCTGTAGCTTGATTTGTTGAATAATTATACTGCACATAACCAACAGCAAGAACAGCATGTTCTTTATACATATAATGCTCTGAAACACCGTATATAAATGGCTCTCCAAAATCTATCCTTCGTTTCATCTCCGTCCAGTTTGCAGCATCTCTATAACCATCAAACCCATAATAGTGAGTAATGGCATCCTGAATACCAATTTCCCTAAAATATCTATCTAGACCTGGTTTCACATCTTCCATATCTGTTCCTTTTACATCAGAAGTTTTGAAATAGGTTTTTAACTTGTTAAACGTTAACTTCCAATCATTATTTATCACTATAGATTGTTTCAGCCTTTTTCGCTCCATATAATATTTTAACAAATTACACGCAGCAGTGGGTACACAGATTCCACCTGGTCCAAAATCCGTCATTTCAAAATATCTATAAAATGTTGCGTCTGGTGCTGTACGACGTATGACGCTGGTATATCCGCTTTCGTACTGATTTGGATTTAATATTTCTCCTCCATTAGTAGGCGGAGCCGAATTTCCAACTCCAGTTTGTTTCTTAATCTCTTTCCATTCTTCCTTAATCCCCGCTGTATCATTCTTTGACTCTTCCTGATCACTTTCAATATCTTCAATAGAAAAACTTTCTTTGTCCGTTTCTATATTGGTTGCTTTTTTCGTATCTTTATCTACTTTATAATAATTTATGCTGCCATCATACAGAAGATACTCGTTACTCTGCAATTTTTCATCAAGAAACCTTCCTGATGTCTGAAATTCAATAATTGGCGGATTTTCCTCTACTGCCCCTACGACGACATATCCCGCATCTTCTGACCCATTTTTCAGTTCAACCACATAGGCACATATTTCCTCTTTCTCATTGTACAGGTTATACACTTTTCTAATCTTTGTACCTTCTCTCCAGTCAGTTTCCTGATTTACAAGTGTTTCATCCACCTGAAATTCCGCGATATCTTTTGCTTCCTCTTTGTTAATATCCGGTTCTTCCGGTGCCTCTTGTTTCTGAGAATCCCCTGTACTTTGGTTTATCCCCGATACTTCCTGTTCTGCTGCATAAGTATCTACTTCAAAGCTCTGCAAACTAAAACCAAACATAGCAAACGCTAAAATGATACACAGCAACCTCTTTCCTACATTTTTCATACTTCTCATCCTCTCTTTTTATTTTTTTGGCGTTTATCAAACGCCTCAACCTGCATTTCTACAGGATGTTCTCATTCCATTTCATTTACAAACCACTTGATCTTTCCCGTATCACTATGCGGGCGGATACAATCCGAAAAAGTAAACGTAAAATCCACATCACCGACAACCGTACCCTGGATCACATCCCTGTACAACTGCATAAACTTTTCCTTGCCAAACTCCTCATCCATCACTATTAAAAGTTCTATTTGTGACGCAGACTTCTGAACTGCCTGGAACTGATAGACGACATTTTGATAATATCCATTTACCATTTCCACTGGCTTCAATAACACATCTGCAGGTATGCTCTCCTCCCCCAAACGAATCCTGTCATTCTTTCTCGCCTTTTCCAACACGAGAAAACGCAGCCATTTTCCATCTTTTCTCTCTGACTGGATCTTGCCTACATCACCGATACCGTATCTCACAAAAGGCATCGCGTGGTTATGCAATGAGGTCACATAGATATTCCCGCTCTCCCCCTCACCGACTTCTTTCCCTTCGTCGTCCAGCACTTCCACATACGTTGTCTGGTCATATAACCGATACCGGTCTCCCTCTTCGTATCCGATACTCTGAACCTCCATTGTACCATAGTGCATGTTAACGACACATCCCCACGATAACTCCAGTTCAGCTCTCAACCCTTCCCATGCCATCTCCCCCGTTAATTCCACATAACGCACGGATTCAAATGCAGGTAGATCCATCTTACGAGTTTGTTCCATGAGAAAAAATGCCATCGCCGGATGCAGGATCATCCATTCTGGCTTGAAATGACGGATCTTCTGGCAGGTGTCTTTCAAATAAAACGAAGACAGCCGATCTTTTGAAACGATCATCAAATTACCATTTATTTCATAAACATTGTCATTTGCCAGCGTCGTATTAAATTGACAAAGGCGATCCCGTGCATGGATGTCCGCCGCTTTCCAACGGTCTACCCACAAAGGCAGAAGTGCGTGAAGCATGTCCTCTTTGTTCCAGTAAACATCCAAAAAAGTTCCCGTGCTTCCGGAGGTATGGGTATGGATCAGCCTTTCCATCGCAACATCTGCCACATATTCTTGCGAAACCAAATCGTCTGCATATTCCACGATCTGATTTTTTTCTATAACCGGAAGCTTATTCCATTCGGCCCGGCTTGCCAGCTCCTGCCAGGTAACCCCTATTCCCCGCAGTTTATCACGATAAAACGGAACATTATAATACGCATATTCAGCCATCTTCCATCGCTTGTTCACCGAACGATCATTCAATGCGATCCCCCCTCTATCATGCCCATCATATAGTCGACCATTTCCTCTACTGTGCTCATATGGTTCGATAATTCTGAAAAATTCTGAAAATCAATACCATATTCATCCTCGATCCGAATCACAAAATCAAGAATCATGACCGAATCCATCTCGTATTTTTTGACCGGATCGGCATCCGCATCTGGTAGACTTCCATCCAATCCGATACTGTCTGCCAATAAAAACATTATTTTTTCTTTCATCACAAAATCCTATCATACAGATCCCGCAAACAGCTGGCCTCTTTTTTTTGTATCTCCGATAACCGCGCCTGTATCGTCTGCACATTTGCCCGTTCCGGACACATCTGATACTTTAACAGGATATTTTTCAAGTCAAATACCATGCGGCCGATTTCCTGCATTCCCTCATACAAATATTTCGAGCCATCAGGCAAATACTTTCCGCTTATCAGAAAACAGATCCGCTTACACATGATCTGCTTATGTTCCCAAAGCACATGCGCGACACGGCGGTCAGCGATCAGAACCTGTACCCCTTTTTCACTTTTTAGTTCCTCATAAATAGATAATCCATAACGCCGCGGATCCCTCGCTTCTGTGTTCTGATAATAAAAGCAGCTATCCACAGAATACAGATACTGGTGTAGCATCTCCCTAAAATACTCTGGGGAGAACTGATAAAAATGTCCATCCTGCTCGTATTGAATCGTCTTATATATAATGTCGCCTCTTCGTTTCAAGGATTTTTCTAGATCCGAAAAGGAAACTTCCATTTCCTGAATCTTTCCTCTCTGATCGTATCCCAAAAGAAAACATAGCTTTTTCTTCTCGTCTGCCCCGTAGATCAGATTTTGGTGATAATGATGTGTATTCCAAAACTCTTCCCGCTCTTTTATATAATACTGGTCAATCTTAGCTTCTACATATTTTCCCTGTTTCAGACAGTACAGGAGGTATTTGATCCCTCCCATATGCACGATCTCTTCTCCCGTAAAACGGTTTTTATTGAGAAAATACGTTATGTCGCTGTTCTCCCAGTGCTTGGAGATGCCAAATACATAGTCCAGCCTTCGGTCAGGGTTGTCCACATCGCAGCCCAACTGGATAAAATTCGAAAACAACCAGGGATAATAAGAATTCTGTCCATGCTTTACCTGAACCCCCAAGTACAAAGGTTTCGTATGGCAGCCTAGTTCACATGCCGCTTTTCTTTTTATCTCTTCCTCACCGGCAAAGAATTCGAGCAATGTTCCTTCCCTTTTCATAACCAGTCGATATGGCTCCTGATACCGTTCCACTGGCACAGTAATCTTTTTCCCAGAGCTATACAGAGCAATCCCGGTATAGGAAAAATGACCGAACCGGTACTGATAAGACTCATCCCCTATCAGCACATGATCCGGATCATCGCTGATAAAAAGATTTACCGCTGCCCAGGGACTCGTATATTGCTGAAAATCAACCTGAATATCTATGTAATCAGATTCCCTCATTTCCCTGATGATATAACCATTACAATCTCTCCGAAACTCATCCTGCGTCTCTCCACAAAACGCATTTTCATCCACTTTAACCACATTTCCGCCGATGCTCCAATCCGAGTACGGTGAACCGATCATGCGAAAACGCGCAAACACTTTTCCCACTCGTTCTTCCGCTGAAATAATACTCTGCAAAAAAGCGTAATATGAAAACGATGTCACGATAGGGGTTGGATTTACCGGCAGTATAACTGTCTTCTTCAATTTCAGTCGTCCCCTTCCTAAAACCATTGTTGAAGTCTATCCTTTATGCCGCCAAAATGCAGGTACGCTTTAATGCCTCGCGAATAAACTCGCCGCTATTATCACTTTACCTTCCACAATCAACAAAAAAGACACTATATATATTATAGCATCTTTTTTACTGTTTGTGGAAAAAATTTCCCGAACGGCATGAATTTGCGACAAACAACTTATATAATTACATTTTTCCGTACTTTTTGATTTAATTTTTTATATCCCTTCCAGCCTCAGGATTTCTTTTTTGAGGCGTTTCATGATCTTCTTTTCCAGTCTGGAAATGTAGCTCTGGGAGATTCCCAGAAGATCCGCTACTTCTTTTTGTGTTTTTTCACCTCCTTCATAATCATCAAGGCCAAACCGCATATGTATGATCATCCGCTCCCGCTCGCTCAGTGTGCTAAGCGCTTTTTTAAGCAGTTTGATATCTACTTCCCGCTCAATGTCTTTGTAGATAATATCTTCACTGGTACCGAGAATATCAGAGAGAAGAAGTTCATTGCCATCCCAGTCCACGTTCAGCGGCTCATCGATGGACACCTCCATCTTCACCTTGCTGTTGCGGCGCAGATACATCAGTATTTCGTTCTCGATGCATCGGGAGGCATAGGTGGCAAGCTTGATGTTCTTATCCGGTTTAAAGGTGTTGATCGCCTTGATCAGTCCGATGGTACCGATAGAGATCAGATCTTCCACCCCGACGCCGGTGTTGTCAAACTTTTTGGCGATGTAGACCACCAGCCTGAGATTATGTTCCACCAGCATATTCTTTGCCTTTTCCGAATTCTCTGCCCCCAGATTTTCAATACATGCTGCTTCCTCCCCTGGTTCCAGCGGTGCCGGCAGTATTTCAGCTCCTCCGATGTAATGTATATCACCCCCCTGGTGAAAAAATACATTTTTCCAGTCCGGAATCATACGGAACTGAAAACGATTTGGCATTGATAAACGTAAAAACATATACATCCCCCTTAATGAATTATTTTCGGAATATCCCGCTGTTCAACAGCACTTCATACCCGTTGTCTGTTGACAGAAAACGATCACAGATTCCAAGCCAGGTATTCCCTGTATGAACCGTCTCACTGCCGTTCACTTGAATCTCCATATCATCCACCCTGACTCCCGGAAGATAATCACAGTCTTTTCCCAGCGAATGAAATGGGATATAGCGCAAAAGCAGTTTGCCAAATAGTTCCGGTTCCATTTCGTGCAAAACTTTGTTAAAATCAACTTTTTCTTCCTCAGACAGCATTTTTTGAAACAAATTGTATTCCACAATGGTAACGCACTCATGGCTGACCGGCTCATAAAGATTGTTGCCGGTGTCCAGAAAACCAGCTGTTTTCACGCTCTTTCCCCGGTACTTAATCGTTACAGGAAATACATTTTGTTCGTTTCTAATCCCACGTTTTTTTGAAGAAACGATTTTCTGTGCAAGAAATAAAAGTAAGATTGCGGATGACAGGAGAAAAATGATCGGGATGTTTCGGATTCCCGCGATTCCCTTTAAAAACATGACAGCCCCTGCAACAACTACCGCTGTCAGATAAAATCCTGCCATGTGCCTGCCAAAGCCATAAACCGTTGTTTTTCCATAAGCGGTCCGCATCATCAGACAGCTCACAATGAGATACATAAGAATAAATGCCGCTGCCATCTGCCGCACCCCGCCAAACACGAGCAAAACTGCCGCCAGGGCGCCTTCCGCTGAGGCTGCTGCACATCTTACGCTCACAGGTCTTTTTCTTAAAAATATATTCATGATCTCAAATACGAGTAAATTCATAAAGAAGTTAACGATAAAAAATACATCAAGATATATTTTCATTGTACCTGCTCCCATTTTCTTTCATTTGCTTTTGCATATACAGATGATACACTATTTATGACTAAAATTTTGTCAAAAAGAGGCGATAAAACCAAATATTTTTTCTCTCTTATCCGACAAATTCCTCACTATTTGGACAACGTCAAATACCCCACAGCCCATTTTAAACACGAAAATAAAGGATTCTTTGCCGGTTCGTGCAAAGAATCCTTTGTAAATTCTATGTGGTTATTGTCGTTTTTCGTCTATTTAAGGGTTGTCACCAAATGCGATTTGCCATTTTTCGTCCTCCACTCTCCGACACTTCCATTGATGATCGTAAACTGAGGTGATTTATGTCCAATATCAGCATCAAACACGATGGGGATATGAAGTTCTGATAAAATCACTTCTACCGCCTCCCGGTAATTATGGTCCGTGAAGCTTTGAAACATGCAGGGACGCCCGAAAACAAAACCGACGGCATGTTCAAACCAGCCCGCATGTTTAAGCTGCCACAGCCCCCTGGTAAGAGAATCGCTGTCTAAGGAAAAACTTTCCAAATACCACAAGATCCCATCCTGACGATAAGAATCGACAAACTCACGGGTCTTATCAAAGTATGTCCCCACCAGATTCAGAAGAACATCCAGACACCCTCCCAGCATCCGTCCCCTTATAGACAACTCATCCACGATCTTTCCGTCCATCACAGCGTATTGGCGGGAAGGCTTATCTTCCCGGTATCCCTCCTCCGGCCGCTCCCTGTCATAAAAATCATCTTCGTAGGCGTCGAAAGAGAGCTGTTCTATCATATTTCCTGTCATGATCTCCGCATTGTTCCGCACTGCTGGATGCCAGGGCTCCATGGAAAAATCATTGAAATGGTTTCCGTAAACGGTGGCAGTATGGCAGTTCACAGCAAGAGTATAAGTCAGTCCTGTATTGTCAGAAAATCCTTGGAACCACTTTGGATTCCTGCGGATCACATCCAGATCCAGCAGCGGCAGAACCTCCATCAGAAAATCCCCGCCCTTGGCAGAAAAAATGTACTTTACCTCAGGATTCTCAAACAGACTCATAAGCTGTTCTGCCCGCTGTTCCCTGGTACTGCTCCGTCCCCTCCCATCGCTTTGACGGACATTTTCTGTCTCAAGGACACGAAATCCCCGTTCCCTGATCCTCTGTTCTGCCAGATCCAGTCTGGCAAAATCCATGGGCTTGCGGTTTCCGTCAGAAGGCGCCGTGATCCCAATGGAATCACCATTTTTTAAAAAGTCTGGATAAATCATTTTTGCACTTCCTCTCTTCTAAGTCTTGAAAATTTTTCCGATCTTCTGTATACTTAATTCCAGAAAAAACAGAAAGGAATATGAACTATGGCTGAAAAAAATCCAATCGTAACAATTCAAATGGCGGAAGGAGACACCATTCAGGTTGAACTTTATCCTGAGACAGCACCAAACACCGTAAATAATTTTATTTCTCTGGTAAAAAAAGGATATTATGACGGCCTTACTTTCCACCGTATCATCAAAGGCTTCATGGTCCAAGGCGGCTGTCCCGACGGCAATGGAATGGGTGGTCCGGGTTACAACATCCGGGGTGAATTTGGCATGAACGGTTTTGAAAATAACTTAAAGCATACCGCCGGAGTCATCTCTATGGCACGTTCCCAGATGCCAGACTCTGCCGGTTCCCAGTTCTTCATCATGCACAAAGATGCCCCACATCTAGATGGCGCCTACGCCGCCTTTGGAAAGGTCACAGAAGGCATGGATGTAGTGGACAAGCTTGCTGAAACAGCGACGGATTACAGCGATATGCCACTAAACCCTGTCGTGATGGAAAAAGTTACTGTGGATACCTTCGGTGAAGAATATCCGGAACCGGAAAAGGAATAAACAGATCTTATTGTTGTTCACACCAGCCCGATGGCGCCAATTTGAACCCCGCTTCATTCTGCACCGTCGGGTTGTCTTTGCATCATGGATACAGGTCTCTAATCTGCCTGAATCTCTCCCATAAAATAAAAACCTTTACTCTCCGTCAGCTTTACCCTGCGGATCTCCCCAATGCAGCCCTCAGACGCCGGACAATGAACCACGGCATTGGAGGAAAGTCGCCCGGTGATCAGAGACGGATCGTGATCATTGATCTCTTCCATCAGAACTTCCTCTATCTTCCCTACTTTGCTGTCTGTAATTTCCCTGGAAATAGCCTGGATCTCCGTGAGAAGCCTGTCAAACCGCTGTTTTACTACGTCCTCCGGCACCTGATCTTCCATCGCCGCCGCAGGAGTTCCCGTCCGCCTAGAATAAATAAATGAATATACACTTTCATAACGGACCTTCCGCACGACCTCTAGTGTCTCCTCAAAATCCGCTTCAGTCTCTCCCGGAAAACCTACAATAATATCTGTAGTCAGCGAGATATCCGGCAGCCTGTCTCGAACCCGGTCCACCAGTGCCAAATAATCCTCTTTTGTGTACCTGCGGTTCATTTTTTTTAGGATTTCTGTGCTTCCGGATTGAAGGGGGAGATGAAGATGGGTACAGACCTTGTCGCACTCTGCCATCGCTTGAATCAGTTCCTCTGAAAGATCCTTGGGATGGGATGTCATGAAACGAATCCGATGCAGTCCCGGAATCTCATTCACTTCACGTAATAGCTCTGCGAAGTTCATAGGAACTTCCAGTGTCTTGCCGTAGGAATTTACATTCTGCCCTAAAAGCATCACTTCTGTGACACCATCTTCTGCCAGTCCCCGGATCTCCCGGAGAATTTCTTCCGGTTCCCTGCTCCGTTCCCTTCCCCGAACATAAGGAACAATACAATAGCTGCAGAAATTATTGCACCCATACATGATATTCACGCCAGCTTTAAAGGGATATTTGCGAATGCTTGGCAGATCTTCTACCACTCCTTTCGCCTCCTGCCAGATATCGATAACCATGCGTCTGGACTGAATGTGGGTATAGAGGATCTCAGCCAGCTTATATACATTATGGGTGCCAAAGATCATGTCCACAAAGGGATAACTTTTCTTTATTTTTTCTACAACTGTAGGCTCTTGCATCATACAGCCACACATGGCAATTTTCATCTGTGGATTCTTCTTTTTCTGGTTTTTCATATACCCCAGTCTTCCATACACTTTAAGGTTTGCATTTTCCCGCACCGTACAGGTATTGTAAAGAATGAAATCTGCCACGGTATGCTCCACGGTCTCATACCCAATATAGGAAAGGATTGCTTCTAATTTTTCCGAATCTCTGGCGTTCATCTGGCAGCCCATAGTCTGCATGGAAAGCGTCAGTCTCCGCCCCAGTCTATTGCTCTCACCTTTTGCCCATATCTGGCATTTTTTCATAAAATAATATTGTCTTTCTGGTTCTGTCACCGGCGCTTCCCCGGTGATATCTGTATCATCGATCCGCTGATAATCAAACATAATCTTCCTCACTTTATCTTTACAATATCAAATACCCCGCATGCACAAAAGTAAATGCAATAACGATGAGAAACACGTTTTGCGAGTTTCTCACGTGCGCGGGCGGCGCCATGGCTTGTGCCTTCCGCGAAAGTTAAGATACAATATCGCCTGCCTGGGCTCCCCCCTGGAATCCCTGGGATGCGCCGTTTCCTTTCATCAGTCTTTCCATAATTGGCAGTGCATCCGAGATGGGAATGGCAAATCCCATTCCTTCCACCTCTTCCGAGGCAAATTTAGAGGAATTGATGCCGATCACCTTTCCTTCGGCATTCACCAGTGCTCCCCCGCTGTTTCCGGGATTGATCGCTGCATCCGTCTGGATCAGCTTCATGGTATCCTGCCCCTCCATTCCCAATTGGCGGTCTTTCGCACTGACATATCCCACGGTCACACTGGTACCGTATCCCAAAGCATTTCCGATGGCGATGGCCTGCTCGCCTACTTTTGTCTCTTTGCTGTCTGCCAGTTCTGCCATCTTGATCTGGGACAACGTATCGTCTTTCAGATCCTTCTTTGCCACCTTGACCACAGCCAGATCCGATGCCTCATCGGTGCCTGTCACTGTAGCATTTGCCGTGGTTTCATTGTGAAATGTGATCTGAACCTGCACACTGTCTGCTACCACATGATTGTTGGTAACAATATAGATCCAATCGGAATCCTCTTTGAATAGAATTCCCGAACCACTTCCCTCTCCCTGGTTCTCAAAGGTCCGTCCAAAAATGTCTTGCTGTTTGGATACCACTTTTACATCAATCGCCACGATGGAGGGAAGAACTGCCTCCGCCACAGCAGAGACACCAGAGGTTTCCTGTTCCCCGCTGCTGGATGTCTGGATTACACCGGAATTTCCCAGCTGCTGCTCTGCCACGGCGCTCCTGTCCGCTTGTCCAGACGCACCATACAGTCCAGCCACATAACTGGTTCCCTGAAATACCACGCCGCTCAACAATCCAAATGTCATTGCTCCTGCTACTAGTTTTATCATCTTCTTCATCGTCATAGCCTCCATTCTCAAATCTGTTTGGTGAACACTCCGCCGGTATGCTCAGGCGGAAATCAATTTGTTATGGTTACACTATAACGTGAATTTGTGGGTAATCATTGTTTTCTTTTTGAAGAAGATGTGTGTAAATTTTGTTTAATTTGTGAACGCAAATAGGACTTTTGCATAAAACATTTGCTATGTGCCAATTTCAGCACTTAAAATTCCCCAGCACTCTCACACTCTTTGCCTCTTCCTTAATGCCACGAAGCGCATTCTGCACCGAGGGATCCTCAAGATTGCCCTCTATATCAATAAAAAAACGATATTCCCAATTCTTTCCTTTCATCGGACGAGACTCGATCTGTGTCATGTTCAACCCATTAAAGAGGAAATGAGACAAGATCCGATATAAAGTACCACACTCATGGGACAACTCGATACATAGAGCAATTTTATTGCTATCTGCCAGATAGATAGGCTCTCTTCCAATCACGATAAACCTGGTGGAATTGTTTTTCTCCTGCTGAATTCCCTCTTTCAGCACCTGAAGCCCATATTCTTTTGCCGCCCGCTTCGCCGCGATCGCCGCCTGGGACCGCTCTCTATCTTCTGCTACCTTTTTGGCCGCTGTGGCCGTATTGGAAAATTCGATCTGATCCAGCTCTGGATGCTCTTTTAAAAATCCACTGCACTGTAATAGTCCCTGGGGATGGGAATATACGGTTCTGAGCTCCTCCATCGCCACCCCCGGCAGCGCCAGCAGACACTGCTCGATCCGATTCACATATTGACCTACGATACAATTTGAATAATTTAAAAGCAAATCATAATTTGCTGTGATTCCTCCTGTGGAGGAATTCTCGATGGGAAGAACACCGTAATCTGCCTCTCCCTGTTCCACTGCCTCCATCACAATCTGAAAGGTTGGACAACTGATCCCGGTAATCTCCTCACCAAAAAAATCCTCCATCGCCTGATGGGTATGGGCTCCCGGTACTCCAAAATAACAGACCTTCGTATCCGGCCCCACCGGAAGTTCTTCTGCCTTTTTAAAATCAGCCAGCTTTGACGTCTGGGGAAGAACCGTATACTGGTATTTGCGGCTGATAGACATGATCTGGCTGAACAATTCAGTGATGGCTTTCTTATTGAATTCATTGCTGGAAAGCTGTCCAAGGTGCTCAAGTTTTTCATCTTCCCGCTCCTTGTCATACACTGCCTTCCCAGTCTTTCGTTTGTACTCTGCCACAGCATTCGCTTCCAACATACGCTTTTCAAAAAGCTCTACGATCTGCTTGTCAATGGCATCAATATTTTTTCTAGCCTCATTTAAATCCAGCATCCTTGTCCTCCAATCCAAAACAATCCGTGATATTCCTGGGACAAAAGCTCTTGCCCCGGTTCCTTTTATGTATTCACAAGACTTTTTCTTCCTTTTTTTCGCTCTCCAAGAGTTCTCTGTACATATCACATACGGTTTTTCCCAGTACCGGATGTATCACATAGGGCGCAATCTCTTTGAGGGGTTCCAATACAAATTTGCGATAGGGAATCTCTTTGTGTGGAATAATCAAATCTTCCGTCTGCAAGATCTGATTTCCGTAAAATAGTATGTCCAGATCAATGGTCCTTGGACCCCAATGGATCTCTCTCGTCCGGTCCCCCTCATCCTCCAACCGATGGAAAAACTTTAAGAGCTCCTCCGGGCTGTATAAGGTCTCAAAACAGATGACACCATTCAGGAAATTGGCCTGCTCTGTATAACCATAAGGTTCCGTATCAATGATATTGGACATATACGCACATTTGCAGTATCGGTTATTGCGAATTCCAGCATAGGCATCATCAATATACTTTCTACGATTGCCCTGATTGGAACCGACACCGGCGTATACTCTGGTCCACTGTCTTTCGATGGTCACAGCTACGGTTTCCAGCGGAAGCAGGATTGGAGCCCACGGCTTCTGAATACTGACCTCGATCTTCTGCAGCAGCGGATACTTTAACAGTACCTCTCTGGCAATATGTTCTGCCACCGACTCAATCAGTCGGTGCTCCCTCAGAGACATAATTTCATTTATAAAGTGCGCAGTCTCCGCATAATTTACAGACTGGGACAGATCATCCTCGTTTCCTGCCTTTCTGGTGTCCATATACAGAACAGCGGACACCAGAAATTTCTGCCCCAGCACATTTTCCTCCCGCAACACACCGTGATGGCAGTAACATTCCAGATTCCGGATCTCTATTTTGTCCATGTTCCCCTCATCCTTTCCTATCTGCTGACCTTATATTCTATAAACCCACAGCCACTTGTACAATGATATGGAGTTGCAGGAGCACCGCCAAGCTGTCAACTATTGTATATCGCTTCTGTCATCTGCAATGCGCGGACATTTGCCTTTACATCATGTACTCGCACAAAATGGCAACCCTTCATAGCTCCGATCACAGTAGTGGCAATGGTCCCCTCTTCTCTCTCTTCCACTGGAAGATCCAATGTAATACCAATCATACTCTTTCTGGAAGTGCCAAGTAGCACCGGATATCCCATATCACATATATCTTCCAGATGATTCATCATCATAAGATTTTGTTCATAAGTTTTTCCAAATCCAATTCCTGGATCCAATATAATCTTTTCCTTTTTCACTCCATATTTTGCCGCCACTGCCAGACATTTTTCCAGATCTGTAACCACATCTTTTACAAAATCCGTATATTCAGTATTATTCCTGTTATGCATCAAACAGACGGGCACATCATACTTGACAGCCAACTGTGCCATCCTTTCATCGTACAAAAATCCCCAGATATCATTCAAAAGATCGGCTCCGGCCTCCAGTGCCGCCTCTGCCACCCGGCTTTTATAGGTATCCACAGACACGGGTATATCAAATGCCGCCTTTACCTCCCGGATCACTGGTACCACCCGCTGGATCTCTTCCTCCTCTGTGATCTGCTCATGTCCAGGTCTGGTAGATTCTCCACCGATATCAATGATATCTGCTCCTTCTGCGATTAACTTCCGAACCTGTTCCAATGCCTTTTCCCTGTCGTTGTATTTCCCTCCATCGGAAAAAGAATCCGGCGTCACATTCAATATCCCCATTACATAAGTTTTTTTCCCAATTTCAAACTCTCTACTTCCAATCCTCATCTGTATTTTCCTTTCCTGTTTTTACTGTCGGATCAGGTTAAAAAATTCCTGTTTTAGTTCCGAATCGCCTTCGACACATCCTCTTGTACTGATGGTAACCGTCTTTGAACCAGGCTTTTTTATGCCCCGCATGGTCATACACATATGCTCCGCCTCGATCATCACCAGCACCGCCTTGGGTTCCAAAATATTCATCACCGCATCCGCGATTTGGTCAGTCAACTGCTCCTGGATCTGGGCGCGTCTGGCATAGACCTCCACAGTGCGGGCAAGCTTGCTCAAACCAACCACTCTGCCATTTGGAATGTACCCAATGTGAACCTTTCCATAAAATGGAAGCAAATGGTGCTCACAGACGGAATAAAATGTGATATCTTTTTCCACTACCAGACCAGTCTGCTCTGAGGAAAATGTCCTGCTAAGATGCTCTGCTACACTGCTCTCATATCCGGCAAAAAGCTCCTTACACATCTGGGCGATCCTCTCCGGCGTCTCTGTCAGCCCTTCTCTTTTTGTATTCTCACCGATTCCTTCTAAAAACAGTGTAACCGCTTGTTTAATCTTCTCTTTATCCATGTCTCATGACCTCACGCCTTCTGAATGTGCTGGCACAACGGTGCCAATAAATCAAACTATATTTTACCACGATTGAAGGATAAGGTCAAATTGCAAATTGGGTTTTATTCAAGCGTACCAGGCTCAGTCAATACATTTTTAAAAATTCTTCTTCATTTTCACTTTTCGCTTTAAGTATTACGCTGTTCTCTTTGAAAACTTCTTTTAATATCCGGCGTTCTATTCCCCTTCTCTGCTCCATGTGCCAAAGCAGTCCTTCGATTCCCTTCAGTCCATGCGCTCTCCCATATGGAGAATTTTCCAAATACTCGGTCATCATCGAGAACCACACTTCATTTCCCTGATCATCCACACGTTCTTTGCGGATCGCATCAACTGCCTCCGGAATCTGGATTCTACCAACCGTAGAACTGTGATTCTACGCACCGAAGGTTGTAGGGAAATGTATTTAATGTTATGATACAAATATTACTTAAGTTTATCGGAAGGTAGGTTTATATCATGGATCAGGCAAAGTCGGGCAGATTTATAGCAGAGAAGCGAAAAGAAAAGGGAATGACCCAGAAGGAACTAGCGAATCATCTTGGCATTGGAGATAAAGCTATTTCAAAATGGGAATGTGGGCGAGGGATGCCGGATAATTCTATTATGGTGCCGCTATGCGATCTTTTGGGTATTAATGTAAATGAGCTTCTTATGGGAGAAACTCTCTCAGTAACGGATTACAATGAAAGTTCAGAAGATATCATTCTAACGCTGATTGAAGAAAAAGAATCTTTAAAGAGGAAAAACAAAAAGAACTTGGTTTCCTGCGTCATGGCAATCTTGTTTGCTGCCGTCTTATTTGTCCTCATGACCATGCCTATCCAGATCCAGCATAACTGGGTATACTTTTTTGATCCACTTACTTTTATTATGAATCCCATTCTTGTGCTGGTTATGCTGCTAACAACTGGGAATGTAAAACCGTTTTTTCAATCCTTTTTCATCATAGGGAAAAAGAATGTTGATCGAAATCGGCTTTTTTCCTCGCAGCAGGCAGTAAAGCTTGCTATCGCCTCTTTTTTACTTGGTGGAGGAATGATTACGGTTTTTGACACGATTTTTATATTGGGGACAATGGAATCAGAACCGGGAAAAAGGCTGGCAGTCGCACTGCTTACAATGCTGTACAGCATGCTGTTTGCACTGCTTTTGCTGCCGTTAAAGTACAGGCTGGAAGCAAAAATGGAGGAATTGCATGAAAAATCTGATCCAAGCTGAATTGTTTAAATTAAAAAAATCAACTTCTTATAAGGTTCTACTGATCAGCTATCTGATCATAGAGACTGTTATCCAAATGAACAATATCAGCAACAGCATTGCATATCCCCAATATAATCCCACATACACAGGGATCGAATGGCTGCTAAATCTCCGCCAGACACTTTTATATTCGATTGTCATATTTCTTTTTACTACATATCACGTGAATGGAGATTTTGTAAGACATACATTTTATACCAGCCTTCTATGTGGCATATCGCGTAAAAATGCCTTTCTAGCAAAGATAATCTCTGTATTTGCAGGAGTCGTTCCACTGATGCTGGTGCCTTTCCTCACGGGAACGGTTCTCTGGAGCATACACGCTGGTTTTGGTATGAATTTTGGCATAGAAGCAGTCTGCCTTATTGCGAAGGCTCTCGCCATACAAATTCTAGCTTCACTGATGCTGGTCAGTAATGCGGTATTTTTTTCCGTCATAGCCAAAAGCAAAATAAGCGCTTTTAAATGGAGTGTTGGCACACTATATGTACTTGGCGTACTCCGGGGAAACATTGGGCATATCATACAGATTCCGGCTCTCCGTGACATTTTGCTGTTCTTATTATCGTTATTTTACCTAAATCTCGGAACCTTTCTGGCTGCAATGATATTAAAACTGCTGGCAGCCGGATATATTTTTGAAAGATATGATTTAAAATGAATGGAGGCAACATGGCAGACATTATTTTCAAAGCAGAGAATGTTATTAAACAATATAAAAAAAAGAAGAGTTTTATTGCCTTAAATGAACTTAATATGGAAATACGCCGTGGCGATATCTATGGCTTTGTTGGGGAAAACGGCGCTGGAAAGACAACGCTGATGCGCATTTTAGCAGGCTGGGTCAGACAAACTTCGGGATACATTACCTTGTTTGGGGAAAGCAGCGAAAAAGGACTTTGCCAAAAACGCCGCCACATCAACGGAATTATCGAAACGCCGGCTTTCTATCCCGACCTGACGGCATGGGACAATCTTGAGATCTGCCGTCTGCAGAGGGGCATTACAGATCAGGAATGCATCCACCAATCGCTAAGGTCCGTTGGTTTGACAGGGGAAGATGCAGATTGCACAAAGACCAAAAAGTTTTCATTTGGTATGAAACAACGTTTGGGCATCGCCATGGCTTTACTTGGCAAGCCGCAGTTTCTATTTTTTGACGAGCCTCTCAACGGGCTTGATCCTGTGGGAATTCACGATTTTCATAAATTAATCCGAGCTATGAGTAAAAACGGAATTACCATTCTGATTTCCAGCCACATGCTGCGCGAACTGAATTCCCTGGCCACCTGTTACGGATTTATCCATAAGGGAAAAATGATGGAACAAATTTCATCGGAAGAACTTGCAGAAAAGTTCTGCCGCTATATGCTGCTTACTGTGGATAATGCGGCTCGCACAGTAGAAATCCTCAGGGAAAAGCTGGGATTCACTCGGCTTGAAGCAGTTTCCGATGAAACAGTGCATTTGTATGAGAGCCTTGATAAGGGTGGAGAGATCATGAAAGCACTTATTACGAACGAAATTACAGTAGAACAAATGACAACAAAAGGTGAGGATCTGGAAAAATATTACTTGTCACTGCTCAAAAATCAGCGCCTATAAAGAGGTGGTTTCATGAGAAAATTAATCAAAGCTGAATTTTATAAGCTAGAAAAACTCCCCTCTGTTCGCATGATATTTCTATTTACCTGTATGGCAGCAATGCTACGAGGCTTTTCTCCCTATCCGGGATATCAAATGTACATAATAGCCTTGGTTCCGGAGTTGTTTGATGCCGTGTTAATTTCTGTCTTTACTGCTGCCTTCCTATGTGCAGAATTTTCCAACCGGACATTTGGCAATGCTGTTCTCAGTGGAGTATCACGTCAAAATATTTTTTTCGCCAAACTTGCTGTGTACTTCCCGGGGCTGCTTGTACTGGTCCTGCTTCCACTGGCTGTCTCAGTATGTGCTGCAACGATAAGAAATGGTTTTGGTGCGGATTGGAATGTCATTGTTTGGGATATAATAGAAAAGCTTCTTTTCTATATCCTTTATCGGTTTTTCATGGCAAGTCTTGCCATCTTTGCCGCCACCTTGATCCAAAACTCCATCGGAATGCTGGGAACTGGCGTGGCCGGAATTTATCTCATAACGCTGATCAAAAAGCCTATGGAACATCCGCTCACACAGATTACACTTCTATTTACTATGATAGAAATTTCCATTTTCATATCTTTGTCAACCTTTATTTTTGCAAAACGGGAGCTGTAGGAAGGCAGGCCATTGTCACATCAAACATAATTTATTCAAAATTATGTTATGGTGAAAAAAAGTCATGCGCCCCATACCTACATGGAACGCATGACTTTTTGATCCTGTTCGCTCAAAGGCGCCATATATAATTAATACAATGGATACTTATCTGTCAGTGTCTTCACGATCTCCATTGCCTTTGCCTTATTTGCTTCCACATCATCAATAAGCATTGCGATAGCATCGGCAACCTGATCCATATCTTCCGTATTCATACCGCGTGTCGTCACAGCTGCCGTGCCGAGACGGATACCACTGGTCACAAATGGACTCTGAGGATCGTTCGGAATGGTATTTTTATTGGCGGTGATATTTGCCTCATCCAGCCATGCCTCTACCTGTTTGCCAGTCAGTCCCTTTTTTACCAGGTCTACTAACATCAGGTGGTTGTCTGTGCCGCCGGAAACAATGTCAATGCCGCGGTTCATCAGCCCCTTGCTCAATGCCTGGGCATTCGCCACGATATTTTTACCGTATTCCTTAAAGCTTGGATCCAGTGCTTCCTTGAAGCAGACCGCCTTGGCAGCGATCACATGCATCAGAGGTCCGCCCTGAATGCCAGGGAAAATAGATTTGTTCAACTTATATTCATTGGCAAACTCTTCACTGGAAAGAATCATGCCGCCACGGGGTCCACGAAGGGTTTTATGAGTGGTAGTGGTGGTCACATGAGCATATGGGATCGGACTCTCGTGTACACCAGCTGCGATCAGTCCGGCGATATGTGCCATATCCACCATCAGGAATGCGCCCACTTCATCTGCGATCTCACGGAATCTTTTAAAGTCAATCTTACGACAGTAAGCGCTGGCTCCAGCGATAATCATTTTCGGCTTGCATTCTTTTGCAATGCGCTCTACCTCATCATAGTCAATAAATCCCTCATCGTTTACTCCATAAGGTACAATGTTATAATAGGTTCCAGAAATATTTGCTGGGCTTCCATGAGAAAGATGTCCACCATGATCCAGATTCATTCCCATCACGGTCTCACCTGGTTTTACAAGGGCAAAGAAAACTGCCATATTTGCCTGGGCGCCAGAATGGGGCTGAACATTGGCATAGGTGCAGCCAAACAGCTCCTTGGCACGGTCTCTTGCCAGATCTTCTACCATATCCACATACTGGCAGCCGCCGTAATATCTCTTGCCCGGATATCCTTCTGCATACTTATTCGTACATGTGCTTCCCATCGCTGCCATAACAGCTTTGCTGACAAAGTTCTCCGAAGCAATCAGCTCGATATGATCATTCTGTCTGCCAGTTTCCAGTTCCATCGCCTTGGCAAGCTCTGGATCCGCTTTTTTAACTTCTTCAAATGAATACATAATCTATCTCCTTTATATTTATTTTTTATGCCTGGTCGATCGCCTTACCTATATCATTTCTCATATACTTATTCTCGAAGCTAATCCACTCCGTGGCGGCATAGGCGTTCTTCCTTGCTTCTTTCAGATCTGCTCCCTTGGCGGTCACTCCCAGGACTCGTCCTCCGTTGGTCACGATCTGTTCCCCTTCAAACTTCGTGCCAGCATGGAACACATAATAGCCCTCCCTGCCCTCAAAGTTCTCAAAGCCTGTGATCACTTTTCCTTTTTCATAATGTTCTGGATAGCCGTCAGAAGCCAGAACGACACAAACTGCCGCATTGTCCTCAAATTGAAGATCGATATCGTCCAGTTTTCCGTCAATGCAGGCGTTCATCACATCTACAATGTCATTTTTCATCCGGGGCAATACCACCTGCGCCTCAGGATCGCCAAACCGTGCATTGTATTCTAGTACCTTCGGTCCTTCTGATGTGAGCATAAGCCCCACAAACAGGATTCCCACAAAATCTCTTCCTTCTGCTTTCATAGCATCCATCGTGGGCTGGAACACCTTTTCCTCACAGAATTTTTGGATCTCTTCGTCGTAAAATGGTGTCGGGGAAAAGGTTCCCATACCTCCGGTATTCAATCCTTCATCGTTGTCCTTTGCCCTTTTGTGATCCTGGGCACTGGTCATCGGTTTAATATGAGTTCCATCGCAATAGCAGAGAACCGATACTTCTCGCCCCGTAATAAATTCCTCGATCACAATCCGGTTTCCGGCGTCACCAAACTGTTTATCTAACATCAGTGTCTTGACACCGGCCTTTGCCTCCTCCAGCGTATTGCAGATCAGTACACCCTTTCCAAGGGCAAGTCCGTCTGCCTTAAGCACGATGGGCATTTTAGCATTCTGAAGATAAGCAAGTGCCACCTCCGGAGTATCAAAGTTTTCATATGCCGCCGTGGGAATCCCATATTTCTTCATAAGATCTTTGGAAAATGCCTTGCTGCCCTCGATGATCGCCGCATTTTTGCGCGGTCCAAACACCCGGAGTCCGCGTTCTTCAAAGACATCCACAACGCCGCCCACCAGCGGATCATCCATCCCGATGATCGTCAGACCGATCTCATTCTCCTGGGCAAAATCTGCCAAACGGTCAAATTCCATGGCCTGAATATCTACACACTCTGCCACTCCGGCGATCCCAGCATTGCCCGGTGCACAGTAGATCTTATCCACCTGACTACTCTTTGCCACACTGGCCGCAATGGCATGTTCACGTCCGCCGCTTCCTACAATGAGTACTTTCATCTGCTTTTCCTCCATATTTACACTAATTATGATATTTCACGATTCCATCCACAATCCTAATCCGTCCGTTGGCGATATCGTCAATGGCCTGGGGAAGAATCGTCCATTCTGCTTGCTCCATCACCCGTTTCTGCAAAATCTCCGGGGTGTCATCATCCCTGACCTCCACCGCCTTCTGGCTGATGATAGGACCGCCGTCCGGGATCTCATTAACAAAGTGAACCGTAGCACCTGTCACCTTATTTCCCCGTGCCAACACGCTTTCATGTACTTTTAATCCATAATACCCTGGCCCGCAGTGAGAAGGGATCAAGGAGGGGTGAATATTGATCATTCTTCCCTCAAAATGTCTAACAAAATTTTCGGGGAGAATTACAAGAAATCCTGCCAGCACAACTAAATCAATCTTCTCTTCCTCTAAGCACCGAATCATAGCCTCTCCATATTCTTCTCTTGTAGAATATTCCTTCGGTGAGATCACTTTGCTTTGGACGCCGTAACTGGCCGCGCGCTCCAACGCGTACGCTCCTGTTTTGTTGCTGATCACCAAGCCGATGTCAGTATTGGTGATTTTTCCTTCCTTGTGACAGTCCAGGATCGCCTGAAGGTTCGTTCCACCGCCAGAAACAAGTACCGCTGTCTTTATCATTTCTCGTTCATCCTTTCCTAACCGCTGCACTGGTCTATTTGATGGTGATGCCCTTCTCTCCATCAACGATCTCACCTAATACATAAGGAACTTCACCAGCGCTGCGAATCGCTGCCACCGTCTCGTCCACATCTGCCTTGTCTACTGCTGTGATCATGCCGACTCCCATATTATAGGTATTGTACATCGCCTCTTCTGACACATTTCCATCTTTGGCAAGCATGCCAAAGATCGGAGGAATCGCGAAACTACCTTTTTCGATTACCGCATGAGTGCCATCCTTGAGCATTCTTGGGATATTTTCATAAAATCCACCGCCGGTGATGTGGCTGCATGCCTTAATCTTCACACCGGCATCCTTGATGGCTCTCAGTGCTTTTACATATATCTTCGTCGGGGTAAGAAGAGTTTCTCCCAGCGTTCCGGACAAACTTTCATAGGTTCTGTTCAATGCCTCGGTATTCATGCTGAACACCTGGCGAACCAGAGAATAACCATTGCTGTGGATTCCCGAAGAAGCCATTCCTACCAGAACATCTCCTGGAACCAGCTCCTTTCCTGTGATCATATCTTTTTTATCCACAATTCCTACAGAAAAACCAGCAAGATCGTATTCATCCACCGGATAAAAACCTGGCATCTCCGCGGTCTCTCCGCCGATCAGCGCCGCACCGGACTGATGACAGCCCTCTGCCACTCCACTGACGATCTTCGCTATCTTTTCCGGCTCGTTTTTCCCGCAAGCAACATAATCCAGGAAAAACAAAGGCTCGCCGCCGGCACATGCGATATCATTTACACACATTGCCACACAGTCGATACCGATGGTATTATGCTTGTCCAGTAAAAATGCGATCTTAAGCTTTGTTCCGACACCATCTGTACCAGATACCAAGGTCGGTTCTTCCATTCCCACAAATTTTTTCATGGAAAATGCACCGGAAAACCCTCCGATATCCGTGAGCACTTCCGGTCTCATAGTAGATGCAATATGCTCCTTCATCAACGAAACCGCTTTATAGCCCGCTTCAATGTCAACTCCAGCTTTCTTGTAGTCCATTGTCTTCTTACCTCCGTTTATACTGCTCCTAGGATGCAGTCGTTTTTATGTAGTGGGTTTCTCCTGGAAACCCCAGATTCGTTCCTCATTATAGCATACTTTTTTTAATTATACAAACTTTTTCCTTTTCATAAGAAGTTTTTTCTGTTACAATAGAATCCAAACAAAGGAGGTTTTTCACATGGAGACAAAAGGAACAATACTTTCCTACCGTCCAGATGTACGGGTGGTAGACGCAACGATCCGCGATGGCGGACTGGTTAATGATTTTCGTTTCACCGACGAGTTTGTAAAAAACCTGTATAAGGCAAACATTAAAGCCGGTGTGGATTATATGGAATTTGGTTATAAAGCATCCAGTGATATTTTCCCAAAAGCAGATTTTGGGCCATGGAAATTCTGCGATGAAAGCGATATCCGCCGAATCGTGGGCGACAACGACTCGGATATGAAGATCGCTGTGATGGCAGATGTGGGACGTACCGATTTCAAACGAGACATCATCGACCGGAGCGACAGCGTGATCGATCTGGTGCGCGTGGCTACATACATCAACACCATCCCAGCTGCCATCGAAATGGTGGAGTACTGCCATGAAAAGGGCTATGAGACCACCATCAATATTATGGCGATCTCCAACGACAACGATACCGATATCGATGAGGCACTGGAATTGATCGGTCACAGCAACGTAGACGGAATCTATATTGTTGACAGCTATGGCGCCATCTATCCAGAGCAGATGAGAAAACTGGCGGACAAGTACCTTGCCTTTGCAGAAAAATATCATAAATATGTAGGCATCCATGCCCACAACAATCAGCAGCTCGCTTTTGCCAATACCATCGAAGCACTGTCCCGCGGCGTCAGCTATATGGATGTGACTGTCAGCGGCATGGGACGCGGCGCCGGAAACTGTGCCAGCGAGATTCTTCTGGGATTTTTGAAAAATCCAAAATACAACATTCTGCCGATCCTGGATATTCTGGAAAAAGAGATCATACCTCTGAAAGAACAGGGCGTGATCTGGGGATACGACATACCCTATCTTCTCACGGGACAGCTGAACCAGCATCCCAGAACTGCCATCGCAGCTACTAGGGAAAAACGGACCGATTATAGAAAATTTTACGTAGATCTGGTGGATTATAAATAAAAGAGTCGTCGTTCAAAGACAGTATGCCTCCACCTAAATGAAAGTACCCGGTACAGACGGATTTAATTGCTCAGGGCATGATCATCTGTACCGGGTATTCTTTTTATGTTTCAAACAGGAATCGTGCTAACTATACTTCCTCTTCCTGTAGCTCTCGCATCACTTCTCTTTCCGCTTCTTCCTTAAAGTTATCAATGGTCTCCTGATTCAAGATCGGCAATTCTTCCAAGGATTCAATGCCAAAATACCTCAAAAATTCTTCTGTTGTGGCAAAAAGAATGGGCCGTCCTGGCGCATCCAGCCTGCCCGCTTCACAGATGAGATTGTATTCGATCAGCTTATTAACAGCATGGTCGCATTTTACTCCCCGGATCTTCTCGATCTCCAACCTTGTGATGGGCTGCTTATAGGCAATGATAGAAAGGGTCTCCAGCATCACATCCGTGAGCACATGTTTTTTGGGTACGTGGGCCACCTTGATCAGATATTCATACATCTCCGGTTTGGTACAGAGCTGAAAAGAACCATCTAATTCAATAATACGAATACCCCGGTCTGATTCCTCATAGCGGGTCATCATATTGCGGATCAGTCTGCGAACCGTATCCTCATCGTGCTCTACGGCAGCGGCGATCCGCTCCACCTCAACGGCCTCTCCCATCGTAAATAATATCGCCTCTATGACCGCTTCCAATTCTTTTATAATCAAGCCTGTGTCCTCTCTTTCTCCGTCGAATTATATGTAATCAGAATATCATCAAATATCTTTTCCTGCACAATAGAAAGCTTCCCCATCTTCATCATCTCCAGAATCCCCAAAAATGTTACGATCACATAAGTCTTTCCCTTACCATTTTCCAAAAGCTTACGGAAACTAAAGGTTCCGTTCTGCCTGGCGTAATTATCTAGAAATACAATGTGGTCCTCCAGACTGATCTCCTCTTTCTCGATCTCGCCAAATTTGCTTCGAATTGGGTCGATCTTGTCCACCTGTTTTTTCATTACGGAATTGAAAATACCCTGCAGTTTTGCTAGTGTCACATCACTCAGCAGTTCCTCGATGTGCACCTCCTCTTTGAAGTCCCGGATCTCCTCTGGAATGGATGGTTCTTTAAAGATCATACGCCCGGCGTCTAACTGGCGGTCTTTCAACTCAAAGGAAGCATATTTGTACATTTTGTATTCCAGGATCCTCTCCACCAGTTCCTGACGTGGATCTTCATACTCTTCTTCCTCTTCTTCCTCCGGTGGAAGAAGCATCTTAGATTTGATCCGCACAAGGGTAGCTGCCATCACAAGAAACTCACTCATGACATCCATATCCTTCGTATCCATCTGGCGGACATAATCCAAATACTGCTCTGTAATAAGGACGATAGGAATATCATAAATATCTACTTTGTTTTTCTCGATCAAATGAAGAAGAAGATCGAGAGGTCCCTCAAAAACCTCCAGTTTTACAGGTATTCCCACATTCTGCACGTCCTTTCCTGGTTTTTATTTTAGCACCATCGCGTCAGCGGCGGTGGCGCAAATTATTTGCACTGACATCTTATCATTATATTATATTTATTCGCTTCAATCAAGAAAGATTTATAACAGATACCTCTGGAGTATTAAAAAACCGTAGGCGGATATGATGGGTTCCCAGCCCCCTGGTGAGTACCATCTGGCTCTTTCCTCTCTGAAATAGGCCAGCATCGTAGGCAGGAAACAGTTGCAGCGATGGAGCGATCACCCCACCCAACAGCGGAAGCCTCGCGATGCCTCCATGTACGTGGCCCGACAGCACCAGATCCGCCCCCCACTCCTGATATTCCTTAAAATATTCCGGATTGTGCGCCAGAAGAAGGTTGAAGCACTCCTTTCCGGCAGCCCCCAGATACTGTTCCATCCTGTCGCTGTCAAACTCCGTCTTCTTCCAGAACTTGTGATACAGCTCTTCCTCCAGGTTCAAGCCATAAATACGGATCCGCCTGCTACGGATCACCAGATCGTGATGGGCATTGTCCAGCCAGACCACTCCTGCCTTTTTTAACTCCCTGATAAAGTGCTCATAGCTCTCCATTCGGATCTCGTGATTGCCAGGGGCATAATATACCGGGCACATCTTCAGAAGTTCTTTACACAAAGCAAGGCAAGAGTCCGTCCCCTTGCCATTTTTAACCGTCAAATCTCCCGCCATACAGATGATGTCAGGAGATTCTCTCTGAATCTTCTGGATCAGCCGTCTGTTACCGGGACCAAAAGAGCTGCCGTGAAGATCCGCCAGCATCACTATTTTAACTGGTTCTCCATCCCCCCACACGGAAAGGGGATAATGTTCCACGGCGAGCATGCCGTTAGACAAATATCCATAAACCAGCAGAAGAATAATAAGAACTGCTGCTGTGATCAAGAATAACTCTGTCATATTAGAAATCCTGCCTTATTCTGTTATCACCGTTCTGGCAGGGCTTCCACAGGACATCGCCGGAACGGACTATAATTCTTCCTCGTCCTGTTCCGCAAAGGCAATGTTGGTGCCATGGTCTGCCACCCTCTCCAGATTGCTGATAAGATCGGAGAAGATCATGGCCGCATGGGGCTCACACTTATTGTTCGCCAGACGGTTGACATGTTTTTTCTGTAACTTCTTTTCCATTTTATCAATTTCATTCTCAATTTGCAAGATATCATTTGTGTGGGTATCGTCCCCGGAGGCAAACATCTGAACCGAATACTGCAGAAGCTGTATCACCTTTTCAAACATTTCCTTCAATTCATTTTGCGCCTTTTTGCTGAATTTGAGATCCGCAGACAGCGCCGTTTTCGCATAATCTGCGATATTTTCAGCATGATCACCGATACGCTCGATATCATTTACCACATGGAACATAGCACCTAGCTGTTTACGGTCCTGGATAGGCAATGACAACTGGTTCACTTTGACGAGATAGTTGGTGATCTCTGTATTTAGATAGTCGATCACTTCTTCTTTTTTATACACCTCATCCAATTCTTTTTCTTTTTTATTCAGCAGACACTCCATCGATCGTCTAAGGTTGTTGATCGCCATATTTGCCATACGGTCCAGTTCACTGACCGCCTGTGGGATCGCTGTGGTCTGGTTAAAGATGGCATGTTTTCCGATAAACTTAAGTTCCATTCCATGAACCTCTTCATCCTCACCAGGAATAAGCAGATATGTAAGACGAACCAAAAATTTGCTGAAGGGAAACAGTACGATCACCTGGAAGATTTTTATGATGGTATTGATGTTTGCTACATCCCTTCCGGCACGGATGGCTGCATCCGCTGTGCCCGCTGTCAGTCCGTGAATGGCACCCATTATTCCGTCTCCCCATATCCCCAGCAGGGTCATCACGATAACCAATCCGATGATATTGAAAGAAACATGAACCATCGCAGCGCGTTTGGCATTCTTTGTCCCGCTCAGGCTGGCTAGCACTGCGGAACCACATGCCCCGATATTACATCCCATGATCACATAATAGCATATATTCAGATCCATCAGACCAGTGGACGCCAGTACGATAAGGATACCCACCGACGCCGAAGCACTCTGGAGTACGGAGGTGGCGACGAAACCGATCAACACCGCAAGAAATGGATTCCGAAGGCTGCCAAAGAGATTTTTCACCGCCTCCACCTGATTGAGCTGATCCACAGAGGCAGACAGTGTGGTCATTCCAAAGAACAGCACGCCAAATCCTAGCAACACTTCGCCGACTCTCTTCACCATCGGTTTCTTTATAAACATGACCATAACCACGCCGACGATGATAAAAAATGGTGCGATGGCGTCCAGCTTAAAGGATACCAGCTGTCCCGTCACCGTCGTACCGATATTGGCACCCATGATCACTCCCACCGACTGGGCAAGTGTCATCAGACCACTGTTAACAAAACTCACCACCAGTACCGTTGTGGCATTGGAAGACTGGATAACTCCCGTAAATACGATTCCCAGTATAAGACCCATAAAAGGATTTGTCGTAAGCCGCTCTAGGATCGTACGCATCTTCTGTCCCGCTACCTTTTGAAGACCATCGCTCATAAGCTGCATACCATATAAAAACAAACCGACTCCTGCCATGATCTGTAATGCTAATTCCATGATTACTCCTCTTTTCTCCCGTAATTTATTTCACTCCATCTCTCGTATGGCCACAATTTATACTTTAAACTATTTCTTTACATTATACAAGAACATTCTTCATTATTCCGCTATATTTTACAAAGGATTTACTTGATTTTACATACATTTTACATTTGAGAAAAAATGTCAAAAAACCTTTTCGCATAAGATGCGAAGCCCTTCTTTTAGTTCTTCCTTCGTCTGCCCAGCAAAACCAATCAAAAAGGAAGGCATATAGTCTTTTGGCAGCTCTTTATAATAGAAAGACAGAGGGCGCAGACGGATCCCCTGTTTCTGTGCTGCCTGCATCACCTTTTCCTCTTCCCGTTGCCGAAGGCTCCGGGCGATCACATAAAGCCCAGCGTAATCTCCCGTCACCTCGATGCGATCCTGATAGTTGCGGAAAACAGCCAGTACTGTATCATGTTTTTCTTTGTACCGTTTGCGCATCCGGTTCAGATGCTTTTCAAAATACCCTCCGTGGATAAATTCCGCCATCATCGCCTGATCCAGACGGGACACCGGACAGTTGTAGTCCCCACAGCACTCTTGAAACCGCTCTAAGAGCTGGTCTGGCAGAACCATATATCCCATCCGGAGCGCCGGTGCGATGGCTTTGGAAAAGGTACCGATATATATGACTTTCCCCTCGGTGTCGATGCTTTGCAGCGCCGGAATCGGCCTTCCCTTGTAACGGTACTCACTGTCGTGGTCGTCTTCTATGATGTATCTATCTTCCTCTTCCTCAGCCCACTGAAGAAGCTGCTGTCTTCTAGCTATGGACATAACCGTTCCCAGAGGAAACTGGTGGGAGGGCGTCACATAGCATAGCCCAGCTCCCGAAGCCTCTAACCCCTCGATCCCGATTCCCCCATTTTCCACGTCAATATGACAGACCTCAAAACCATGGGATGCCAGGATCTTTTTTGCCCTTACATAGCCCGGCTCCTCAAAGGCAATCCTCTTTTCGTTCCGGAACAGTACCGATAAAAGCTGGAGAAGGTATCCGATCCCTGCTCCGATGACCACATTGGCAGCGCGGCACAATACCCCTCTCGAACCGTAGAGATAATCTGCCACCGCCCTTCTCAGTTCCCAATCTCCCCGGTAATCTCCCGCCTGGAAAAGACTGTGGTCTTTTAATGCCTTTCTCCCAATAGACTGCCAGACAGAATAGGGAAAACTTTCCACATCCACCGCATCAGGATCAAAATCATACGGAAAGTTCTCCTGACCTTTCTCCTCCCCCTCTTCCCTGTGTTCTGCCGGATGAATCTGCTGGGTATGAGTAATTCTGTTCACAAAATACCCCCGTTTGGGCATGGAGTACACATATCCTTCTGCCACCAGCTGTTCATAGGCAGTATCCACTGGATTTCTGCTGACAGAAAGATAGCCTGCCAGCTCTCTGGCAGAGGGCAGTTTTTCCCCACAGGAAAGTCTTCCCGACAGGATTTCTTCTTTTACATAAGAATAAATCTGATGATACATTGGTTCATCAGATTTATTGTCTAAAGAAAAGGTAAGCATTTTTCTTATCCTCCTCCAACTGTATTTTTAATGTATCCAGTCCGGAAAACTTTTGTTCTCCACGCAAAAAGGCAAACAGCTCCACGCAGATCATCTCCCCGTAGATCTCTCGGTCGAAGTCCATGATATATGTTTCCACACCAACTCGGTTTTCTCCGGGTATGGTGGGCTTGACACCTACATTGGTAACTCCTATATACTCACCGTATTGCGTGTGTATTCGGGATGCATAGACGCCATAGGGAGGGAGAAGTTTTTCCTGCTCTGGAAGCTGGTTCACTGTGGGCATCTGTATCGTTCTTCCGATCTGATTACCCCGGCATACTTCTCCATATATAAAATAGGGATCTCCCAGCAGCTGATTGACCATCTCTATACTGCCCTTTTCCAGCTCCTCACGGATTTTCGTGCTGCTGACTGGCTCATCGAACATCTTCTTTTTTGGAAAAACCTTCAGTTCATAACCATAAACAGAACTGTTTTTCATCAAAAAAGCCACATCGCCCTGACGCTTGTACCCAAACCGGAAATCCTCCCCCACGGAGATCACCTTCGCCCCACACTGACGAATCAGAATTTCCTCTAAAAATGTCTGGGGCTTCATATGTGACAATTCCTCATCAAAAGGACAATCGATATACACCTCAATCCCAAGCTTCTCCGCCAGATAACGTTTTTCTTCCGAACTGTATATATGTCCGGAATCGGAAAAGTGAAAGGTAAAGAGAACCTTCGTCAGATCCGAAGATTCCTGGATCGAATCCAGCAGCATCCGGTGTCCACTGTGCAGACCGTCAAATTTGCCGATACAAATCGCTGTATTATTCAGTTTATATGGTCCGTGTTCCAGAATCTTCATCTCTGTCTCATGCCTTTCTCTCTGTATATCCGCCAGACCCCTCATTAAAAAACATTTTATGATTTCCAAAGCCACGTCGTGGGTCTCTGTATCTGTAAACGGCATAAAAACGCTGCGCCTCGTCATACATCCGGACCAGCGCCCCTTCTGTCAATACTTCCTCGCTCCGGCAGAACTCCCCAGCCACATCGTTTCCATTTTTCAGGAATCGGAGTCCCTTTTCCTCAACGACAACTGCCGGATACTTTTTAAATACGTGATCCACTGGGTACAAAATTTCCTCTATTTTTTCATTTTTATATATATCCTCGATCTCGACCAAGGTATGTGCCTTCTCCAGAAAAAAAGGCGCTACCGAAGTGCGCACAAGAGAGGCCATAGCGGCTCCACATCCCAGCTTCTCCCCTATATCATGACACAGCGTGCGGATATAGGTTCCCTTAGAACAGTGCACTCTCATGGAAAATTCTCTCTTCTCCGGCTCATAATCCGCCACTTCACAAGAATATATATTGATCCTGCGCGCCTGACGCTCCACCTCGATGCCCTGTCTTGCCAGCTCATACAGCCGCCTTCCGTTTACCTTCACAGCAGAATACATCGGCGGGATCTGCCAGATCTCACCGGTAAATGCCTGGGCTGCCTGGCGGATCTCATCCAGGTTCACAGATACCGGATGTTCCTCCTGAATCCTTCCTGTCATGTCCTGGGTATCCGTCACAACACCCAGACGGACAACCGCTTCATAGGTCTTGGACTTATCCGTCAGAAGCTCACATACCTTAGTTCCCCTGCCAAGACATACGGGAAGCACCCCGACAGCATCCGGATCTAAGGTGCCGGTATGCCCAATCTTTTTCTGATGAAGGATCCCTCTCAGCTTCGCCACCACATCATGGGAAGTAAAACCCTTCTCCTTATATACGTTGAGTATTCCATCCATCGTTCTCTTCCGGGATGTGCCCATCCTGCTCCTTTACTTTTGATCGTTAAACTGCTTTTCAATGTGTTCTGTAATGTTGTTGATCACATCAAAAGCAGAACCCTTAATGGTACAACCTGCTGCACGAATATGCCCGCCACCGCCAAAAAAGGAAGCAATCTTGCTCACATCTACGAACTCATTGGAACGCATACTCACCTTATATTCAATAGTATCCTTCTCTGTCAGAAGAATTGCCACCTCGACTCCCTGGGTGGTTCGCATCTCATCGATCACGCCATCCAGATCCGATGGTTTTGCCTCATAAAAATCCATTACCCGGCGGGATACAACAGAAAAAATGACTTTCCCGTCCATCACCCGGACACTTTCTAACAGACAGCGGCCCATGATCTGAAGCTGACGGTACGTCTTCATATAAAAACTTTCATCAATAATCTTACCATAAGGGATTCCCTTCTGCATCAGCTTCCCCGCGATCTCCATTGTGGACAGTCCCGTATTGGAATGTTTAAACACTCCGGTGTCATGAATGATCCCAGTATAAAATGCCTGCGCAGAGAAATAATCAATTCTTTCCATATCCAAAAGGCCACAGAGCACTTCACAGGTGGAACTGGCCTCTGCCTCCACATGGTTTACATCAGCAAAATTTGTATTGCTGATGTGATGGTCGATATTAACCCTTCGCACTGCCGCATGAAATACCGGTTCCGCCTCTCCCAAACGGTCCGGCGAACCGCAGTCCAGCGAGACAAACAGATCAAACTTTTCTGTATTGCCCTCTAGTGCCTCTTTCCGATTGAGATATTCAAAGGCATCCGGAATCTCTTCTAAAAACACCTGTACCCTTTTGTCTGGAAAATTTTCTATAATATATGAATACAACCCCATACAGGAACCGATACAGTCTCCATCGGGACGAACATGTCCGCCAATGGCAATAGTTCCTGCTTTCTGAATCTCCTCCAATAAAATACTCATACTCTTCCGCCCCTTCTATTCCCTGTGATTGACCTCGTCAATCCGCTTTGACATCGTCACACCATACTCGATGGAATTATCCAGAATAAATGTCAACTCTGGTGTGTTTCTCATATTCATTCTTCTGGCAAGCTGTCCCCTGGCGAAGGAGGCACTTTTCTTCAAGCCTTCCATGGTTTTTTCTTTCTCTTCTTCGCTGCCCAGCACACTGACGAATATTTTGGCGAATTTCAGATCTGGAGTCACCTCCACCGCCATCACTGAAGTCATGGGATGCACTCTTGGATCTTTTATCTCTTCCCGTATGATCTGGCTCATCTCCCGCTGAACCTCGCTGTTGATACGGATATTTTTTACACTGTTTTTTTTCATAGTCTCTCCATTCTATGGATGGAGCTCCACTTTTTTATTAGCGCGGAACCTCCACCATGATATAGCATTCCACCTGATCCTCTTCGCGGATATCGTTGAAACCATTAAAGACAAGACCACACTCGTATCCGGTCGCCACTTCTTTTACGTCATCTTTGAAACGTTTCAGGGAAGCCAGCTCACCTTCAAAGATCTGCTCGCCCTCGCGGCTGATGCGACACTTGCAGCCCCTCTCAACCTTTCCGTCAAGAACATAGGAGCCGGCGATGGTTCCCACACCAGATGCCTTGAATGTCTGGCGAACCTCCACGTGACCGATGACCTTTTCCTCAAAGATCGGTTCCAGCATGCCCTTCAAAGCATTTTCAATGTCCTCGATGGCATCGTAGATAACGCGGTACAGACGGACGTCTACATTTTCTCTATCTGCGATCTCTTTCGCTGTATTATCCGGCCGGATATTGAATCCGATGATAATGGCATTGGAAGCGCTAGCAAGAGATACGTCAGATTCGTTGATTGCTCCCACTCCGCCGTGGATCACCCGCACTGCCACTTCTTCGTTGCCAAGTTTGAGAAGGCTCTGTTTTACCGCCTCTACAGATCCCTGTACATCCGCCTTAATGATCAGGTTCAAGTCCTTTACATTTCCTGCCTGGATCTGATTGAATAGTCCATCCAGAGAAAGTTTCTTTGCTTTTGTCTCTTCCAACAGTTTATCCTTACTCTGGTCAATATATGCCTGTGAAATCTGTTTTGCCTCTTTGTCGCTCTCTGTGGATACAAAGATTTCTCCCGCATCCGGAGCCCCGTTCAGACCAAGAATCTCTACAGGTGTAGATGGCCCTGCCACCTTCACTCTCTCACCGTTGTGGTCGATCATGGCACGTACTTTACCATGTGCAGACCCCACTGCCACATGATCGCTAATGTGCAGCATACCCTTCTGTACAAGTACTGTCGCCACCGGACCGCGTCCCTTATCCAGACGCGCCTCGATCACGATACCACGCGCCTTACGGTCCGGATTTGCCTTGAGTTCCAGAACCTCTGCCGTGAGCACGATCATCTCAAGTAACTGTTCGATTCCTTCTTTTGTGTGAGCAGATACCGGAACAAATATAGTGCTTCCGCCCCAATCTTCCGGAATCAACTCATACTCTGCCAGCTCCTGTTTCACCCGCTCGATATTGGCGCCAGCTTTATCGATCTTGTTGACTGCCACAATGATCTCCACACCAGCTGCCTTCGCATGGTTAATGGCTTCAACCGTCTGAGGCATGACACCGTCGTCGGCTGCCACTACCAGAATTGCGATATCCGTAGACTGGGCGCCACGCATACGCATAGAGGTAAATGCCTCGTGTCCCGGAGTATCCAGGAAGGTAATCTTTTCGCCGTTGATCTCTACCACATACGCTCCGATGTGCTGTGTGATTCCTCCTGCCTCATGGGAAGTAACATTTTCTTCTCGAATAGCATCCAGAAGAGAGGTTTTTCCGTGGTCTACGTGACCCATAACACAGACTACTGGTGGACGCTTCTTCATGGATTCTTCTGGTTCCTCATCCTCTTTTAGAAGCTCCGCTACCATATCGATCTTTTCTTCCATCTCGGCGATGATATCAAACTCCAGAGCAATCTCTTCTGCCTCTTCAAAGGTAATATCCTGGTTCAGGGAAACGACCTGCCCCTGCATAAACAGTTTTTTCACCAGCGCAGCTGCCGGCATCTTCATCTTATCCGCCAGCTCACGAATCGTCAGGCTCTCTGGTATCGTAATCTGCTTAATGGTCTCTTCTGGCTCTTTTGCCGCTGGCTCTGGCTTGATGAAAGCACCCTTTCTGTTCGGATCCTTCTTGCTGCGAATTTTGCTCATCTCTTCTTTGCTAGACTTTTTATATGTTCCCTTTTCTGTTACTTTCTTATTACTTCTCTTACGGGAGTTTTTCTGCTCCTGTTTAATACCGTCAAAACCACTCTGGGACTTTTCAAAACGCTCAAATACGCGCTCGCCGCCCCGGCCGCCATTATTTCTACGATCCCCATTGTTGTTCTGACCGCGACGGTCTCCTCCGCCAAAGTTTCCATTTCCTTGACCTCTGTTACCCTGGCCTCTCCGGTCGTTTCCGCCACCCTGGCCACCATTCTGATTACGGTTTCCCTGGTTTCTGCGATCCCCATTGTTGTTCTGGTTACGACGATCTCCTCCACCAAAGTTCCCATTTCCCTGGCCTCTCCGGTCGTTTCCGCCACCCTGGCCGCCGTTCTGGTTCCGGTTCCCCTGGTTTCTGCGGTCTCCATTGTTGTTTTGGTTTCTGCGATCCCCGTTATTCTGTCCGCGGCGCTCTCCACCGTTCTGATTACGGCGTTCTCCATTGCCAGAATTTCCGCCACCCTGGCCGCCGTTCTGGTTCCGGTTCCCCTGGTTTCTACGGTCCCCATTGTTATTCTGGTTTCTGCGATCCCCGTTATTCTGACTACGGTTCCCCTGGTTTTTCTGCTCCCCGTTCTGAGACTCTTTGTTCCGGTTCTCTTTGTTTTGAGGTTCTTTGCGATCCGTCTCTTTCCGTTCTGGTGTCTGACTCGCAGCTGCCGAATCTGCCTTTTCAGGAGCCTCTTTCTTTTCTTTCGGGACTTCTGTGGGATTCTCTGCCGGCTGTTCTGCCTTCTTCTCTGGCATTTCCTTTTTCGGAGTCGGCTGTTCTGCTGGTTTGCTTTCCGATCCCTTTTTCTTCACCGGAACTGCCGGTTTATTGGCATTGTTGAAGGTCTTTAGCAAGAAGGCGATCGCATCATCTTCGATATTACTGTTGGCACCTTTTACCTCAAAACCATTATCATTCAAAAGCTTCACCAGATCTCCACTTTTGATTTCTTTATTCTTTGACTGCAAGCTTCTTGCAATTTCATATATTTTCATTTTCGCCATTCACTTTTTCCTCCAAATCTAAATTCTTACCAATTGACGCTGCAAATCCCGGATTCAGAACTGCCATCGAAGCACGGAACTCTTTTCCCACCGCTTTTCCCAATGTTTCCTTACTGCCATACAGGGCAAAAGGAACCCGGTAATACTGGCAGGAATTCCTGAATTTTTTCTTCGTATTATCAGAAGCGTCCTCCGCAACGATCACCAGTCTTGCCCTGCCAGAACGAATCGCTTCTTCTGTAAGAAATTCCCCACAGGCTATGTCTCCGGCTCTCATCGCCAATCCAAGAGTTCCCAGTACCTTACTCTGCTGAATCATTCACTCAACTGCCTTTCTAAATCTTCATAAACTTCCTCTGACACATTTATTCTAAACGCCCTGCTCAATCCGTTGGTTTTGCGCGCTTTTTTCAAACACTCCAAGTCGTCGCACAGATAAGCTCCTCTTCCACTTATTTTTCCTGTGCGGTCAATGCAGATCTTTGGTTCCCCGCCGGAATCCTCCTCTGGTCCTGACACCTTCACCACCCGGATGAGCTGCTTTTTTTCTTTGCTTTCCCGACAGCCGATACACTGTCTCATGGGAATCTTTCTCCCCTTCAAACGATCCACTCCTTACCCTTCAAGGCTCTGCGTCTCGCTCTTGATATCGATCTTATATCCGGTCAGTTTTGCCGCAAGCCTTGCATTCTGGCCCTCTTTACCGATGGCAAGAGAGAGCTGGTAATCCGGCACGATCACCAATGCCGTCTTTTCTTCTGGATCCACCGTAACGGATAATACTCTCGAAGGACTCAGGGCATGCTCGATAAAGATCGCCGGATTTTCGTTCCATTCCACAATGTCGATCTTCTCACCGCGAAGCTCCTCCACAACGGTATTTACACGGATTCCATTGACGCCGACACAGGCGCCCACCGGATCCACGTCCGGATTGGAACTATACACCGCGATCTTGGACCGCGATCCCGCCTCACGGGAAACATTTTTAATCTCTACCACACCACTCTGAATCTCTGCCACCTCGGATTCAAATAATCTCTTCACAAGCTCCGGATGGGTACGACTGACCGTGATTCTTGGTCCCCTTGTGGTATCTCTTACCTCTGTCACATATACTTTGATCTTTTCATGGGAGCGGAATCTCTCTGTCTTCACCTGCTCTGCCTCAGTAAGAACCGTATCGACTTTGCCGAGATTCACGGTATAATTTCCATTGGAATAGCGCTGAACCGTACCCGTGATGATATCCCGTTCTTTGGTATAATACTGATCATAGAGGACTTTCCTCTCCTCCTCGCGGATCTTCTGCACCACAACCTGTTTCGCCTTCTGGGCGGAGATCCTGCCGAAATTCTTCGGCGTCACCTCAATGCTTACAATAGCCCCTGCCTCTGTCACATTGTGTCTCGCCTCAGCCTCTGTTAGAGACATCTGAAGCATATCATCCTCTACCTCTTCCACTACCTCTTTATCCTGATATACATGGAATTCTCCTGTGGTATCATCCAGTGTCACACGGATATTATCGGATTTTCCAAACTGATCTTTACACGCCGCCAGAAGAGAATTCTGGATGGCGTCGATCAAAATCTCCTTACTGATATCTTTTTCCTTTTCAATCGCCTCCAATGCCTCGATCAATTCGGGATTCCCACTTGATACTTTGTTATTTTTCGCTTTCATTTTTCCTTTTTCCTCCAATTCTGAATACTAAAAATCAATCGCTTTTCGAATCAATGCAATATCTTTAATCTCAATCTCCAATTGATCATCACCTTCAAATGCCAGCAGGATCTTCCCTGCGGCAGTTGTGTCCTCGGCAGGCGCGTTATATTCTTTCAAGATGCCGACAAATTCTTTATCTGTATATTTTTTTCCATCCTGTTCAAAAGTCACCGGAGCAAACAACTTGACCTCTACATCCTGTCCCAGGTTTCTTATGTAGTCCTTCGGTTTCTTAAACGGTCTCAGCAGGCCGGGGGAACTTACTTCAAGAATATAGGATTCTTCGATAAAGTCCTCTCTGTCCATCAAGTCACTGAGTGCATGGTTTACAAGGGTCAGATCATCAATGGTGATCCCGCCTTCCTTGTCAATATAAGCCCTCAGATGCCAGTTTCCCGCCTCTTTTACAAATTCCACATCAACGAGTTCAAAATGATTTTCCTCCAAAATCGGAGTGATCAGCTGTTCTGTACGCTGCTCATAATTCTGATGTTTGCTCAAAGATAACCCTCTTTCCTTTTATTCAAATTAAACAACAAACGATGAGAAACACGCTTTGCAGGTTTCTCATGTTCGCGGGCGGCGCCATGGCTTGTGCCTTCCGCGCAAAAACAATGAGTGGACTTTCGCCCACTCATTTTCCATCAATAACATTTTCAGTATATCACACGTTTTCCCAAAAAGCAAGGGATTTTGGGATTTTTTTGCACTTTTACTAATTTCCTGCCAGCGTATACATATTATAGTAGACACCCTGCTGTTCCATCAACTGGGAATGTGTCCCCTCCTCTGCGATCCCTTCCTCAGTCAGAACAAGGATCCTCTGGGCATTGCGGATGGTGGAAAGCCGGTGGGCGATCACAAAGGTCGTACGGTTTTTCGCCAGCTTTTCCAGCGACTCCTGGACCACTTTCTCACTCTCGTTATCCAGCGCCGAGGTGGCCTCGTCAAATATGAGGATGGGCGGATTTTTCAAAAATACCCGGGCGATGGAAAGCCGCTGCTTCTGCCCTCCGGACAGCTTCACGCCCCGCTGTCCGATGTTTGTCTCGTACCCCTCCGGCAGATTCATGATAAACTCATGGGCATTGGCATTCTTCGCCGCCTCTATGATCTCATCCCTGCCAGCGTCCGGCCTTCCATAACGTATATTGTCGATCACCGTCCCGGCAAAAAGATATACATCCTGCTGAACGACACCGATATTCCGGCGCAGGCTTTTCAGGGAATAATCCCGGATGTCCACTCCGTCAATCCGCACACAACCAAAAGTCACCTCATAAAATCTTGGAATCAGGCTGCACAGCGTCGTCTTCCCGGCTCCCGACGATCCCACCAGCGCCACATATTCTCCTTCCTTTACTTTCAGGCTCACATGGCTGAGTACCTTTTCCTGATCTTCCTCATACCGGAAGCCCACATCATCAAACTCTACATCTCCCCGCAGGCTCTCCGCCTCCACTGGGTGTTCTGCTTCCTGGATCTCCGGATCGATGGCAAGGATCTCCCGAAATCTCTCATAGCCGGAAATCCCGTTCTGGAACTGCTCCGTAAAGTTGATAAGCTTCTGTACCGGCTCAGTGAAATTGTTGATGTAGAGCAGAAATGTGATGAGATCTGGCGCATTCAGCGACCCATTGGTCAGGAAAAACGCCCCCACGACGATGACCAGCACCGTGATCATCGTGATAAATGCCGTCAGCCCGGCATGGTACTGTCCCATATAAAAATAACTGTTTTTCTTGCTGTCCAGAAACCCCTGGTTTCCTTCCATAAATTTTTCCTGCTCCACATCTTCATTGGCAAAGGATTTGACCACCCGGATGCCGGAGAGGTTGTCTTCGATGCGGGCATTGATGTCCGCCACCTTTTCCCGGTTCCGCTTAAAGGCGCGTTTCATTTTCTTATTCAAAATGTAGGCGTAGACAAACATCACAGGGATCAGGACGAATGCCGCCACCGCAAGCTTAGGATTTACCCAGATCAGTATGGCCAGCGTCCCGATAAACTTAATAAAGGAGATCACCACATCTTCCGGCCCGTGATGCAGAAGCTCGGTGATGTCAAACAAGTCATTGGTGATCCGGGACATGAGCTGCCCCACCTTCTGGTTGTCGTAAAAAGAAAAGGATAACTTCTGATAGTGCTCAAAGATTTCTTTTCTCATATTGAATTCGATCTTCGCCCCCATCACATGACCGTAATTACCGATGAAATAATTGCTGAAACACTGTATTCCCACCAGCGCTGTCATCAGAATCCCCAGCATAAGAATCGTATTCCAGATCTGTTCTTTCGGCATGTAGATCACCGTCCCAGTAATATAGCGCACGATCAGCGGGATCACCAGCGTGGTGGCCGCCCCCAGAAAGGCAAAGAACATGTCCGCCGCAAAAATCCCCCGGAAGGGCTTATAATAACTTAAAAATTCATTCCATTTAAAATATTTCTTTTCTGTCTCCATTTATTTTGTCTCCATTCGCCGCAGGCGGCACAAACAATTTTCGAGAAGAACGCTGTTTTTGCGTTCTTCCTGTGTGAATAGGCGGCTCTGCCGCCGTAGAACTTCTTAGCTTTTGATTTTTAAAAGCTTACTTTCATTTTTTTGAAAGCTTAGTAGTTCTATTCACACTGTCTCCTGGTCAATTTTCTGTATCAGATAGAGCTTCTGCCCGCTCTTCATCTTTTTTCGCCTTTTCATGATCACCGAGGGCATGGTATACTTCCGCCCTGGTTTCATAGGCGGCTTTATAAGATTCGTCAAGGTTGATAGCTTTGTTCAAATATTCTAATGCTTCTTCATATTCCTGGCATTTGTATTTTAATGTCCCCATATGTTTGTAAGGGTTTGGAAATTGGGGACTAATTTCAACAGCTTTGGTAAAATCATTTAATGCTTTTGGGTATTCCCCCATATGAAAATAAGTATATCCACGATTATTGTATGAATTAACATATTCTGGTTTCAATTCAATGGCTTTTGTGTAATCGTTTATAGCCTTTTGATATTCTCCCATATTATCATATGTAAATCCACGATTATAATATGCAACAACATCTTCTGGTTTCAATTCAATAGCTTTTGTGTAATCTTTGATTGCCTCTTCGTATTCTCCCAGTTCATCATAACAATACCCACGACTACTATATGCGTCATCATCTTTAGGCTCAAGTTCGATAACTTTGGAGTAATCTTCAACTGCCTTATCATATTCTTTTAAATCAACATAAATATTCCCCCTATTATAGTAATTATTAGCTTTCTCCGGACGCAGATCAATGGCAGCGGTATACGCTTCGATAGCTTTCTCATATTTCCCTTCTCTTCTATATATACGCCCCATTATTGTAAAATTATGAACATTCCTCTCCTTCTTTGCCTCCTTAATCTGTTCATCATTATATGTATCCATTTCAATCAGTATTTCATTCAAAGTCTCATTGGAAACCGGGCTTTGCCCTACCTCAGTGCGAATCATCTTTTCAAACTTATCGTACTGCGTATTATAGCGTTCTATCCTGTCTTCGGTCACCTTCCGCATCTCTTCATCCGGGTTTTCAAAGCCCATTCTCCGGGAAAGCATATACATAAAATAGTCAAAGCCCTCTATGGGGATCAGGCATCCATTTTTACTTTTTACCAGATCGACGATCTCCTGGGATGGTTTCTCCTTCTTCCAATAGCACCAGTATAGACCATTCATCTTGACGTCTTCATCCTTGAGAAACTCCATCAGGCTCTGGTCGCCGCCGGCATATCCGATCACCACCGGCGTATATACCATAAAGGATTTCTTTAATGTCTCCTGCCACTCCTGGTCCAGCCCATGAGTCTCCTTCTGGCGGTTATAGGGGTGAAAATACAGGCTTCTGTGAATCTTTGCCACGATGGGGCGGTCAACGTTCAAATTGATAAAACCTGCCAGGGATTCATGCCCCACCAGCAAGGGGTGTTTATTTGCATAGATAAACAGAGCATCTTCGATCAGACTGTCAAAATTCGTGGTGATCGCCAGATTATGTGTTTTCCCCGCAAGAATTTTCGCCAGAGCATGATGGCCAAGGCTAGGCACACCCTTTTCCAACTCTCTCTCAAAATACGCATAGCCTTCCTGATATTCCGGAAAATATCGCAGCTCGTAAATCCCAAAATAATTTTCACTGGAAGGAGTTATGCTTTTAATATCTAGTTTATCCATCAGATCCTTTAGTTCTTTTTCTTCGTATTTGTTTTTCAACTCCTCCGCCCAGATCTTTGCCATCTCCACCCCAGTAGGAATCCCACCCTCTCGGGACGCACCGGACCCCAAAATAAAGCAAAAACGCCGATTGTATTTTTGAGCCTCTCCAAACATATGAATAAAAGCCTTGGGGGAAATCTCATTTATCTCTTTGTCCATCGAATTCATCCAATCTGTCCTCTCTAATGAGTAATATTTATATATTAACATATGTCCCAGATAATGGCAAACCATAGCATGCAAAGTCTTATCACATACATAAAAGAAGCTTTTAAACAATTAAAAAAACCGACATCTGCCGGTTTTTTTAATAGTCCGTAGGGGAATCGAACCCCTGTTTCTGCCGTGAGAGGGCAGCGTCTTAGCCGCTTGACCAACGGACCGTGTCAACAATTGATATAATACTATAAATTTCAACTGTTGTCAACAGTTTTTTCAAATTTTTTTATTTGAAGTTGATATAAAATTCAAATCGCCAACCTCCTCATAGTTTACAGTGGCTACGGCTTAGCTCAATGGCGCAAATTGCGACTCTGCTTCGCCCTACGCCATTGAACTCCAATAATAGATTTCATTTCATGTGTTCATCCCACCATGAAGAAACTTTAAAATAATTCTCTACGATGTCAAAGCGCCGAAATGCCGCTGCCATCGTACGCCCATCTATCGAATCAAGATGTTCCGTATTAAAATATCCCTTTAACAATTCTGTTAACACATTTTCTACTTTGGTATAAAGATCTTCCTTATTCCTTTCGAAATCTTCTTTCACCTTATAAAAATTTGTATGTGTTAAAGAATTTAATTCTATACTATGCTCCTGTAACAGTTGTTTTCCAATCATATAAGCGAGAAAATGCTGGCTGAAAGGACGCGAAGCCTGTATATCTTTGTTCAAACACTGGTGTTTTCGCCTGCTGTCACAATAACGGAATATCAGAACTGCAATTATCATTTGTGCAGCATTTAAGTCTTCGAAGATATCCGAATAATACTTATCAAAAAACTCATTGCGCTTATATTTTGCCAGGTGTGGACGTTCTCGCCATACAGCCAGCACTGCCTCTGCCGCAACTGTAGAAGGAATTGCATTTGTGTTCGTTGAACCATCACGCTTTCTTTTATAAATATAGTCCAACCCCTCTGCGCTTTTTTCCAGTAGAATCTGGATATCATCATTGGATTTTAGATCCCTGAAATCTACAGGATTCTGACTATTTGTAGCATACGTAATATCATGAATAATTCCTTCGTCATCGCTTACTTCGTAAAGACGAACCAAAAGATAAACTTGAGAAAAATCAATCTCCGGATGTTCTTTTAAAGTCTGCCAGATCGTTTTACAGGTCTGTCCTCCGTTGATGATTTGAAGCTTTTTAATCTTAACAATCCAATTATACTCCTGCAAAGCATTGTAACTGAACTTCTCGCAGATCATTGTAACACCATTATTAAAGAAAAAGAAATTAAAACGTTTTTCGTCATCCAGTAATGTCTGAATAATACCATCATTTACGGTATTTCTCCCCAGGTAACGACGTATGTTTTTTTCTAAGAGACTGTCACCAAACTTGTCCATCAAATCATAAATTTCTTTTACCGAAATACGTCCAAGAATAACTCTTTTATAATTAAAGTCTTCCTGTACAGCTTTTCCAGATAACGATATTTGAGCATCAATTGATTCTGTCCTATTTATATAGCGCAAAATATCAGAATGACAAAAATGGATAAACTGCACCTGCTTCTGTTGGCCAAAAGTATTTTGTATATGATTTTCTCCATCACGGTTCCAAGACAGCCCATTATTCAACATCACAAAGGTGACATATGGAATCTGCCCATCCAGAATAAAAGAACGGATTTCATTTACCTTTTCTTCGCTTTTAGGATTCAATTCAATCTGCGCAGCAGGATCAAATACACATTTCACTGTGTTCACTGCCTTTTCAACTGCATTTGCCGGAAAGTTGCTGTCCTTATCCAACGCCCGAACATATTTTGATTGAAACAGAACAACATTTAACTGCGAGTCCTGATTTTCAACAATGTAAGCTGCATCAAATCCCCCATCATTTCCTCCATCTGTAACCAGCTGTTCCGCTTCTGCTATATCTATGTCCAGATAAGCCGCCACACCCAGCAGCAAAAAAGCCTTAGAACGATTTTTTTCCTGATCTTCTTCTGGAAAAAGATCTGTATTGTCCTGTATTATCTTATTTATCCTTTGATCGATGATCTGCTTTTCTATATTCATGTCTTCACCTACTATCATTATTTATATTTGTAAGTCTACCACGAAACAATGCTGTTTTCAATATGCAGTATACCTCTGAGGGACTTTCCTTCTTTTTCGTTCCCGATTCCATATATCCAACCCTCTCACTGAAAAAAGTCCAGTATCGACATCTGATCCGTCTCTGGCAGATCTCCCAGTATCCCCAGTTCCGCCATCTTTTCCACCACGGTTCCTGACACCTTGCAGCGCTCCTTGAAATTCTCACGGGAGGAAAATGGCCCGTCCTTCACGGCTTCCACGATTCCTTCCGCCGCTTTGCCTCCCATACCGTCGATGGAATCCAGGGAGGGCATCAGCTGGCCGTCAATGATCTGAAAATGCGTCGCCTTGGCGCGGAAGACATCAATGGGCATAAAGGAAAATCCTCTGGCGTACATTTCCTGCACGATCTTCATATCCCCCAGGCTGTCCTGCTCCTTCTTGGATAACTCATTAGAGCGGCGTTTATAGTCCCGGATCGCCGCCTCCAGCTTCTCCTTTCCTTGACACATCAGCTCATAATCAAAGGCTTTGGCGCGGATGCTGAAAAATGCCGCATAATAGGCAAGGGGATAGAACACCTTAAAATACGCGATTCGGAATGCCATCATGACATATGCCACCGCATGGGCTTTCGGGAACATGTACTTGATGCGCTTACAGGACTCGATGTACCAGTCCTCCACCCCGGCTTCCTTCATGGCCTGTTCCATGTCCGGCGTCAAGCCCTTTCCCTTGCGGACGCTCTCCATAATCTTAAAGGCAAGACCATTCTCCACCCCGGTATGGATCAGATAGGTCATGATATCGTCACGGGTACAAATCGCTGTGGACAGGGTACAGTTACCCTCCTTTATAAAATACTGGGCGTTGTTCAGCCACACGTCCGTCCCGTGGGACAGTCCGGAGATCCGCACCAGATCGGAAAAATTCTTCGGCTTCGTATCCCGCAACATCTGCATGACGAATTCCGTCCCAAACTCTGGGATGCCAAGGCTCCCCAGGTCACATCCCATCAATTCTTCCGGCGTCACCTTCAGCGCCGAAGTATCCGCAAACAACGACAATACTTCCTGGTTGTCCAGGGAAATGGTCTTCGCATCCAGTCCTGTCAGGTCCTCCAGCATACGTATCATCGTGGGATCGTCGTGTCCCAGTATATCCAGCTTCAACAGGTTATGGTCGATAGAGTGATAGTCAAAATGGGTGGTGACGATGGTTGTCTCCTGATCATTCGCCGGGTGCTGCACTGGCGTAAAGGTATAGATCTCCCAGCCAAAAGGGAGCACGATGATACCGCCGGGATGCTGCCCAGTAGAACGCCGGATACCGACACAGCCCTCCATCAGCCGCTCGATCTCCTCTACCCTCTTATGCTCACCCCGCTCCTCAAAGTAGTTTTTCACATAACCAAATGCCGTCTTCTCTGCCAGACCGGCGATGGTGCCGGCGCGGAAGGTCTGCCCATCTCCAAAGATCACCTCCGTGTAGGCATGGGCCTTACTCTGGTATTCTCCAGAAAAGTTCAGGTCGATATCCGGCTCCTTGTCCCCATAAAATCCCAGAAAGGTCTCAAAGGGGATATCGTGTCCGTCCTGCACCAGAGGCTCCCCGCACTCCGGACAGGTCTTCGGGGGCATGTCACAGCCGGAACTCCCCGCATATTTTTTTACCTCTTCCGAATCAAAATCCACATAGTGGCAGTAGGCACAGTAATAATGGGCTGGCAGAGGATTTACCTCCGTGATACCAGACATGGTCGCCACAAAAGAAGATCCCACGGAGCCACGGGAACCTACTAAATACCCATCTTCGTTAGATTTCCACACCAATTTCTGGGCGATGATGTACATCACGGCGAATCCATTTTTGATGATAGAGTCCAGCTCATGATCCAGCCTTTCCTTCACCTGAGGCGGCAGTTCCTCTCCGTACATGCTCTTTGCCTTGTTATAGCAGATGCTTCTTAGAGTTTCATCCGAATTCGGGATCACCGGTGGACATTTATCTGGATACACCGGTGAAATCTTCTCGATGCGGTCTGCAATAAGATTGGTATTTGTCACCACCACCTCATATGCCTTCTTCTCACCCAAATAAGCAAATTCCTCCAGCATCTCCTCCGTCGTATGAAGGTACAGGGGCGGCTGGTCGTCCGCATCTTTCATCTTCTTACCCGCAAAGATAATACGACGGTACACCTCATCCTCTGGATCAAGAAAATGCACATCGCAGGTCGCCGCCACCGGCTTTCCGTACTTCTCTCCCAGAGCCACGATCCTCCGGTTCATCTCCCGTAGATCCTCTTCACTATTAATATTTTCCACCCGTTCGCTGTCAATCATAAACTGATTATTTCCCAGGGGCTGAATCTCCAGATAGTCATAGAAATCCACCAGTTCTTTGATCCGCTCTTCCGGCGCCTCATCCAAAAGGGCGCGGTACAATTCTCCCGCCTCACAGGCAGAGCCGATGATCAGTCCCTCCCTGTATTTGTTAAAGACACTCTTCGGAATCCTGGGACGCCGATAAAAATAATTCAGATGTCCCATGGACACCAGCCGATACAAATTAACGCGGCCCGTCTCATTTGCCGCCAGAATAATGGCATGAAAGGAGGGCTTTTTCTTCACGATATCCGCCGATCCCAGTGTGATCTCCGACAGCTTTGCCAGGTCATAAATTCCTTTATCCGCAAACATCGCCACAAACTTCTCAAAGATCTCCGCCGTCGCCCCAGCATCATCCACTGCCCGGTGATGATTTTCCAGGGAAATCTTCAACTTCTTGGCGATGTTATCCAGCTTGTACTTGGCAAGCTCCGGAAATAAAACACGAGCAAGCCCTACGGTATCCAGCACCGTGTAGTCGGTGTGGATGCCCTGCTCCTCTGCCTTTGCCTTGATAAAGCTATGGTCAAATCCCGCGTTGTGCGCCACCAGTACGCTGTCGCCGATAAACTCCAAAAACTGGGGAAGAATCTCTTCGATATTTCCGGCATCCTTTACCATATCGTCGGTTATCGTGGTTAGTTCTGTGATCCGCTCCGGAATATGAATCCCTGGATTTACAAATGTACTGTATCGCTCTGTCATCTTCCCGCCGCTGACCTTCACCGCCCCAATCTCAATAATGCGGTCCTTCACCGGGGAAAATCCGGTAGTCTCCAAGTCAAATACTACAAAATCCCCATCCAGCCTCTGTCCCTTCTCATTTTCTACCGCCAAGTCATTTAGATCATCCACCAGATAAGCCTCGCAGCCATAGATTACCTTAAAATCATCCTCTTCAGAGAGTTTCAGCCCTTCCAGGGCGTGATTGGCATCGGGAAATGCCTGCACGACGCCGTGGTCGGTGATCGCCACCGCCCGGTGTCCCCAGGCATGGGCGCGGTTCACCAGCTGTTTTGCCTGGGTGATACCGTCCATATCGCTCATCTGGGTATGGGCATGAAGCTCCACCCGCTTCACCGGAGCGTCGTCACTGCGTCCCACATGAAAACTCTTGATCTCCTTCATCCCCATAATACCGCCGATTCGGATTTCCTTATCATAGGAATCCAGGCTCGCCACACCTTTTACCCGGATAAAATTTCCTTTTTTCACAAACTCAAAGAACTCGGTATCAATCACCTGCTCCTTTTTGATAAATACCTTGCAGAGGATGGAATCGGTATAATCCGTCAGGGCAAAGGTGACGATCAGTTTCTCTCCTTTGATCTCCCGGCTCTCCACCTTTCGGATCTGCCCATCGATCACCACCTCACCGATTTCGTCCTGGATCTCGCGGATGGGAATGATTGTCCCCTCACAGTTTTTTCCATAAAAAACTTCCGGATCGTTTGCCGGCCTTCGGAAACCGCCCTTCAGGCGGCTCGTCCTACCTGCTCCGGAACGGCTCTGTCTCTGGGACTGCCTCTCTTCTTTCTTCCCTTCACCGGACGCATTTTTTCTCCCCTTTTCTGCTCCCTGCCCGACCACAGTTCCAGCACCCTCTGCTGCTTTTTTCTCCTCACCAGTATTCAGCTTGACAAAATAGGTTTCCGGTTTCGTATCCTTTTTCCGCTCAAACTCCTTGAAATGAAAATCAACAGTAATCTCTCTGCCAAACCGCTGCAGAAACACTGACCGGATAAATTCTCTTACCCCGTCACAGCGTTGTCTCGTCAGAAATGAATCCCCGCAGGTTATGTACAGAGAATCCCCCTCCGCCTCAAAGGGCTCGGCGCAGAATTCTAGCCCTTCCACCAGATCCCTCTCCCGGATCTCTGCCTTTAGATCATCCTCAATTTGGGAGAGCAGCTTGACAAGAGGCATGTCCCCCAAATCAGGATAGGATACCTGGAGTCTGGGACGAAATCCCAGACGACGAAAAACCTGCTTATATAGTTCTTTCTCCATGATTTGTATTTTTTTATACGACAAAAACTGGTGTCTTTTACAATAAATAAACACCAGCTTTTTGGACTGGGATGCGCTGATCTTCTCTACCATCACATCCTCGTATTCTCTTTTTATCGTATCATTACAGCTTAATTTGGAAAATGCGTGAAAAAAAAGCTCCATTTCATCAACCTCCCGCTTTATCCCAGTTCTCCAGCTCCTGCCTCAAAACTGCCAGGAGTTCACTCTCCGGCACTTTTTTTACAATCTCACCTTTTTTAATCAGAAGTCCCTCTCCGATCCCGCCGGCGATACCGATATCCGCTTCTTTGGCCTCGCCAGGACCATTGACCACACATCCCATAACAGCAACTTTAATATCCAAGTCAAACTCCTGCACCATCTGCTCTACACTTGTAGCAAGCCCAATCAAATCAATCTGCGTTCTTCCGCAGGTAGGACAAGACACCACGCTGATGCCTCCCCTCTTCAATCCCAAAGCTTTAAGAATGATATTTGCTGCACGAATCTCCTCCACAGGATCGCCGGTCAAAGAAACCCGGATTGTGTCGCCGATGCCCTGATACAATATATTGCCCAGGCCCACAGCGGACTTGAGACCACCGGAAAAGACCGTTCCCGATTCTGTGATCCCTACATGTAGCGGATAATCTGTGCGATCAGCAAGTATTTCATGGGCGTGGATACAGTTTAGCACATCCGATGATTTAATGCTGATCACTAGGTTCTCATATCCCATCTCTTCGATGATCCTCACCTTATCCAAGGCACTTTCCACCAACGCCTCCGGCGTCACACCGCCATATTTCTCCAGAAGTGGCTTCTCTAGCGAGCCGCTGTTAACACCCACCCGGATCGGAATATTTTTCTCCCGACATTTGTCTACCACCGCACGAATTCGGTCCTCACTGCCGATATTTCCAGGATTAATCCGGATCTTGTCGGCGCCGTTCTCCACCGCCACGATGGCAAGCTTGTAATCAAAATGAATATCTGCCACCAACGGAATCTTGATCTGCTTCTTGATCTCGGAAACAGCCTTGGCCGCCTCCATCGTTGGCACGGCCACCCGAACAATATCACATCCAGCCTGGGTCAACTTCTGAATCTGCTCTACGGTATCTACCACATGTTCCGTTTTTGTATTTGTCATGGACTGTATAGCGATGGGATGACCAGCTCCAATCTTCACACCGCCGATGGATATTTCACGTGTTTTATTTCTCATTTCACTCTCCATTTTTCGTTCTGAAACAAATAATTAATGAGGAATCAATTTGAGGATGTCATTAGCAAGGATCACCACCATAAGTCCCATCAGAATGACAAAACCTCCCACATTGACATAATTCTCAAATTTTTCAGGCAATGGCTTCCTGCGGATCGCCTCAATAATCAGAAATAACAGTCTTCCGCCGTCCAGTGCCGGAATTGGTAGCAGGTTCATCACGCCGAGATTAGCGGTCAGCAAGATTCCCATAATGAGGATATTACACATCACAAGCCCGATCCCTCCTGGCATACTGTCATTCACCACATCTCCTACAACCTGGACGATTCCCACAGGTCCCGAAACCTCTTTGGCACTGACTTTCCCGGAAAACATCTGTCCCAGGCTCTCTATGGTCGTAAAGATCCAGAATTTCACCTCATAGGCAGAATACTTGATATTTTCCCAGACACCCGCCTTTGTCCGCTCAATATTATAGGAAAATCCAAGACGATAAACATCATTTCCCTCTTCATCCTTTACCAGTCTGGGTGTGACAGACTTCGTGATCTCCTGCCCATCTCTCTCTACTGTCAGCTCGATGGGTTGATCCGATAACGGATGGAACTGAATATAATTCTTAAGTTCTCGGTTCACCACAATATTTCTGCCGTTGATCTCCGTTACCCGGTCGCCATCCTGAAATCCCTGCTCTGCCAGCGGCATTCCAGGACTAACTCTCGTAAGAAATGGTTCATCATAGCCCGCAAAACCGATCAGAAACAGCGATAATACAAAAGCGAGGATAAAGTTAAAAAATGGTCCCGCAAAGATCACAGACATCCTTGCCCATACTCCTTTTTTACCAAAAGCCCGGTCATCCTCTATATTTTCCATCTCTCCTAGCATCATACAAGAGCCACCAAAGGGAAGGATCTTCCAGGAATATAGAGTGTGGTCTTCAAACTCTTTATGTTCCTCAAAATATCTACTAGAACCAAAAAATTTCACCCGATGTCCTTCTTCTGTCTTTGCATAAGATATAATTCTTGGCCCCATTCCCAGAGAAAATTCGATCACTCCGATCTTATTTGCTTTTGCCAGCAAAAAATGCCCCAGTTCATGAAAAAGTATGATCACACTAAATAATACGATGGCAATCAAAATATTTACAGCACTCATGTTTTCCTCCATTCTGCCAAATCGTGCATCTGGTCTCTATTACTTAATATACTCCAAAGCCCTGCACCAATGACTAAACATAACATTTTTCCAGTATGGAATAGGTCTCTTTCTCTGTTTCAAGTATATCATCCAAAGATGGATTTTTTATGAACGAATGATGTTCCATAGCATATTCGATCATCCGGTAAATATCCGTAAATCCGATCTCTTTATTTAAAAACTTTGCCACGGCAAATTCATTGGCAGCATTCATCACTGTCGTCATGCTCCCTCCCATCTCGAAGGATCTCTTTGCCAGGTCGAGCCCCTTTAATACCTTTGTATTTGGTTCCTCAAAGTGGATGGACTTCAATTTCTCAAAATTCAGACGTTCCCCACCAAGCTGCGGACGCTCAGGATACATCAGCGCATACTGAATCGGCAGACGCATATCTGGTGTCCCCAGCTGTGCCATCACGGCGCCATCTTGGAATCCTAGCATGGAATGTATAATACTCTTCGGTTGCACCAATACGTGGACCTTCTCTAGTTCCACATGGAAGAGCCAGCAGGCCTCAATGATCTCCAGTCCCTTATTGATCATCGTGGCGGAATCTATGGTGATCTTTTTGCCCATGGACCAGTTGGGATGAGCAAGCGCCTGCTCCACCGTCACCCTCTCCAGTTCCTCTTCTGTACTGTAACGGAAGGGACCGCCGGAAGCTGTCAGAAAGATCTCTTCGATCTCCTCACTGGAACCGCTCTGCAGACATTGAAAGATCGCGGAATGTTCGCTGTCCACAGGAAGAAGGGATACACCGTACTCCTGCACCAGCGGCATAATCAGATGTCCAGCTGTCACCAGGGTCTCCTTGTTGGCAAGGGCGATATCCTTTCCTCTGCGGATCGCCTCCATCACCGGCCGCAATCCGATCATTCCAACCATCGCCGCCACCACCATATCCGTCTCCGGCAAGGTGGCACACGCTATAAACCCATCCATGCCATATAGGATCTCCGGTGGCTGTTTTTTATTCGCTGCCGGATGTTCTTGGAGTTTCTGCTTTAATTTCTCCGCTCCCTCTCCGGTTTTTACGGCCACCATCCTCGGCTGATATCGAAGGATCTGTTCCGCAAACAGATCAATATTGTCCCCTGCTGTCATCGCTTCCACAGAAAGAACATCTCTGTTATTGTCCACTACTTGTAGTGTCTGGGTTCCGATGGAACCGGTGGAACCCAGAATACATAATTTTCTGTTCATATCTTCTTCTCCATTCCACAGAAGAGTTTTTCTATTTACTAAGTAACACCTGACTACCCCTTTATAAGCCATAAGGATACGTAGTACACCAACGGAGCCACAAATAAAATGCTGTCAAAACGATCCAAGATCCCTCCGTGTCCTGGAATCAGATTACTGTAATCCTTTATGCCAAAATTACGTTTCACAGCCGAAGCCGCCAGATCCCCAATCTGGGATACCACCGAGCCCATCGCACCGATACAGGCAAACAGTACATGGATATTTGCACTGGTAGAGGCCAAGATTCCTTCTGGGATGACAAAAGAATAGACCAGAGCCAGTATCGCCGCTCCGATCACTCCACCTACACATCCTTCTATCGTCTTTTTCGGACTCAGTTCGGAAAAATGATGCTTTCCCATGAGTATACCTGTCAGATAAGCAAAGGTATCCGAACCGGAGGCACTGATCACGATTAGCCAAACCACCCAATTCCCCCCTGAAAGGGTTCTCGTCTGATATACATAGGATACCAACACCCCCACATACAGCACACTAAAAAGGCAAACACCCATATTATGAATATGATACCTAGGATATACAAACACATAAGCAGACAGAAGTAACAGGATCACCAGAACCAGCCACAGCTCCAGCATATAGGTCTGGTGCCAAAATAGCATGAGATAAAAACCAATAACCGAGACATAACAAATACATCCCGGCACTGTTTTATTCATATGATCCACCCTTAAAAATTCATAGGTTCCGGCAAGGGCAACTACGACACTCACCGCAAGCAGAAAAGTTCCGCCTCCCACCAGGGCAACTACCGCAAATGCCAACAGAACCACAGCACTCATAAATCGTTTGGCAAACATAAAAGACTCCATTTCGCACTTATTATATATTGATCAAACACCGCCGAATCTCCGGTCTCGTTTGTTATAATATTCGATCGCCTTCTGCAACTCCTTTTTGTTAAAGTCCGGCCACAGAACATCGGTAAAATAAAACTCCGTATAGGCCAGTTGCCAGAGAAGAAAATTAGAAAGTCTTTCCTCCCCACTGGTGCGTATGAGAAGATCTGGGTCCGGAATTCCATTGGTATCTAAATAATCACTGAAACGCCCCTCATCAATCTCGTCCAGGGCTAGCCTTCCCTCAGAAACTTTCTCTGCCATAGCACGTACCGCCCGCAGCATCTCATCTCGGCTGCCATAATTCAACGCCACCTGAAAATGAAGTCCGGTATTGCCCTTAGACACTTCCTCCAATTCAACAATGCTCGCCTTCAGATCCGCATCCAGAGGGGAAATATCCCCCAAAACCCGAACACACATATTATTTTTTGTGCTTCGTTTGATACAGTCTTTCAAATACTGTCTCAAAAGCTTCATCAATGCGTCTACTTCATCCTGAGGCCGCTTCCAGTTCTCCGTAGAAAAAGCGTATACTGTGAGATAGCGGATACCCAGGTCCCAAGCATCCTCGCAGATCTGCTCTACTGTTTTGCTCCCCGCAACATGCCCTGCCTTTCTGGGCAGGAAACGTTTTTTCGCCCATCTGCCATTACCATCCAGAATGATCGCCACATGTTCCGGTATCTGATAATTATTATCTTCCATTTTTCTCTCCATATTATGCTGCTATGTGACTCGTCCATTTTGTCATATATTCTACTGGTTATACGGTCATAACCTCTGTAGATTTTGATTCCACTGCCTCATCTACCTTTGTGATAAACTTATCAGTAAGCTTCTGAATACGGTCTTCCAGCTGCTTTTGCTCATCATCTGAGATCTCATTTGCCTTATTCTGTTTTTTCACCGCATCGTTGGCATCCCGGCGGATATTACGCACAGCAACTTTGGCATTTTCTCCCTTTTTCTTAACATCCTTCACCAGCTCTTTACGGCGATCCTCCGTAAGCTCCGGAAATACCAGGCGAATTGTCTTGCCATCATTAGCAGGTGTCAAACCAAGATCGGAAGCAATGATCGCGCGCTCAATCTCCTTAATCAGACTGGACTCCCATGGTTGGATCTGGATCATTCTTGCCTCTGGCACAGAAATATTTGCCACACTCTGAAGCGGAGAAGGCGTTCCGTAATAATCCACCTGAATCTTATCCAGAATATGGGGATTGGCACGCCCAGCCCGGATCGACACATATTCCTCCTGCAGATTTGACAATGTTTTATCCATTTTATCTTCATACGTCTTAATATCAAATTCCATCTCTATTCCCCTCCATGATTAATCCACTGTAATAATTGTTCCCGTACTTTCACCCTTAACGCAATTTATAATACTGTTTTCTTCATTTAAACCAAATACACACATCGGCATATGGTTCTCATAACAGATCACTGCAGCAGCCAGGTCCACTACACCTAACTTCTCATCTATGACTCTTGAAATCGGCAGAGTATCAAACTTCTTTGCAGTCGGATTTTTCGCCGGATCTGAGTCATATACTCCATCCACCGACTTAGCCGCAAGAATCACATCGGCCTGAATCTCCACCGCACGGAGTGCTGTCGCTGTATCCGTAGAGAAAAAAGGATGTCCCGTTCCTCCAGCCAGAAACACCACTATATTCTTAGCTAGATACTTCTCTACCCTATCTCTGCTGAACGATTTGGTGAAAGAGCCACATTCAAATGGAGTCAGTATCTGAGTCATAAGACCGACATGACGACAAATTTCTGACATATAAATACAATTCATCACCGTAGCCAGCATACCGATCTGATCCGCTTGATTTCTCTGAATGGTCTCACTGGTTCTTCCCCGCCAAAAATTGCCACCACCGATCACCACTGCGATCTGACAGCCCTCTTTCACCAGCTCTCGTATCTGTTCTGCCACCCGAATACAGGTAGCCTCATCAAATCCATTTCCCTTGTTGCCGGAGAGAGCCTCTCCGCTTAATTTTAATAATACCCGATTATATTTCATAGAAACCTCCCTCTCCATCCATTGTCTTAGTCAAAAAATGTATCAAGATCCACATCTGCATATTTGAGAGAGCAATTTCCATCAATGACAGCACCGCTGTTGATCTGAATGGATTTAGCAAAAACAGACCCCTTAACTACAGCTGTCGAATCAATAATCACAGGGCCATTTACATCAATATCACCTTTTACTGCTCCAGCAACTACGACCGATGCACTGGTAATCGAACCAATCACCACCGTACTTACATCAATTTTCACACTTCCTTGGCTGTTAAGGCTTCCTTCGAGTCTTGGTGTGTTGACATAGATCTCTGACGCTGTGCTGTTTCCTGCCACATGTCCAGTAATCGTCAGTTTTCCTTGACATTCCACATCCCCTTCGATCACTCCCTTTACAATAAGAGAGGTATCTGATTTAATACCACCACTGATCGTAGTACCTTTGGTAATGACGGTTGTCTCTTCGCTGTTATCTTCTACTGTTTCCTCAAAATCACTCATGTTATCTTCCTCCTGGCTTATATTCATTGTTTCATTTACTTCTTGGTGATCCACTTTATCAAAATAGGAATCTTCTTGCTGTTTCTCTACTTGTGGTTCTCTCGCTAGCTCAGAAATATCTGTCATCCCCTCTTTTGTCTCATCCTGTTCTCCCTGCATTTCTGCCGAAAGATCTGGTTCTGAAGACTCTTCAGACTCTGAAATATTTTTAGAGGTCTCTTCCGTCACGGACATGTCATTTAATATGCCATCCTCCAGAATGGAATCAATCTCTTTCCGAACCTCCGTCTCCAGTGTTTCATCATCTACCACTGTCTCTTCCGACGCAGTTACTTTTTCTTCCAGGGTATCGCTCAATTCATTCACGGACTGAACAATATCCTCTTTCAGTTCTTTAAAAAAGCTCATTCTATTTCCTCCTAATATCTATCTTCAAAATCTGTCCCTGACAGACATTGATGTCCTCCAAATTAATGCTACGAATGATGAATCGGTACGGTGCTGTCGTCCATAGGAAGCAGTTCGTACCCAGCAGCCTGCAAACTATCAATCATAGCAGACAATGAGTCCGCCGTCATTTTTTTATCGGCTGAATCATATAAGAGCACGATTGAGGTGTCGTATTTCGCCACACCCTCCATGACAGAGCGAACCATATCTTCCTTTGTCACGTTATCTGTGATCCCATTGGCAGCAATGACATTCCAATCGGCATATTGGACTCCCTGTTCCTTTAGAAAATCTGTGTACTGTTCAATTGGAAGTTCATTTACAGAGTTGCTGCTCCCTCCGGGAAACCGATAAAAGACAGGACGTACTCCCGTGATCTTCTCCAGGTGATCAGAAATTCGATAAAAGTCCTTTTTAAATCCCTCCAGAGAACCATATACCTCTTTGAAAATATGAGAATATGAATGCATTCCAAGGGTATGCCCCTCTTTTACAATGCGCTGGTAGATACTCTGAGAAAATTTATCCTCCCTACCGATTGTAAAAAAAGTTGCCTTCACTTTCTTTTTCTTTAAAATATTTAACACTCTCTCGGTCTGCTTGCTGGGCCCATCATCAAAAGTAAGGTAAACCCTCTTCGTTTTTTCTTCTTCAATGGCACTTCCCGTAACTATTTCCTTTTCCTTTGCTCTGACGATCTCTGCCATCGCCTCTTCACCGCCGGTCTCCAGCTCATTTTCAGATATGATCATTTCGATTCTGTGCTCTAGTTTTTTCACTCTAAAGAAAAGAACCATAGAAAGCACCACCGGCAGTATAAAAAGCAGGATACAAAGCACTACAATAATCTTCTTGATCCGTTTGACCCTCTTTTTTCTAAAATCTATATTATCTTTGGTTTCGTCCGCCAAAGTAGTTCCTCCTTCCAAATTATACCTCCCCTTTTCTTAACACACAATCCCTGTGACTCCTTTTCTTATCCCTTTTTGCCTCATACAAATGTTCGTCACTTTTCACAATCGCCGCCTCAAGCGTGCTCTCATAGGAGTTATTAATCAAATACCAGCCACAGCTGGCACCAACAAGATATGGACACCCGCTATTTCTGTTAAAATTCTCCAGATACTCATTAAACTTCTTCATAAATCCCTGTATTTTCTGCTTATTATAATCCATCCCAACTACAGAAAATTCGTCTCCTCCGATCCTCGCACATACATCCCCTGGCTCTGCCGCATTTAAGATCGCCTTCCCGATCGTCTGAAGCGCTATATCCCCCTGTTTATGGCCAAACTTATCATTTACGATCTTTAAATTATCCATATCAATCGAGAATATGGCCATCGTTCTTTTCTCCAACTGACTTTTGTCATAAAAATCCCGGGAATTATTTTCAAACCCTCTTCGGTTCAAAAGCCCGGTCAGAGCATCGTGTACATACATATTGTTTAGTTCCTCCAGCAGTGTATTGGTCTTATGTCTGAGACGCATACTTTCAAGAACATTTCCCAGAATCGCAAGCCAGCTATGAAAGGACTTGCCACAGCTGTGCGTTCCTTCATAACTGATAGCAAAATAACCAAAAGTCACATTCAGATTATGCAGCGGAAAAAAATAATAAATCATGGGGTCTTGTTCCACCGCTTCCTTGGGAAGCAAATCTGAGGTATCAAAAACAGCAGTTTCTGTTTGAAGGATCTTTCCCTCCATCGCTGCTCCCACTGCCTGGCTCTGCTTAGGATATTCGTTTTTATCTGAAAAGTACTTGGGATACTGGCTACCTTCGCCCTCACCCAAACAGATAAAAAAGTTCTTGATAAAATTGTCTTCCACATCCAGCAAACGAGTATGGTTCACAATCTCCTGAGCCCGCTGTACATCGGACATCTCCACAAACGTATACGTGTTATATCGGATCAGATCCAGCATTTTTTCATATTCCTGGCTCTGCCGCACCCTCTTTTTAATCGCGGTATCCATGTCTGTCCCCTCACAGCCACAAGAATCCCTTATAACAGGTTCCGTTCTAAGAGTCTGCACCCTCGGCACGTCCTCGCCATTCATCATGCGCTCTAATGTTACAAAGGCCAGCTCGCTCATCTTCTCCACTGGCATCGTAACGGTGGTGATCGGAGGCATATTGATCGTCGCCTCCCATATATCATCAAAACCTGAAACAGCGATGTCCTTTGGCACAATTTTCCCAAAATTAACCAATTCATTACAGAGGGAAAGCGCCATATAATCATTGGCACAGATAACGGCCTGGGGCATTTCCGGAAGATTCGTGATAAAGTACTGCGCTGCTTCTCTAGAAAATTTACGCCAGAAATCTCCATAAAACACATAATCTTCGTCGAAAGCGATACCGCGGCTGGCAAGACCTTCTTTATAATCTGCCAATCGCACCAGGGCATCCGGATGATCCTTAGGTCCGCTGAAAAAAGCGATGCGGTGGAAGTGGTGAACATCTACAAAATGCTGTACGATCTCTTTGATAGCGCCTTTATTTTCTGCCAGAATACAGGGATACTCTTCCCAGGCTCTCCGCAGGGTCACCACCGGCTTCTTAGTGCGCTCTTTGAGGTACGCAAAGATCTGCTTTACAGCCTGCTCATTCTGAAACGTGTCGTGACAAATTATAAATCCGTCAAAATTTTCATAGGGAACCAGATTTATAATGTTTGCTTCGCCAGCACCATTCTTCGTATACACTCCATAACATACAAAAAACGTAAAATAGGCAAGATTATACCCCTTCTCTCTGGCATAGGAAGTGAGCGTTCGGCAAACCTGTTCCTGGTAATGAGCCGCCACCTCGCATAATATCACACACACGTTCTTTCTACCGTTATCAAACATAGTTTCAACCCCACTGTAAAACCCATTCATTCATTTGTATATACATATACAGACTCATTATACATGATTTCCCCGAAATTGCCAATATAATTTTTCTATAAACTTACTTTTCCCCTGTCAGGGCAGACAGATCCCATACTTTTAGGACCATCGGAAGTTTTATTTCCACTGGTTTTTATCCAGCAGCTCCTCCCTCGCATGATAATATCCGATACTCATGTCTAAATAATGTCTGTGGGGATTGACAAATCTTTGCTCCTCTTCCCAGATTTCTGACTCCAGCTGTTCTTTTACGTAGGCGCGGATACTTTCCAGGCTCCGCACCGGAGCTACCCGCTTTCCATTCCGAATCACTTCCCGGTGTAGTTTTTTTGCCCGACAGTTGGTAAAAGTGCGTTTTTTCCATGGCTTCTGCGGATCGATATAAGGATATTCTTTTGACAAATCCACTGCCTCTCCCCCTGCTATCAACAGATCCGCCACCGCATGTCCGGTGTCATCATAGATACGATAAACATCCTTTTTCCCAGGGTTGGTAATTTTTTCAATATTTTCCGATACCTTTATTCTCGGAGTACAAACCCCATTCTGTTCTACCGCTGCCAGTTTATATACGGCTCCAAATACCGGATCACTCTTCGCCGTGATCAGACGCTCTCCCACTCCAAAAGCGTCGATACACCCTCCCTGCTCCAAAAGTGAGGTGATGGTGGATTCATCCAGGCTGTTCGAGGCAATGATCATGCAATCTTCCATGCCTTCCTCATCCAGCATCCGCCGCACCTTTTTCGACAAATAAGCTAGATCTCCCGAATCCAGACGCACCCCCTTTAACCGCTTCCCCTTAGGATTCAGCACTGCCCTGGCCGCCCGTATGGCATTGGGGACACCGGAATGGAGAACATCATAGGTATCCACAAGAAACTGAGCGGAATCAGGATACTGCTCCGCATACCGGCAGAACGCGGTATATTCATCTCCATAACACATCACCCAACTATGGGCCATCGTACCCGACACGGGAATCCCAAACTGCTTTCCCGCCATCACCGTGGCGGTACTATCTACTCCACCGATATAAGCCGCCCTGGCGCCATACACTGCCGCATCGATATTATGGGATCTTCTTGCCCCAAAATCCAATACCCCGCGCCCTTTGGCCGCCCGCACGATCCGCTGTGCCTTGGTAGCAATCAGGGACTGATGATTGATCTGGGTCAGAATAGCAGTCTCTACTAGTTGGGCATCGATCAGGGGAGCGTGTACGGTCAGCACTGGTTCATTGGGATACATAATCGTTCCCTCCGGAAAGGCCGATATATCCCCACGAAAATGATATCCTCTTAAAAACTCTAAAAATGGCTCACTGAACAGGTGCAGGGAACGAAAATACTCTATATCATCTTCCTCAAAATGCACCCTCTCAATGTATTCAACCACCTGTTCCAACCCTGCAAAAATGGCAAATCCACCACTGTCCGGATTTTTTCGGTAAAATACCTCGAAAGTTCCCCAGTCATTTGCGGATGAGTCCTCAAAATACCCGTTTGCCATGGTCATCTCATACAAATCCATCATCATGCTGATATTTCTCACTTCAAATTGTGACATTGCTTTTTACCTCCTTATAATAATCTGACAACTCTCCATCGTTTGCAAAGCCGCCTCATGGAGCTGTGGAGTCACCCCCGCACAGCAGGAAGAATCAACGGATATCGGAACTTCTGGCAAATATGCCTTTAGCAAAATTGCATTGGAGACAACGCAGATATCCGTACACACCCCGATTATTTCTACCGATTCGATGGGCTGCCGCCTATGTTCCCGTTTCAACGCTTCTGCCATCTCCACGGAGGCGAACGTGTTCTTTTCATATATTTTTACTGATTTTTCATCTTGTAGCAGCTCCAGTTCACGGATCAACTGTCCTCCATAAGTATCTGCTATACAGTGGGTTACTGGAAGCAGTCTACCCTCCTGAGTAAAAAGATAATCAGATCCGTGGGTATCTTTTGTGTATATCACCTGTCCCGGAAAATCCTTTATTTTTTTTATGACAGAGGGAACGATCTTTCTCGCTGCATCTGTTCCGAGAGTTCCCTCCACAAAATCATTCTGCATATCAACAACCACCAAATACTTGCTCATAGTTTCCTCCCTTCTGTGCTGTTTCCTCTTATTATCTGACATAAGGCTTTGCAACATTCATAATTTGAAATATATCATCAAATAACTGCCAAAACAAGCACTAAAAAGGCAGCCGCACAAATACGACTGCCCTTTTAGACAATTTGGTGGTGGAAAGAGAAAAAATTGATTTATTAGCTCAGATCTGCAACGTTGATCTATGACAAAAGTTTACCATCCAGCTTATAAGACCATTTATTATCTTTGTCAACAAAAGCCTTACAGTGAGTAAAAGCATTCAAACTGAGACCATTCATAGCACAGCTGACATAAAAGGAAAAACCTGATGAATCTTTTTCCATTTCACGAATTTTTATAAATACTCCACCACGGAAAACAAATCCATAGGCAGGATCATCTACAATACTTCCCTCTGCCTTTAACTCCTCCATCGTTTTTAGTACTGTCCTTTTTCCATATTTTTCAGAAATAAGCCCAGCCAAAATCTGCTTTTCTGAATCGGACATGCTTATACAATCCGTCAGATCGATGGCGATTTGATTTACTGTACCTGCATTTATCATAAGTGTAAACTCTTTTGAGATAATATCAAAATACATCCCCGTCAGATGATCAAATGTCTCAATATCATTAGCAGGTTCTTTGGGCGGCTCAGGTGAATGTTTTGGTGGCTCTGGCGTAACTACAGGAACCACCGAATTCTCCGGCTTTTGAGTCATTGGGGGATTTACCGTGTAAGATGCTTTTTTCTTTTCCTTTTTATTCTCCTGAACCATGACCATGACTGTCGTTTTTATACGCTTATTCTTTTTTGAAGCAATAACGATCTTTGCCTTCCCGGCTTTTTTCGCTCTTACCACTCCCTTTTTACTAACCGTTGCAACTTTTTTCTTATTTGACTTATATGTTACAATCCTGCCAAGCTTTGATGGCTTTACTTTTTTAACCTTTAATTTAAATTTACTACCGGGAACTAATGAGATCTTCGATTGATTCATGATGATCTTTCCTTTTAAAGCAGCCTGGGTATTTACCTCATTTTCTAAAACACATATAAAAACCAGCGCCAGCATCATGATGAAGTATATGGGGACTTTCTTAACTTGTTTTTTCATTTTTCACACGCTCCTTTCACCTTTTCAGGCATTAATCAACAATTACGTTAGATCTCTTCCGTAATCCTGCCATTTTATCTAAATACAGTTTTACAAATTGATACTGATTGCCATAATATTTTGAAAATGCATAAGAAAACTTGTGGTATCTCCATTTTGGGGCTTAGCACCCACTAAATTAAAATAAGAATCATAGGCAGCATCCAAATGATCTATCCACCTAACTAGATTGTCGTATGATATATTATTTTTAATATACTTTGCAAAATCCAAATCAATACGTACATGTTTTCCCTGTGGAATTCCTACTGTTCGGGTACTAAATTTAAAAAATTGATTATCTCCATAATAGATTGTTATAAAATATAGAGATCCTGGATTTTTTAAATTCTTAAAAGTATATCTATATGTTCCCTTTGAAAACATAATATCTGAATCACTGCTTTCACTCAAATCATATGGACTAGAAAGGCTTACCATATTATATTCTGAATCTAATGTAAAAGTAACACTTATTGTAATCGAATCCCATGTTTTATCCACAATCCAATATTCAGGTTTATCTGCTGCTCTTACGTGAGTACATGGTAAAACAACTGCCAATAAAATAAACAGACCTCCAAAAAGAAATAAATTTGCTACACATTTTTTTATTATTAAACCCCCTTTCCTTTTTATAGTTATTTTATCCCCACTTATAACCAAAAGCAAGCATATCTTACTAATTATACCACTTTTTTCTTCTTTTTCCCATTGCAAGTATAATAATTACATCTAATTTATTACCATTTGTATACCAATATAAATAAAAAGACAAATACTATTTTTTGATCGAAATTTACAAAAAACTGACAACTGAAAGAGGGAGCCGGAACGGGCAGTAATACTGTCCGTCCTGACTCCCTCTGTTACTCCCGCTGATATGTTATCTGCCTGCTTTATCAAAAGCACTGACAATCTGATCAGGAACCAACGATAGTTCCGCCATTGGGATGAAGCACCTGTCCCGTCATATAGCCTGCGTCCTCTGAAGCAAGAAATACGTAACAGGGCGATACCTCACAGGGCTGCCCTGCTCTCTTCATCGGAACCTCGGAAGTCTTTGACCCAAAAGTACTTACCTCTTCTGCCGAATAAGATGCCGGGATCAGCGGCGTCCATATGGGACCTGGAGCTACGGCATTTACCCGGATTCCCTTCCCGGCAAGAGACAGTGAAAGCGATCTTGTCAAGGCAACGATGGCTCCCTTGGTGGAACTGTAATCGATCAAATCCTTGTTGCCCTCATAGGCTGTAACCGACGTGGTATTAATGATGGAGCATCCCTTTTTCATATACGGCAGGGCATACTGGATCAAATAAAAGAAGGAAAATACATTATTTCTGAAAGTGAACTCCAGCTGTTCATGGGAAATATCCAGTATACTCCTCTGTATATACTGAACCGCATGGTTATTTACAAGAATGTCCAGGCTCCCAAAAGAATCAACTGTTTTCTCAACGCACATTTTAGCAAAGGCAGGATCCTTCAGATCTCCTTTTAAAAGCAGACATCTGCCACCCAGCTCTTCGATCCGGTCTGCGGTATCTCTGGCATCCCGCACTTCGTCATAATAAACAAGGGCAACACAGGCTCCTTCTTTCACAAAATCATAGGCTACAGCTCTTCCTATGCCACTGTCGCCTCCCGTGATAAGCGCTGTCTTATTTTCTAATTTCCGGCCTGGCTTACAGCATTCGGATACTGGCTGAGGTTTCATTATATATTGAAGACCTGGCTGCTCCTTCTGATGCTGCGGTGGAAATGAAGTGGGAAATTCTTTGTAGTCATCTGGTGTATGGTGATTGTTAGATGAATTCATAGTCTGACCTCCCTTGTAATATGTTATGCGAAATCAGACTTTCATGTTAAAATCCTGGTTGGGGCTGTATTTCCTTTGGGATAAGCTTATCCTTGTCAGCGTTTTTCCATCAGGCACATACTCTTCCAGGGACTGCCCGCATATTATTTTCATGGAAAATACCAGACATATATAAATTTCTCCTTTCGGATTTATTTTGACTAAATCACTTATAACCGCACTTTTTCAATTCCCGATACATTTTGGGGGGTATAAACCTCCTTCAAGCTACTGCATCCATAAGATGCATCTCGGCCAATAACCTGAAGCTGCTCACAGCCCGAAAATGCACCATTCCCAATTAATGTCAAACTCTGGGGGAGGGTAACTTTTTCCACATACTTCAAGTCTCGGAATGCACCAGTTCCAATCTCTGTCACGCCTTCCTCCAGCACGATGGATTTAATACGGTCATAGCATGGATAAGTGGACTCATTACCTGTTTCATCCTCCGTCTTCGCTTCCGACAACTGCTCTTTTGCCGCCTCTTTCTCTGGCACTATTTTTGTCACCGCATCGCCGATGGAAGATTTCGTGACTATTTTTTATATGTACTCTGCTTTGCCGCTGACTGATTAGCTGGATACAATGTGACGGCCGTTTTTATCCTTTCCATTACCAGGTCGGATTAGAGAGAGTTACACGCTGGCATTAGGTACTCCCATCTAGATTATATACAACAAAAAAGGATTTGCAAGGGCGCATTTACCTCCAACCCTATTATTTTAAATCCATTAAACGATAAGGCGTTATATCAAATGCTCCGTCTTTTTCTATAGTGATCAGGGTTGCCCCTCTTTGTTCCGTGTCGTTTTCGATTCCCGGCATGGCAAGGTAATCGATGCTGTAACCGTATGTCATGCGGATTCCTTTATATTCCAGGGACTGGTTATTGTAATGATCATGTCCAAAGAAAATGGCTTTTGTACTGCCCAAATCCACCGCAGTATCAAAGAGCTTACTATCATATTGGGAACAACAAATCTTGTCAATCATCTTTTCACCTAGCATTCCATAGTGATAGGTCACATCTTTGCTGCCACTCTCATACAGATCATTTACCTCCTTATATTCTCGCAGCGGAATGTGTGTAAAAATCATTGAAGGAATTGTGGCCCTCCTGCCTGGATAGTCTCTGTACAGTCCTTTGGTACCATTCTACCTGATCCTCATGGATATAATCGTACTCATTCAGACCACCGGTTTCAATATAATCATTGGAATCAATCAGAAAAAGCGCCTGCCGCAATCCACCGTCCTGGTTTCTGATCTCGATTAGCTGATTGCTCCTCCCATATACATCCGGCTGTATATAGGGGTAAAGTAAATTTTTTGAGGTCTTATAGGACAAGGACTGGAGCAGCTCATCTACTTCTGCCCGGCTCAGTGTCGCCAGGAATTCCGTATCATGATTGCCATAAGTAAATGCCCAGGGAATTCCTGTATTCCGCATAAAGTTTGCAAACTGCATAACTGGAGCATTGTTGTTAAAAGAAAAAGACATAATTCCCATCGGAAAGACAAGATCCCCTGTCACAACAACAAAATCGGGCGTTGTTTCCTGAATAAGCCGATAGCATGCCTTCAATGCCTTTGTATCTTCCCGGATCGACAATACGCTTCCTCCAAGATGAATGTCTGTCAACTGCAAATAAAAATGACAAGAATAAAATATACGCCAACGACCACAAGCGCCATGGAAAAAATAAGATCCGTTTTGTTACGCAAAAAGATTAATAAACCAAGAAAAAACAAATAGTATCCTGTTGAAAACAGACCAATTCTCCGCATTTCACACAAATACTCTGTGGAATAAAAGACAAATTCAGAACAAGAGCAAAAACAAAATTAAAACAAAATGCGATAAGCAAAGAGATCAGGCAGTTATTTCGCCTAAGCTTTTTTTCTACCTTCTGAAATGCACTCTTGTCCAATATCTCAATTTCCTTTTCCGATACGTACTGCGGAGTTCCGATGCCCAAATAAGAACTAATGTTTTCAACGGAATTCGAGTGGATCAGGAAATTACCCGCTGACTCAACAGGATGGATCCCCTGTTCCTGGCCTTCCTCATACTTTTGTATCGCAGAAGACATGAGTGTTTCCTTGCACAGTTCATTTTTCCTTGAAAATGGAAGTGATTGAAAAAGCAGATCAATCGCTCGTTTCATTGTGTCTCGCATTAAAGTATCCCTTTCTTTTCATTGTCGTTAGATCGCAAAAATCAAATATTAACCTTTGTAACAAGCTCCTCATAAGTCATTTTATTCAATGCAAAATCCAGCATGGCCAGATGCCTTTCTTCGCCCTCTGTGTGCGGCCTGTTAACACATTGATTCAACAATTCCATTTCATTTTTCATTGGACTAAGCACGTTTCTTCTCTTTGAGAAAGCTTCATAGTAGCGGACGCCAAATTTTCTCTGGGAAATTGCATTTACATGGATCCCATCCGGATTTGATGTCAGCCCTTCTGCTGTTACAAAATACGTATTGTCCTGCTCTTCGGCAAATCTTAATAATTCACGATTCACCAATTCATATTCTGTACACTTCATTCCAAACCTGGTTTTCCCCAAAAAATCTCCCAGCCCTCCGATGATAAAGGGAACTTCAAAGGCATGCAGTTCTTTTCGCAGTGTTTCCACTATAACCTTCAGTTTTTCGTAATACATCTTATACTTCCCGTCAAAACTATCATTTTCCCCTTGATGCCATAAAACAGCTGTCAGTTCACTATCCTGAATGGCAAAGCGTGCCTGGCTGACTGCATGTTTAAAAAAAGTATTATGGATCGACCAATCGTCTAAAGAACTTCCACCTTCTGCGCAGGGGATTAACCCAATCTTTTCTGTTTCATTTTCCATACACCACATAGAAGCAAAGGAACCTGCAGGTCCAATCCCCGCGACAGGACGGTCATAGTTTATAGGTTCCGTCATGATCTGCCATCTTCCATTACGAAGCATTTGAATTCTCTCGCTGCAGATTATAGGAACTTCATTTATAAAACCACGCCCAGCCATATTTGACTGCCCGATCATTAAAACAGATTTCATTGTAACCTCCCTATTCTACTTAAAAACTTCTTTAGTCCCACCAGAAATACCACACATCGGATTCTGCAAGCCCGGCTGCCAGTTCAGATACCTTATAAGTACGGGTTCCCTGATCAATCCGGTCCGGGCAAAAAGCATAATGTTCTTTGGCAGCCTCGATGCTGTCCATATTATTTAATCCGAACGGGGCATAAAATTCCATAACATCATGGGTAAATACGGCGGGAACTGCCTTGTATTTCTCATACCAGTATTTACATACAGCAATCATTTCCTCTGGTCCAGGACACTCGTTCCATCCACCCATAGGCAGATAGCCGATAATCTCCCATGGATTTTTCACAGGAATCTCTAACAGCAAGGTATCCGCCTCTAACATTCCATCATCAAAAGATATATATCCAGAAAATTCATGCAGTACTTCGCCTTCTGTTTCTTCTCCTATAAAATCTTCCCATTCCTGTTCCTCAAACTCTTCCGTATACTCTTCCAGGCGTTCCTTCAAAATATCCCTGCCGTTGTTTCCGCAGCCAGTAATAATTTCTTCTCTGTCATATTCTTTACTAACTACTTCTTCCAGCCATTCCACCACATATTCATCCAAACAAATAACTGCCGGATAAACACCCTTCGCTTTACCATTCTCATAAGCCGCTTTATATGCCTGTTCCACTAATTCGGGACTACTTCCTTTTTCAAATAAAGTATAGCTGCATTCAAAGCTTTCTGCTATTTTTTTAATAGTATCATCCATTTTCTTTTCCTCCTTATAAAGTAAATTTACCCCCCTATCAATATAATTAGAAAAGGTTAACAAACATAGATAATATGCATAAAATGAAGTTAATTACTGCAGTGATAAGGGAGAAATATTAAAATGCGTTTTACTCATAATAACTCATGTTGCAATCCATGCTGTGAGGGGCCTCAAGGCAAAACTGGTCCATAGGGACCTCCGGGTGAAATGGGACCACAGGGACCGGCGGGATCCGGGGTACAACCCGTGCATTTTAATGCTGTTATACCAGGCGGCTTTCAGACCATCTCTCCAGAGGGTGATGTTAACTTTCTGATTGCATATCAGTCCGGTGATTTTTCGTTTACCCCAAATACAGCGGAGATTACCGTCAATACGGGAAGCGTCTATCGGATCGACTACTCCTTATTGATCCGTCCAGCTTCCGGATTGCTCAATATTGCTTATGCAGTAGCTATTAATGGACTGGTGAATCCTTTGTCTTTTTTTGGCACTTATTCTGATGAGCTTACCGATACAAAACGTACTCAGTTAACCGGTATGTTCATTACCTCCATCGAAGCCGGTTCAACCGTCGTACTTCGCAACAAGTCCACCAGTACAGATTATCTGGCTGGGACGGGAATTGACAATCAGGCGGTCAATCATGCTTCGATCTTATTACAACGAATTGCTTAATCTTATAGACCAGCTTAATCTCTTAATTTAAGTGTACCACACGCATTTTCAAAAGACAACACAGAAATATGGGACAATAGATAACATAAGGATACAATAAAAAACTGATAATGGGTTTTTACTCACTACCAACTATCCAATCTTCTCTCTTACTGTATACACATTTTTTTCTATCGTTTGTGTAAACTGTTCCATACACCCATCTTTTTTAACTGTATGCACTATATACACAGTGAAATACCATACTCCATTTTAGATAATCCCACTTAAAATGAATCTCCATGTCCTTGCACGCCTCGCTAATCCTATGCGGCCACTCTATCCTTTGGATAATAGGTATACATAATATTAATATTTCTATGGGGTCTGCCCAATGTATGCAAAATGTAATCCTGGTTCACATACTCTGCCCTCTCGCTGCCATCTCCCAAATCCAGTCCCATCACTGCGGGCTTCAAAAATACTTTCCTCGCCTTCATCGTCTCCTCCTTAAGCAATCCCCCTGTACTTCGCCATTCTATCCGATGCAATACAGCATGCACTACACCACGAATATCGTGGCAGTCACATCAAATAAGCGGGGACGTTATATTTGCATTTCCTTCTCAAAATAACAGTTTCTCCTAGCAAAAAATAGAATATTCCAATATCAATGCAGAATAAATCTATCCAGAAATGAAGATTCAGAATGGCACGGACAATGGAGATTTTCAGATGCCTTCCTAACGAAGGACTTCCACCAACCGTTCTACGGGCATCCTCCCAAAATCACCCACAATCTCTCTCGCGGATAAGAAAAGCACTCCTAAAGATACCGCAATGTATCTCTAAGGGTGCTTATGCACGGTAGTCCATATGCTACTCGTTTCCGTCATTGCTTTTTCATATGCTATCACCTATTATCCACCCGCTCCGGGTACATGTCATGGCGGCTCAGCCGCTCAAAGGCCACCTGTTCCCACCTGGTTTCCGGCTTGCCATAATTACAGTACGGGTCAATGGAAATGCCCCCCCGGGGCGTGAACTTTCCCCACACCTCAATGTATTTCGGGTCCATCAGATGAATCAGATCCTTCATAATGATATTCACGCAGTCCTCGTGAAAGTCTCCGTGATTCCGAAAACTAAACAGATATAATTTCAACGACTTGCTCTCCACCATCTTCTCCCACGGCACATAGGATATAATGATATTGGCAAAATCTGGCTGTCCCGTAATGGGGCATAAACTAGTAAACTCCGGACAGTTAAACTTCACAAAATAATCATTTTCCGGATGCTTGTTCTGAAAAGTCTCTAGCACCTGCGGAGCATAGTCATCGGGATATTTGGTCCCCTGGTTTCCCAGCAATGTGATCGTTCCTTCCTGTTCTCTCCCTGGCATATTCTCTCCTCCTATTCTAATTTACAAAGCCGGGTCTTCCACGCCATTGATGCGAAAAGCCTTCTCCCTGTCAATGCAGGTTCCACACACGCCGCAGGGTCTCTCCCGCCCCTCATAGCAACTCCAGGTGAGATGATAGGGGACCTGCAGTTCCAGCCCCCTCTTCACTACCTCCCATTTGGCAAGGCCAACGAAAGGCGCCTCCACCTTCAGCTGCTCGCCGCTGCCGATAAAAATGGCATCTGAAATCGCCCGATGAAATTCCATGCTACAATCCGGATAGGCATTTCCTGCCGCATCATCCCCATGGGCGCCATAGTAAATCACGCCGCACCCCTTAGACAATGCCAGGCTTGCCGCCGAGGAGAGAAAGAGCCCATTGCGAAAGGGCACATAGGTAGACACCGGCCTTCCCTCCGTCTTCTTCAACTGCTCCCCATAGTCTTCCTCGGGAATCTCCTGCCCAGAATGCTTTAGCAGGGAACAGTCGCTGTAGGCAAATATCTTCGCCAAGTCCAGGGACAGATACTCCACGCTGTAATATTCCGCCACGGCCCTGGAAGCCTGCAATTCCTTATCATGCTTCTGTCCGTAGGAGACAGACAGGGCGACCACCTGCTCCCTTCCGTATCTCTCCACAGCCATGCCCAGGCAAGTGGTGCTGTCAATGCCTCCGCTGGCAAGTACCATCGCTTTCATAAGTCTAACTTCCTCTCTTTCATCCGCATATATTCACTGCCATGCCAATCAGCCCCCCGCAGCAGTTTTGAAGCATCGCCAATATCTCTTTGAGCAGGGCCAATCCCTTCCTATCTCATCTTATCCCTTCTCCAGCCGCATCTGCAAAAACTGATTCTCTCGAAATGCCCCCCGCAAGGTATAAGTCTTCGTGGTAGCCGCTGCCTTCTTAATCCCCCTGGCAGACATGCAGCTGTGGATGCCCTGAATCACCACTGCCACATCCTCGCTGCCCAAGATTTCCTGCAAGATCTCCGCAATATCCGCACCGATTCTCTCCTGCAGCTGCAGCCGCTTCCCCACCATATCCGCCACTCTGGCAATCTTGCTGAGCCCGATTACCCTGCCCTTGGGCAGATAGGCCACGGTGACTTTCATATCATACATCAGCGCCAGATGATGCTCGCAGTAGCTGAAAATATCAATATCCCTGACCAGCACCACGTCCTGGCTATTTTTCTGGAAATCCATCTCCTCCGAGAATGTCTTGGAAAACATCTGGGCGATTTCGTGATTGGAATAATTCATTCCCTCAAATACTTCCTCATACATTCTCGCCACCCTGTCAGGCGTCTCCCGCAATCCCTCCCTTTCGGGATCGTCCCCCAAGGCTGCCAAAATGCCCCGCACATGCTCCTTAATCGCTTTCGTATCTATCGCCATATCTAACCTCCACTTATGCTATTCTATGTGAGAAAGATTCCCTTGCAGACTCTTACACGCATTCAACCATGCCAGTTTCGCCAGCATGAACATGGTCTTTTTTGCGCTATGGACTACTTCGCACCTTTCACTCTTTAGACCCCCCTTGCCTCCGGGTCCCAAATCACCTTGTGCAACTGAATCTGCAGCCTGGCACGATTCCACTTCCTCTCCGTCATAAATGCCACCATTTCCTCCGGTTCAATCCTTCCAAACACCGGGCTCAAATATACCGCCCCACGGCAATCCGACAGTTCCCTCTCGCACACTTCATAGGCCTTTTCCAGGTCTGCTCTGTCAGACACCACGAATTTCACCGTATCCTTCGCAGCCAGCCCCCGGAAATTCTCCCTAAGCATCCGTTCTTCCATGCCGCTTCCCGGCAATTTATAATCCACGGTAAATGCAATCTCCGAAGAAATATTCCGAAAAGGCTCCAGTGGCACGCTTCCATTGGTCTCAACTTCCACCCGATATCCCGCCTCTGCTAACACCTTAAGCAAAAGGACAATCGCCTTTTGCACCAACGGTTCTCCCCCGGTGACCGTCACATTCTTCACATGAAATTCTGACAGCTTGTCCAGAATCTCCCCTATCCCCATATTCCGAAAAGATGCCTCCAGCTCATTTGCCCAACTGGTATCACAGTAAGAGCATGCTAAGTTGCAGCCCTTCATCCTCACAAAGGCCGCCCGCTCTCCTGCCCGCTGTCCTTCCCCGTTAATGCTCTGAAAAATCTCAACCACCTGATAGGATGGTTCTTGCCTTGCGTCCATATCTCCTCCTAAATGCCCCTTGTAATTTATTTTCCACATTATGCCTAATTTACTTTCATTGCCGCCAACCCTTCACACCTTGTATGCCGCACAATTATTCGGGGTCTCATACACCTTTACCATAGACACAGGATGCCCCATTTCCGCCAGCAGATCATAAAAATACTTGGCAAAATTCTCCGCCGTGGGACGGAAAGGCAGTTCCACCAGGCAAAACCCCTCCTCCTCTAACGCTTCCAAGGTCTTGTCTTTCAGAGTACCCCTCTCAATCAGAAAATTATGATCCAGCCTGTCCACAATCTTCTTCAATTCTTCCTTCAGCACGGAAAAATCCACACACATTCCCCGTTCCTGGTCATTTTCCTGCAAAGCCTCCGTCTCGATTTCTAAGAGCACCCTCCATCGGTGTCCATGAATATTCCCGCATTTTCCTCGATATTCCGCCAGAAAATGGGCCGCATCAAAACTTTGCTCAATCGTAAGTTGATACATCTCTCCTCCTATACATATACAGCCAAAATCGGGCAGACCGCAGTCTGCCCGATTCGTATGATTGATCCATATCAGCAGTCCTGGTTTTGTTTATAGACAGGATGGTACAAACGAACTGTCTCTTGCTGGACTATTGTACCACAGTTTGCGCTGATTTTCAACCAGGTCTTTTTCTTTCTTCCCATTCATCGCTGCCAATCGCTGTTATTCACAGCCATTCATCAGAAATTTCGCCATCATATCAACTGCTTCGAATCTTTTTCCATACATTCTTCTGAATGCAGGAATGCTTAATCCAGCCCGATACCTTTTTGCTTGGAACATGCACCTTTACCCAATACCCTTTCTTCCCCTTCTTCCACTTATTCTTATAAATAATCTTTCCCTTCCCATGAAATTTCAATACTATTTTCGCCTTTTCAACTACACTGAAGGCGCATACAATTGATAATCTCCCGCCCATTGACTCCCCTTCTGGACAAAAAATGCTTTTGTATTCAAAAAGCATTCCGCAACCTTACCATCAAAATACCCGAAAAAGGGCGTGTCCGGCATCATCTCTCGTCATCCAGCCAACGGTAATATTCACCCAGCACCCGATAAAATTCCCAGCGGTATGAGTGAGCGTGCGACCTTTACTAAAATAGTCTCCTCCCTTGCCTTCCACCAGCAATTTTACATCAATTAAAGAAATTATCACCACTTTACAAGTTTTTGATTAGCCCACATGTTTCAGACACAGCTGTTTCAATACTTTGGCAATGACATTTGATTTTATGCGGGTTTCGATGTTTTGCACCAAATTAGCATAAAATACCTGCTGGCGTATCCGTCCGCTAATGGCAAAGCGGAATTCCTGTACACTGCCACTCCTGTATTGGGAGAATGTTTTCTCCGTATATGGGAATATTTTCATGGCGCAGTAACTGATGTTGAAGAGGGTTTCAGCAGTCGGAGCCGGGAATGTGGAAAAATATGCAGAAAAGTATTTATTAAGCCTACCAATTATGTATTTGTCGTTGTATAATAAGTTTGTCGTATACGGAAAAGCAGGAAGAACAGTGCCTCTGCCCCTTATCCGGGGTGTAAAAACACTGTCCTTCTCACTTACTGTTTGGATGATTCTTTGTTGTTTTTCTGTGGTATGTTTATATTGGCATTTTTGTCAAAGGGAATACCAATTGATTTTCCTGCGAGATAAGCAGTTACTGCTCTAACAGGTTTTTGGGCTTTGCCCTGACTTTTTTCAGTCTTTTGCTGATTGCCTGCTGTGAGATTCCGTATTTCCTGCTCAGTTCCACCTCGGATATATCATCGTAATAATGCTGCCGTATAAGCTGCTGTTCTTCGGCTGTCAAGAGGGAAATACATTCTCGGAGCCTGTCCAGCAGTAAATCGCTAATTACTTTTTCCGCTATGTCATCCGAAAGCGATAAGGAAATGTCTGCCGTTCTTCCTTTTCCCTCATGCAGTACAAGATTCCCCTGCTTTTTTTGTCAATGGGAAAAGTATATTGTATAAAACCGTAGAATTTCCGTAGATAAACCGTAGATTTGACGTAAGCGGTCGCAATTTATGACAGGATGTTTCTTTGGGATGTCAGTTTTACAGTAATATTAAAAATGAGGTCAAAAAAACAACGGTCTGAATATAGTCAAACCGCTGTTACTGGTTTCTTTTCTGCTATTCTGTTTCCAGACAGTACCCAATCTCCCGCACACACTTGATATGAAACGGCGTACCGGGGGATGCCTGAAGGAGTTTTTCGCGCAGATTCTGGATGTGGCAGCTCACCGCATTGCTTTCCCTGCCGAGTGGTTCTTCTCCCCATACTTTTTGATAAAGCTGCCCATAAGTGAGGACACGCCCCTTGTTGTATGCCAGCAGGCAGAGCAGGTCGTTTTCCTTCGCTGTCAGATGGATTTCCTGCCTGTCACGGTAGATTTTCCTCTGTTCCGGATAAATGGTAAGTCCGGGGAGGAAGATAACCGTTTCCTCCTCCATGCTTAACATTTCAAAACCAGAATGGCGTTTCAATACTGCCATGACTTCATCAAATGCCACGGCATCTTCTTCTTTGAATTCAATTACCAATATGCGTCCGATACCATCACCCCCTTGAATGCACCGCTAAAATATTTGACAGAAAAAACAAGAGGATAGATGCTAATACAGCCCACCCCCTTGCCACAGCCTACTGTCTCTTCTGACTTCTACTTCACTTTCTTTTTCGTCCATTTTGCAACACTCTTATAGGAGACGTATGTCAAATCTTTTCCTTTAACCACCTTTGCACCTTTGGCAGCCGCTTTTACCCCTTTCATACTGCCAGAGATTCCGCTTCCTCCACTGGTACAGAATGGAACAATCTTCTTTCCTTTCAGATTATAAGATTCCAAAAAAGTACGGATAATCATAGGCTCCTTACCCCACCAGATGGGATAATAAAATGTAGTCTATCCCTGCAATCCCTTGTAAACACTGGCTTTAACGCAATACACAAATGTGTTTTGTATTCCTGTTTTATTATCACTTCCCATATCTTCTGACACAAGAAAAGAAAAGTTTTCCTGTAGTATCTCAAATGTTACAAGTAAAAGAACCAATGATATCATGGTGCTTGTCACTGGTTCTATGTATTCTGTATGACTAACAGACACTGTATCAGATTCAAATTCTTTCTGTTTAGAGTCCTATGTAGTTTGGCATTTTTCCGCTGAAGCTATGCCAATTGGTTCTGTTGCTGTTCATCCAGCTATCAATTGCCTGATCAAAAATTATTCCATAATCTTAAGACATATATGAATCAAAGTTGTCTTTTTCCCATTTCGATTATGTATTGTACATATATACCTTATGTCAGTGTAATCATATTCCTTTTCCACTTTATCATCTATAGCAACTAAGTTGTATGGATACTCATAGTTTCTTATATGCACAACATATTTTCCCCAAAATTTACCAAAATTCTTTGTTTTAACATATGAGATCAAATAATTAATCTTATTTCCCGTAATGTCATATTTATAAACTTTTTCAATATGTTCATCTAAATATGCCTTCTCTAATCCATTCAAATTTAAAGCCTCAATAATTGATATTGGATTGCCATCTTGATGTATTAAAATATCAACTTCTCCAGACGATATGCCAGAAGCAGATTTCCCTTGACGTGTCTGGTCCTTTACTTGATATCCTCTGGTCTCTAAAATATCTCTAACAAAATCATTTCTCTGATCTTCAGAAACATTAATAAACGTAGTATTTTTCTGTAATTTGATACAAGCATTAAACAAGTCATTAAACACTTCTTCCTGAGTTACATTTTTCACTTCATTATCAACGTAGCATCCAACACCTATCACACAGATTCGTTTCCCTTCCAAAGAATGAACTATATATTCAGCTTGTAGATATAATGCAATTCGCTGTAGAGCTAAATTTACAATATGTTCAATATCTATCATTGCATCAATCCCAATAATATTGTAGCCATTGCCCTTTTTCTCAACTCCAATCAAAACATATCCATACTCCTTAGTTATTTTAGCTACATTTTCAATCAATTCTGCAATTATCTGAGGTCTCAATTCATATTCCCTGCAAATCACATCATCGGCACCATTTGATAATCTTTCTAATACTTCTTTTATATTAATCATATCTACACCTTCTTCAACGGAATTTTATTTATTCCTGTAAGTTTTAATATCTTTCCAAATGTAAGTTTCTCTGGTTCCTTCTTTCCATCTTCAACCCACAGTTCCCAGTCTTTATTATAATCAAGCATATTTCTCTCTGAATCATAATATATTGCAACATATCTATAATCCGACGGGCGTGCTATTAGATATATTTGTTCGTTATTCTTTTCAATAATAAACATCGTTTTATCTATTTCTATAATATTTGTTAAATCATATTCTGGTTTCATTTTCAAATAATCTATAATATTATTTTTAGCTCTCTCCAATATTTGATTTACATAGTCATATTTTGAAACATCATGAGATGATGTATAATGAAAGTTTTCCTTAAATACTTGCATATTTAGAGCCTCTTGATACTGTTCATCTGACGTTATACCATATTGAATCAGCATTTCCTCTTCACTTTCTCCCTCCGCAAAAACGACCGTTTCATTTATTTTTTTCTCTTCAGTCATTTTTATAAAAGCATCTTCCAAGATACTGATATTATCAATATTGTATTTTTCTAGAATAGAATCTATTTGCTCTGCTTTTTTCATGTTTTCAGCTATTTCTTCATCATTATACAGCCAATGTATGTTATCGCATATATCTTTAAAATATTTTAGTGCCATATCTGAATTATCTTTTACCCAATAATAAAACTTTTTAAAAGTATCCATTACAGTTGGCTCCTGAATTTTAACAGAACCTTGGTTATTTTTTACATATGAAATAATATGTGGTGCAACATCAGCGATTCCTTTAGTACGATTATCTGGTAAAGGTATAAACACCTCGGTCAATAATAATTCTTCTTTTATATCATATCCTGCAAAACACGAAATACATTTTAGTATATCATCCATCTCTCCATCGTCCGCAAACAATTCTTCTTTTGATTTGAATCTGCCATTTTGATTTGGCAAAATAGTTTTTTCTTTTCTATCCAAAAGAAAACCATATCCTGCCTTTTTTATAAAATCAATAAATCTAGCAATCCATTTTTCTATACTTTCTTCTGTAGTATTAACTATAAAATCAAGGGTTCTCAAGTCTTTATATTCGCTTATTTCATTTACAGCTTTAATACATAAGTATTTTATTGATTTTTCCAGTAATTCTTCCGAAATAATGGAAACCTTATGCATTACAGCAAATCTTTCTGGAAATATGACATCAGCAAATCCCAAAAATTCTTCCTGCTTTTTTCTTAGATCAGTTATTTTTTTCTCATTTGTAAATATTGCAATTAATTGACTATATACATTTTCTTCTTGTTCAGGACTCTGAGAAAGTCCATTTGTAATTTCCGCAAAAACATCATGTATTGAACAACTTGGCATATCCATCCAATCTAAAACAACAATATTTCGATCTAGGAATCCATTTCTACAATTATCTTGTACATAATCCAAAATATCCTTATATGCATCGTCAATGTTCACATCAACCGATAGCGTATCGCATGCACAAAAAACACCATTTTGATTAGGAAAAATAATCGAGTGATTATTTTTTATATAATCTATTACTCCTTTATCTTTCGAAATTAAAACATAAAACTGATTGAGCCATTCTTCTCCCTTTTTAGGTATTTTTTCTTCTAACACAGTTATACTTTTTAATCCCTCTACATATTTTACTAGACTCTGTAATGTAAATTTATTACACCCCTTCCATAAAGAAAAATACCACTCGTCAATCTCTGTCTCATTAGTTACCATATGTGGCATCAATTCTGAAACTAATTCCCACATTTCTTTGCGTACATTGGCATCATTATCATCAATAATCCATATATTCATTTTTCCCAATTCATCTTGTAAGGCTATCCTTTCCCCTACTTTATTATCAATAATCGGTATAGTGGAGATAATGTTTTTACACTCATCAACAATGTTTTTTTCTATCCACTTAGTACTTAACCATGTTTTTTCTTTTTGTGAACGAATTTTCACAAAATTATATACTCCCATCCACCCTCTGTTTGATATATAAGACAAAAACTCCTTATACAATCTAACCGCTTCATTCATAAGTTTCTTATTATCGTTTGTCTCAGGTTCATCTACATCTTTTAAAAAGACTCCGTTTCTTGGTTCAGTCGGATTAAATTTAGAACTATTCATAACTGCCGGAAAAGCAAAATCTTCTGTTCCTATTAATGGAAAATCACAAAAAACTCTTGGCAATTTTTTTGAATATTCTTTTATCAATACACATTTTCCTTTTTTCTCCAATTCTGTAACTACTGATACATTTTCTCCTTGAATGCTAGCAACATAAATCATATATTCTTGTTCATTCCTATTTAGAATAACTTCTTGTACATTTATATTGTCTTTTTTTGATAACCGTATATTTCCTCTCTTAAACTCCCATGCATATTCTTGTACATAAACAGATTTAATCTCTGGTACAAAAACGAAAACATATGGCATTGCAACATAAAGACTTTCCAATCCCTCTTTTGCAATGGTAAGACTTTCTTGATCAAGAAAATACGTAAAACAAGTATTAAATGACATCTCATTAAAATCATCAACTATCTGACCATTTTCGATACAATGTTTTAATTGTTCAAAACTTTCTTTATTTCTATTAATAATTCCTTCTCTTGTCGATTCCGAACGATTTATTTCTAACTCTATTTTTCTAAGTTCATTATTATCATTTTGTAAAACGCCTGACACCATCACTTTCTCTGACAATAAATGTGTGGTCATAAATCCTGTTCCGAATTTGCCCGTGTTATTATTTAATTCATTTTTTTCATCTCTATCTTTTGTTGAAACTTGTTCTATCAAAAAAACAATATTTTGTATTGTAAATGGCTTTCCATTATGTGAAAATTGTAATTTTTTTTGCTCTTCATTAAAACTTATCATTATATCAACATTACCATTACTGTTAACTACATCTTTGGCATTTTGAATAAGTTCCCAAACCCATCTACAGCGGCTTTTATCATCTGAACTTTGTTTCAATCCTTTTAATGAATCAATTATCTTATTGGCAACATTTGTATCATGTGCTTTTTCCCGCACTTCTTTAATAATATTTATATCCATTCTTATAATCCGCCTTTCCGCTTCGCGAAAGCCACCGATGGGGTCATGAAACCTTAGTTTCTCTCGCTTCGCTCGTTTCTATTTTCTTTACCTCTTGATATAATCTTTTTATAAGACTGACACACTACAGAACACGTGGAGGTGAGTGGCGGGGCTGTATAG